>DYJA01000019.1:16120-84686 GCA_020723345.1 Candidatus Aquidulcis sp. | reverse complement strand
GACCTTGCGTTTTCAAACCTTCAAAAAAGCGCAACTTGTGCCCGTGTGAAGTATAACATGGATTCGGCGAGTGTCAATCCCTTGAATGATAATGGAGGCAGCATGAGCAAAGAACTTGGAATAAAGATCCATCCAGTCACCCCGAGCCGCTGGAACGATCTCGAAAAACTCTTTGGCGAGCATGGCGCGTCCGGCGGCTGCTGGTGTATGTACTTTCGACTCCGGTCATCCGAGTTTGCGCGCAACACGGGGAGCGCTAACAAACGCGCGCTGAGAAAACTCGTGCGCGCGAAGGCGACGCCGGGTTTGCTGGCGTACGTCGGACGCGAACCGGTCGCGTGGGTTTCGCTTGCGCCGCGCGAAGAGTTCGCCCACCTCGAACATTCGCGCATTTTGGCGCGGGTGGACGATCAGCCGGTTTGGTCGCTGGTTTGTTTCTTTGTCGCAAAACCCTATCGCAAAAAAGGGTTGATGCTCCCGTTGTTGCAAGTGGCAGTGGATTATGCGGCAAAGCGCGGCGCGAAAATCGTCGAGGCGTACCCGGTGTCAGCGGAGAATCGGAGCTTGACCGGGTTTGACGGCTTTACCGGAGTCGTGTCGGCGTTTTCGAGGGTAGGATTTCGCAAGATCCGGCAAGCGCGCGGCGCACAATGGATCATGCGCTATCAAATCAAAAACAAACGACAGGCGGGCTGATGCCCGCCGTTTTTCTTATTCCGTCTCCGCAGTTAGGCGCGGGCAGGTTTTGCGGTACGGTTCGTCGCCCATGTAGATTTTCCATTCCTGGCGCGACATGTTGCGAACCGCGCGCGCGCACGCCGTCTCCAACAAATCTGCCATCGAAGTGAAAAACACTTGCGGCACTGGATCATCGGCGGCAGGGATGATCCGCACATTCGCTTGGCGAGGTCGCTCCGGCTGGCTCGCAAGACCGGCGACGGTCATCAATTCTTTCCCGCTGTTCGCGTCCCACACTTGGGCGATCCCATCGCGACTGATTGTGAGCAGGTGCGTCCCGGCGCGATGCCAGTCGGATTGCGATAAAGCATCGGCATGTCCCAATTCGCGCAGCAAAACTGGCGCGTTCGACGATTGTTCCGCGTTCCACACGCGCGCGGTGCCATCTTGGCTGCCGGTAACGATGCGCGTTCCGTCGGCGTTCCAAGACGCGCAGCACAGCCCGGCAGTATGACCGGCGAGGACACTCGTTTGCGCGCCGGTCTTGGCATCCCACACGCGGGCGGTGCCATCCGCCCCGGCGGTGATCACGCGTTTGCCCGCCGCGTCCCAGGTCACGTGCCAGATCTCGCCGCTATGCCCTTTGAGAACGACAAGTTCTTTTCCATCATTGGCGTCCCAGATTCGGGCGGTGCCGTCTTTGCTCGCCGACGCGAGCCGCGTTCCATCCGGCGACCATGCCGCGTAATAGATCCCGGCGGTGTGTCCGTGAAACGTCGTCGCGATTTCCCCTTTGCGAGAATCCCATGTCCACATATTGCGATCTTCGCCCGTGACGACAAAGCGTTCGCCTGCGCCATCCCACGCGACGTGATAGAGCCGCTCGGATTGGCGCGCGGGAGCGATCAAATCGCGACCGGTTGCCGCGTCCCACACCCGAATCGAGCCATTGTCATCCGCCGTGAGAACGCGTCGACCGGCGGGATCCCAATCCACCAGCAGCACCGGCGCGAGATGACGGCGATAGACCGTCGTCTGGATGCCGTTTCGCAAATCCCAGATGCGCGCGATTCCATCTTTGCTCGTGGTGACGATGTGTGTGCTCTCGCGGTTCCACGGCGCGCGCAGCATCATGTCGCGCTGTCCCACGAGGATCATTTTTTCTTCGCTCGTTGCGACATCCCAGATTCTTACCGTGTCATCGTCGCTGGTCGTGCTGATCTGTGTGCCGTCTCCGTTCCACTGCGCGCTCGACACGCGCGTGGTGTGACCAGATAGCGCGATCAATTTAGTCCGACTGTCCGGATTCCACACGCGCGCGGTGTAATCTTTGCTCGCCGTCGCGAGGCGCGTCCCCGCCCGGTTCCACGCGATTTGCGCGATCCAATCGTCGTGACCGGTGAGCGTGTCGAGCAGGGCTCCGTTGTTGGCATTCCACAATCGCGCGGCGCGATCTTTGCCGACCGTGGCAATCGTTTTTCCATCCGGGCTCCACGCCGCGCGGAGGACTGCGCCCGGATGCCCGCTGAGCAGAGCGAGTTGCGCGCCGGTGTCGGGGTTCCATGTTCGAGCGGTTCCATCTTCACTCGCGGTGACGACGCGCTTGCCGTCCGGACTCCACGCAATATCGAGAACGCCGGCGGTGTGACCGGCGAGGACGCGCGATTCGGACTTGGTTTTCACATTCCACACGCGCGCGGTTTTATCCGCGCTGGCGGTGGCGACGCGATTTCCATCGGGGCTAAACGTCGCCGCCAGAATCGCGTCAGTGTGACCGGCGAGCGCAATCGAATGAGTCGCGGTCAACACGACCGGCGCGTTCGTCGCAAGCACCGGCGCGATATTCCAGATTCGCGCGACGCGATCATCGCCCGTCGTGAGGAGCAGCGTTCCATCCGGATTCCACGCCGCGCGTTCGACCGCGCGCGTGCGCGCGTTCAAAACAGCGATTGATATTCCCGTCGTCGCGTTCCAAATGCGGACAGTCTGATCCGCGCTCGCCGTGACGACGTAATTTCCATCGGGACTCCACGCCGCGTGTCGTACTTCGTCCGCGTGTCCGGACAAAACGCGCAATTCGGTTCCGTTTGCGGCATCCCAAATCCGGGCGGTGTGGTCAGCGCCGGCGGTGAGCAGGCGCGTTCCGTTCGGATGCCAATCGGCTTGGAGTACCGCGCTGGTATGACCGGTGAGAATCTTGGTCGCAGTACCGACTTCCGCATCCCAGATTCGCGCCGTGCCGTCCACGCTCGTTGTCGCAAGGCGATTCCCGGTGTTATCCCACGCGACATCTGTCACTTGACCTTTGTGACCGGAGAGGACATGGAAGGTTTGCGTTCGGCGCAAGAAGGATTGGGTCAGCGCAGCGTATACTTCTTGGCTTGGGTGCGCGCGTCCGGCTTCGATTGCCAGCAGCAGCGCCAATTCGTGTTGCGTCCCCAACACATGTATGGATTTCGCGGCGAGTTCTCCCGATCGCGCGCGCGCGGCGTGAAGGTTGGCGCGATCGCGTTCCGTTTCGGCGGCAACGCGACGCGACTCGGCGATCAGTCCTTGCGACACAGCCAGGATCGCGGCGATGACCGCGACCAGGAATACGCTTGCCAATCCGACCATCAATGATCGCATTCGTCGGCTGGCGCGTGATTGCTCCTCCGCGCGTTTGTGTTCGGCGTCGGCGAGCGCGTGCGCGTGCGCGAGTTCGCGCTGACGCGTTTCCTCCGCCGCGCGCAATTCGCGATCGCGCAAGGCGATGCTCGTTTGGATAAACTCACGTTCGACGATGCTCAAATCGGTGGCGCGGGCATCTGCCCATTCTTCGGCTTCTGCCAGCAGCGCGCCGCGCAACAGCGCGCCCTCGTCGCGTTCGCTGGCTTGCCATTGACGCAGCGCGACGCGGATTCGCTCCTGCCAAATCCGAAACGCGCGATCCTGGCTCAGCCACATCTGCAAGCGTTCCCAACTCCGAATCAATGTTTCGTGCGCGAGTTCGATAGTTTCTTGACCGGCGGGATCGCGGCTCGTGACGACCAGTCGCGCATCCGCGAGTTGCGCGACCAGACGCCAATCCTCCGCGTCGACTTCGCCGCGCACCGCCAAGCGGCGCGTATCGTCTGTTCCTTCGCCGGGCTGGACCATTTGCAGCAAAACGCGCCGAATCTTTTGGCGTTCCTCTTTGCTGAAACGCGCGTAAACCTGATCGGCGTAACCGCTCAACGATCCGCTGACTTTGCCAAGCGCTTCGTACGCGGCGTGAGTCAGCAAACTCCCGGCGGTTTGGCGTTCCCACAGCGCGGTCAACGTGAATTCGAGCAAGGGCAAGTTGCCCGGCGCGTTGCCCACGTCGTTCAGAATTCGTTCGATCAATCCCGCTTCAAAGCCGACGCCTTGCTGCCGCGCTGGGTTTTCGATTGCGCGACCCAGTTCTGCGCGCGTCATCGGACCCAAGACGATGCTGGCGTCCTGCAAAATATCAGCCAGCGGACGGTACGCCAATGCTTGTTCCATGAAATCGGCGCGCATCGTCAAGACAAAAGTGAATGCGCCGTTTGCATGGACATTTGCGATGAGCCGATCGAGAAAACGTCGGCACGCGGTTGCGTCAGAACACAGCGTAAATATTTCTTCGAATTGATCGGCGATCAAAAACAAACGATCAATTCCCGGCTTGCTCCGCAAAACTTGTTCCGCGATGTCGGAAATCGAAATGCGACCTTCGCTCAACTCCTCCGCCAACCGCGTCGTCTTGGTGTGTTCCAGCAGGGGAACGAGCGCCGCCGCGAGCGCGTCGAAAGGTTGTTTGCCGGGGCGGAACGCGGCGACGCACGACGAGCCGTCAACCTGATGCGCGAGTCCGGCGAAAACGGCAGACGATTTCCCGCTGCCCGACGGACCGATCACCGCGACCAGCGACTGTCGGCGCGCCGCGGCGACCAAGCGCTGCGTAAACTCTTCGCGCCCGAAGAAAAATGGCGCGTCCTGTTCGCGAAAAGCGCGCAGCCCGCGATAGGGGCAGGGCGGCAGCGGCGCGGTCGGGCGGCGCGCGAGAATGGACAAGCGCGCGTTGATGTCGCCCTCGGCATTGCGGATGAGTTCGTACAGCGACATCGTTTCGGGCGATGGCTCCGCGCCCAGTTCTTCGTCCAGCACGCGGCGGCAAGTTTCGTACTGCGCGAGCGCGGCGCTGCGCTGCCCGGTGCGCGCGAGCAGACGCATCAACTGCTGGTGCGCTTCTTCGCGCCACGGTTCCAATTCGACTTGACGCCGGGCGTGGTGCTGCGCGCGTTCATAATCTTGCCGGTGTTCGTAATGTTCGGCGAGACACCAGAGCGCGGTCAGAACGTCGCGGTGAAAGCGTTCGCGCCAAATCGCCGCCCATTCGCTAAAGGGCGCGCTGTCGTCCACCAAGAATCCTGCCAGGAATTCGCCGCGGTATAGTTGCGCCGCCTGCTCGAGATGTTGGATGCACGGCTCGCACGTTTCCAAACTGGGATGCGCGTGTGTTTTCGTCGCGGCGATGTGTTCGCCGAACGCGCGCGCGTCGAGCCAGTGATCGCTTGCCACGTTGAACTGGACGGCGCCGCGCGTAATGTCGAGGAAGGGAGGGGAAACCCGGTCGTCGTGGATGGCTTGCCGCAGGTTGAAGAGCGCTTGCGACAGATTGCGCCGCGCGGCGCGCTCGGGCTGATCGGGCCAGAGGAGTGCGGCGAGCGTATCGCGGCTGGGGGGGGTGATCGGTTTCGAGCGCGAGGTAGGCGAGCAACGCGCGCACCTTGTTGGACTCGAAAGCGGCGACCGGCTGGTCATCGAGCGTAACGTGAAACGGCAAGAGGTGTATGTGGAGGTGTGCCATAATTTGCTGCCTGAACGCGCCAAGTCCATTATACACGCGTCGAGAACAAGAGACAAAATCGTCCTGATAGTTTCCTGATAGTCGCGTGTTATGGTGTAGGCGAAGTTCAAATTGTGAGCAAGTCGCTGAAAAAGGAGACAAACAAAATGAAACACGTTCTATTCACAATTCTGATCGCGTTCGCGATCCTGGTTGGGACAAGTTGCACGACCGCGACGCCGACACCTACTCCGACCGTGTCTGCTTTCGCCGGGCAGCCCAAGATTCCGTCGGGTGATCGCCCTCCGGCAAGCAAGCCGCCCCTGCCGACGAAAGCCGCCCCGCAGCCGATGACGGCAACGTCGCCGGGCGAAAAACTCATCGGCACATGGCACGGCAAGTCGTCGAATGGCGAAATGGGAACGCTGGGATTCAAGAGCAATGGAGAATTGATGATCGCCTCGGGCGGTCTTTCCGGTCAAGGGACATACGCGGTTGATTTTTCGTTCAACCCAGCCCGTTTGGACATGGACGGCGATTGGCTGAAAGGCAAAAAGTTGGCGACGATTATCGAATTCGCGGATGACAACACATTTCGGCTTGAGGAGGTCTCGCCGGGACAAACGCGTCCGACCACTTTCAGTGCCAAAGTCACTATGTTTACAAAACAGTCCGGCGAACCTGTGATCGCGCCGACGCCAATTGCCTCGCCGACGGCGACGCGCGTTTCACCCACCGCGACGCGTGCGGCGGCGACCGCGACGACGAAACCGACAGCGACTAAGACAACCGCAGCAAATTTGTGCAACCTGCAAGCGGGGCAATCCGGAATTCTCTTCGTCAACACGTACGATTTCAAAGTGTTGCTGACTGTCGGCGGGGGAGAATGGGGTACGCACGATTATTGGTTCGAGCCCAAGTCCACGACGCCGATTCAATTTCCACCGGGAAAGTACACCGCGACATTGACGATTCCGGGCAAGGGGAATTATAAATTCTCCAACGATCGCGTGGACTTTGCGGCGGGGCAATGTTATCGTTTCACTACTCCGTAATTCAGTTAAGCCAAAACTAATCTGGAACCGCGAAGGCGCAAAGACCGCAAAGTGAAAATAGAATCTTCGCGCCCTTTGCGCCCTTCGCGGTTCAGAACTCTTGCTGTCCGGCACAACGATTTCACTCGAATGATGAAACAACCACCGGCTTATGTGTCTTACTTGCTGCGCCTGTGGCAGTCGGGCGAAGGCAAAGACGCGCGTTGGCGCGCCTTGCTGGAATCGCCGTTGACCGGCGAACGGCATGGGTTTGCCAACCTGAAGGATCTCTTTGCGTTTCTCGATTCGCTGACCAGCGTCGCCGCGCACCCTGAGATCGAGATACGCACGCGTGGTCAAGCGTCCGCCGGTTCAGAAGAAGAATACAATCCAAACAACAAAGAGGAATGAAATGTTCACCAAATCGAAAACATCCATCGCGCTGTTCGTTTTGCTCGGAGTCGTGGGGCTTGCGCTTGTCGGCTGCGGCGGCGGCGCGCAGTTTACCTATCGCGTGACGGGGACCGCTTCGCAAGTCGCGATTGAATTTCGCAACGCCAAAGGCGAAACGGAAAAAGCGACGGTCGGGCTGCCGTGGGAAAAAACTTTTTCCATCGGCGACAAATTCTCGTTTGAGATTACCGCCAACAACTCGACCGGGAGTGGCGATGTGAGTTGCGCGGTGTTCGTGGACGACAGCAAGGCGGGCGATGCTCAAGGCAACAAGTTTGCCAGATGTTCCGGATATGTGAGCAAGCAGGGGAATCAGATGAGCAGGATGTTTACGGGCGATCACGACAAATCAGCGCAACCGACGGCAACCAAGCGCGCTGCCGAGTTGGCGACGCCGACAGCCGCGTCGACAAACTCCGCCAGTGCGCATCGGCAGTTGGGGATTCAGTACGCGCAACAAGGCAAGTTCGATCAAGCGATTGCGGAATTCAAGCAAGCCGTCGCGCTCGAACCGAACAACCCGGACAATCATCGCAACCTGGGGCTCGCCTATTCGGACAGCGGCAAGTACGAAGACGCAGTTGCTTCGTTCAAACAAGCGTTGCAATTGAACGCGCGTTACGGCGCGGCGTACTACGATCTCGCCGCCGCGTACGTCTTTCTGGGTAAGCACACCGAAGCCGCGGACGCCGCCAAAAAAGCAACCGAACTCGCGCCCACCGATTCGGCGGGACACTATAATCTCGGCAACGCGTATGCCAAGCAAGGCAAATTGGACGAAGCGATTGCCGAGTTCAACAAGACTGTTGAAATTGATCCAAAGAATTCGAAAGCGTATCGCAATCTTGGGAGCGCGTACGCCAGGCAGAAAAAATACGCCGACGCGGTGACGGCGTTCAAACAGGCGATTCAATTGAATCCGCGTTCCGGCGAAATCTACGCCGACCTATCGCTCGCGTACATTTTTCTCGACAAACTAACCGACGCGGTGGATGCCGCCAAAAAAGCGATTGAACTCGCGCCCAACTACGCCGCCGCGCATTTCAGTTTGGGGTGGGCATATTCCAAGCAGGGCAAGAACGCCGAAGCCATCGCCGAGTACGAAATTTATCTGCGACTCGACCCGAACGCGTCGAACAAGACGGCGGTGCAAAGCGAAATCGCCCGGCTCAAGGCGGGCAAGTGAAAGAGATGTTGGGAAAAATTCAGCCACATCGTCGCATGGTCATCCTCACCCAGACCTGACAGGTTTCCCGAAACCTGTCAGGTCTTTGTTTGTCAGGCGCGCTTTCCGTGCTATAATGCGCGCCATGTCACTCACAACCCAAAATCGTCTCAAGGCATTGTTCGCCGTCGTCGTCTGGGGCGCGTCGTTCGTCGCGACGAAAGCCGCGCTGCGCGAAATCGATCCGGTGACGTTGATCGTTCTGCGCTTTGCGATTGGCGTTCTCGTCATCGGATTCGCCGTGTGGCATCGGCGCGTTTTCCAGTGGGTCTCCGCGCGCGACCTGGGTCTGCTCGCGCTGCTCGGCGCCAGCGCGATCACGATTCATCAGGGCTTGCAGGCAACCGGCTTGCTCTTCACCTCCGCGAGCAATATGGCGTGGCTCGTCGCGCTCATTCCGGTTTTCACCGCGATCCTCGCGTGGCTGTTCCTCTCCGAAAGATTCGGCGTCGCGAAAATCATCGGTCTGGCGATTGCGTTTGCCGGTGCGATCATCGTCGTCACGCGCGGCGCGTTCACGCCCGATGTGATACACTTGCCCAGCACGACCGGCGATCTGCTCGCGCTTGCGAGCGCGGTGAACTGGGCGATCTTTTCCGTTGCCAGCAAACCGATGCTGCGCCGCTTGCCGCCGACCTTGATGATGGCGTATCTCATGTTCATCGGTTGGGTCCTCATTTTGCCGTTTTTCGCGATTGGACAGGGCTGGAATGCTATCGGCAATTTGACGATGGGCGGCTGGCTTGCCGTCGCGTTCCTCGGATTCTTTTGTTCCGGCATCGCGTACATTTTCTGGTACGACGCGCTCGCGCACATTGATGCGTCGCAAGTTTCGGCGTTCATCTATCTCGAGCCGCTCGTCACCGTCGTTATCGCGGCGTTCGCTCTGAACGAGCAATTCACGCTGATGAGTTTTCTCGGCGGTCTGACGATTCTGTTCGGCGTTTACCTCGTCAATCGTTCAGCGGGTAGGGGCGAAGCATTTCCACAACCCGTGTTCAATGGAAAAGGTTCTGACAGATAATGTCCGCGCGATTGACCGACCTGGTTCAGAAATGCTTCGCCCTTGCATCGCCGCGCGCGTACGCGCGCTCGGTTTTGCGCGATTGCCGCGCGGCGCTCCTCCGCGTCGCGCGCGACCGCGCCGCGCTCGCCGCGTTGATCGTGCTGATCTTGCCGTGGTGGGCGCTGATCTTTTTGCGCGATGATTTCAACTGGCTGTGGACGTGCGGCGAAATCGCCGCGCTCGCGTTCGCGTTCTGGTGGCTTTCGCGCTCGGGCGGCGTTGCCGCGCCGCCGGTGAAATATCCGCGCGCGGAATCGTTGTTCGCGTTCGCGCTGATTGTCGGGTGGATCGGGTGGCGCGTCGGTATCTGCGGAAAATTTCTTCCGTTTCTGCCGGACAATTTCGTCTGCTTTAAGAATTGGGAATTTGAAATCCTTCCCAAGGTGATCGAGCAAGTCGTCGTCCCGTTCGTCGTTTTGTTTGTCTTGGGTTATCGTTGGCGCGCGCAGGGACTCGATTTGAATTTGCGCGCGTGGTGGATTTCGTCGCTGGCATTGGTGGGCGTCGCGGGATACGGTGTGTTCACGCATTGGAACGCGCTCCCCGCTTTCGGACAGCGCTTTATCGAATTCTTTTTTGCCGCGGGCTTGCCGGAAGAAGTGCTCTTTCGCGCGCTCTTGTTTACGCGGCTCGAAGCGTGGTGGCGCAATTCCGCGTGGGCGGTGCTCGGTTCGTCGATCATCTTTGGCTTGACGCACCTGCCGATCAATTATTTCGTCTTTGCGCCGAATAATCTGCGCGAGGCGTGGATCACCTTGTTGACTTTTCAAATGGGCATGGGCGCGGTGTTCGCGCTGGCGTACCAACGCACGCGGAATGTGTGGGCGCTGGCGGTACTGCACGCATTGGTGGACGCGCTATGAATTTATGATTTTCGATTTATGATTTGGATGCGTGGTGAATCATAAACCATAACGCGGCAGAGCCACAACCAAACCTTCTGGACACTGATAAACACTGATGAACACTGATTTTTCTATCTGTGTTTATCTGTGTTCATCTGTGTCCCCAGAATCTTCGTGGTCGCGATAGTTTCTGCGAAGGAATACTATAAATCCTAAATCAGAAATCGAAAATGGTATGAAACTCAATTCGATGCGCGTGCTCGACGCGCGCAAAATCCCGTACGTCGCGACCGAGTACGACGCGTCGCGCGAATTTCACTCGGCGACGCAAGCCGCGCAATTGATCGGCGCGCCGGTTGAGCAAGTGTACAAGACGCTCGTCGTCTTGCGCGACCCTTCGTCCTTCGACTATCGCTCAGGAGGCTCAGGGCGAGTGCCGAAATCGGGCAAGCCGATTCTCGTGATGGTCGCATCGTCGCGCGAAGTCGATTTGAAGGTGTTGGCAAAATCGCTCGGCGACGCGAAACAAAAATTACGAATGGCGACGCAGCGCGAAGCCGAAGCGCTCACGGGCTTGCAAGTCGGCGGCATCAGCGCGCTCGCGCTCCTCAATCGCGGCTTCGAAATCGTGCTCGACGAATCCGCGCGCGCGCTCGAGCACATTCACATCAGCGCGGGAGAGCGCGGCGTCGATTTGCGACTGGCAGTGAAGGACTTGATCGCGGTGACGAATGCGAAGGTGGTGAAAGCGACGAGTGAAACGTGATGCGTATTGCGTGTTGCGTGAAACCCTGAATGTCGAACTAGACGTGAAATGGAGGAGTTATGAAAGCACTCACATTCAACGAACACGGCGGAATCGAGAAATTGCAAATCGCCGATCTGCCCAAGCCGGCGATTGGCGCGGATGATGTGCTGATCAATGTCAAAGCGAGCGCGCTCAATCGGCTGGATTTGTTCGTGCGCGAAGGACTGCCCGGCTTGAAATTGCCGCTGCCGCACGTTCCTGGGTCGGATGGCGCGGGCGTGATCGCGGAAATCGGCGCGAACGTGCGCAATCTGCGCGTGGGACAACGCGTGACGATCAACCCGGGCTTGTCGTGCGGCGCGTGCGAATTTTGTCTGGCAGGCGAACAAAGTTTGTGCGGCGAATTCAAAATCCTCGGCGAGCACTGCGCGGGAACGGCGGCGGAATTCGTGCGCGTGCCCGCGGTGAATGTTCTGCCGATCCCCGACGATATTTCGTTCGAGCAAGCCGCCGCCGCGCCGCTCGTTTTTTTGACCGCGTGGCGCGCGTTGATGTCGCGCGCGCAAGTCCGCGCAGGGCAAGACGTGCTGATTCTTGGCGCGGGCGGCGGCGCGTCGACTGCCGCGATCCAAATCGCGAAGCAAGCGGGCGCGCGCGTTTTCGTCACGTCGTCGTCGGACGCGAAACTGCAAAAGGCAAAGGAACTGGGCGCGGATATGCTCATCAACTACACGACCCAGGAATGGGACAAGGAAGTGTGGAAATTGACGAACAAGCGCGGCGTGGACGTCGTGTTCGAATCGGTGGGCGCGGCGGTGTGGCTCAAGGCGATTCGCGCGCTGCGCCGCGGCGGTCGGCTCGTCACGATTGGCGCGACGACGGGACCGAATCCGCAGGAAGAAATTCGCCAGATTTTCTGGAAACAGATTGACATCCTGGGTTCCACGATGTCGAACCAACGCGAGTTCCGTGAAGTGATGAAACTGGTTTTGCGCGGCGAACTCAAGCCGGTGATCGACCGCGTTCTGCCGCTCGAACGCGCGCAAGACGCGCACGCGCGGCTGGCGAGCGGCGAGCAGTTTGGGAAGATTGTGATGACGATTTAGGGAGAGGGAAATAAGGGAACTGAGGGAAAAATGGGTGTAGTTCAGTTGGGGGCAAAAAGCGGAGCAAGCATCCTGAGCGGAGTGCAACGAAGTCGAAGGAGGCTTGCGGAGCGTCACCTGCGGTGCCAAGACGCATCCTTCGACTTCACTCCGCTGCGCTTCGTTCCGCTCAGGATGCTGTTCGCCCCCAAACTGAACTACACCCGGAAAAATCGCGCGTTTTGATGACTGCGGGAATTGTGGTAAAATAGCGGCAGACGAATAGCACGCGGGAGAGAGTGTTGAGTGGACGACTTCGGCACGCGAACTTGACCCGGGTAATCGAACAGGATGCGGAATACGCGCCGTACCCACGCGCAGGCGGAAGATGCTTGCGCGCGGGTGTAGCGCGTGTTGTTTTCTCGAAACAAAAACCCGTCCGATAGCGATGGACCTTATCCATAGCGGACATAGGTGCAAGCACTACCGAACGAGCAACCGTATTATAACACGCTCTTGAGTTTTGTCAATGAGTGCAGAACAAAAATCCTCAAACTCGACCGCGCAAACGCGCGTGACCGCAGCATTTTTATTGGGCTGGTCGGTTGCCGAAACGCTGGGACATTTGCGCCGGGGGACGCGTCCGCCGTCGCAATCCGTCGCGCGCCCGCCGGACTATACGCCGCGTCTCGTCGTTTCGGATGGCGCGGTCGAAAAGGCGCCGGAGGCATTCGCCTTTGCCGCGCAGCGAGTCGTCCAAATCTATCGCGAATTGGGGTTCGAGCCAGACGACAAGGCGTCGGAGTTGACGAAGGAAATCTACGCCTTGCCGCTCAAGACGCGCGATTGGTTGTCGGGCGCGTCGCCGCATTTCTACGAACCGCGCGCGCTGCGCGATCTGTTGAACGCGTGGAGTTTGCAAGTCTGGGCGCGGCTCGATGCCGTATCCGCAGCAAGCGCGCGCGCGTTTACGGCGGGGATGAGCATCGCGGATACGTTTTGGTATCTCCGCCCGCCGCAACCGCGCTCGCAGGGTAAAGCCGCGCGCGCGAGCCAGGAGGATTGGCGGCGCCTGCTTTCCGAATCGCGTTTGGAAGCCGAGCGCAGTCGTCTCCAGAACCTGCGAGCCGGTTTGCCGCGCTATACCGTCCCGGTGGTTCAGCGTCACTTGAAAAAGTGGAGCATCGGCGGGAAATTGTTTTATCAGGGCGAACAACTCGTGATTGGCAAGCGTTCGCCCGAGCCGGTCGCGCTCAAGCCAAAAGATGAAGTCAAACTCCAGCGCGCGCTCGCGCGGCAAATGCAAAACTGGGATGCCATGTTGTTCGGTTGGCGCGACGCGACCACTTTCCTGGGCAAATGGGACATGAGATGGATTCGGATCGGACGGTGGGCGGGATTGTTCGGTACGATTCTGGCGGTGAGTGTGTTCTTGCTCATTCTCCTCGCGGCGGTCGGTTATTTCCTGACGGTGTACGCGCTGCCGATTGTGCTGCAATTTTTGGATGCCAAACAGGCAAAAGTTTCCGAGTGGGTCACGGTCGTCAATTTGTTGTGGACTGCGCTGATTGCCGTGCCGGTGCCGTTCGTTTTGCGCCAGGTCTTTCAAGCCACGCGCGGCATCCACCAATGGCTCGACGATCAACTCACGATTTTTTTCATCGCGCGGCAGACGTACGTGTCGTGGGATCGGTATCTGCGCGAGAAACCTCAATCCCAATGAACCCAATCCCAAATTCCGAGAAATGAATTTGGTGGGTTACGGGAGATGTGATAGAATAGCGATAGAAGAATAGCACACGGGAGAGAGTGTTGAGCGGACGACATCGGCACGCGAACTTGACCCGGGCAATCGAGCAGGATGCGGACGACGCGCCGCGATGCGGCAAGCGATTGGATGCTTGCGCGCGTTGATGGCGCGTCTCTGTTTTCTGGGAGTGGCGACGACTATGAATTTCATACCAGAGATGCATGATATTGGCAAACTAGTTGACACAGACAAAGTCTTGAAAGCGATGGGCGCCGATTCCAAGTCGCTGTTCGCTTTGTCAGGCGAAGAGGGAGGGCATTGTTTCCAATGGATAGATTGGGGGAAAACAAAATATCCGGAACCCGCCACATCTACCTGGCAGGGTATTCGTTACCATCACGATCAGATAGGAGACAATCAGAACATTACAGGATACCCGTTGCCTGACGCAGCAAGTAAGCAAAATCTGTTCTGCTTGTTGCTAGCGGATCATCTGGCGGCGGCAACCTCACGCTCGATTACTAACCGCATCCCAGCGCAAGTCCGTGCTGACACCGACGGAGTTTATCGGCTGTGGAACCCGGGCTATTACGCGATGCGCGAAAAGGAGAATCCGCAGCGGCGGGGGTGGGCAGCGGCAGATGACGAGCCGTCTCTTGCAACTTTGCTCGACCAGATTAAAGATCCCAATGTAACATCTGAGCGTTTTTTGCGTGATTATGCGTATTGGCTAACGCTGACTCCGGAAGACAAAAAACCACCGCGCAATGTAACCTCGTTGCACACGCACGTTGAATTGGTTGGCAAATTCTATCGCGCTCTGCGGGGCGCATGGACAAATTTATCTGCGCTTGCGCCGATTTATCAAAATCAAAGTGCCCAGACGATTACCCAAGCCGAACTAAGATGGCGGTACCGTGTGATCGAATGTCGGTTCCATTTTCCGCAAACGCTGGTGCGCGCCGTGGATCTGAATGTCTTCCTCCAACGTCAGCAATTGATGGATGAGTTACAACAGCAATGTGGCGATAACGTGTTGTTGCGAACGGCAGATACGGCTTTGCTCTTTTTGCCCGCCGAAGAGTCGCTTGCGCTGCGTTCGTTGGCTGAGAGATTCCTGGCGGCTGGCTTGGGCGTTGATTGCCGAGTCGCGGAGACCGCTTTGGCGTTGCTCGACGCGGGGGTCTTTGAAGCGCGTGGGCGCAAACTGCTCGAACAGCATTGCGCCGAATTGAATGAACCGTTTGCGCTCTTGCCAGACCTTGAGCAGACAGATCGGCAACTGCGCGAACGGCTAAAAGGCGAGAACAAACGGATCGGAATGACAGCGCGCGGCGACAAAACAATCGAAATGCAGTTGCGAAAAGAGCCGGCATTTGTGGCATTGCAGGAGGAACAAAAGAAGGTCCAAAGCGAGTTGGATCGCGTGCGAAATGCGCTCAAGCAATTACCCGAGAAGCCATTGACTATAGATTGCATAGAAACTTCGCTCCATTCAGATCTGGCGCCCGTCATCGCGCCGCCGCTGTGCGAAGTGTGCCAGATGCGTCCGGCGACGACGCATTGGCCCCCGCCGGACGTAGAAACGGACTTGCGCGATGATGTGTGCGACAAGTGTTTCAGTGCGCGAAATATGGGGCGAGATAAAACTGGGAAGAGTTTTTCCAATTTGAGTGAATGGGACGAACTGGAGCAAAGCGTAGATGTGGCATGGGTGCGCTTTTTCCTCGCCGACTATGAAACGCTGGGACGCATCGTGCGCGACTTGTTTGAGCAGTATGTGGATCAGGGACCGCTCGCCGCGCTCGATGAAGCGTTGCGCGCGCAAGTCAAAGAAAACTTGCGTACCTTTGCTTTGCTCGCCGATTTCACAAATGACTATCGCGCTTTGCTGGATGAATTCTTCGCCTGGTTGAAACAGGATGAAGGCGGAGGATGGTTTCCCAAGTCGCACGTCGAGAGTTTGGAGGACGGCGCGCCTTTCAAAGATTTGTACGTGCTGCGGGTTGAAAAAGGCGCGGCAATAGGGCGCGTCATCGAGCGATTTCAGGAACTGCTGACCAAGTATTTTCCGAAATGCGCTGACGCCGCGCCAGTGCGATTGGCGATCAGCGTCTCCAACGTCAAGTATCCGTACAACGAGCACTGGCGGTTTCTCGAAAAGCCAGCCGCGCTGATCAATCTGCAAATGCCAACGCGCAATGCGCGCTTGGTGATTGGCGCAGGGCAGTTGATGACTCTGCAGAAGATCGAGTTGGGCGCAGGGCGAACTGCCTCGAGCCGTTTTCTGCACGACCTGGTCGAGCAAGAGAGGATTTCCGGCACGCGGGTGCTGCCGCAAGCGATGATGCTCGAAGCATGGCATAAAGAGGAAAAGGAAATGCGCGCGCATAGAGCGACGCGTCACTTGCCTGAGGACGTGTGGCGGGAGTTTCGGAGCGGGCAGTTGACTGCACGCCAAATCTTGGATTACTACAAAATCGTCGGGTGGTGAGACGCAATGATCAAATCTTTCTGGCAATATCAACTGGATGTGCTGTCGCCGGTCTGTATCGGCGAGCGGCAGAAAAAAGGGACGTGGCGTCCATGTGTGCGGACGATTCCGTACTCGGCGATCAGCGGCGCATTGCGCGAAGCGCTGGGCATTGATCGCGACCTAGATGCAGAGGGAAGATATCCACCTACCAAATTTCTCCACGCGGCGGGCTTTTGGACAACGCCCAACGTCGAGCGATTCATTCGCCGATTCACATTTGCGCCGCGCGAACGCGAATTGGATACGGCGCGCTTGCCGATCACGGTCGAATATTTAGACAAGGGTGTTCAGGGCGCGGTCTTTATTCTCATCAACGACCATACCGCCAACTTGGGAGAAAAGATTCCGGTGCCGGTATCACTGGGTGCGTTCAAGAGCAAGGGGTTTGGTCATTGTGCGCTCACGGTGCGAAAGCGGATCGATGTGGATTTGGAAAAGGATCGCGTGGTGGGCACGCTCAAAACGCGTATCCCGGTTGATTGCTTGGAACACTTTGGAATTTCGGCACAACTGGCGGGCTGGTTGCGCTATGGATATTTGTTGGATGCCATTTCGCCAACGGATGGCGTGTACAAACCGGCGTGGTTCGAGCCAAGTCGTGTGACCGCGCCTGCATTTCTCGTGACGAAAGGAGACGCCAATGTCAGTTAGAACTGTTGAAGAATTTATCCGCGCGGCAGAAAAAGACGCCGAATTGCGCGCGTACTTGGACAGGAAAGACACTGTGCTGTCCAGCCGGTTTCTTGACACGATGGGGCGGGTCTTGGAGCGATACGGCTTGCCCGAAGTCCAAGCGATTCTCAAAGACCGCAAGGAATCGGAACAAAATTACTTGGATCGAATCCGGATCGGAGGGCAAGAGAGGCAGGTGGCGCGTTCCGATATCTATGACAAATTCTACGAGTTCGTCGCGAGCGCGAATGGACTCGATAAACCAGTTTCGCTCAAAGGATTTCTCATCCGCAAGTTGGATGCAATTGCTTTGCAAACTTTGAAGGAGGAAGAGGTATGAGCGCGCTTTTACCGCAATGGAAAGAGTACACGGTCACGCTCGAAACATTGTCGCCGTTGCACATTGGCGCAACGCGCGATGTGTTCACATCGATCGAGAATTCGATTGTGCGCTTGCAGAACCAAGCCATCGTGCCGTCCACAACGCTCAAAGGCGCGTGGCGAAACCAGATCGAACGCTTTTTGATTGGCGAGTACTTTGACGCGTCGAAAAAGGAATGGCGCAAGGCAGGTGTGCAGCCGTGCATCCCCGGACGCGCATCTGACGACGAGAAAAGAATCCTCAATGACAAGCAATGGGTCGAGGCGAAAAAGCGGGTTGAGATCAGGGAATACCGAGAGTACAAAGAACCCTGCACGTACAACAAGTACGGCGATCCGATTTGCCCGGCGTGCTATCTTCTGGGCGCGCAAACCTTGCTTGGCTTTGTGCGTGTGCCGTTTCTCAAGTTGGCGGAGGGGCAAGGTCGCACCGACGAGGAACTGTACTCGTTGCGGATTGATCGCGAGACGGAGACCGGCGTCGAAGGGGCGAATCGTTCGTGGTATGTCGTCAATGAGAAAATCAAATTCGTAGGGACGCTCCAGGTTTTGCAACGCGACGATCTGCGGCACTGGACGCTTGGACAGGCGCGCAACTTGGGAGCGAGAGGCAAAGTGGATCGCTGGCTGGATGATCCCGCGTGGTCGGCGCAAACGATCTACGAAAAACTGATCAAAGGGTGTCTGGAGAACATTCAAGTCATCGGCGGGTTCCGCTCGAAAGATTGCGGCAAGGTGAAAATCACCGTCACCGAAAAGTAGGTTGGTGGCGTCGCACAAGTGAGACCTGACAGGTTTCCCGCGCAGCGAACCTGTCAGGTCTGGTCTGCGTCCTTAAATTTTCTGCGAATCTATGTGTCAGCGGGTAGGTTTTTCACCATACGTCCGGGAGGTTTGCGGACGGCTTTGGCGGTGGGAGAGCGCGGCGCGCGTTCACCTATGCGGAAGTAGCGAAAGTGGGGCAAAAATTGGGTAAAAGAGGGAAAAATGATGTGTGGAGTGGGGCAAGGCGAAAATAGATTAATGATGCCGTTGCAACGCACGTGAAGCTCTAACAGAGATTGAAACTCAACCTGTCAATGATGTTCTGTTGCTCGACGGTGTTTGTTGCAACGCACGTGAAGCTCTAACAGAGATTGAAACTCTGGTCAGCAGCCCACTTAGCGGTCAGGGACGTGTTGCAACGCACGTGAAGCTCTAACAGAGATTGAAACTCGACTTTGACGATAAAGGAATATACAAATAATTCGTGTTGCAACGCACGTGAAGCTCTAACAGAGATTGAAACCTGTTTCTCGCCAGCTTTCATAGCTTTAGAGCAAACGGTTGCAACGCACGTGAAGCTCTAACAGAGATTGAAACGTCGCATGTACATGATGTAGTCGTCAACAGAGTCCCAGGTTGCAACGCACGTGAAGCTCTAACAGAGATTGAAACTTGACTAAATAATGCCGATGCTCCCTAAAAACCGGAAGTTGCAACGCACGTGAAGCTCTAACAGAGATTGAAACAAATTGATCCATGGAGTTGAAGTTGGCGTTTGTGTTTGTTGCAACGCACGTGAAGCTCTAACAGAGATTGAAACCTCCTTTTTCTGACGCGAAGTTTTTTTTCGATTTAGTTGCAACGCACGTGAAGCTCTAACAGAGATTGAAACGCGTCTTCGTTCACTGCCAGGTTCGCTGGGTAGTCTAGTTGCAACGCACGTGAAGCTCTAACAGAGATTGAAACTCGGACACGGCGATTACCGCTTTGGTTCACCGTAAGTTGCAACGCACGTGAAGCTCTAACAGAGATTGAAACGAGCTGGCTTGCCCTAAAAGGGCCTAAAGTTTTTTTCTGGTTGCAACGCACGTGAAGCTCTAACAGAGATTGAAACTTGGTTGCGACCCATAGTGACATTCGTCGCGGGCGGCGTTGCAACGCACGTGAAGCTCTAACAGAGATTGAAACTCGATCTTAAACTCACCGCCGACACAGGGCAGCGGCTCTGTTGCAACGCACGTGAAGCTCTAACAGAGATTGAAACTCAATCTTTTCAAACGCGCCACCCGACAGTTTGCCGAGTTGCAACGCACGTGAAGCTCTAACAGAGATTGAAACACGTCGGCAGGCGGGTTGGTGTAGCCGTGCTTGTCAAGGTTGCAACGCACGTGAAGCTCTAACAGAGATTGAAACAAAACTAAGCCTGATGGTTATTACACCAAGAAAACGTTGCAACGCACGTGAAGCTCTAACAGAGATTGAAACTCACCGTAGGCAACGCTGCCCATGTGCCGGTAACCAGGTTGCAACGCACGTGAAGCTCTAACAGAGATTGAAACTTGGGTAACGGAACGACACACATTTCATCTTCGAGTTGCAACGCACGTGAAGCTCTAACAGAGATTGAAACTTACTTGCTTTGAGGACGATGATTTGACATCTCCCAAGTTGCAACGCACGTGAAGCTCTAACAGAGATTGAAACTTACTTGCTTTGAGGACGATGATTTGACATCTCCCAAGTTGCAACGCACGTGAAGCTCTAACAGAGATTGAAACTAACCGTTGCTGACGGAATCGGGGTCGCCGTGTTGCAACGCACGTGAAGCTCTAACAGAGATTGAAACTTGCCGGTGGGCCAGTACTGGTTGAATGCTTTCGCCCGTTGCAACGCACGTGAAGCTCTAACAGAGATTGAAACCAGACCATTCTGGCTTACTCCCCCTGTCGTTAGTACAGTTGCAACGCACGTGAAGCTCTAACAGAGATAACAACGGACAAGATCGGATTAAACGGACGCCTGGGCGGGGTCTGTCCGTTCAGTCCAATTTAGTCCGTTGTCATCGGGCAGAGAGATAACAACGGACAAAACCGAAAACAAACGGATGCGCGCGGTTTGTCCGTTGCTTTTCGGTCCTGAGCGAAGTCGAAGGATGTCCGTTGTAATCGCTTGGACAACGGACGCGATGGGATTCAACGGACGCGCGCGCGGTCTGTCCGTTTAATCCGTTGTTGTCCGTTGTCATCCTTTATCACGCGGTTGACAAAAGTCGCGCTCTGACAATAATTCAGAAAGAATAGTGCGGAGGAACGATGTTTGATTTGAAGCATCTGAAGCAGCAGAGCGGTTTACCCGCCGAGGTCTTGAGCAGATCGAGCGAGCCATCAAAGCAGATTATCCCGACGACGATATGATGTTTGAACTTCACTTGGTGCGCGTCCTACAAGCGCTCAAGCAGGGACGCATCACGCTTGAACAAATCCTTGCCGAATCCGTCCCCGCATAACCTCACGCTAAAAATGTTCCTCTCCGCCGTCATTCCACTGTCACCTCTTGCGCCCGCGCCCGCTGCGCGCTTTTACGGACGCGAAGCGCACGCGCTCTTTTTGGATCTCGTGCGCCGCGCCGATCCCGCGCTCGCGCAAGCGCTCCACGAACCGCGCGGCGACAAACCGTTCACCGTTGCCCCCCTCCCCTGTCCTGAGCGCAGTCGAAGGACGGGGGAGGGGACGGGGGTGGGGGTAAGGGTTACCGCCTTCGAACCGCGCCTCGCCCAACTCCTCGCGCAAACCATTCTGCCGAACTTGCCGCGCGAAATTCGCCTCGGTAGCGCGATGTTCGCCGTCGGCGCGCCGCTCACCGACCGCGCCGCGCATCCCTGGGCAGGCGCGGCGAGCGCGGAAGAATTGGTGAACAAGTGGTTTCAAGCCGAAGACCTGACAGGTTTTCAGAAACCTGTCAGGTCTAATCGCGCTGACCGCGTCACGCTCGAATTCGCGACGCTGACCGCGCACCGCCAAATCCATCGCAACATTTTGTTTCCGCTCCCCGCGCAGATGTGGGGCGGCTGGCTCCGCGCGTGGAACGCGTTCGCGCAACCCGCGTTCGAAGACGATCTGATCGCGCGCGTCGAACAAGATGTCGCGCTCAGCCGCTACGCGTTGAAAACGCAGATCGTCGATTTCGGCGAATTTCGCGCCGCGGGCTGGATCGGACGCGCGACGTTCAACTATTTCAGCCGCGAGCGCGCGTTGTGGCGCGTCCTCAATCTCCTCGCCGATTTTGCGTTTTTCTGCGGGACGGGGTATAAGACAACGCAGGGAATGGGGATGACGAGACGCGTCGAAGGGTGAAGAAGGCGGATAGACGGCAGAAGAAGGCATGAGAAGGCGCAGAAGACGAGAAGGCGCGCGCGCTCTGCCGTCTTTGCCCTCTTTGCCCTCTTCGCCCTCTTGAGCCCTCTTATGCCATCTTCTCCCTTCTGCTGTTCACATGATAGATGATTTCTTTGAACACGGCGCGCATCCCTCCTGGGTGCGCTTTTGCATCGGGCACGCGCAAATCGAAAACGAACCTGGGTTGATTCGCTTTGTCGTCGACGGCGCGCAAGCGGGGCAACTCTCCGACGCGGAGTTGGACGATCATCGCACCGCGCCGCGTCACAAACTCGCGTGGACGCCGCCGCTGCGATTGACCGTGCGCGCGCGGATGAGCCATCCTTCGACTGCGCAGCATCCTGAGCGGAGCGCAGCGGAGTCGAAGGACGCTCAGGACGCGGGGCAAATGCTTGGCACCGCGGGCTTTGGCTTTTGGAACGATCCGTTCGATTGGGTCGGCAATGTGGACGTACCGCCGAACGCGCTCTGGTTTTTCTACGCGTCGCCGCAAAGCGATATGGCGTTCGCGCGCGGCGTGCGCGGCAACGGTTGGAAAGCCGCGACGTTGAACGGCGGGCGCGCCGACAAAGTGACGATGGCGCTCGGCAATCTGATTTTTCGATTGCCGGGGATGAGCAAACTTGTTTTCAATCTCGCGCAGACGCGCATCCACGCGTACGAAAAAATTCTGGACGACGTCGCGCTGACCGATTGGCACACGTACCGCCTCGATTGGCTGCCGCGCGAGGCGATCTTTTTTGTGGACGATGTCGAAGTATTCCGCGCGCCGAACCCGCCGACCGTGCCGCTCGGTTTCGTCGCGTGGGTGGACAACAACGCGACGACGATGGGACCCGGACGCGATTTCGATTTCCAACGCATCGCCGTTCCGCAGCGGCAGTGGATGGAGTTGACGCGCGTCAGAATCGAACCGCTCTAAATTTTCGGTTGCTCTTTTGAAAATTGCCCGTCGTAAACGACAGGGCTGGGCGTTTCAAGGACGCTTTAGCGTCCTTTGTCTGTTCAGCCCGAAGATTGATCTTCGGGCATTATTTCAATCGAAAATCGGCAATCGAAAATCGAAAATTGCTTCCAATGAAATTTTCCTCCCACACCCGCGCCGTCCTCCAAGCCGTCCTCGTCACCTTCCTCTGGTCGACCTCCTGGGTGCTGATCAAGATCGGTTTGACCGATTTGCCCGCGCTTACGTTCGCGGGTTTGCGCTATTCCCTCGCGTTTCTGTGTTTGCTCCCCTTCGGATTGCGCGTTGATGCGCGCGCCGCGCTGCGCGATTTGTCCGCGCGGCAGTGGCTCGGCTTGCTCGCGCTCGGTTTGCTGTACTACGCGGTTACACAAGGCGCGGTCTTCGTCGGCTTGGCGTACTTGCCCGCGATGACGGTGAGTTTCTTGCTGACGCTCACCGCGATCGTCGTGCCGTTGTTCGGCATCGCGCTGTTAGCGGAGCGTCCGACGATCTTGCAATGGGGCGGCGTCGCGCTCTTCACCCTCGGCGCGGCGATCTTTTTCTATCCGGTCGCGATCCCCGCGGGCGAAGTGTTCGGGTTCGTCGTCGTGTCGATTGGCGTGCTGGCAAACTCGCTCTCGTCGATCCTGGGTCGGCAGATCAATCATCGCTGGAATCTGCCGCCGCTCGTCGTCACGTTCGTCAGTATGGGGATCGGCGCAGGCGCGTTATTGCTCACGGGACTGCAGATCGAAAACCTGCCGCCGCTCACTTGGCAACATTGGGCGATCATCGGTTGGCTCGCCGTTGTCAACACCGCGTTCGCGTTTACGTTGTGGAATCACACTCTGCGAATCTTGTCCGCGACCGAATCGGCGATCATCAACAACACGATGCTCGTGCAAATCGCGATTCTGGCGTGGCTGTTTCTGGGTGAATCGTTCAGCGCGCCCAAAATCGTCGGAATGATTTTGGCGAGCGCGGGCGCGGTGATCGTCCAAATCCGATTGACAAAGCGTAAGGGTGATTGTAGAATGGAAGACGATACAGAGGCGCCAATGGAGGAACGATGAGTGAATTGATATTGCGTGAGCGTACCTACCGATTGCTCGAGGATACTTTTCCAGGCGAGCAGGATGTCGATGCCAAAGTGAGCCGATTGCTCGAAGCGGAATGTTTGCGGCGACTTGCGGCGTACCGGCATACTGATCGCGCGCTTTGCCAAAAGTATGGAATGAATTTCCAAGAATTTACGGAGCGGCGTACCGTTCCACAGCGCGGTTTTGCTTTCGATGTTGAAACCGACGCAATGGATTGGGAAACGGCGATCAGCGGAATCAAGACGATGGAACACCGACTCCGCGAATTACGAGAATCGGATGCAACGCGCAGCTGAACTCTATCAGGAAGCCCACGAGGCGCTGCAAAGAGTGTGGTTTGTGCAATCGGTCGAGGAGACTGAGCGCACGGACGACACTCTTTCCTTGCGTCTTGTGATGCGAGAGTCTGGAACCGAAACCATTGCTCAAATTTCTGTCGCGCGTTGAAGATCTGCTGGCGGAGCATTCTTTGTTGTAGTAGTACACGATGCGAATAGATAATTCTCGCTGCCGCGAGCACCCCACCGCGCAAATGATTCGCGCGTGCGAGCAATTCAATCGCGGCGAGTACTGGCATCAGCACGAAACGCTCGAAGCAATTTGGCGCGCCGAGGCGGACGTGACGATGCGGAATTTCTACAAAGGGATTCTCCAGGTCGGCGTCGGCTTGCATCATTTAACGCGGCGTAATTTCAACGGCACGACCAAGGTGTTGGCGCGCGGCATCAATTACCTGCGACCGTACGCGCCGCGCTGCATGGGCGTGGACGTTGCGCGGCTGATTGACGAAGCGACGCGCGTGCTGACGCGCGTGGAAGCGCTCGGCGCGGATCGCATCGCCGAAATCGAAATTGCCGATTTGCCGCGCGTGCACTACGAAACGGAAACGTGATGCGACAAAACGCGCGGGCGTGTTCGTAGTATGCGACGAAGCGCAGTTGGCGGAGTCGCGTCACGCGCAAGCGGAGACGGCACTCTGCGAACATCGCGGCGTGCCTCACTACGAACGCGCGGAAACGGATACGTGATGCGAAAACTCTTGGTGCTCGCCGGAGCGTTTGCGCTGTGGCTGCTCGCGCTTGTCGGCGCGCTCGCGCTCGCAGTGTGGTTGCGCTTGTCATTGCAAGAGACGCGCCTGTTGGTTATCGCCATCGCTTTCGTCGCGTTTTTCGGCGTGTTTCTTCCCGTCCTGCGCGTGAGCGTCAATCGAAAATCGAAAATTGATCTTTGAGGTGATCGGTGGCTCGAATCGCGCGCGCGTCCAGTTTCTTGATCGGCATTGCGTTGGTGTTCGCGTTTGCCGCGTGCGCCGCGCCGCCAACCCTGAGCATCCTGAGCGAAGTCGAAGGACGAAGGACGCCGACCCCGACCGCGACGATCACCGCCGCGCCGCCGCCGCTGCCAGCCACACCGACGTTATCGCCGATCCCTCCTTCGCCCACGCCGCGCCGCGCGACGGCTACGCCGATGCCGCCCGCCGCGCCGCTGCCCACGCCGCGTCCGCGCCAATTCGACGATGTGGACGCGCGCGCGCTTTTAGCCGCACTTTTCCCCGATTTGAAATTTACTCCCGATGCCGACGCGTTTCGCGTGAACGATGATCCCGCTTGGATGATGTGGATCGCCGCGCGCGCGGAAGGACGTTTCACCCAAGACGATTCTCCCGAACTCGCCGCGATTATCGCGAACGACGCGCCGCGTCTTTCGGCGGAGCAAGCCCAACGGTACGCGCCGCTCGGCTCGTTCCTCGCGATTTTTCAGCGGCGCGACAACAAGTGGCAAGTCGTTCAGCGCGCGTTCCTTTTCCCCACGCAGATTTCGCCGCAGGCGTTCGAAGCGCACATCGATCGCGTCACCGATTTTGATCGCGATGGTCAAGATGAGTTGTTGATCGCGACGCTTTCTGAAACGCTTGGCATTTCGACTGCGGCGGCGTTTTTGTACGCGTGGGATGGTCAGGCATTCGTTCCGCTCTGGTCGGCGACGCTTGCCGAAGACAACACGAGCGCGCTCAACCAATCCGAGTATTACGCCGTCGAATCCGAAATTCGTTTTGCCGACATCGACGGCGATGGGATGGACGAGATCATCGTCGACCGCGTGCGAATCGATTACGCGCGCGACGCGCAAGGACTCGCCGACACGGATCGCGAGACGCGCCGCCGCGCGTATCGCGACGTGTATCGCTGGAGCGGAACCGCGTTCGTCCTCGATCCGACGCGCGCGACGCCGATGGCGAAGTGATTGGAGATTGGAGATTAGAGATTCGCAATTTGCTATTCGCCATACGCTATTTGCCATTTCTTTGTTAGCGCGGTTATAATAGCGGCGCATCACGCTCGAACACATCGCGCAGATCGGATACGCGCGCGAAAAGAGTTTGCTGAAACAGTTGAACGGATGACGAGGAGGTCGTCACGATGACGCGACTAAATTCTGGCGAGGTATTTTTCGCGCTCGGTCTTATTCTCATCGGCGCGCTGCTGCTGGCAGGCAATCTGGGTTGGCTGGCTTTCAATTGGAATATGGTGTGGCCCCTCGTGCTCATCCTCTTTGGCGTGTGGCTGGTCTGGCGCGCGTTCCAGCCCGCGCGCTACGTCGGCGGCGCGGCGTATGGCTGGGGCGATTATGAGCCCGACCTCGCGGGCAAAGCAATTCACGACGAAAATTTCTCGCACGGCTTTGGCGATTTCGATCTCGATCTGTCGCGCGCGACGATTCCCGATGGCGCGAGTTCGGTGCGCGCGTCGCTCGGCTTTGGCGATTTAAAGGTGATCGTTCCGCGCGATCTCGCCGTGCGCGTCAAAGCGAGCGCGGGGCTAGGCGATGTGTCGGTCTTTGCCAAAAAGCACGAAGGGATCGCGCCCGCCGTCGATTTTCAGTCCGACGATTACGCCACCGCGCCGCGCAAACTCGCTCTCGAAGCGCGCGTCGGGTTGGGCGAAGTGAAAGTGGTGCGAGCGAGTTAAGAATTGCGAATTGGGAATTGCGAAGATTCGCAATTCCTTTTTCAAGAATTCATCAACGGAGATGAGAAAAATGGCGTACGAAAATATTCTTGTCACCATCGAAGATGCGGTTGGCTTGCTTCAACTGAATCGCCCCAAAGTGATGAACGCGCTCAACAGTCAAGTGATGACGGAACTGGGTCAGGCGTTCGACGAATTCGAAGCGAACGACGCGGTGCGCTGCGTCGTCCTGTATGGCAGCGCGCGCGCGTTCAGCGCGGGCGCGGACATCGACGCGATGAAGAACGCGACGCCGGTCGAAATGCTCAAAGGCAATTGGGTCGCCGCGTGGGACCGTCCGCGCAAAATGATCAAGCCGGTCATCGCGGCGGTGAGCGGTTACGCGCTCGGCGGCGGCTGCGAACTCGCGATGGCGTGCGACATCATCATCGCGTCCGAAACCGCGCAGTTCGGTCAGCCCGAGATCAACATCGGCGTCATTCCCGGCGCGGGCGGCACGCAGCGGCTGCCGCGCGCCATCGGCAAATCGCGCGCGATGGAAATGGCGCTCACCGGCAAATTCATAAAAGCGGACGAAGCGTTACAGCGCGGCTTGGTGTCGCGCGTCGTCCCGGTCGAGACGTACCTCGACGAGGCGAAAGCGCTCGCGCGCGAGATCGCGGCGAAAGCGCCGGTCGCCGTTCAGTTCGCGAAAGAGTGCGTCAACAAAGTGTACGAGTTGCCGCTGGGTGAAGGACTCGATTACGAGCGGCGGCATTTCTATTTCCTCTTTGCGACAGAGGATCAGCGCGAAGGAATGGACGCCTTTTTGGCAAAACGCAAAGCGGAATGGAAAGGAAAATAGTTCGTGTCTGAAACGGTTGAGCCAGAACTGATTACGATTGTCGAAGGACCGACGCCTGAATTTCATTTCGTCGCCGATCCGTGGGCATTTTCGATTCTTGAAGGCGCGACGCCGTTTTTGCCCGCCGCGTGCCAGGTGCGTTCGTTCAAAGGCGACGAATTGCTGGAACGCTGTCAGCGCGCGTGGAGCACGCATCGTCCGATTTTGTTGGACTATCGGCAGATGGACGGCTTGCGCCGCCAAGTCGAAATCATCGGCGCGCGCCTGGAAAAAATCGAAGGGATCGACGTTTTGAATTTCTGGGTGCGCCAACCGATCAACGCGACGATGATGAATCCCGGACGCGATGATTCAGGTCCGACAGAGGCGTGAAGATCATGCCAACAATTGACACCCTTGGACCATACAGGTTCTTTTTCTATTCAAGCGATCGTGATGAACCTCCGCATGTCCATGTCGAGCGAGAGAAATCCAAAGCGAAATTCTGGCTCGATCCTGTTCGCTTTTCGTACAGCAGTGGCTTTGGTCAGAGCGAAATCAATCGGATTCAACGGATCGTGGAGGAGAACCGCGAACGCTTTGTGAAGGAGTGGAATGAGTTCTTTAGCGATTGAAATGCGATTAGCCATAGCCCAGTCAGTTTCGGTGACGGACGACGCGCTCCAGGTTGATCTTTCTGATGGTCGCACGATTTCGGCGCCGCTCGCTTGGTATCCGCGACTTTTGCATGGTACGCCCAGTGAACGCAACAACTGGCGACTGATTGGCGAAGGCGAGGGCATCCATTGGCTCGATCTTGATGAAGATATTAGCGTCGAGAGTCTTATCTTGGGCAAACCCTCGGGAGAAAGTCAACGTTCGTTCAAGCGATGGTTGGAGCAGCGCAAAGTTTGACGCGCTCAGCAAACTACGAGGTAATCCAATGGCGTATTCCACCTTGCTGTACGAAGCATCCGACGGCGTCGCGACGATCACGTTCAATCGTCCGGACAAAAGCAACGCGTTCGACGATACGATGATTGCGGAGACGATTGACGCGCTGAAAGACGTCGAGCGCGACGCGCAAGTGCGCGCGGTCGTCCTCACGGGTGCGGGCAAAAATTTCTGCGCGGGACAAGATTTGTCGCCGCTGATGCAGTACTATCAATCGTCGGGCGCGATTCCGTTTGGCGAGCACGTTCGCAAGAGTTACAATGTCATCGTCACGAAAATTCGCACGATTGAAAAACCGTTCATCGCCGCGATCAACGGCGCGGCGGCGGGCGCGGGTTTTGGAATCGCGTGCGCGTGCGATCTGCGCCACGCGGCGGACAACGCGAAATTTCGCATGGCGTTCGTCGGCATCGCGCTCGCGCCCGATTCGGCGACTTCGTTCCTCTTGCCGCGCCTCATCGGCTGGGGGCGCGCGCTGGAAATGGCGATCACGAACGCGCCGCTCGACGCGGAAACCGCGTTGCGCTACGGTTTGGTCAATCGCGTGTTCAGCGCAGACGAGTTGATGCCCAAGACGCGCGAATTCGCGCAACACCTCGCGCACGCGCCGACGCGCGCGATTGGCTTGACCAAACGCGCGTTCAACCGCGCGCTCACCTGCGATCTGGAAACCGCGCTCGAATACGAAGCCGCGCTGCAAGAAATCGCGGGGCGGACCGAAGATCACCGCGAAGGTGTCCGCGCATTCATCGAAAAGCGCGCGCCGCGTTTTAATGGACAGTGAGCAGTTCAGTTTTCAGTATTCAGTATTCAGTGGTTGGTATCGCGCATCACGCAATACGCAACACGCAGCACGCCTCACGTTTCACACATCACGCAACACGCAACACGCAACACGGAGTAACCTATGCCTCGACGTGCCACTCGCGTTGACGACGTTCCCAATCGAGATGTTCTGGACGATATTTCCTTCGGTCTTTCCAAAGCCGCGATTTTGAAAGCGGCGATTGAACTGGAGATTTTTACGCGCATCGCGGAAGGGCATCGCACGGTGCCCGCGCTCGCGCGGCTCGGCGGAATGACCGAGCGCGGCACGCGCGTTCTCCTCGACGCGCTTTGTTTTATCGGTATGTTGACCAAGCAACGCACCGAGTATGGTCTTGCGCCGACCGCCGAAGTGTTCCTCGTGAAAGGCAAGCCCTCGTACTTTGGCGACGCGACCCTCGGCGATTTCGCGTGGGACGCGCGTGGTCAGTTGAGCAAAATCATCCGCAGCGGCAAAGCGATTCAACCCACCGCGTTCATCGACGCGTTCGAACCGATCTGGGCGGGCATCGCCGCGTCCGCGCTGGTGGATTGGCAAAAGCAAGCCGAAAGCGCGAGCGCGCTGTGGGACAAACTTGGCATCACGCCCGAAAACGCGAAAGGATTGCGCGTGCTCGATGTCGCGTGCGGCGCGGGTATTTTGGCGTTCGCGTTGGCGAAGCGGCATCCGAGCGTGCGCGTCACCGCGATCGATCGTGCGATGGTTTTGCCGTACACCAAACAAATCGCCGAAGCGATGGGCGTTGCGTCCCAAGTCACGACGGTCGTCGGCGACGCGCTCAATCTCGAAGTGCGCGCAGGCGCGTTCGATCTCGTCTTGTTCGGCAACATCACCGGCTATGCGAGTCCCGAACAGAACGTCGGCATGTTCCGCAAAGCGTACGAAGCGCTCGCGAAGGAAGGGCGCATCGTCATCGCCGCGCCAAGCGCGGACGAAGATCACAAAGGTCCCGGCGAAGTGCCGATGGTGGGGATCGAGATGTTGCTGTTCAGCCACGACGGCGACATTTACACGCTTGCCGAATATCGCGGCATGTTGGAAGCCGTCGGCTTTTCCGAAGTGACGAGCCACAAAGACGATTGGGGTTTGATCAGCGCGCGCCGGATCGAAACGCCACCACCGAAAAACGACAAGCCATGAACATCGCCGCGCTTTTCTTCGACCTCGGCGATGTGATCATGCAAGAAGAAACCGAGATCAAGGACGCCGAACGGAACACCCTTCGCGCGGAACTCGTGCCGGGGATGGACGACGCGTTGCGCGCCTTCAAAGCGCGCGGGCATCGCCTCGCGCTCGTCGCCGACACGCGCCCCAAAACCGCGTGGAACGTGTTGCGCCAGCACGGCTTGTACGATCTCTTCGACGCGTTCGCGATCTCCGAAGAGGTCGGCTGCGAAAAACCCGATCCGCGGATCTTTCAAGCCGCGCTCGCCGCGCTCCAGATCGCGCCGCGCGATTACGCGCGCGTGCTGATGGTCGGCAATCGGCTGTACCGCGATGTGCGCGGCGCGAACAACCTCGGCTTGCGGTCGGTGTGGTTTCACTGGAACGCGCGCTACGCGGTGCGCGATCGCGCTTGTGACGACCAGCCGACGTATCATGTGCGAACCGCGCGCGAGTTGGTCGAGTTGCTCGCGCGCGTCGAAAACGATTGGACGGACAAGTAGGTGGATGATGCAAGAGCACGAGTCAGACCACGCTTTGGATCGTCGCCGCTATTACACGATTCGCTATACTTTGTTTGGGGCGCTGTTTGGACTGTGTTTCCCTATCGCCGCGACTCTATGCGATCTGGTCCGTCGACAATTGCCGTGGACTTTGTCCAGTGTGCTGTACCTGCAAGCTACCGAGTATTTGCATTGGTTGATTGACACCGCGCCGCTTTTCCTCGGATTGTTCGCTTTCCTCGCCGGCAGACAGCGTGATCAAGCCGGCGCGAGCATCCGGGAACTGGACGAGCAATTCGTCGAGCGTACCTTCGCGCTGGTGGACGCGAACAAGCGGCTGGAAAAAGATATCGCCGAGCGCAAACAGATCGAAGAGACATTGGCAAAAGAACGCAATCTCTTGCGCACCCTGATCGATAATCTGCCCGATTTGGTCTACGTCAAAGATACCGAGAGCCGTTATGTCTTGAGCAATCCGGCGCACATGGCTTTTCTGGGCGTGGCTTCACTCGAAGCGGTGATCGGCAAAACGCTGTTGGACTTTTACCCGGCAGAACTTGCCGAAAATTTTCGCGCGGATGATCAGACCGTCATGCAGTTTGGTCAGCCGCTCATTAGCCGCGAGGAGCAGGCAGTCGTACCGTGGACCGGACAAGCAGTGTGGAACTTGACCACCAAGGTACCTTTGCGCGATGATTCTGGAAAAATCATCGGGTTGCTCGGCATCTCGCGGGACATTACCAAGCGCAAGCAAGCGGAAGAAGAAGTCGCGCGGCGCAAACAATTCTTCGAATCATTGTTCGTGAATAGCCCGGTTGCCATTGTCACGCTTGATCCCAATCAGTTGATTACCTCGTGCAATCCGGCGTTCGAAAAACTGTTTGGTTACACGCAGGATCAAGTGATCGGATGCGAACTCGACGCGTTGGTGACGAGCCCAGAGACGCGCGCCGAGGCGAACGCCTACACTCAGCAAGTGACCCAGGGAGGAATGGTGCACGGGGTGGGTCGGCGGCGTCGCAAAGACGGCACGCTAGTGGATGTGGAGATTTTTGGCGTTCCTGTGATCGTAGCAGGGCAGCAAGTCGGCGTGCTGGGAATATATCACGACATCACCGATCTGGTGCAGGCGCGCGAACAAGCCGAAGCCGCCGACCGCGCCAAATCGGCATTCCTCGCCGCGATGAGCCACGAGATTCGCACGCCGCTCAATGGGGTGATCGGCATGACCGGACTTTTGCTTGATACACCGCTCAACGCGCAGCAAAGACAATTCGCCGAGACGATTCGTTTTTCGGGCGAGAACTTGCTGACGATCATCAACGACATTCTCGATTTCTCCAAAATCGAAGCGGGCAGAATGGAATTGGAGATGACCGATTTCGATCTGCGTCAGGTGGTCGAAAGCATCGGCGCGCTGTTCGCCGAGCGCGCGTATCAAAAAGGGCTGGAACTGATCGCCTCCGTGGATCCGAATGTGCCGATGGCATTGCGCGGCGATCCGTTCCGGTTGGGGCAAGTACTGACGAATTTGGTCGGCAACGCGCTCAAGTTTACCGAACGCGGCGAAGTCACCGTCAACGTCAAATTGATCGAAGTGGACGATCAACGCGTGACTATGCGTTTCGCGGTGCGCGACACCGGCATCGGCATTTCGCCCGAACAACAAGCGCGCCTCTTCAAGCCGTTCTCGCAAGCCGATACGTCGACGACGCGCAGGTACGGCGGTACGGGCTTGGGACTCGCGATCTCGCAGCGCCTGATCGAAATTATGGGCGGGCACATCGCGATCGATAGTCAAGCAGGGCAGGGCAGCACGTTCTGGTTTACCGTGGCGTTGGAAAAGGGATCGCCGGACGCGCTCAAGCACCCCGTGATCGCGGCGGACTTGCAAGGCGTGCGCGTTTTGATCGTCGACGACAACGCGACGAATCGGACCGTCCTGCACCATCAAGTTATCGCGTGGGGCATGTTGCCAAGCAGCGCGTCGAACGCGGCAGAAGCGTTGGAAAAATTACGCGCGGCGTCGGCGCGCGAACCGTTCGATATCGCGCTGCTCGATATGGAAATGCCGGGCATGGACGGCGTGGGCTTGGCGCGCGCGCTTCGATCCGATCCCGCGCGGCACGCGGTCAAACTGATTTTGCTGACTTCGGTGGGCAGAATCGGCGGCGACGACGCGGTGCAGAAACTGGGTTTGGACGCCGCACTCGTCAAGCCGGTTCGTCAATCCGAATTGTACAATTGTCTTATCACCGTATTGGGAGTCGCGGCGACGGATGTCGGCGCGGCGATTCAAGCAGCGCCGCGCGCGACGAAGGAAGAAGGCAAGGGTGTTCGCGTGCTGCTCGCGGAAGACAACGTCGTGAATCAGCAGGTTGCCGTGTTCATGCTGCAAGCGCGCGGTTACCAGGTCGACGTGGTCGGCAATGGCAGCGAAGCGCTAGATGGATTGGCGCGCGCGGCGTACGATCTCATCTTGATGGATTGCCAGATGCCCGAAATGGACGGCTTTGAGGCGACGGCGCAAATTCGCCAGCGCGAAGGTTCCGCGCGGCACACGCCGATTATCGCGTTGACCGCGCACGCGTTGCGCGGCGAGCGCGAACGATGTATCGCGGCAGGGATGGACGATTACATCGCCAAGCCGATTGTGCCGGATGTGCTCTACGCGACATTGCGCCGATGGTTGCCGCGTGCGACCGCGCCCGCCTCTGCCGAGACTTTGTCCCCGGCGACCGAGCCGCCGCCTGCCGCGCCACCGCCGCCCACATCCGAGGAAGAAGCAATTCTCGATCCGCGGGTGTTGGACACATTTCGCAAATTGCAGGAGCCCGGCGAACCGGACATTATCGCGCAATTGATCGATCTGTATTTGAATGAATTGCCCGACCGGTTGACGGCAGTGCGCCAAGCCGTCGAAAACCGCGATGCCGCGCGCTTGGCAAAAGCGGCGCACACGTTAAAGGGCAGCAGCGCGAATATGGGCGCGCGGCGCGCCGCGCGCGTGTGTTTAGAGTTGGAACGCTGCGGCAAGGCGGACGATCTCACCAGGGCGACGGATTTGGTCGCGCAATTGGAAAAAGAAATTACCAGCGCGCGGGATGCGCTGATCAAAGAGAGAGGGGACGCACGATGAGAGTTCTAATCGCCGAAGACGATGCGATACCACGGATGATTTTGAAAATCGCGGTCGAGAAATTCGGTCACGAATGTCTGGTCGCCGAAGACGGCGCGCAGGCGTGGGATATGTACCAAACTGCCTCCGTAAATGTCGTGATCAGCGATCGCGTGATGCCGGGGATGGACGGGGTGGAATTGTGCAAACGGATTCGCGCTGCTTTCAAGCCGGGATACACCTATTTTATCTTTTTGTCGGCGCTGGGTGAACGCGAGGAAGCGTTGGCGGGCTTGCAAGCGGGTGCGGACGATTATCTGGCAAAGCCCTTCGACCCCGACGATCTACGCGCGCGCTTGCTCGTCGCCGCGCGTGTGACCGAACTGCACCGGCAACTGCATGAGCAACAGGTTGAACTGCGTCGCTTGAACAAAGAACTCTTCGAACAAGGTCGCCGCGATCCGCTGACGCAATTGAGCAATCGGTTGCGTTTGAAAGAGGACCTGGTCTTGCTCATCGGACAAGCCGAGCGGTACGCCAAACGTTATTGCGCGGTGATGTGCGACGTCGACAATTTCAAATCGTACAACGATTTCTATGGTCATCTCGCAGGCGATGAAATTCTGCGCGTGCTCGCGCAAACGCTCGCCAAAGGTTGCCGCGAGGGCGATGCCGCGTATCGTTACGGCGGCGAGGAATTCTTGTTGATTTTGCCGGAGCAAACAGCCGAAAATGCCGCCATCGCGGCGGAGCGGTTCCGCAAGAGTATCGAGGCGCTTGCTCTGCCGCATCAATCCAAGTCGCCTCCCGGCGTTATTACGATTAGCGCGGGCGTGGCGACGTTGGAGCCGTGCGACTACGAAGCGACGCATCTCTGGATCAAGCGCGCGGACGACGCGATGTATCGCGCCAAGCAAGACGGACGGAATTGTGTGAGGGTGGCGGGAGCGTAAATGGACGGCAGCCAATTGCCTCAAGTTACCCAAGACGAAAAGGCGCGCGATCTTGCCGCGCGCTACGCGCCGATCATTCTCGCGGACGAACGCGAACCGTTCGCGATTGTCGCGGTCGGTTACACGATTTTCGATCACGCGGACGCGTCGCTCTCGTTTCCCAAACGCCGCGTCGAGGTAGGGGCGGGGTCACCCCGCCCGTACAATCTCGCGACGCGCGCGATTGAGTACGCGCTGTGGTGGGATTGGGACATCGGGCATCTGTACGAACTCGAACACGCGTGGACGTTCGTCGGCGCGGACGGCGCGGTTGTCGCCGTCGAAGCGAGTTGGCACGGCATGTACGGAATCGCCGAAGTCGGCGGCAAGCCCGTGCTCGACGGCGCGCACCCGATTTTGCTCGCGCAGCCCGGCAAGCACGCGTTAGCGGCGAGCATCGAGCCGTTCAACGAAATCCGCGAATGGGCGGAGCAAGAAGCAGGACGCGACGCGGGCAAGGACGGCGTGCTGGATAACGGCTTGTTTCGCGGAATGTTTCCCAAGACGCCGGAAAACGACGCGCGCGTGACGGCGTACCTCAAGCAACGCGCGTTTACGCCGTCGTGGAACTTTTCAAAGCGAATGCCCATCACGTGCGAAATGCTCGTGCCCTGGCGCGCGCTCGCGGAATGGATTCCCGCGCGCGTCGCGTGGTGCTTGACGCAGATTGGAGATTGGGATTGAAGATTGGCAGTTGTCTGCCTGTGGCTCTTGTGGTATGATGGTGGCGGTTCGAAAAGAAAGGTGATCGCTATGACGGATCAACCGATGGCGCAGGTAACCGTGACGGAATATCAGGCGTTGGTCAAACGCGTGGAGGCGTTGGAAAAAATCGTGCAAGGTCAGCCCGCGCAGGTGGAAACTGCACCGAAATCAGGCGTGACTGATGTTCGCGCGTTGATTCAGGAGATGCAAAACGAATATGCCAAATATCCCTCCTTCACCAAAGTCCTCCTCGCCGAACGCGCCCGCGATCGCGGACGTGAAGAAGCCAGGATACGTGCTCGACAGTTACGCACTGTTCGCGCTCCTGCAAAACGAAAAAAAAACTGCCTGAATCAGCGCCGCTATTCCTGACAAGGGTAGCGGTTTTTTGAATTCGTGGTTCAGCGAGGGAAAAGCAAATGGAGACGCGTCAGATAGAACAATTTCCGCAATCCAATGCGATTCAACGCGCGCAGAAGTACGGCGTTGATATTACGTTGCTCATGGAAAACTTGAAACTCACGCCGACGGAACGTCTTCGCAAAGCTCAACGCGTGTTGGAATCTGTCCTTGCATTTCGGGCGGAGGTCAAGTCGTTTCAGATGACGCGGGAGGCAAAGCAAAAGCATGACGCAAATTGAGGAACTCATTGCGGTGCTCAGCGAGAAACGAGTTGCTTTTGTTTTGATTGGCGGCTTGGCGGCGAACGCGCGCGGTTCGGCGCAGTTGACGTTTGATGTGGATGTCTGTTACGAACGGACTCCTGACAATATTCAACGTCTTTGTAACGCGCTTGAGCCATTCCATCCCTATCTGCGTGGCGCGCCGACTGGTTTGCCATTTCGCTTTGACCCGCCCACAGTCATTGCGGGTCTGAATTTTACATTGGTTACCGATCTCGGAGATCTGGATTTGCTCGGTGAAGTGTCAGGTCTGGGAAAATTCGATCAGGTTGTCGCGGCGTCGGAAAAAATGGAACTCTTTGGATTCGCCGTTTGGGTTCTCTCGCTGGAAGGGCTGATCCACTCCAAAAAAGCCGCAGGTCGTCCCAAAGACTTGAACGCGTTGCCCGAACTCGAAGCGTTGCTCGTGTTGAGAAATCAAAAATCCTAAATCGAAAATCGAAGATCACAAATTCCCAATCTCCAATCTCCAATCCCTAATCTCCAATTTCCCCGAGGTGACGAATGCCTCTACTCGATCTCGAACTCTATCGCAAAGAAGTGACGGTTTCGACCGAGCCGCTGATCCGCTTGAGCGTGATCGACGCGGGACGGTCGCCTGCGGAACGCACGCTGCTGTTCCTGCACGGCTTTGGCGGATTCGCGATGCAATGGGAGCATCAACTCGTCGAATTTGCCGACAAAAGCCGCGTCGTCGCGGTGGATTTGCGCGGACACGGCTTGTCGGATCGTCCGGCGACGGGATACGCGATGGACGATCTCGTCGGCGACGTCGAACGCGTCGTGAGCGCGCTGAACTTGCCGCCGAAATTTATTTTGTTCGGGCATTCGTTCGGCGGCGCGATTGCCGCGACGTACGCGGCGAAACATCCCGAACGCGTCGAGCGCGTCGTCTTCGTCAGTACATCCGTCGATTTCGTCCTCAGCCCGCTCTTGAAACTCGCGTTTCATTTGCCGCTCGTGATCGCCGAACCGATCCGCGCGATGTTTCCCAAAGCGCTCGCCGCGCCCGCGTTCGTCTTGAAAGCGATGTTTCATAGCACGCTGTCGAAATGGCGCGGGCAGGATTATTTTCCGCGCGTGCGCGCGCTGTCGCTCGTCGTGATCGGTCATCGCGACATTGTCTTCAAGCAATCGGCGTACGACGCGGTGCCCGATTTGATTCCCGGCGCGCAGATCGCCAAGATTCCCGTCTCGGCGCATCTCGTCATGCTCGAACGACCCGACGCGGTGAATCGCGCGGTGACGCGTTTTATCGGCGCGAGCGCGGTCTCGTGGCGCGAAGGACGCGAACGCGAAAAAGCCGATCTGGTCAAGCGGCGTCCGTGGCTCAAGCACTACGAACCCGACGTGCCGTTCACGCTCGCGTATCCGTCGCAGCCGTTGTTTCGATTTTTGGACACGGCGGCGCGGCATCATCCGCGCACGCGCGCGCTGATTTTCTACGACCGCGCGCTGACGTACCGCGAATTGAACGACGCGGTCAATCGCTTCGCGAACGCGCTGATCCAACTTGGCGTCAAGAAAGGTGACCGCGTCGCGCTGTTGTTGCCGAACTCGCCGCAGATGGTGATCGCGTACTACGCCGCGCTCAAGGCGGGCGCGATCGCGGTGAGCATGAATCCGCTTTCGACGGCGGACGAACTGGGGCATCAACTCAACGATTCGGACGCGGAGACGATTGTCGCGCTCAGTCTCTTTTATCCGCTCATCAAAATTGTCAAAGCCGGTACACCGCTCAAACGCGTCATCGTCACGAACATCAAGGAATATTTTTCGCCGTTGCGCCGCGCGCTGTTTGAGATCGTGCGCGAGTCGCGCGAGGGACATCGGATTGATCTGCGCGGCGAGCGCGACGCGTTCGCATTCCAAGATTTGCTCGCGCGCGCGTCGAACGCGCAGCCGACGGTCGAGGTCGCGCCCGATGATCTCGCGTTGATCCAATATTCGAGCGGCACGACCGACGTGTCGAAAGGCGTGATGCTGTCGCACGCGAACATCGTCGCGAACACCGCGCAAGTGCGGCACTGGATCACCGACATCGACGAAGGCGCAGAACGATTGTTGTGCGCGCTGCCGTTCTCGCACATTTACGGCATGACGACCGCGATGAACCTGGGTATTTCGATTGCCGCGACGCTGATTCTTCTGCCGACGTTCTCGACGCGCGAAGTGCTGAACGTCATCGCGCGCTATCGCCCAACGCTGTTCCCCGGCGTGCCGACGATGTACGTCGCGATCAATCATTTTCCGAACGTCCGCAAGTACGGCTTGAAATCTATCCGCGCGTGCGTAAGCGGCGCGGCGCCGCTGCCCGTCGAAGTGCAAGAGGAATTTGAAAAACTGACGCGCGGCAAACTCGTCGAAGGGTACGGCTTGACGGAAGCAAGTCCCGTGACGCACGCGAATCCGATCTACGGTCCGCGCAAAACGGGAACTATCGGCGTGCCGTTCCCCGACACCGACGCGAAAATTGTTGACTTGGAAACAGGACAGGACGCGCCGGTCGGCGCAATCGGCGAACTCGCAGTGCGCGGACCGCAAGTGATGTGTGGGTACTGGAATCGTCCCGACGAAACCGCGCAGGCATTGCGTGATGGTTGGCTGTTCACCGGTGATCTCGCGCGGATGGACGAAGACGGCTATTTTCAAATCATCGACCGCAAAAAAGATATGATTCTCGCGGGCGCGTTCAACGTTTATCCGCGCGATGTCGAAGAAGTGTTGTACGAAAATCCCAAAGTGTTGGAAGCCGCGGTCGCGGGCGTGCCGCCCGACGGCGGGCAACAATTCGTCAAAGCGTACGTCGTCTTGCGCAAAGGCGAAGTCGCGACGCCCGAAGAATTTATGGAGTTTTGTCGAATGCGTTTGAGCGAATCGGCGGTGCCGCGTCTCGTCGAGTTCCGCGAACAGTTACCCAAGACGTTTGTGGGCAAAGTGTTCAAACGAAAGTTGGAGGAAAAGCAGTAATCAGTATTCAGTGTCCAGTATTCAGTTGTCAAGATACTGAACACTGAAGACTGAAGACTGAACACTGGACTATGCCCTTACTTGCTCTCATCGTCGTTCTCATCGCCGCCATTCTGCACGCGATTTCGAATCTGTTCTTCAAGAGCGGACGCGATTCGTCCGCGTTTTTGTGGTGGGCAATCGCCGTGGGCGCGATATGGTACGGCGTGTTTGTCGCCGCGCAATCGTCGCTGGCGATGCAACTGAACGCGTGGCTCATCATCATTCCCAGCATCGCGGTCGAAGTGGCGTACGCGCGCTTGATTACGCTCGGTTACGCGAACGGCGATCTCTCGCAAGTGTACCCGATCGCGCGCGGCACGCCGCCGCTGTTGATCGCCGCGCTCGGCGCGGTTTTTCTCGGCGAGCGCTTGCCGCTGCTGGGTTACGTCGGCATTGGCGTGCTGGTGCTGGGGATTTACCTCGCCAGTGTTCCGTCGTCTGGCGAGGTACTCAAGCCGCTGCGCGCGCTGGCGCATCGTCCGACGCAGATCGCGTTGCTTGCCGCGCTGTGCGTGACGGCGTACACCTTGCTCGACAAAGTGGGGATGCAGTACGCCTCGCCGCTGGTGTATAACTGGTGGATGTACACCGGCATCGCGATCGGCTACGCGCCGATCGCGTGGTCGCGCATGAATCGCGACAGCACGCGGCGCGAGTGGCGAGCGAACTGGCGGCGCATCATCCTGGGCAGTTTCGCGACGGTGGCGAGTTATCTCTTCGCGCTGATGGGCTTGCAGATGACCGCGGCGAGTTACGTCGGGTCGGTGCGCGCGTCGAGCGTGGTGATGGGCGCGCTGTTGGGCTGGCTGCTGCTGAAAGAGCAACTGGGCGCGCTGCGCGTCTTTGCCGCGGCGCTGATGGTGGTGGGGTTGATGCTGATCGCGGTCGCGTAGTGAACAGTCAACAGTGAACGGTGAACGGTGAACAGTGGGGCAGTGTCATTTCGAGCGGAGCGAGAAATCTCGTTGTAACTGCGGAAACGAGATTTCTCGTCGCATAAATCGCTCCTCGCAATGACAAATGGAAACCGCGCGCGTGAACGAGGCGCGCGTTTTTGATTGGCGCGCGGGGTGATTACAACGGACAAAACCGAAAAGGAACGGACGAACCTGGGACAGACCTGTCAGGTTTCCAAAAACCTGACAGGTCTTGTCTTGTCCGTTTAATCCGCACTTGTCCGTTGTAATCTCCCCGCCCGATGACAACGGACAAAACCGAATTAAACGGACGCGCGATGAATAGACCTGTCAGGTTTTCGCGCAAGCGACCTGACAGGTCTTGTCGTGTCCGTTTAATCCGCACTTGTCCGTTGTCCTACTTCCCCAACTCCTCCAAATTCCCCCGCACCCTCTTGATGTTCGGATGATTCTCTGGCAAGAACTGCGTCAAGATTTTCAACGCGCGCTCGAAGTGCTCGCGCGCGCCGTTGAGGTCGCCGAGGGCATGCAGTACCCCGCCGAGGTTGTTGACGCTGCTGGCGACGTTTGGATGATTCGCGCCCAAGTTGGATTCCCAAATCTTGAGTGCGCGCTCGAAGCACTCGCGTGCGCGGTTGAGGTCGCCGAGGGCTTGCAGAACCAAGCCGAGGTTGTTGACGCCGATAGCAACTTGCGGATGATTTGCGCCCAGGTTGGATTCCCAAATCTTGAGTGCGCGCTCATAGCAGTGGCGTGCGCCATCGAAGTCACCGAGGTTGCGCAGAACTTCGCCGAGGTTGTTGACGCCGATAGCAACTTGCGGATGATTCGCACCCAAGTTGGATTCCCAAATCTTGAGTGCGCGTTCGAAGCACTCGCGTGCGCCGTTGAGGTCGCCGAGGTCTTGCATTACTCTGCCGAGGTTGTTGACGCTGCTGGCGACGTTCGGATGATTTGCACCAAAGGTGGCTTCGAAAATCTTGAGTGCGCGCTCGTAGTGCTCGCGTGCGCCGTTGAGGTCGCCGAGGTCTTTCAGCACCAAGCCGAGGTTGTTGACGCCGATGGCAACTTGCGGATGATTTGCGCCCAGGTTGGATTCCCAAATCTTGAGTGCGCGCTCGAAGCACTCGTGTGCGCCGCTGAGGTCACCGAGGTCTTGCAGCACCGCGCCGAGGTTGTTGACGCGGATGGCAACGTTGGGATGGTTGGGAACGAAGGCGGCTTCGTCAATCTTGAGTGCGCGCTCGAAGCACTGGCGTGCGCCGTTGAGGTCGCCGAGGGCTTGCAGCACCGCGCCGAGGTTGTTGACGTCGCGTGCGACGTCGGGATGGTTGGGACCGAAGGTTGCTTCGTCAATCTTGAGTGCGCGCTCGAAGCACTCGCGTGCGCCGTTGAGGTCGCCGAGGTCTTGCAGCACCGAGCCGAGGTTGTTGATGTCAATTGCGACTTCAGGGCGATTTTCTCCGTATGCGGATTCGTCAATCGCAATCGCGCGTTCAAACAGTCGCTTGGCATCGGCGAATTGCGCGCGGACTTGATGGTAAACGCCAACTCGTATGAACTGTCGCGCAGTTGCTTCTGGTGCAACTTCAAGCGCGGCGGCATAATCAGCGGCGGCAAGCGCGTGCGGGAGCAATCGCGCGCACGTATCCCAGGTTGCAGGGTCGTCTTGGAAATTTCCAGACGGAAACGCAGCGTCCACAATCCTCGTGGCGGATGCGGCAAAGCGTTTGCGGTCGTCGTCGCTCATTCGGTCGCGCGTCACGGCTTGCACCAGGCGGTGGACGGAAAGCGTCAACGAATTGTCGGAACGAATAAACGAATAGCGGCGCAGGGCAATGAGCGCAGCGTTGAATTCCAAATCGTCTTTCGGCAGAGGCGGAGCATCCTGAGCGGAGCGCAGCGAAGTCGAAGGTACATCCTGAGCGGAGCGCAGCGAAGTCGAAGGACCCACGAGCAAATCGCGCGGAATATCATCGGGCGCGAAGAACGCGCAGAGGTTGAGGAGCGACGCGGCATTAGCATCGCGCGCGATTTGTTCAAACGCCAAGTTCCACGTCGTCAAGACCGTGTCGGGATAATCCAGCGGTTTGAAATCCTTGAGCAGTTCCAATCGCCGCGCGGCGAACAACGCCAGATATTCCGCGAGCGACGCGCCGCACGCGTCGCAGTACGCGCCCGCTTGTTCGAGCGCGAGCGGCAAATCACCCAGCGCGTCCGCGAGTTTGTCGGCGTCACCGTAGACTTCTAAAGTCTGCGAGACTTTTGAAGTCTGTCCGCGCGTGCGCTTGAGCAAAAACGCAACCGCCTCCGCGCGCGGCAACTTGGTCACCGCGAGCGGATTGGCGATGCCGCGCCACGCGGTCTGGCGCGAGGTGATGAGGATGTGTCCGCCTTCGGGCAGAAACGGATACACCTCGTCCTGACTCGTCGCATTGTCGAAAATCAACAGGTAGGGGGCGCTCTGTTGCAGCGCGCGTTTCACCGCTTCGATGACGATGCGCTGGTCTTGCGCGTCCTTCTCGACCAGGTTCAGCGATTGCGCGAGCCGCGCGAAATCCGCCGCGAGCGTCGCGGGATTTTCGGAGTGCATCCACCAAACGATGTCGTACTCGCTCGCGTGACGATGCGCGTACTCCATCGCCAGTTGCGTCTTGCCGATGCCGCCCAAGCCGTGGAGCGCGGTCAGCGCGGCGGCGCGATTTGTTTTCAGCGCGTCGCGCACTTGCGCGAGTTCGACTTCGCGCCCCGTGAAATTGGGATTGCGATGCGGGACGTTCCAGACGCGCGGGAGGGTGCCAGGGAATCGTAGGGGCGAGCCGCTGGCTCGCCCGATTGACGCGGAAATGCCGGCGCGGTTGTGGGCTTGGCGCGTCCGCGCGTGACGCCGTCGAGCAAACATCGTTTCGCGGTTGCTTCTTCCGCGTCAACGAGGTCAATGTAAACGATGCCGCGCAGCAATCCTTCGACGTCGCACGCTTCGATTCGCACGGGGAGAAGTTTGTCGGCGGATTTGTCCGCGAGCATGGCTTGCCATTCCATCGCGCCAAAGCGCGACGCGAAATAGCGCGGCGACAAAATCGCCAGCACGCGTTCCGCCGCGATAAGACCCGCGTGCATCTCCGCGACAAAATTCGACCCAGGACGAAAATCCCACGCCTGAATCACGACGGCATAGCCCGCGTTTTCCAATTGCCACGCGATCCATTCTGCCCATGCTCGATCCGCGCTCGTGTAACTGATGAAGAAATCTTTCATCGTTGCCGCCTCGTTGCAAAGCAAAAAGCAAAAGCGAAACCCGATTGTCGCGCGAACGTTCGACGACATTATACCGTGAATGCGCGGGAGACGCAAAGCGAACGCCGCGCGAACGCCGCGCGATAAATCGGCACGGCTAACGAGGTGGAAACCCGATGAATCGGGTTGGGTGTTCAATCGGCTTGAGCCGACCCTTCGGCTTTGCTCAGGGCAAGTTTTCTACCTGCTTGGACGCCGAATTTCATTCGGCGGTCTGCTTGCGAATCTCTACGGCTTAAACTATAATGCGTCCACGACAAAGCGAGGTGCGTATGAAAACACGACGCAAACGATTGATGCGGCGACAGAACAAACAGAAGATTGAAAATGACCCGACGTTGAAAATCATTGGACTGGGACGCTCGGGCAAAGGCGACCTTTCAGTCAACCACGATTATTACATCGTCAAGGCGTTGCGCAAGAAAAACGTAGGTTCGGATGCAAATCACCTTCCGCGATAAACAGTACGAAACGAAACCGAACATCACCGCGCGCGACGCGCTCAAAAAAATCGGACTCGATCCTGAAAGCGTGCTTGTCGTCGTCAACGGCAAACTCGTGACGGACGATGTCGTGCTGCGCGAAGGCGACGAGGTCAAGTTGGTTGCGGTGGTGTCGGGAGGGCGTGAAACGTGAAACGTGAAACGTGGACACGTATCACGCATCACGCATCACGTTTCACGGGCGACGAAGATGCGATGTAGAAAGTGCGGTACGACCGCGGTCATCAACATGCGCCATCACAAACTCGCGTTGTGCGGCGAGCATTACGTGGAGTGGGTGCTGGCGCAGACCGACCGCGCGATTGAAAAATATAAAATGTTCACGCGCGATGAGCGCGTGCTGGTCGCGGTGAGCGGCGGCAAGGATTCGCTCGCGCTGTGGGATGTGTTGCTGCGCCTCGGTTACCAAGCCGATGGGCTGTACATCGGACTCGGCATCAACGATCCGCTGCCGTACTCGGATGCGTCGTTGGAGAAGACGCGGAAATTCCTAGAATTCAGTATTCAGTATTCAGTATTCAGAACTGGCGACGATACGCAACACGCAACACGCATCACGCATCCTTCGACTCCACTGCGCTCCGCTCAGGACGCATCACGTTTCACGCCGACCTTGCACGTCATTGACATCGCGCAAACCTACGGCAAAACGATTCCCGAAATCGCGCGCGCGAAAATGCGCGGACAGGGGCGACCGTGCGCGGCGTGCGGTTTGACCAAGCGCTATGTGATGAATCGGCTCGCGCTCGACAAAGGGTACGCGGTGTTGGCGACCGGACACAATCTCGACGACGAAATCGCGGTGCTGTTCCAGAACACGTTGCGCTGGCAGACGGGCTATCTCGCACGACAAGCGCCCGTGTTGCCCGCGTCGCGCGAAGGACTCGTCAAAAAAGTGAAACCGTTCTGCCGAATGTACGAACGCGAGACGGCGACGTACGCGCTCGTGCGCGGCATTGATTACATCTACGACGAATGTCCGCACGCGGGCGGCAATCTCACCAATTTTTACAAGACCTTGCTCAACCAACTCGAAACCGAATCACCTGGCGCGAAACTCTCCTTCTATCTGGAATTTCTCCGCGCGCGCGGCGAAGGCGCGTTCGAGCAATTCAACCGGGTCGAAGAGTTGCACGCGTGCGAAGTGTGTGGTCAGCCGACGAGCGCGCCGGGGCGCTGCGCGTTTTGTCGGATGTGGGATGTTAGTCGCGTAGTCGAATAGTCGTATAGTCGCGTGGTCAGGTGGTCGCAATTCGCAATTCACAATTCGCAACTGAAAATCCACAATCTGAAATCGGCAATCCGCAATCAGGACTCGTCGGCGCGGCGGCGATCATCGCGGCGGGAAACATCGCGAGCCGCGTGCTGGGACTCGTGCGCGAGACGGTCATCGCGTATCTCTTTGGCGCGACGGGCTTGGTCAGCGTTTTTCGCGTTGCCGCGACGATCATCCAAACGCTGTACGATTTCCTCGTCGGCGGGATGGTGAGCGCGGCGCTCGTCCCCGTCTTTTCTGATTTCGCGTCGCGCGAAAATCGTGCTGAATTGTGGCGCGTCGCGAGCATCGTTTTGAACGTCCTCGCGATTTTTCTTGCGCTCGCGATCCTCGTCCTCGAAATTTTTGCGCCGCAACTGGTGTGGCTCCTCGGCAGCGGCTACGATGAAGAATTGCAGCGCGCCGCCGTCGAAATGCTGCGGCTCGTTTTGCCTGCGGTGTTCTTCCTCGGCATGTCGGGCATCGTCACGGGTTTGCTCTATTCGCTCAAGCGATTCACGTATCCCGCGTTCACGACTGCCGCGTACAACGCGGGCATCGTCGTCGTCGCGTTCGCGCTCACGCCGATTTTTGGTATCACCAGTTTGATCGTCGGCATTCTCGTCGGCTCTGCCGCGCAAGTCGTTTTGCAATTGCCCGCGCTGCGCGACATGCAGTATCGTTTCGCAATTGATTTTTCGCACCCCGCGCTCCGCCGAATCTTGAAATTGTACGCGCCCGTCGTCGCGGGCTTGAGCATCAGCGTTGTCAGCGTTGTGATTGATCGCAATCTCGCGTCGCACACAGGCGCGCAGTCGCTCGCATGGATGCAAAACGCGACGGTGCTGGTACAGTTTCCGCTCGGCTTAGTCGCCACCGCGATTTCGTTTGCGATTCTGCCTGAACTCAGTAGTCAGTATTCAGTATCCAGTATTCAGACGACTGAACACCGAACACTGAACACTGAACACTTCCAGTCAACTCTGGCGTTTGGACTAAAACTTGTCCTCCTCCTCATTCTCCCCGCGACCATCGGCTTGTTTGTGCTCGCGCGTCCGATTGTCGCGCTGCTGTTTGAGCATGGCGCGTTCACGCCGAACGATACGGAATGGACGGCGCGCGCGTTGCAATTCTATTTGTTCGGCTTGCCGTTTGCGGCGATAGATCAGCCGCTCGTGTTTGCGTTCTACGCGCGCAAAAATACTCTTCTGCCGAATCTCGTGCAGTTCGTCGCGGTCGCGATTTATCTCGTCGTCGCGCTCGCGCTCGTGCAGCCGCTCGGCATGATCGGCTTGGTGATTGCAAATTCCGCGATGCTGACGGGACACGCGTTGATTATGCTGTGGTTGTTGCACGCGCGACTCGGCGGATTCGGGCGGCAGGGCGTGATCGCGATGACGAGCAAAGTGATCGTCGCATCGGCGGCAATGGGCGCGGTCGCGTTTTTCGTCGCGCGCGCGTTCGATTCGATTCTGCTGCAAGTGCTCGCGTCGGCTGTCGCGGCGGGCGCGGTGTACATCGCGCTGTTGTGGTTGTTGCGCGTGCGCGAGGCGGCGCGCATGGGGGAGATGGTGCTTGCGCGGGTTCGGCGTCAACGAATCGCTTCGCGCAACGAATAAACGAATCCAAGCGCACAACCGAGTGACATTCGTTTATTCGTTGGACATTCGTTGACGCGGTTCGGTATTGCGCGTGCGCGAAGCGGCGCGCGTGTGGGAGATGGTGCTTGCGCGTGCGCGACGATGAGGGTATAATCATTGACGTAGGGAGGTCGAAATGGCGACTACGCTTGAACAAGTTTTGGAGCGGACAATGATGGCTTTGCCTGTGACGAAAGAAGATCTCATCGTGCGCGGTATTGCTGGAGAAGTAACTGAGCGGATCGTCGAGTTGAAAAAATCGGTGGCACGGTTACAGCAGAAATACACTTCGCTTGATGCGCTACAAGAACGAGTCAAACGCGAAGGCGTTTCGCCTGATGATCACACACTTTATACAGATTTGATGGAATGGCGCGCGATCGAAAATGAAATGCGCGAACTCTTTGCGATTCTCGGAGCGATGTGATTGTGTGGCATCGCAGCGTGCTTACCAAGTTGCAGGACTCGCAGCTTTTTGTGCGCGTCGAGTTGGTCGGCGGGAAAGTTCGCGCGACGATAGACGCGCCAAGATTTCTCGACATTCATTACGACCCTGCCAATTCGAGTTATTCATACGCGCTGATCGATCAAAATCTTCAGTTTTCAGGTGATAAACGTCTTTTCGGCTGGGACGATTTTCCTCATGTGGGCGTTGAGAAATTTCGAGAACTAGAAAGTTATCCGCATCATTTCCAAAAGCGCGTTGGCGAAGGTTGGGTTTTCGAGGAATCGCCGATGCGCGGTGATATTGGAAACGAAATTGACATTGTGATCGAGTATGTCAGGACATACTTGAAAGAAACCCAGTAGGAGTTCTAATGCTCACCCCTCTTCCCCAAACTGCACCTACTTTACTCAAATGGGCGTGGCAAGACATCGAACCGCATTTCGACGATCTTGCCGCGCGCAATCTCAGCGCGCAAAACGTGAACGAATGGCTCGCGGACTGGAGCGCGCTCGACGAACGCCTCAGCGAAATGTACGCGCGCCTGAATCTCGCCAAGACGCAGAACACCGCGGACAAAGCTGCGGAGCAGGCGTTCGACGCGTTCCTCGACAACATTTTTCCCAAAGCGGAAGCCGCGCGCCAAAAACTGCGCGAGAAATTGCTCGCAAGTGGACTCGAACCCAAAGGTTTCGAGATGCCGCTCAAGCGAATGTGCGCGAGCGCGGAAATTTTCCGTGAGGCAAACTTGCCTTTGCTGACCCAGGAACAAAAACTTGCTTCGCAGTATCAGAAAATTATCGGCGCGCAGACGGTGCAGTGGGACGGCAAAGAAATGACAATCGCGCAACTGCGCCCCATCTTTCAAAGCGCCGACCGCGCGCTGCGCGACCGTGCGTGGCGCGCTTCGATGGCGCGGCAGTTGGCGGATCGGCAGGCGATCAACGATCTCTGGAAAGAATTCTTGTCGCTGCGCCGCAAGATCGCCGCGAACGCGGACAAGCCCGATTATCGCGCGTACAAGTGGCAGCAACTCCATCGTTTCGATTACACGCCCGACGACTGCCGCACGTTCCATCGCGCGATTGAGCAAGCGGTCGTGCCCGCCGCGCGGCGCATTTACGAACGACGGCGCGAACGGCTCGGTGTGTCGTCGTTGCGACCATGGGATTTGGATGTGGATGTGTTCGGACGCGCGCCGCTCAAACCGTTCAGCACGGGCGACGAATTGAAAGCGATTGCCGCGTCGATTTTCAAGCGCGTCGATCCGAAACTGGGCGAGTACTTCGGAACGATGGCGCGCGAGTCGTTGTTGGATTTGGAGAATCGCAAAAACAAAGCGCCCGGCGCGTACTGCACGAATTTTCCGATGTCGAAACAGCCGTTTATCTTTGAGAACGCGGTCGGCTTGCACAACGATTTGCAAACGATTTTGCACGAAAGCGGTCACGCCTTCCACAATTTCGAACGCTATGCGCTGCCATACGCGCCGCAACGAATGGTCGGCATGGAATTCGCCGAGGTCGCGTCGATGGCGATGGAATTGCTCGCGTCGCCGTACCTCGCGCAAAACCAGGGCGGCGTTTATTCCGACGCGGACGCGGCGCGCGCGCGGATCGAACATCTCGAAAGCGAGATTCTATTTTGGCCCTATATGGCAGTCGTCGACGCGTTCCAGCATTGGGTGTACGAAAATCCTGACGCGGCGCTGGACGCGTCGAATTGTGATGCGGAGTGGACGCGGCAGTGGCGGCGGTTCATGGTCGGCGTGGACTGGAGCGGATTCGAGCAGGAAATGCTGACGGGCTGGCATCGCAAATTGCACATCCACGAAGTCCCGTTCTACTATGTCGAGTACGGACTTGCGCAGCTGGGCGCGGTGCAAGTTTGGGGCAACGCGCTGCGCGATCAAGCCGGCGCGGTCGCGAATTATCGCCGCGCGCTCGCGCTGGGCGGCACCGTGTCGCTTCCACAACTCTACGCGACGGCGGGCGTGAAATTCGCGTTCGATGCCGCGACGCTGCGCGACGCGGTGAGTTTGATGGAACGCGTGATCGGGGAGTTGGAGGTGAAACAATGACAGTTCAAACGGTGACACTGGATTTGCCAAGTTTGCTATATGATCGAGTCAAGCGGCGCGCTGAAAAATCGCATCGTTCGGTCGAAACAGAATTGCTTGAAGCGGTGGCAACGGCAGTGCCAGCGACGGATGAATTGCCCGATGATTTGACCGAGGCGGTTGCTTCTCTTGCGTTGTTGGATGATGCAACCTTGCGCCGCGCGGCGGAAAGTCATTTCTCACAGGAGCAGGCGGCTGAATTGCAAGTGTTGCATTTCAAGCGCCAAGATGTGGGATTAACCGAAAGTGAGACGCAACGAGCGACTGAACTAACGCGGCAGTATGAACGCACAATGTTGATTCGCGCTCAAGCGATGGCATTGCTGGTGCAACGTGGTCACGATGTTTCTGACTTGGTTGCGAATCAACCGGCATGAACGAGTACGTTCCCAAAGCAATGCGCGAGCGCGTTGCCGCGCCAGCCAGACATCGTTGCGGATACTGCCTGACCTCGGCGGCGATTGTGGGCGCGCCGATGGAGATCGATCATATCGTGCCGCGTTCGCTAGGCGGCTTGACGGAGGAAGAAAATCTCTGGCTTGCTTGTTCTCTCTGCAACGAGCATAAAGGCAATCGAATTGTTGGGCTTGACGTGCTGACCGATCAGATCGTGCCATTGTTCAATCCGCGTCGCCAAAGTTGGAGCGAGCATTTTGCATGGACTGGCGAAGGTGATCGTATAGTCGGTCTGACGGCGATCGGACGCGCGACGGTTGTCGCGCTGAATCTGAATCGCCCAGCCCTGGTCAAAGCGCGCCAAGCATGGGTGATGGCGGGTTGGCATCCGCCGAAAGATTGATCTTGAATATGTCCGACAAACGTTCTGCCGACGAACTCTCGCTCCAAGAACTCGAATCGCTCATCGAACACAAGCGACGGATCGCCCGCGCCAAACAATTTGCTGAGAAAGAGGATGGTCGGCGATTTCGTCCAGTGACGGTCATGCCGACCGAGCAAGCGCAACCGGCGTCCGCGGCGCGACCCAAAAAACGCGCGTCGTTTCGCGATCGCTTGCTCTTTGTGATCGAAGCGCTCGCGGTCCTGGGCTTGTTGCTGATCATCGTGAGTTCGCTGGCGAATTTGCAATCGCTGAACGAAGAAGTGGTACAGGCGCGCACGACGACGCCGAACGCAACGCTCAGCGCGAATTCCGGCGGACAGGAATTGCCCGGCTCGTCGTTCCCGCCGTCGAATCCGCTGGCGGAGTTGCCGGGCAGCTCGTTCGCGCCCGAGTCCGCGCCGCCCGCGCTCGGCGTGCAACTCCGCGCGATTGCCGCGCTGCCGGTGCCGACGCCGGGTCCGCGCTCGCCGACGCGCATTGTGATTGCCGGGATCAACGTGGATTGGCCCATCGTGCAAGGCGATAGTTGGGAAGAGTTGAAACAAGGGATCGGACATCGCGTCGGCTCAGTGAATCCTGGCGAGCGCGGCAATCTGATCTTGTCGGGTCATAACGACGTGTACGGCGAACCGTTCCGCGATTTGGAGAAACTGGAAGTCGGCAAAGATATTCTGATCTACGCCGGCGCAACTTCGTTCCGCTACATCGTCAAAACCAAGCGCGTCGTCGCGCCGACGGATCTGACTCCGCTCGCGTCGTCGAAAACGCCCATCGTCACACTGATTACGTGTACGCCGTATCGCGTGGACACGCATCGCTTGATTGTGATTGGAGAACTCGCGCCGTAAGACAAATTTGCAAATTTGTCCTACTACCACATTTCGGCTATAATGCGCGCAGTCCTGGAATAATAATTGAAGGAGATTTTCCATGCCCAAGAAAACTCGTAAGATGAAGCAGCGCGCGGCAATGCGCCGTAGTGTCGCGGCGAGCCAGCCGGAGGAAAACGAAATTGAGGAAGGCGGCGCGTCCAACCGCGAAGCGGTTGCGCCCGCGCGTGTTTTGTTTTCGAGCGCGCGTCCGGCGACGCCGTTGACCTTTGATTACACGCACATCTATGGCGATCTGAAACGGATCGCGTTGTTCGCGGGATTCTTTTTCGCCGTCTTGATTGTGCTGTCGTTTGTGATCAAGTAGGACAAATTTCAAATTTGTCCTACAGAAAATCAAAAACCAGGTTTCCCCGCAGGGAGAAACCTGGTTTTGCTATGTGGTGTGTCCGCGCGGAAAACCGATTACGCCGCGCAGCCCCTGATCGAGTAGGAGGTGTACGATCAGGCAGTACCACGCGTTTTGCGTGAAGATGAAAATGATCGCGCTGATGATCGCGATGCTCCCGCTCCACAACGGCGCATCGGCGCGGGTAATGTCCTGCGCGTTCGCGCGCACGGTCGGATTACTCCAGCCCTCGAGCAGCGCGAGCAGCAATCCAAAGAAACTTCCCCAATAAAAATCGTCCAGCCACAAGATCGGACCGCAGCGGTAGAACGCCCAGTGCGCTTCTTGGTACAAAATCTCGATAATGTGCCGCGCCCAGTTCCAGCCGCTTTCGTCGACCGCGTGCGGATGTTCCGCGCGCGCGTATGGTCGCCAGACCCAGATGATCGTCGCCGCCGCGCCAAGCGCGAGCAAGCCGAACAGCCAAGCGGGCGCGAGCCAATCCATTCCCCACACGCCGAGCGCGCGCATCGTGCTGTACCCCAGCATCAAGGTTGTCCAGGGGAGCGCGAGATAGTAAACCCAGCGCGCGAGTTCGCCGACGGCGCGACCAACCCAGTGCGTGTGCCACCACGCGATCAAACGTCCCAGGCGTCCGCCGCGAGGTCTGCGCTGCGCCCACGCGATATTCGCGCTGAGCGTGTACAAGACGATGGACGCGCCGATGGCGACGGCGAGCGCGCCGCGCGGTTCGAGCGCGGTGAGAAATTCCAAGAGCGTCATTTACGTTTGCCGCTCGGGCTGTTCAAGGGTAACGGTACGGCGAGGGTGATGCGGGTGCCATGACCGAACGCGGAGAGAATTGCCAGGTTGCCGTCGATCAGCCGCGCGCGCTCGCGCATATTTTGGATGCCGAGACTTGTGCGTTTGTCGTACGATCGTTCGACCTGCTCCACGTCGAACCCGGGTCCCTGATCTTGCACGATCGCGATGAGCGAATTTTCGTTGCGTTGCAGACTGACTTGGATCGGCGCGCCTTTGCCGTGTTTGCGCGCGTTGCCGATGGCTTCTTCGATGATCGCAAAAACCGTCGTCGCGATCTTTTGATCGAGGTCGGTGCCGAACTCTCCCGGCACGACTTGAATCGGGACGTTTTCCACTTCGCGCAGGCGCTGCCCGAGTTGTTCCAGCGCCGCCGAAAGTCCTTGCGATTCCAGCGATAGCGGGCGGAGGATGAAGAGCGCGTTGCGAATTTCTTTGGCGGTCTGCTGCGCGGTCGCGCGCGCTTTTTGCAATTCGTTTTTTGCTTCGCGGGGATCCTGATCGATCAGTTTGATGATATAGTCAAGTTGCATTGCCAGCCCGGAGATTTTTTGCGTGGGACCGTCGTGCAGATCGCGCGCGAGCTTTTGGCGCATCTCGACGTCGTCGTGGATAATCCGGTCTTGTTCCTGCCGCGATTGTTGGTACAACTTGGCATTTTGAAACGCGATGCCGGCTTGGCTGGTAAATGCGCGCATCAGTTCGAGGTGTTGCTGCGACGGGCGGCGCGGCGCGCCGGTTGCCAAAATGACCGCCCCGTACAGTTCCATCCCGGCGCGCAGCGGATAACACACGCCGCTGCGACAGATTTGCATCGCGCGAAACAATGCCAGTTCCGGGTCTTGATCCGCGCGATCAAACACCACGGCTTCGCCGGTCCCTAATGCTTTGGCGATAATGCCGCGTTTGCCTTCGACGCGGACTTTTTCGTCGTGCGCGTCGATGCCGCGCGAACCAAAGACGCGCAGGCGCATGTCGGGATCTTGATCGTCGAAGAACAATGCCATCCCGACGGGCGGACCGTCTTCGCGGCGCGATTGAGGCAATCCGCTGACGCCGGCTTGGAGCATGGATTCCAGCACCGGTTTGTAGTTGGCGGACAGATTGAGCCAATCGCTCGTCTGATACAAGAGGTGCGCGCCGGCGACGGCGCCGCGCAGGTCGTTGAGTTCTCCGGCGGCTTGAGTGATCGCGACTTCTTTCTCGCGTTGGGTCAAGTACCCGACGAGCAAGATGATCGCGTCCAGAGTAATGATCGGCAGGGCCGTCGAAAGGAGCGTCCGCGGACTGGTAGTGTTCAAGGGCAGAAAAAAGTGAATGCCCATCGAAATCGAAAAGAGGATGGCGGTGATCAAACCTCCTGGCATTCCGAATCGAATTGCCGCGACGATCGCAGGAAAAATCGAAAAATAGGCGAGTATGTTCGTATCGGAGATGACGATGTACGGCAGAATCCCAAAGAGGAAGACATCCGCACACAGAGTTGGAATCGGCAAAAGGCGCGCAGTTTGGGAAAACTGGAGCAGAATGCCGACGAACACATTGAGGATCACGCCCGCGGCTAACCAGAGCAGTAATTGGATCGGCAACGTGACTGCGCCGCGATCGAACCAAACGACTGGCGGTACGAGGAGCAAAAGTACCCAGCGTAGGCGGAAGAGCAAATTGTCCATACGTACCATCGGCGTCGCCGTGACGGTCTGGAAGGACTGACTCACGCCTAACCTCCTTGCTTACTGAAAAACCGCGGTGAGACCGACCGCGGTTACCAGTGGGCGGTATAGGAGTCGAACCTATGACCTCGCGGATGTGAACCGCGCGCTCTAACCAACTGAGCCAACCGCCCGTTACGTCGCGCATTATAGCACGCCCCAAATCAAATTGCAAATCTCGAATTCGCCATTTGCCATTTGGTTTTGCGGCAAGAGTGTGTTACAATACCGGCGTGAATCCGGACAACCCGGCAAGGACAATCGACGGATTGCCTTTGGCTGGGTTCGGGCAGGTCACGCGTGGAAGAATTTATTCGCGAATTTCTCGAAGCATTGGAACAAGACAAGGGCTATGCGCGCAACACGGTCGAGGCGTATCGCAACGACTTGACCCAGTTCGCGCACTATGCGCAGAGCGAACGCCCTAACGCGGCGCACTGGAATCGCGTGGACAAGCCCTTGCTCTTGACCTTTGTCATGCGCTTGAAAGAGCGTGGCTATACTCCGTCAAGTATCGCGCGCAAGATCGCGGTCCTGAAGACTTTTTTCCACTTTCTCGCCGAACGCAGAAGCGTGGACAACGATCCGACGGCGACCTTGGGTTCGCCCAAAGTCGAGAAGCGTTTGCCCCAGATACTCCCCGCCGATGAAATCGCGCGTTTGATCGCGGCGCCCGGCAAGAATAACACGCCCAAAGGTCTGCGCGACCGCGCGATCCTCGAATTGTTGTACGCCAGCGGCGTACGCGTCACGGAATTGACATTGCTCGATGTGGACGATGTGAGTTTGCAGACGCAAGTCGTCCATGTGGGGCGCGAAGGCAAGCGGCGCGTCGTGCCGATTCAAGAACGCGCCGTCGCCGCATTAGCCGATTATCTCAAGCAGGCGCGCCCCGAACTCACGCCGCGCGCCACCGAGCGCGCCTTGTTCGTCAATCCGCACGGCGGACGTTTGACGCGGCAAGGGTTGTGGCTCATCATCAAGGAATACGTGCGCGAATCCGGGATCACGACGCCGGTGACGCCGCAAACGCTGCGCCATTCCTTCGCGGTGCATTTGCTGAACGACGGCGCGGATGTGCAAGCCGTCCAGCGATTGCTCGGACACGCGAATCTCTCGACGACGCAGTTGTACGCGCGACTCGTCGAAACGACCGAAGCGGCGCCGGATGGGAGGAATGACTAGCGATGGGATACGTCGAATCGTTACTCGCCGAGAATGAAGTCATCGTCGTTCAGACGCGACAACATTGGATCGTGTGGGCGAAATCATTCCTCGTCAATGCGATTTTGCTGATCGGGATCGTTGTGCTGGCGGTTTTGGCGACGGTGCTCGCGGGACCGCTAGGAATCGCTGCGACGATCTTGACGCTCCTTCCGATTGGCGCATTCGTGTTAACGTATTTGCAATGGTGGAACGAAGAATATCTCGTGACGAATCGCCGCGTGATTCAAGCTGAAGGGATCATCAACAAACATGTGATCGATTCGTCGTTGGAAAAAGTCAACGATGTCGTGTTGGATCAATCGTTTCTAGGGCGGATGTTCGATTATGGCGACATTGAAATTTTGACGGCGAGCGAGGGCGGCGTCAACAAACTCGACAAAATCTCGTCGCCGATAAAATTCAAAACGGAAATGCTCAACCAGAAAGAAACGCTGGGGATGGACGAACATTACGCCGCGCGCGACGGCAGGCGCGACGACATTCCCGCGCTGATTGCCGATTTGGACGCGCTGCGGCAGCGCGGTATTTTGACCGACGCGGAATTTCAACAGAAGAAAGCCGAGTTGCTTTCAAAAATGTGAGCCCTGTCATTTCGAGGAGGCGTCCTGAGCGAAATCGGAGCGCAGCGGAGATGGGATCGCAGGACGCCGACGCGCGAAGCGTCTCATTTTCGCAGCCGGAGATTTCTCGCCGCGCTCGAAATGACGAATTTCGTAGGTGAACACTTGACGGACGAATTTCTGACTCGCGCGGACTATGAACGCGCCGCGCAATTCATCGCGGCGAAGACGAAGCACAAACCGACGATCGGGCTGGTGCTGGGTTCAGGACTCAATCTGCTTGCCGATGAGATCGCTCACGCCGACGTGATTCCCTTTCGCGACATTCCCGGCTTTCCGGTTCCGACAGTCGAAGGACATTCCGGCGCGCTCGTCATCGGCGGGTTGAGCGGCAAGACGGTCATGGCGCTGCGCGGACGCGTGCATTACTACGAAGGTCATTCGATGCAACGCGTCACGCTGCCAATTCGCGCGATGCGCGCGCTCGGCATCGGTACGGTGATCGTGACGAATGCGGCGGGCGGCGTGAACGAAAAATTCCACGCCGGTGAGGTGATGCTGCTGACCGATCACATCAATCTGGTCGGCATGACCGGCGCAAATCCGCTGCGCGGTCCCAATGACGATTCGCTGGGACCGCGTTTCCCGGACATGACGCACGCGTACGATCCCGCGCTGTGCGATCTGGCGCGCGCGGTCGCGCGTGAAACCGGCATCGCGTTGCGCGAAGGTGTTTACATGATGCTCGCGGGTCCATCGTTTGAATCGCCCGCCGATGTGCGCTTTATTCGATTGATTGGCGCGGACGCGGTGGGCATGTCGACGGTGGCGGAGGTGATCGTCGCGCGGCACGGGGGAATGCGCGTACTGGGACTAAGTTTGATTTCCAATTCACTCGCGCACGGTCACGATAAAGTCAGTCACGAAGAAGTTTTGGCGGCGGGCAAGCGCGCGGTGCCGCAACTTGCCGCCTTGATCAAAGGTGTGTTGGCGCGGATGGATTGACGCGGGCGCAATCCGGCGTACAATTTCGGAGCAAAACCCGGCGCGATGTAAAGCCAACGGCAGGGGTCGTTGGCTTGTTGTTTGTAGGAATGATTTGTGGCGGATGTAGATAGATCTCAGCACGAAGTAAAAAAGTCGGATCAAGCTATTGAATCGCGGCGTAACGATCACGAACATTCAGTTCATCTGGATTTGACTTCGCTCGAAGTGCATCGCGGCAAGCATCAGGGCGACAAATACGTGCGCGTGATTCGTTCCGGGGCATTGCGACGCGTTGCGCCCGGCGTGTTGCGCGCGTCGGAATTGGTCTCGCGCCCGCATGGCAAGATCGGACATCTGTACACGCGCTTCAAGCAGGTCTTGGTCGGCAAGCCGTTGCCCACGGAAGCGGAAAAAGTCGAGCGACTCAACAAGATTCGCGCGCTCGCGGTTTTTTCTTCCGACGCGATTTCGTCGAGCGCGTACGCCACCGAAGAAATCTTGATCGTGATGGTGGCTGCCGGCGCGGTCGGTTTGGCGTACTCGATTCCGCTGGCGTTGGCGATTGCGCTCCTGCTCGCGATCGTCTCTTTTTCATATCGGCAAACGGTTCATGCGTACCCTTCCGGTGGCGGTTCGTACACCGTCTCGCGCGAAAACCTGGGGACGCAAGCCGGACTGATCGCGGCGGCGGCGCTGCTGATCGATTACGTGCTCACGGTTGCGGTTTCGATCTCGGCGGGCACGGCGGCAATTACGTCGGCGCTCCCAGAATTCTACGACTATCGCGTCGAAATTTCCGTGGCGTTCATCGCGATTATCACGTTGATCAACTTGCGCGGCATCCGCGAGTCGGGAACGATTTTTGCTCTGCCAACCTATTTGTTTATCGTTAGTTTGGCGGGCGTGATCGCGCTCGGACTAGTCCGGTTGTGGCTCGGCGATATTTCACCGGCAAGCACGCCGCATTTCGAATCGAATGAATTTGAACCGGTCACTCTATTCCTGATCTTGCACGCGTTTGCGGCGGGGAGCGTCGCGATGAGCGGCACCGAAGCCATCGCGAACGGCGTCCCTTCGTTCAAACCGCCCGAAGCCAAAAACGCGGCGACGACGCTGACTTGGATGGCGGTGATTCTGGGAGTGTTTTTTGTCGGCGTGACTTTTCTCGCGCATCAATTTGGAATCGTTCCGCACGAAACGGAGACGGTCATTTCGCAATTGGGACGCCGCGTTTTGGGCACGAATGTCTTGTACGGGATTTTTCAAGCGGCGACGATGTTGATTTTGGTGCTGGCAGCCAATACCAGTTTTTCCGGTTTTCCGCGTCTGGCGTACGTGATGGCGCGCGATGGGTTCATGCCGCATCAATTGACGTTTCGCGGTGATCGTTTGGCGTTCACCAATGGGGTCGTCATGTTGGGCATCGTCGCCGCCGCCTTGGTCGTCGCGTTCGGCGGCAGTACGCACGCGTTGATCCCGCTCTACGCGGTCGGGGTTTTCCTTTCGTTTACGCTCTCGCAAGCCGGCATGGTGCGGCATTGGTGGAAGACGCGCGAATCGGGTTGGCAGCGCAGCATGGTGATCAACGGCACGGGCGCGATCTTGACCGCGATTATTCTCGCGGTCGTCTGGACGGTCAAATTCCAACTTGGCGCGTGGATCGTGTTCGTCATGATTCCCGTGTTGGTGTTCGTGTTCAATGGCGTACACCGGCATTATCGCCATGTGGCGGAGCAACTCAATCTCACGCCCGCCGAGGATCGGGCGGCGGCTCCGCCGCGTCAGATCGTCATCGTGCCGATTGGCGATCTGAACAAGGCGTCGCTGCGCGCGCTGAATTTTGCGCGCTCGATTACGCCTACGCCGGTGGCGGTGCGCTTGTTCTATGAATCATACGAGGTCGAGGAATTTCGGAAAGAATGGGCGCAGTGGGGAACGAATACCGCGCTGGTTTTCTTGGAATCGCCATATCGTTCTTTTCACGAACCGCTGCTGGCGTACATCGAAGCACTGCACCGGCAAGACCCGGCGGCGTGCGTTACCGTCGTCTTGCCCGAATTCATTCCCGCGCATTGGTGGGAACATTTCTTGCACAATCAAACGGCGTTTCGTTTGAAAACCGCATTGCTCTTCCGCAAAAATACCGTTGTGATTGATGTGCCTTATCATCTAGAAAAGTGAGTCATGATGCCCTACTCGAATATCTTGGTCCCGGTCAAAGGTTTACCGGCGGACGATACCGCCATCCGCTTGGCATGTCAGGTTGCCAAGCCGGACAAGGCGCGCGTCACGGCGATCAACGTGATTGAGATTCAACGCAATCTCCCGTTGAATTCGGAAAACGTGACGCAGATGCAGCGCGCCGAGACGGTGTTGGAACACGCCGAACAAGTCGCGCACGCGGCGCGCGGGACGTTGGAGACAGAATTGTTGCAAGCGCGCACCGCGGGCGTCGCGTTGGTTGACGAAGCGGTCGAACGGCAGGTCGACTTGATCATCTTGGGCATTCCGTACCGCAGCCCACTCGGCGATTTTCAATTGGGGACGACGACGCAGTACATTCTGAAGAACGCGCGCTGTCCGGTTTGGTTGTGTCGCGAAGCGATCCCGACCGCTCCGGCGGCGGCGAAAACGAAATGACGAATTTTGCAAAACCTCTTTACGTGTGACAAATTTCGTGGTATATTAGCGCGGAGGAACGGACTGATGAGAATTGTGATCATGGGTTGCGGTCGCCTGGGCGCGTACCTGGCGCGGCATTTGGATCAGGAAGGGCATGACGTGACGGTCGTCGATCGTAACAGCGATTCCTTTGCGCGTCTCGGCAGCGATTTTCACGGCACGATGGTTTTGGGAACCGGAATCGACGAAGACGTGATGCGCCGCGCCGGCGTCGAAAAGGCGGATGCGTTTGTCGCGGTGAGCAACGGCGATAACACGAACGCGATGGCAGCCGAAATTGCCAAATTGGTGTTCAAGGTTCCGCGCGTCGTCGCGCGCTTGTACGATCCGGTGCGCGAGGACACCTATCACCAACTTGGATTGATGGAAACGATTTGCCCCACGGTGATGGCGTCGGAGAGAATTCATGAAATCGTTCTGGGTCAATCTCAGGAACGATAGAGCGGAGCCCTATGTACATCATCATTGTCGGCGGCGGCAAAGTCGGCTATTATCTTGCCAAGACATTATTGCAGGACGAACACGAAGTTCTGATCATCGAAAAAGACAAACGCAAAGGCGATATTATTTCGACGGATTTGGGCGCGGTCATCTTGCGCGGCGACGGCACCGATTCGATTGTAATGGAAGAAGCCGGAATGGCGCGCGCGGATTTGGCGATTGCGGTCACGGGCGACGACGAAGACAATTTGATGATTTGCCAGATGGCAAAAAAGAAATTCGCCGTCAAACGCGCGATTGCCCGGATCAACAATCCGAAGAACGAGCGGATCTTCAAATTGCTCGGCATTGACAATGTCGTCTCGGTGACGGACTTGATTCTCGCGCAAATCGAGCGCGAAATCCCGGCGCATTCGCTGGTACACTTGTTGACGCTGCGCGAAGCCGGAGTATCGTTTGTCGAAGCCAAAGTGCCCGCCGATTCGCCGGTCGTGGGCAAACCGCTGCGAAGTCTGGGCGTGCCGGACGATTGTGTCATTCCGCTGATTATCCGGCAAGGCAGTGGGATCGTGCCGCACGGCGAAACGGAACTCGTTGTCGGCGATGAGGTCGTCGCGGTAACGACGATTGCTAAAGAAGATGTGCTGGAAAAAATCTTTTCCGGCGAAACGCAGAAATAAATTCAAAATATACCAAACAATATCGAAAGGAGCGTGATCGCGCGCGGTCGAAATTCGCGCAGTGCGGCTACCCCCATCCCCGTTCCCCTTCCCCCGTTCCCAATGAAGTTCACCGGGAACGGGGGAAGGGGATAGGGGTAAGGGGGTGCGAGCGTGGAAGTGATCGCCCAAGGACGCCAGTCGGCTGAGCCAATGGCTTGCTTTCTGCCAAGTGCGTAGGGCAAATTTCCAACTTGCCCAACAGTGCGTAGGGCAAATTTACAATTTGCCCCACAGTGCGTAGGGCAAATTTACAATTTGCCCCACAATTCCAAAAGGAAGGTACCTATAAACAAATGGAACCCCTGACAACTGAATACAGTGAAAAGGAGCCGCCGGGTAGTCCCGCAAGTCCTCACGTACCCGTTGGCGTTCAATTAACAGCAGTGCGCCTCAGTGAGGGCTTGCATCCAGGTCAACGCAGTCGTTTGTGGGCAGATGTCACGCCGGAGCAATGGAGCGACTGGCATTGGCAAATGCGTAATCGCGTGACCTCGCTGGATCAACTCCGGCAACTGATTCATCTGACCCCGGACGAAGAACAAGCCGTCCGCCTAAAACCGGAATTACGCGTCGCGATCACACCGCATTTCGCCGCGCTGATGGATCCCGACGATCCGAATTGCCCGATTCGCCGCCAGGTCGTCCCGACAATGGCGGAATTCGTGTTGGACGATCCGGATCTCGAAGACCCGCTCGGCGAAGACGCGCACATGCCGGTGCCCGGTTTGGTGCATCGCTATCCCGACCGCGTGCTCGTGGACATTACCGATCAGTGCGTCGCGTATTGTCGGCACTGCACGCGTCGCCGCTGGGTTGGCACGGGCGCGATGCCCGCGCACAAATCGCGCATCGAATCAATCGCGCAGTACTTGGAAGCCCATCCCGAAGTGCGCGATGTTTTGATTTCCGGCGGCGACGGGCTCTTCCTGTCGGACGAGATGCTCGATTACACGCTGAGCCGTTTTCGCGCGGTCAAGTCCGTCGAGATTCTCCGCCTCGGCACGCGCATCCCAATCTTTTTGCCGCAACGTGTCACCGCTGCGATGATCGCGACGATTCGCCAGTATCATCCCGTTTGGATGAACATTCACATCAATCATCCAAGAGAGATCACGCCCGAAGTTCGTACCGCGCTCGCGCAACTTGCCGACGCCGGCATTCCGCTCGGCGCGCAAACGGTGCTGATGGCGGGCGTCAACGATTGCGCGAACACGATGAAGGCGTTGGTTCACGAGTTGGTCAAGAATCGCGTGCGACCGTACTATCTGTACCAGTGCGATTTGTCGCAAGGGATCGGGCATTTCCGCACGCCGGTCAGCGTCGGTCTCTCGATCATCGAAGCGCTGCGCGGTCACACGACCGGTTTCGCGGTGCCGACGTTTTGCATCGATGCGCCCGGCGGCGGCGGCAAAGTGCCGATCATGCCCAACTATCTGATTTCGATGAGCGACCGCAAGGTCATCGTCCGCAACTTTGAAGGCGTGATCGCGACGTACGCCGAACCCGATCACTACGATCATCACGCCGCCGACAACTGCGAGTACTGCCGTCGCGCCGCGCCGAAAGAAGGCGTCGCGAAATTGCTCGCGGGCGACGCGGTCGTTTTGGAACCGGATGGCTTGCGCCGCAAACAGCGCCGCGTCAAGAAACTCGACGCCGAACGCAAGACCAAACGCAAGCAGCAAATTCGCTTGCCGGTCAAGCCGGTCGCGGCTCCCGATCTCTTGCCGCTGGCATCGTTGATGCCGAGCCCGGTCGCGCCGCGCAGAGCGCGCGGTAACGGTTCTTCGACTAACGCTCAGAATGGCAATGGCTCGGCGCAAGTGATGAGCGCAAAGGCACGGTGAAGATAGAGCTTGGAGAAATAGAGGTTGGAGATTGGAAAGACAATCTCCAATCTCAATTCTCCAAGCTCTCCTTTGGAAAAATCGAATGAGCAAATTCACCGTTGCCTTGCTTTACAATTTGAAACAGAACGCGCCGCACCGCGAAGGCGATCCCTGGGACGCGTGGAACGAACTGGATAACGAGAAAACCGTCGCCAACTTGGAACGCGCCTTGCGCGCGGGCGGGCATGAAGTAATCGGCATGGAAGGCGATGTCAATCTGCCGCAGAAATTGTCGCACTATCAAATCGACATCGCGTTCAATACGTGCGAAGGACATTTTGGTCTCTCGCGCGAAGCGCAAGTACCCGCGTTACTGGACGCGCTGCGGATTCCGTACACTGGTTCCGGTGTGATGCCGCTCTGCGTCGCGCTCGACAAGCCGATGGCAAAGCGCGTGATGATGTATCATGGTTTGGCGACACCGTTGTTTCAGACGTTCGCCACCGGCGACGAACGCCTGAATCCGAAACTCAAGTTTCCATTGTTTGTGAAACCGAGCCGCGAGGGCTCCGGCATCGGCATCACCGCGCAATCGGTCTGCCGCAACGCGCGCGAACTGCGCGCCCAAGTCGCGTGGTGCATCGAAACGTACCGCCAGCCTGCGCTCGTCGAAGAGTACATCGAAGGACGCGAGTTTACGCTCGGAATGTTGGGCAATCTGCCTTGGGCGATCGAACCGCGTGCGGATGGCAAGCCGCCGGAACCGATTGCCGCGTTGAAAGGCGCCAAGCCGAAACAGATCAAAACGCAAGTGCCGCAAACGCTGCGCGTCTTTCCGCCGCTGGAAGTCGATCTCTCGCCGTGTCCACCGGAGCAAGCCGGGCTGTACACGTCGGTCATCAAGAGTCAATTGTACGATGTGCCCAAGTACCCGTGTCCCGCGCCGATCTCGAAACGCTTGTGGGCGCAGATGGAAAAACTCGCGGCGGGCGCGTTCGCCGCGCTCGAATGTACCGATTTCGCGCGCGTCGATTTTCGGCTGCGCCAGGACACCGGCGAACCGACGATCCTCGAAATCAATCCGCTGGCTGGTCTGCAGGAAGGGATCAGCGATATCGTGATGGCGGGTGAAGCCGACGGCGTGAGTTTTGTCGCGTTGATCAACGGCATTCTCGACGCGGCGTTGCAGCGACATGGAATGATCTAAATTGGAGAGTAGAGATTAGAGCATAGGGATCGAAAGTTGAATCTCCAATCTCCAATCTCTAATCTCAAGGTTTGTCGAGATGGCTTTAGACCTCGAAGCGTTACGCGCAAAACTAGAAGAAGAACGTGCTCAATTACTCGCGCGCGCCATTCCGGAACCCGAACCCGCGAAAGGGGACGAGGCGGATATGGCGGCGATGCACCAAGCGCGCGAACAAGCCCAGTGGCTGGAGAAAGATCAAAAACAGCGGCTGGCGGAAATCGACAAAGTGCTCGCGCGCATCGCGGCAGGCAAGTACGGCGTGTGCGACAATTGCGGCAAGCCCATCTCGCCGGAACGTTTGGAAGCCAAACCTCACGCGACGTTGTGTATTGAGTGTCAGTCCAAGTTGGAAAAGAAACGCAAGTAGAAAGTAGACACGTAGACAGGTAGACAAGGATCCCTGTTTACTTGTTTACTTGTTTCCCTGGGTATTTTGCCTTGACCGCCTTTGTTTCCTTCGTCCAAACTTTCGCGGTATGGATTTATCTTCTGTGCGGGTTTGGGATCCTCTTTGCGATCAAGATGCTCGTGGATGCGCAGCGATTGTCGCGCACCACGCTTTTTTCGCTTGAACAAGAACGCGCTTCGGAGCAAACCTATCGCGCGCTTTTGGTGATGGCGATCTTTTTTGTCGCGATTGTTGCGGTGACGTTAGTCATCGGAGTTCTCGCGCCGATTGTTCCATCAGGCGGTCCGGTGATTCTGCGCGGCGCGACCGCGACGCTTGCCCCGCTCGTTCTGCCGACGAATACGAGCATCCCAACGCTTACTCTGCCGCCGCCGCGTCCGACGGAAACGATCTTTGCCACGAACGTTCCGGTTACGCCGATGGTGATCCGCACCGCGACGCGACCGGCGTTGCCGCCCGCGCCGCCTGCGACGGCGACCATCGTGTATGCCTTTCCCGCGCCAAAGATTGCGGGCCCCATTCCCAACGGCGTCGTCGTCACAGGATTTGATCGCGCGCGCAACGATTTGAATTTTCAATGGACGTGGGACTGCGCGCAATGCCGATTGGGCCCCGAGGATCGTTTCGTGATCACGGTTTCGTTCGTCGACAAAACAACGGGCGCGACCCGGTTCGTCGGCGGCGGGACGCAAAACAACTACCTGACGATGTGGGATATTTTGCGCGGCTCGGGTCAAGAAGTGTGGCATCAATCCAAAGAGGACGCGTTTCAATGGAACGTCCAGGTCAAGCGCGGCGAACAGCCGCTTTCTCCGCCGAGCGAGACGTGGCGTTTTGTGTGGCATTGAGTTAGCGGGTCAATCGGTCAACTGGTTGCCTGATTGATTGATTGGCTGATTACTCCACTATGGCTGAACGAATTCTTGTTATCGAAGACGAACAAAAGATTGCCGATTTTTTGCGGCGCGGTTTGACGTACGAAGGTTTCGCGATCGAAGTGCGCTTGGACGGCGAGTCCGGCTTGAAAGCCGCGCGCGACAATCCGCCCGATCTCGTGATTCTCGACGTGATGCTGCCGGGCTTGGATGGCTGGGAAGTGTGCCGGCGCTTGCGCGCGGGAGGCGCGGTGCCGATCTTGATGCTGACCGCGAGGGACGCGGTGGCGGATCGTGTCAAAGGTTTTGAGACCGGCGCGGACGATTACGTGACCAAGCCCTTTGCGTTCGAGGAATTGATCGCACGGGTGCGCGCGCTCTTGCGTCGCACCCGCACCTCTGAAGAAACGGTCGCCCACTTTGCCGATCTGACGCTCAACGTCACGACGCGCGAGGTGACGCGCGGCAAGCGCAAAATCGATTTGACGACGAAAGAATTCGACTTGCTGTACTTTTTCATGCGCCACCCGCGCCAGGTGCTGACGCGCGAATTGATCTACGACCGCATTTGGGGCTATGATTTTGGCGGCGAATCGAACATTCTCGAAGTGTACATTCGTTACCTAAGAACGAAATTGGAACAGAACAACGAACCGCGCCTGATTCAAACCGTGCGCGGCGTCGGCTACGCGTTGCGCGAAGACTAGTAGGACAGTGAACAGTGAACAGTCAGCAGTCAACAGTAGACTGAACACTGAACACTGAATACTGAATACTGAAAACTGCATACTGTTCACTGTTCACTGTTCACTGGTTACTGTTGACTGAGCATGTCCATCCGTCTCCGGCTTACCCTCTGGTACGTCCTCGTCCTCGCGGTGATCCTCCTCGCGTTTGCGGGCGCGTTGTACGCCGTGCTCTCGTTCAGTCTTTTCACCGAAGTGGATCGCCGCCTGCAAATTCGCGCGGCGGACGTGCAAAATAGTTTGTCGACCGCGCTGGAACTGCAAAGCGATCCGCGCGTTTTTATTTTGCGCGGCGGACGCCTGGCGCTGCCGACGGCGGATACGTTCGCCGAGCCAGGCGTCTTTGTTCAAGTTTCGACGTTGGACGGCGTCGCGCTGACGCGTTCCGAGAATTTAGGCGCGCAGACGCTCGTGGTTTCGTCCGCCGCGTTAAGCCAGGTCACGCGCGGCGAAACGGTCTACGCCAATTTGTCGCGCGAGCAAGTGCCGCTACGCGTTTATATCGCGCCGCTGACTGTGCGCGGGCAAGTGATCGCCGCGATTGTCGTCGCGGAATCGCTGCAAGGCGTGAACAGCACGTTGCGCCGGCTCGCCGCGCTGCTCGTCGGCGGGATCGTCGCGGGACTCGCGTTTGCGTTCGTCGTCGGCGCGGTGCTGGCGTACAACGCGCTCGCGCCGATCGATCGGATCACGCAAACCGCGCACACCATCGCGCGCTCGAACGATCTGACGCGGCGCATCGAAGCCAAGCCGACGCGCGACGAAGTCGGGCGGCTGGCGGCGACGTTCAACGAAATGCTCGGGCGCATCGAAGAATTGTTCCGCGTGCAGCAGCGTTTTGTCGCCGATGTATCGCACGAATTGCGTTCGCCGCTCACCGCGATTCGCGGCAATCTCGATCTTTTGCGTCGCGGCGCGTTGGATGAGGTCGCGGCGCGGCAAGACTCGCTGGGCGCAATCGAAGCGGAAACCGCGCGTATGCAGCGACTCGTGCAAGATTTGCTTTTGCTCGCGCAGGCGGACGCGGGTGCGCCCATCGAAAGACGCGTCGTCGAATTGGATACGCTCTTGCTCGACGTGTTTCGCCAGGCGCGGCTGAACGCGGGCAATGTCAAAGTGGCATTGGGAAGCGAAGATCAAGTCCAAGTCATCGGCGACGCCGATCGCTTGAAGCAGTTGTTTCTGAATTTGATGGATAATGCGATCAAGTACACGGCGAGCGGCGGCGAAGTGACGCTGTCGTTCGCGCGTGAAGCAGATGGGGTGCGCGTCGCCATCGCCGACACCGGCGTCGGAATTCCCGCGACCGATCTGCCGCGAATTTTCGACCGCTTTTATCGCGTGGACAAGGCGCGCTCGCGCGACCCTTCGATAAACTCAGGGGGCGGCACGGGTTTGGGGCTTGCGATCTGCAAATCAATTGTGGACGCGCACGGTGGACGAATCCAAGTGCAGAGTCAAGTGGGCAAGGGGAGCACGTTCACCGTGTGGTTGCCAGTGGAACAGAAGAGAGATGAAGGGCGAAAGAACACAGACTGAAAAATCGTCGTCTGTGTTCTTTCTTCTTGTGTGACTTGTTTGTCATTTTCCAATCGTTGTGGTATCATAGCAAACGATGGAAGAATCGTTTCCGGCGCGACCCGTGCTGGGTCGTTTGATTACGCTCGATTTGCGCCCGACGCGTCCATTGACCTTCGTCGGTCCGGCGTGGGCGGCGTTGTGCGGCGCGATTGCTTCCGGCGGGCTCGACGCGCGCGGTCAATCCGTGGTCGTGCTTGTCTTGGTCATTTTGTTGTGCGATACGCTCCTCGGCGCGTGGCGCGCGCTGTGGCTCCACGCCGATTGGCGCGTTGCGCTGCCGCGCAATCTCGCGAGCGCGCGAATCTGGCTGATGCTGCCAGATGATACGCCCACCGCGTTCTTGCCGCGCGTGCGGCGCGTGGTCGCGCGTCGGATCGCATTTGCGCGAAATGTGATCTGGCCCCTCATCGATTCCGAAATTATCGGTATGCTGATCGCGGGCGCGCTCGCAGTGTGCATTGCGGCATTGCTCAGCCCTGCCGCGCTCGCGCTGACCGTCGTCGCGCTGCTGCTCGCGCTCGTCGAAGGTGAAGTGGGCGACGCGCACGCGCCGAGTCTGTGCGCGCTCGTCCAAATCGCGCTGCCCTGGTTGATCGCGCAGAGCGCGTTCGGCTATTTTTCGTGGTTGTCGCTCTTCTTCGTTTTGTTGTTTACTTTGATCTATCGCGCGTTGTTGGGGCTGACCGGCGCGCGCCAGGAACGCTGGCTGGCGTGGAATAACGCGCCGCAACTCGTCATTGCGCTGGTGTTGTTTGCGAGCAATACGCCGGTCGGCGCAGGGCTGGTCGCCCTGGGTCTGCTCGCTCAGATTTTGTGGCAAACGCGTTTTCGGATGGATCGCGACGGGCGCGCGTACGCGCAACGCGTTCAATCGTACATTCTCGCAGCGATGCTCGTCGTGAGCATATCGCTCTGGTTTTAGCAAAAATGAAAATCGGCGTCCTTGCTGACACTCATGTTCCCGATATGTTGCCCGGCTTGCCTGCGCGCGTCCTCGAACTTTTCAACGGCGTCGATATTATTTTGCACGCCGGGGATGTTTCCGATCTCGCGGTACTGCAGCAGTTGGAACCGATCGCGCAAACCTTTGCGGTGTACGGCGACCGCGACAGCGCGCTGGTGCGCCAATACCTGGAAGAAAATCAACGCCTGACTTTTGGCGGGCGCGCGGTTGGGTTGGTGCACGGACATCGCGCGTGGGAAGGCAGCATGTTGCGGAAACTGGCGTAT
>DYJA01000019.1:0-16110 GCA_020723345.1 Candidatus Aquidulcis sp. | reverse complement strand
TTTCAACGCCAAACGCCGCACCGAAACTTTGCTGGGCTACGTGCAACGCCAATTCACGGATGTGGATGTGGTCGTGTTTGGACACAGCCACGCGCCGTACATGAAGATGCACGGAAATACTTTGTTGTTCAATCCCGGTTCGCTCTTGCCCCGGTTCGGTCGCGTGGGCAGCGTCGGGTTGTTGGAAATCAACGCGACCGCGATCAAGGGACGGATCATCGCAATCTAAATTCTTCAGAGGAACAATGAAACACTTTCTCGCTATCGCCGATCTCTCCACGGCTGAATTCAATCAGGTTCTCTCGACCGCCAAAAAACTGAAAGCCGAGTGGCGCAAGCGCGGCAACAAGCCGATCCTCAAAAACAAAACGCTCGGCATGGTTTTCCAAAAGCCGTCACTGCGGACGCGCGTGTCGTTCGACATGGCGATGCTGCAACTCGGCGGGCAGGCGCTCTATCTTTCGCCGAACGAAATCGGTTTAGGACAGCGCGAAAGCGTCGGCGATGTGGCGCGCGTGCTTTCGCGTTTTGTGGATGGCATTATGGCGCGCGTGTTCGCGCACGCGCACGTCACCGAACTCGCGCAGTACTCGCGCGTGCCGGTCATCAATGGCTTGTCCGATCACGAGCATCCGTGTCAAGCCCTGGCGGACGTCTTAACGATTGTCGAATGGCGCGGCAAACTCAAAGGACTCAAGGTCGTCTTTTTGGGCGACGGCAACAATGTCGCGCGTTCGCTGATGTTCGCGTGCGCGCTCGGCGGCGCGCATTTCGTCTGCGCGTCGCCGCAGGGTTACGCGCTCGATGACGCGTCGGTCGCGCAAGCGCGCGCGCTTGCCAAGAAATCCGGCGGCAGCGTCGAATTGCTCGTGGATCCCAAAGCCGCCGCGCGCGCCGCCGACGTGCTGTACGCGGACACGTGGACGAGCATGGGGCAGGAAGCGGAAGCGGCGGAGCGCGCCAAAGTTTTTCCGCCGTACCAAGTCAACGCCGCGCTCGTCGCGCTCGCCAAGCCGAACGCGATCGTGTTGCACTGCTTACCCGCGCATCGCGGCGTGGAAATTACTGACGAAGTGATGGATGGTCCGCAATCGGCGATTTTCGATCAAGCGGAAAATCGAATGCACGCGCAAAAAGCGATTGTCGCGATTTTGATGGGTGGTCAAGCGAGAAGGGTGAAGAAGGCATAAGAAGGGATAAGAAGGCGTGAGAAGGCGGCAGAAGGCAGGGAAGGCGCGCGCTGGCGTCCTCTGCGCCGTCTCAGCCATCTGATGCCGTCTTATGCCCTCTCATTCCCTCTTCTCCCCTCTGGTGATACAATGGCAGGCAATCGATCCGTTTTCAACGACGCGATCAAAAAGGGACACAACGCCGCGTGGGATGGACAGTGGGCGAAAGCCGCGACGGAGTATCGCCGCGCGCTCACCGAATTTCCCGACGACGTGAGCATTCGCTCGTCGCTCGCCCACGCCTTGGAGGAATTGGGGCAGTGGGAAAGCGCGTTGCGCGAGTACCAGCACCTTGTCCAAGTCCAGCCGAGCGATCCCGCGCCGCTGGCGCGCGTCGCCGCGCTCTTGGAAAAATTGCGCCGTTCCGCCGAAGCCGCCGGAGCGTTTGTGCAGGTCGCCGATCTGTACATCGCCACCAAGTTGACGAACAAAGCGATTGAAGCGTGGCGCAAGGCGACCGAACTCGAACCGGAGCGCACCGATGTTCACCAAAAATTGATCGAGGTGTACACGCGCACCGGGCAGCACCCCGCCGCGTCGCTCGAGCATCTCGCGCTCGCGCGCATTTACAAAAAGCGCGGCGACAAGACCAAGGCGCAAAGCGCGGCGGAGCAGGCGATTGCGCTCGACGCGAACAATGCCGCCGCGCGCGAGTTCATGGACGATCTGTCGCCGAGCGAGGCGCAGCCCGCGTCCGGTGTGCCCAGCCCGGTCGACGAAGCGCAAAAAGCCGCGCTTTCGCGACTTGCGGAAACACTGCTGGAATCGCGGGATACGCCGCGCGAGTCAATCGAAGAACGGGCGGCGAATGCGCGCCCGCACATCAGTCAAGCCGAAGTCGACGCGCTGATCGCGCGCGCGGTGGACGCGCAGATGCGCCATCGCGTCGCCGACGCCATCGAAGCGTATCGCAAATTGATGGCGGAGGGCGTCGCGCGACCCGAGGTCAAATTCAATCTCGGCTTGCTGTACTTTGAGACGATGCGGTACGACGACGCGATTCGCTTGTTGTCCGAAACGGTCGGCGACGATCATTTCGCGCTGGCGAGCCATTACGCGCTCGGACAGTGTTTTCGCGCGGAAGGCAAAATGGACAGCGCGGTCGAACACTTTTTGCAAGTCGTCAAGATCGTCGATCTGAGCAGCGTGCGCCGCGAGCAAGCCGACGATCTGATTCGCGTGTACGAGGAATTGGCGGAAGGGTTCGCCGCCAAAGGCGACCGCGCGCAAGCCGAACGTTTTAGTCAAACGCTCGAAGAGTTTCTGAACAGCAAGGGCTGGGAAGACAAAGTCCAACAAGTCCGGCAGCATCTCGAAGCGATCAAGGAAGAAGGCGAGCAGGTCAGTCTCGTCGAAGCGATTGAAGTGCGCGAGTCGGACCGCGTGTTGGAGTCGCTCGCGTTATCGCAAGAATATTTGCGCCGCGATAAATTGGGCGCGGCGAGCGAAGAATGTTTGCGCGCCATCGAACTCGCGCCGAATTATTTGCCCGCGCACATTCGGCTTGCCGAGATCATGGTCAAGGAACAACGCTTTCCGGAGGCGGGCGCCAAGTACGCCGTCTTGGCGGAATTGTGCATCATTCGCGGCGATCAGAAACGCGCCGAAGCGATGTATCGCAGCGCGTTGAAAATCGCGCCCGACGAAGTGGGCGCGCGCTCCAAGATGATCGATTTGCTCACCCAGTCCAATCGGTCGGAGGAAGCGCTCGCCGAGTACTTGAATCTGGGCGATAGTTACGCGCGTGTGAACCAGGTCGGCAAGGCGTTGGAGAAATTTGCGGAGGGGGTGCGCCTGGCGACGCGCACCGCGAATACCAGCAAGATCGCGCTCACACTGCGGCATCGGTTGGCGGAAATGCGCGTCGCGCAAAACGATTTCAAGGGCGCGCTGACCGCGTACCAAGAAATTCGCCAGCAATCGCCGGACGACGAGCGCGCGCAGTTTTACATCGTCGATTTGGAATTCCGCTTGAACCAACCGACTGCGGCGCTGCGCGATCTGGAAGAGTTGGTCGCGCGTTATCAGACGCGGAGCGAACCGCAAAAGGCGGCGGTGGTGCTGGAAGCGTTGGCGCAGAATTATCCGTACGAGTCTGATTTGGCGCTGCGCTTGGCGCAGCACTATGTCGCGACCGGCGAGCAGGGCAAAGCGATCACGACTCTGGACGCGTTGGGTGAAGCGCAGTTGAGCGCGGGCAACAAACCTGCCGCCGCGGCGACGATTCGGCGCATCATCGAATTGCGTCCGCCGCGCGTTGAGGATTATCAAAAACTCTTGAAGGAAATTACCGGGTAAACCATCGTGTGGAGTACGTTTTCTGAACTGCTCTCGCGTCTGACGCTCTCAAGTATTCTCGATATTCTCCTCGTTGCGTTGGTTTTCTACGGGCTGTTTTATTTTGTGCAGGGTACCCGCGCGGTCACGCTCTTGCGCGGCACGATCATCGTCGTCTTTCTCGCGGTGCTGGCGAGCAGCATCTTTCATCTTACCGCGTTCAACTGGCTGATTCGTAATTCAATCCCCGCACTCCTTGTGGCGATCCCCGTGATCTTTCAGCCCGAACTGCGCCGCGCGCTCGAACGATTGGGGCGACCGGGCATGTTGCTGACGCGGCGCAGCGTCTCCGCCGCGCAAACGGTCAATACGATTGCGCGCGCGGCGAACGAACTTGCCGAGCAAGGTTTTGGCGCGCTGATTGTCCTGGAAGGGACGACCGGCTTGCAGGATTTCATCGACACCGGCGTTTTGCTCGACGCGCAGCTTTCCGATGGCTTGCTGCTGTCGCTGTTTTACAAGAATAGCGCGTTGCACGACGGCGCGGTGATCATTCGCGAAGATCGCGTCGTCGCCGCCGCGTGTATGCTGCCCTTGTCCGAAGACAATGATTTGGATCGCGAATTGGGCACGCGCCACCGCGCGGCGATTGGCGTGACCGAAGGGACGGACGCGATTGCCGTCGTCGTCTCGGAAGAAACCGGCACAATGGCGATCGCGCACAACGGGCGTTTGGTGCGGCGGCTCGACGAAGGCGAATTGAATCGCCTGCTGTTTCGCTTGTATCAGCCGCGCGCGCTCAGCGCGCGCGGGATGAATCACGCGAACGCGCGGGGCAAATAAGATGGCGTTGCTTCGTTCGATTTTCAGTCACTTTACGTCGCTCGTGATGGCGTTGTTGTTCGCCGCGATCATTTGGGGCGTCGCGACCGTGGAAGAAAATCCCAGCCGCGAAGGATATTTTTACGATACGCTGCCGATTGAACTTGCGAATCGTCCGAGCGATCTGATCCTTGCCCAGAAACCGGTCGAGCGCGCGCGGATCAAAGTCCGCGCGCCGCAAGCCAGTTACGATCAATTGCTGCCGTCGTCCTTTCGCGTCGTGGCGGATCTCGCGCGGTTGAACGTGGGAACGCACAAAGTCGCCGTCAAGGTGCAAGTGTCTGATCCGCGCGTCACGGTGACGGTGGTCGAACCGGCCGAGATTGAAGTGCGCTTGGAACGCGTCAAAGCGCGCACGCTCGACGTGCGGAGCGACGTGCTCGACACCGCGCCGCTCGGTTATACGTTTCGCCCGCCGATGTTGAATCCGACCCAGGTGACGATCACCGGTCCTGAGACTTTGGTGGATCAAGTCGTCGAAGCCGCGGCGGATGTTTATCTGCGCGGCGCGAAAATGCCAATCGAACGCGAAGTGCCGGTGCAGTTGCGCGACGCGCAAGGCAACCTCCTCGGCGGCATGACGATTTCGCCGACGGTCACGTTCGTCAAGGTGCAAGTCGAGCAGCGCGTCGGCTACAAAGATGTTTCGATCAAGACGACGCTCAAGGGCGCGCCGGCGGCGGGTTACTGGGTGAGCAACATCGTCGTCAATCCTTCGACGGTGACGATTGTGGGCAACCCCGACATCCTCGCCAGAATTCCTGGGTTCATCGAAACGGTACCGGTCGACGTGAGCAACGCGACCGCGGAAATCAACAAGCGCGCCGCGCTGTCGCTGCCGGAAGGCGTTTCAGTTTTGAACAACGAAGGCGCGACGGTGCAGGTTTCGATTACGCCGCTCTTGGGCGGGCAAACGGTGCGGCGCAAAATTTCGCTGCAAGGACTCAAGCGCGGACAGACCGCGACGATTTCGCCGGATACCGTCGAAGTCATTTTGTCGGGACCGCTGCCCAATTTGCAAAATCTCGCGGCGGATGATGTGCAAGTCGTCGTGGATGTCGCGAACCTGGCGGCAGGCGTCTATCAATTGAAACCGCGCGTGCCGACCGTGCCCGGCGCGCTGCGCGTCCAAAACATCGTGCCGGACACCGTCCAAGTCGGCATCACCGATTTGTCAACGCCGACGGCTGTGCCGCCGCCAAATCCAACTCCAATCGCAACACCCACTCCAGTTAAATGAAATCATTTTTCTCCAGCCGACTCGCCAGCATCCAGAAAAATCCGAGCGATTTTCTGGCGCTGCTTTTTCTCGCGTCTTGGTCCCTGGTTTATTTCTGGCAAGCCGCCTTGCGCCAAGCCGTTTTTTTCTTCGGCGATATTTTTTTGTTTTTCTATCCAACGCATCTCGCGTACGCGGACGCGCTGCGCGAAGGTCGCCTGCCATTATGGGAGCCGCGCATCCTTAACGGCTTTCCGCTTTTCGCCGAAGGGCAAATCGCCGCGCTGTATCCGCTCCATCCGATTCTCTACGGCTTGTTCCCGATTGACGTCGCGACGAATTACGATATTCTCCTACATCTGTCCTGGGTTTCGATTGGCACGTACCTTTTTCTGCGCGTGCTGAAATTGCAACCGGCGAGCGCGGGTCTCGGCGCGCTGGCGTTCGGCTTTGGCGGTTTTTTCGTGCCGCGCTTGCAGCACATGAGCGTGATGGCGACCGCGGCGTGGCTGCCCTGGGTGCTGTGGGCGTGGGAAAATCACGAGCGAACAGCAGACGCGAAGAAACGCTGGCGGTGGTTCGCGCTGCTCGCGCTCTTCATCGGGATTCAACTGCTCGGCGGGCATCCGCAATTCGCGTTTATGACCGCGCTGCTGTTGGGCTTGTACGCGCTGGTGAATTGGAAACGCGGCGCGCCCTTGTCATTGCGAGGAGCGCATCCTGAGCGGCGCGCAGCGGAGCCGAAGGATCGCGCGACGAAGCAATCTCCAAGCCGCGATTTGGGGATTGCTTCGCATCCTTCGACTTTGCTCAGGACGCTCGCAATGACACGGCTGCGCGCGTTTTTCTTCGAGTACTTTAGCGTGCCGCGCGTCATCTTCGCTGTGTTGGCGGCAATCTTGGGCGCGCTGCTTGCGTCCGCGCAGTTATTCCCGACGTACGAACTGTCGACGGTGAGCAATCGCGCGGCGGGCTTGTTGCCGCAATTCTTTCACGCGTTCTCGCTGCGCGCAGCGCATTACCTGATGCTCTTTTTCCCGTTTCTGCTGGGCAACCCATTTCCGAATGTTTCGGTCGAAGTCATCGGGTACATCGGGCTGCTGCCGGTGATTCTCGCGATTGCCGCGCCACTCGTGCGGCGCGATCGGCGCGTCGTGTTCTTTGGCGCGATCGCACTCGGCGCGCTCTTCCTGGGTTTGGGCGACATCAATCCGTTTTATCGCGGCTTGCGCTATTTGCCGCTGTTCAATTATTTCCGCGTCCCGTCGCGCTTTTTCTACTGGTACACCTTCGCCGCCGCGATCCTCGCCGCGATCGCGTTCGACTATTTGCTCGAACGCGCGCGCGCGACGACGCAATTAACGCGCGGACAAAAAATCGCGCTCGCCGTCGTTGTGATTTTGATCGCGATTGTCATCGGCGGCGCGCCCGCGCTGCCGCTCGCCAGCGTGTTGTCGATGTGGGTGTGGCTGCCGTTCGTTTTCGCATTTGTCGCCGCGTGGATCGTTCTCGGCGCGCGACGCGGCTTGTTCACGCGCACGACCTTGCTCGCGCTCGTGATCGGCGTGAGCGCGCTCGATCTCGCGCTGTGGGCGTCGGTGTACGCCAAAACGTACGACGAGATGACGCCGGTCGCGGATTTTTATCGTCCGCCCAGCACGATGGCGGTTTTGAAAAATCTTTCGCCGCAAGACGGACGCATCCTGACGAGTCTGTGGATTTATCCGTGGATGGTCACGATGCGCGAGAGTTTGTATCCGAACGTGTCGTTGACGTACAACGTGCCGAACGCGACGGGCTACACGCCGCTCTTGCCGCAATTGACGAGCGAATATCTCGAAGGTCCCAGCGCGCCGATGCTGAACTTGATGAACGTAAGATATTTTATCAAGCCGCAAATGCTGCCGACGAATGCCGAGACCGAAGGCGACGATCTCTACATCGAATTTGCGCCCAAGTACATCACGGAGACGGTGACGATTCCGCCGACTGCCGCGACGCGGATCAAAATAATTTCGTCGCTCGCGCAATCGGTCGATTGGCGCGATGGACAGATCGTCGCGCAAATTCATTTGGTTACCCAAGACGGCTCGACGCAGACGATTCCACTGCGCGCGGGGAACGATACGGCGGAGTGGGCATACGAGCGCACCGACGTTCGCAAAGTGATCAAACATGCGATGCCGCCGATTGCGACGACATTTCCCGCGCGCTCGGCGTTTCCAACCGAATCGCACGCGGGACACAATTTCCTCGCGCAGTTCGATCTCACGCGCGACGGCAAGCCGATCACCATCGTCAGTTGCACGATTCAGCCCGTGATCGCGCCGGGGTTGTTGCGCATCGAACGCGTTTCGTTCGTCGCGCCCGACGGCAAAGAAGTTTCGCTCGCCGATCTGACGGGCAACAGCGATTTTTCTTTGATCTATCGCACGAACGAAGTCGCGGTCTTTGAGAATCTCGACGTGATGCCGCGCGCGTTTCTCGTTCACACGGCGCGCGTCGCGGACGACAAGAGCGCGCTCGCGGCAATGCAGCGCAACGATTTCAAGCCCGCGCAGACCGCGTTTCTCGCCAATGGCGTGCCGCTCGACGCCGGCGGCGCGCAGCGCGACGACGAATCGGTACGCATCGTCAGTTACAGACCCGAGCGCGTCGTGTTGTCGGCGCACGTGAGCGCGGACGCGTACCTCGTGCTGGCGGACACGTGGTATCCCAGTTGGATCGCGCGCGTGGACGGTGTCGAGGTTCCGCTGCACCGCGCCGATCTGATTTTTCGCGCCGTGCGCCTCGCGCCGGGCGATCACCAAATCGAATTCGAGTACCGCCCGACGTGGTTGTACGTCGGCGCGGCGATCAGCGTGTGTGCGTTGTTGCTTGTCGGCGCGATATTTGTGGGGACGCGGAATCAAAGTCAGAAGTATGAATGATTTTTTCATCCCTCATCCTTCCGCCTTCATCCTTTCTTTGTTTTGTTGTATAATGCGCGCCGTTTGCAGAGTTTGATCGTATGTCGGACACACCTGTTACTCCAACTCTCCCACTGAAAACGCTCGTCGAAAGTCTGCTGTTTGTCGCGGAAGGACCCGTGCAAATTGCCGCGCTTGCCAAAGTGTTGGAAGTCGACGCGGAAAAGATCGAAGTGGCGCTCGCGGAATTGAAACAAGAGTACACGACGCGCGGAATGCGCGTGCAGCGATTGCGCGACAAGGTGCAACTCGTCACCGCGCCTGACGCCGCGCCTGCCATCGAAAAATTTCTCGGCATCGATGGTTCGGGTCATCTCTCCGCCGCCGCGCTCGAAACACTCGCGATCATCGCGTACCGCCAGCCGGTCACGCGTCCCGCGATTGAAGCGGTGCGCGGCGTTAATTGCGACGGCGTGATTCAAACACTTTTGTCGCGCGGGCTGATTCAAGAAACAGGTCGCCAGGAAACGGCGGGGCGTCCGATTCTGTACGCGACGACGTTCGAGTTCTTGCAAAACTTTGGTTTGCGCGACACCGACGATTTGCCGCCGCTCGAAGAAACCGCGCAAAACGTTTTGTCGAACGCGATTGCCGAAGCGGAAGCGACGGCAGCGCAGGTGGCGGAGCGGATCAAGTGAGCAGTATTCAGTGTTCAGTATTCAGTCGCTCCAGTGTGACTGGCGACTGTTGACTGATATGGAGCGTCTCCAAAAAATCCTCGCGCACGCGGGCGTCGCGTCGCGGCGCAAATGCGAAGAACTGATTCTCGCGGGACGCGTGCGCGTCAACGGCAAGATCGTTTCCGAACTGGGAACGAAAGTCGATCCCGCGCGTGATCGCGTCGAAGTCGACGGCGCGCCGATTCAGATCGAGTCGAAAACGTACATCGCGCTGCACAAACCACGCGGCTATCTCAGTGATATTGACGAAGAACGCGGCAAGAAACTCGCGGTCGATCTCGTTCCGTCGCGCGAAAGATTATACGCGGCGGGGCGTCTCGATTTGAACAGTGAGGGGTTATTACTGCTGACGAACGACGGCGATCTCGCGCACCGCGTCACGCATCCGCGCTTTGAACACGAAAAAGAGTATCTCGCGCTCGTCGCAGGCGAACCCGACGACGCCGCGCTTGCCAAATTGCGCAAAGGCGTTTGGTACGACGGCGAAATCTTGCGCGCCGATCACGTCGAGCGCGCGGCGCGGCAGCAGCATTTTGGAAATGCCGAGCGCGGACAGACTTGGCTCAAGATTGTTTTGCACGAAGGCAAAAAGCGGCAGATTCGCCATCTCTGCGCGGGAATCGGTCATCCCGTTTTGCGTTTGATTCGCGTGCGAATCGGTCCGATTGAGTTGGGCGCGCTGCCCGTTGGCAAATGGCGCGCGTTGAGCGAGCGCGAAGTGCGCGCGTTGAGGGCGACTCCCCGAATGAAATTCGGGGGCTAACGCAGTGGAAACCCGATAAATCGAGTTGCTGTTCCGAATCGGCTTGAGCCGATTTTCATCTCAGTGAGCCGCCGAATTTATTCGGCGGCAGGGAAAAACAAAATTGCATCCATCCACCATCGCGATTGACGGACCTGCCGCGTCGGGCAAGAGCACGATTGGCGCGGCAGTTGCGGAGAAACTGGGTTATCTCTATTTCGACACGGGCGTGATGTATCGCGCGGTGACGCGCATCGCGCTCGCGCGTTCCATTCCGATTGAGAACGAAGCCGCGGTGACGGCGCTTGCCGATCAAGTCCAAATTGATTTTTTGAAACCGACCGTCGATGACGGGCGGCAGTACACGATTCTCGCCGATGGCACAGATATTACCTGGGACATTCGCTCGCGCGCAGTGGACGCGAATGTGTCACCCGTTTCGGCGTACGCGGGCGTGCGGCGCGCGATGACGCAGCAGCAGCGGCGCATCGGTTTGCAGGGACGCGTCGTGATGGTCGGGCGCGACATCGGTACCGTCGTTTTGCCTGAAGCCGATTTGAAAATTTACCTCGACGCGAGCGAGGAAGAGCGCGCGCGGCGGCGGCATCGCGAACGCGTCGCGCGCGGCGAGCCAGTCGACTTGGCGGCAGTGCGGCAAGAAATTCGCAAGCGCGATCAGATCGATTCGTCGCGTGCTGTCGCGCCGCTCAAGCAAGCCGACGACGCGATTTATCTCGATTCGACGGGCTTGGATGTACCGGAGGTCATCGCGCGCGTGATGCAACTGGTTCAAGCGGGGCAACTTGTTCATTAGGCGCTGTCTGAAATGAAAAACCTGCCCACGAAGGGCACGAAGATCACGAAGAAAAGAATAAACTTTGTGTCCTGGGTATTCTTCGTGGATAATTTCGATTGAGAGTGACGATGCGAACGCGACCCTGGTTCTACTATCTCGCTAATCGAGTATTGCGCGTGGTGTTTGACATCATCCTACGCGTCGAAATTCGCGGCGTGGAAAACGTGCCGCGCGACGGCGCGTTGATCATCGCGATCAGTCACAGCAGTTTCGTCGATCCCGTGTTGATGGGCGTCTATCTGCCGCGCGACGTTGTGCCAATGGCGAAGATCGAGGCGTTTGACATTCCGGTTTTGGGCGCGTGTATTCGCTGGTACGGCGCGTTTGCGATCCGGCGCGGCGAAGTGGATGTGCGCGCGTTCAAGAACGCGCTCCAGGTTTTGCGCGGCAAAATCGCGCTGGTGATCGCGCCCGAAGGACATCGAAGCGAAACGGGGGCGTTGCAGCGCGGGCGCGAAGGTGCTATAATGTTGTCGCTGCGTTCCGGCGCGGCGATTTTGCCCGTCGCGGTGTGGGGCGGCAAGCCGTTGTGGAAAAACCTCGTGCACTTGCGCCGAACCGAAATGAAAATTTTTGTCGGCAAACCGGTTTTGCCCACCACGCAAAAACCGTCGCGCGATCAGATTACCGAAATGTCGGACGAATTGATGCTGCGGCTCGCCGCGCAGATGCCGCGTGAGCTGCACGGCTATTATCGCGATTGGTCATGTCCAGTGACCGGATTGTTGAAGGAGGTGTCGGATGTAGAATGAAATCGTTGCGGGAAAGCAAACAGCGCATGGGGAAATTGGAGATTAGAGATTGGAAGTTGGAGATTGGAAACCCTTTAACGTCCAGCATCCAACGTCTAACTTCTAATGTCCAACATCCAATTTCCTGACGAGGTGGAGGTTTTCCGTCGCGAGACGGAATTAACCCTGAGCGAAGGCGAAGGGGAAAAGCGAAAGATCAGCGGACGCCTCCAAGGACAGCCACGTCCTTCTTCGCAAGTCACAAACTTCTTCGTGATTTGCGCTTTCCCTCCAAGTTAGAGTCAAGCCCGCGTCGAAATCCGTCGAGCAATCGGCGGGACAAGACGCGAGCAGTGGCAAACGAATTTTCGATTGCCGATTTTCAATTGAAGATCGCAAATCAGAAATCGAAAATCCAAAATCAAAGATTCCTCAAGGAGGGTTCCCCATGTGTGGCATCGTTGGATATGTTGGCGCGCGTGACGCGACGCCGATTCTGCTCGACGGCTTGCGACGGCTGGAATATCGCGGGTACGATTCGGCGGGTGTGGCTGTGCTCGCGCCCAGCGGCAATATCGTCATTCGCAAAAGCGAAGGCAAACTGAATAAACTGATCGACTTGGTCAACGGCGATGCGCCGCGTGGTCAACTTGGTCTGGGGCATACGCGTTGGGCGACGCACGGCGCGCCGAACGACACGAACGCGCACCCGCACGCCGATTGCACCGGGCGCATCGTCGTCGTGCACAACGGCATCGTCGAAAACTATGTGGAGTTGCGCGACGAGTTGCGCGCGCAAGGACACAAGTTCATCACGGAAACGGATACGGAAGTTCTCGCGCACTTGATCGAAGAAGAATTGCGAGGAGCGAGGGGCGAGGGCGCGCTTGCGCTCGTCGGCGCGGTGCAGCGTGCGTTGAAACGCGTGCGCGGCGCGTACGGGATCGGCGTGTTCGATCGCGCGAATCCCGAATTGCTGATCGGCGCGCGACATTTTTCGCCGCTCGTCGTTGGCTTGGGCAATGGCGAAAATTTCATCGCGTCCGATATTCCCGCGCTCTTGCCGCACACGCGGACGATGTTGCTGATCGAAGACGGCGAAATCGCCGCGCTGTCGCGGAACGACGCGCATCTCTACACGCTCGACGGCGCGGCGGTCGAGCGCGATCCGTTCGATGTGACCTGGGACGTGCAAGCCGCGGAGAAGGCGGGCTATCCGCATTTCTTCTTGAAAGAGATCAACGAGCAACCCTCCGCGCTCGCGAACGCGCTGCGCGGTCGCGTGGACGAACGCGGCGCGCAGCCGCGTCTCGCGGAACTCGACGCGCTCGATCTCGCGCGCGTCAAGCGCGTCGTCTTGCTCGCGTGCGGTTCGTCGTACCACGCCGCGCTCGTCGGCAAGCGCGTGCTCGAAGAGTGGGTGCGCGTGCCTGCCGAGACGCTGATCGCGTCCGAGTTTCGATACGCGTCGCCGGTGATTGACGATGCGACGCTCGCGATTCTCATCACGCAATCGGGCGAAACGGCGGACACGATTGCGAGTATGCGCCTCGCCAAAGCCGCTGGCGCGCAAACACTCGCGCTGACAAACGTCATCGGCAGTTCGATCACGCGCGGCGTGACGGCGACGATCAACTTGCACGTCGGTCCCGAAATCGGCGTCGTCGCGTCCAAGACATTCAGCGCGCAAGTGCTGCTGCTCGAACTGATCGCGCTCGATTGGGCGCGGCGCGTCGGCACACTGGATCGTGCGCGCGTCGCGGAACTCGCGCAGCAAATCGCGCGCTTGCCCGATCTCGTCCAAGCCGCGCTCGGCGCCGATCAGCAGATGCAGCGGCTCGCGGAAAAAATCTGGACGCGCAAGAGTTGTTTCTTTTTCGGGCGCGGTTTCGGCTATCCGACCGCGCTGGAAGGCGCGCTCAAGTTGAAAGAGATCAGTTACCTGCACGCGGAAGGGTACCCGGCGGGCGAGTTGAAGCACGGACCGATCGCGATGCTCGATCCCGAAATCACGGTGATCGCGGTTGCGCTGCAAAGCGCGACGCTGGAAAAAGTGGTGAGCAACATTCAAGAGGTGCGCGCGCGGCGCGCTCCCGTGATCGCGCTTGCGACGACGGGAGACGCGGCAATCGCCAAGCACGCGGACGATGTGGTGTATCTGCCGCACGCGCCGGAGGAATTCGCGCCGCTGGTCGCGACGGTGCCGCTGCAACTGCTGGCGTACTACGTCGCGATGAAACGCGGTTGCGACGTAGACCAGCCGCGCAACTTGGCGAAGAGTGTGACGGTGGAGTGAGGTAGCGGATGGGAAGCGAATAAAAGCGGATGGAAAATGAGACGGGCGAGGAGGAATCCTCGCCCGTTGAATTCGTGCAATCCGGTGTTTCACGCGTTACGGTTGCTCTTGAGAGTTTGCGCAACCACCCCGCCTGGCGTCATTCCGGAACAAACTGCTTGAGCAGGTCCCGATCCGTCATTGTGATTCCCCCCTCACCGCCTGTTTCGCTTGTTGCAGCAGTGTTGCCGCCGCTTCCGCACTCTTCTTGGTTGCTTGCAGCCGGTCGAGTTGATCGTGCCAGAAAGTGGATCCTGCGCTTGATGCTAGTCCGGTGAGAATAATCCCAGGTGTCAAATCCAGAGTGGCTGGGAGCACGACCCAGAACTTATGCAAATTCTCGCCGGTCCAGTGAAAGAAGTTGATGGTCTTGGACAAATCTGGGACCGCCGCGTCAAGCAACTTGGCGGCATCCATTTGCAGCAGGTAGGCAAGCACAAATCCAACAAGCACCGAAAGCGCGCGCAGCCACCGCAGGCGCGAGTCCTCCTGATCACGATGCTTGTCGTCGAGTTCCAGTACCACCTTTGCCGCGTTTTTTGCAGTAAGGTTTTCCACCTTCGCGATTTCCTCGATTGGGCGGGGTTTGTCATAATCGTCTGGATCGACGTTGCCTTCCCCACGCAAGATATTCCACAGAATTTCCATCCCGAGCAAATCTGTGTATTTTCCCGGAGGTATGTCATGAAAACATTTGCCGATCTGTCCGAGCAACCAGATCACGACGTACGTCAAGACTGCCAAAACGCCGATCCCGATCAAGGTGAACCAGAACAGATCAACAGACTGGGGCAAGGGGATCTTTTTTAGATCGAAGAAATCACCGCTTCCCCAACTACGATTGAAGAAGATCACCAAGGCGGACGCAGCCACAAGTGCAACAATCCCAGTCCCGAAGATTGCGTTGGCAGTGCGGAGCCGTCGCCAGAGTTTGCGCAACGGGCTTTGAGTCTGGTAGCGACGATCCTCCACACCATCCAAGAGATTGCGTAGTCCCTCCAAGTGCGAATCAGTTGTGGCGACCAGTTTAGCGTCTACCGCATCAACGGTTGCCAAGATGCGATTCTCCGCCGCATTGAGTTCAGCAGACCTCAAGCCCAGTTTCTCCAACTCCGGCTTTATTTCATTCAAGACATTCTTGACGGCGTCGCGCCCTTGATCGATTGTTTGTTTGACTTGCTCATCAAGCGTTTTCTGCCCCAAATCGCGGAGAATGCCGAAGACAGTTTCGGTGACATTGCCTGCGTCGGCAAGTGTGATCGCATTGATTTTCGCCAATAATTGCCCGCGAGATTTGTCAGTGAATCCCTTGGGCAAACCAAGTTTCTTCTCTGCTGTTTCCAATTCCAGGCTTTCGACCACCTTGCGTGCAGCTGCCTTGAGGTTTTCCAAACCAGTCAAGCTAGTGCCTGACTGATCCAATACGACCAACTGCTTGAAAGCGACACTAATTTTTTCATCGTTGATGTTCCGGCTGATCTCCAGGATTTCCTTTTTGGTATCCTCAAGCGGCTTGATCTTTTCGCGCATGTCCTTGATCAAGTTCTCGACTTGGACTTGCGAAGCGGCATTGACACCCAGCGCGGCGAGTTTGCCGGGCAGCAGTTTTTCCATTTCGGCAAGCGCGTCGCCGGCGGTGACTTTGCTCTTGAGACCGAGCATCACCTTGAAACTGTCAATGACTGCTTCGGTGCCGAGCGCCATGATGAGCATCATCGCCGCAAACATGCCCAGCCCGGCGAAGAGGCGCCCCAACGCATCCGGCAGCGCCGAAGCATAGGGCGCGACTTGGAACTGCTTGCTCAGGGAATTGTTGCTTTTGTCGAGATCGTCTGGCGCGGTGAGAGTGACCGAAACCTGAAACGTACCCGAGACGGGAAAGATGACTGGACACCCAACAAACTTGTGCGCGCTGGCGTTTCCCGGTCCCAATCCGTTGGCGCCGGGGACTGCTTCCGTGCAAGTGCCGCCAACTTCACGTGGCTTTTGGTCGGTGCTGAGAACACTTAACGTCAGTGTAATCTTGGCCGTTTCGGAGATAGCGACCGTGCCTTGGTTGGCATAGTCAACTTGAAAAATGACCTCTTCGCCCGCGCGCGGGGCTTTGGGTTGAGCAGAGATATACTGAGCACGGACACTAACTGCGGTTTTGGTTTGACACCAGGATAGGGTCTGGTATGATGCTGACCA
>DYJA01000018.1 GCA_020723345.1 Candidatus Aquidulcis sp. | reverse complement strand
TGGGCGTGAATGTACGGCGTCTTGACGAAACGCACCTGCGCGCCGCCGCGCGCGATCCGCTCTCGCCCTGCCGCGTTCGGATCGCTGCCGCTCGGCGCGGGCGACATCACGACGCGCACCGTCACGCCGCGCTCAACCGCCGCGATCAAACAATCTTCCAACGCGCGATCTTGCAGCGCGTCCGTTTGAATATCGAGCGACTGTTTCGCACTGTCAATGAGCGCGGTCAAACGCGCGCGCGCGTTGACCGGACTCCACACCAGATTCGGATTCGACGGGGTCACCGCGACGCGCTGCCAATCGGCGTCAAAGACCCTGGTGATTTCGGAAACGTCGTCGGGATTCGCGTCGATGACGCCGTACTCGCGGTTCGTGGTGAACGACGCGCGCGCTTGGTTGAACGTCGCAATCAGCGCGACGCGTTCGTCCACGACGATTGTTTTCGCGTGCGTGGCGCGATACGCGGGATTGCCCGTCTTGACGCTGATGTTCGCGGCTTGCAAATCGTTGATCGCCGGACGATTGCCCGCGCCGCCGCCGGTCGGCTGCGTTTCGAGAATCACACGCACATCCACGCCGCGTCCGCGCGCGGCTTTGAGCGCGTCAATCGTTTCGCGATCGGTGAGCAAGTACATTTCCATGCGAATCGTTTTTTGCGCGGAATTCAAAAGCCCAACGACGGGCTGCGCGCCCGCGTCGGGTTGGACGATCAATTTGAGCGCAGAGACCGGCGGCGTCGCGGTCGGCGCGCTGGAAATCGGTTGACATGCGGAAATACCGAACCACATCAGACATAGAAGGGATAGCAGACATAGAGGGCAAGGAGGGCGCGCCGTCTTCTCCCTCCCCGCCTTCTCCCATCTTCTTCCGCCTTCTTTTGCCTTCTTCTGCCTTCTCATGCCCTCTCTATCCTCTGCCCGTACAATTTTGCGGAATACCATATCTGGATATAATGAGTCATCGGAGGTTTCAATATTGCAATCCAACGCGCAAACGACAACGACGCCCCATTTGATTCGGTCGCTCGTCGCGCTCATCGTCGGCAGTCTGCTGTTACGCGCCGCTGCCGGCGCGATGGGCGAAAATATCCAGTTTTATTTTAACTTGATCCACGAAGCCGCGCTCGATCCCCATCATCCGCTCCGTTTGATTGCGGGACGCCATCACGTTTACGAGGTGTCGTACACGATTGGCGGTCTGATCATCGGCACGTTCTTCGCCGCCGAACTGATCGGCGCGCCACTCTTCGGAGTGTGGAGCGACAAGTACGGCCGCAAATTGTTCATCATCTTTGGTCCACTCTTCGGCGCGATTGCGGTGCAGATCACCGCGATGACGACCCTCGTTTGGCTGCTCCTCTTTACGCGCTTGCTCGAAGGCATTTCGACCGCGGCAAACGCGCCCGCGACGCTCGGCTACATCGCGGAGACGACTTCGCACTCCGCCAAATTGCGCGCGCGCGTCGTCGGCTGGTTCGAAGTTGCGACCATCGGCGGCATGGCGCTCGGCTTTGCGCTGGGCGGCTGGCTGTGGCGGCATTTCGGCACGCCGACGTACTTTCTCGGCATTCCGTTGACGAGCCCCGCGTTCGCGCTCAACGCGGTCGTCTATCTCGCGAGTCTCGTCATTCTTTGGTTCGGTCTGAACGAATATCGCGAAGCCAAGCGCGTCGTCCCCGAAACGACCGCGCGCCAAGCAATCGCGAATTATTGGAAGTTATTCGTCAATCCCAAAGTGCAGAGTTTCGCGCCCGCGTGGATCGCGATCAACGCCGTGCTCGGCGTGTGGATCAATTTGACCGCGCGCATCTTTACCGACAAAAGTATTTTCCGCGATCAACTTTTGGTCGGACGCTTTGACGCATTCGAAGCAGGCAACTTGCGCGCGGCGTACGCCATCGTTTTCGTGTTTGGCATTTTGGTCTGGAGCATGTTCTTCGGACAATGGCGCAAGACGACGGTGATGCTGATCGGCACCGGCGGTTTGTTCCTGACGTGTCTTTTTCTCTTCGCGCTCAATCATCAACCCGCGCTCGACGCGCCGCTCGTTTTGCCGCTCGCGTTATTGCTCGTCATCAGCATCGTGATCCAAAGCGGCTTTACGCCCGCCGCGCTCGCGCACCTTGCCGACATTACCGAAGATCACACAGCGGATCGCGGCGCGATTATGGGAATGTATTCCGTCTTTCTCGGCGTCGGTCAATTCATCGGCGCGACGGTTGGCGGTCCGTTCGTCGATTGGCGCGGCGCGGACGGCATCGTCGTCGTCACCGCGCTGTTCGGTCTAGTCTCGATGATGACTCTGCTGAAATTAAATCATACCGAAATCAAAAGTCTCAAGTCCGAAGGGTGAGACAACCTCCAATCCTTCATCTCTCATCTATTCTGAACCAATGACACTCCCCTTCAATCAAACTTCGCCCGATCTTCGCTCGATCACCGCGTCGCTCGTCGGCACTTTTGTCTTGCGCGTTGCGTCGGCGGTGATGGGCAGTATGATCCAATTATACTTTGGCTACATCGACCGCAGCGTCTATCCGCTTTCTTCGACGATGCGCGGCATCGCGCTCGCCGTGTTTTTCATTCCCGAATTGATCGGCTCGCCCGCGCTCGGCGCGTGGAGCGATCGGTACGGGCGCAAGTTTTTCATCTGGTTCAGTTCGCTCGCGGGCGGCATCGCGGTTCAAATCGCCGCGCTGACGACGAACTTTGGCGCGCTCATCGTCACGCGCCTGCTCACCGGACTTTCGACCGCGAGCGCGTTTCCTGCGACGCTGGGTCTGCTCTCCGCCGAAACCGCGACGAACGAATCGCTGCGCGGGCGCGTGATGGGCTTGTTTCAACTCGCGACGCTCGGCGGCACCGTCATCGGCGTCTTGATCGGCGGACAACTTTGGGATCTGTTCCACGCGCACGCGTTCACGCTCAACCACGCGATCTACATCGTCAGTCTGGCGATTTTCTTTTTCGGAATTCGCGAAAGGACGCGAAAGGACGCGAAACACGAAACAAACGCAATCGCGCACGGCGCGCAGGCGTTGCGGCAATCGCTCGATCATTATCGCGATGTGTTCCTGTCGCCGGTTGTTCTGCGCTTTGCGCCCGCGTGGCTGACGATCAACATCATCCTCGGCGTGTGGCTCAATCAAATTATCGGGCAACTGATCGCGCCGCGCGGTCGCTTTTCCAATCAACTTTTGTTCGGCATTCTCGGCGATAACGGCAGCGCCGGCACACTGATCGCGCTCTCCGCGCTCGCGCTCGCGGCGATCTTCGTCGTCGGCGTGATCGGCTGGAGTTGGGTACTCGGCAAAATTCGCCGCACGACGGTGATGCTGATCGGCATGGGCGGCTTGTTCGTGCTGTGCGCGACGATCTTTGCGCTCAACCACCGCGCGAATTTGGACGAGCCGCTGCTTCTGTTCGACGTTGCGTGCGCGCTCATCGCGCTCTTCATCGTCAGCGGCTTGATGCCCGCGTCGCTCACCTACCTCGCCGATGTGACCGAAGCGCGCGCGAACGATCGCGGCGCGATCATGGGAATGTACACGATCTTTTTTGGCGCGGGTCAATTCACCGGCACGTTGCTCGGCGGACCTTTTGCGGACTGGTTAGCCATTGACGGCATCTTGCTGCTCACGACCTTGCTGGGAACGTTCGTGACGGCGATGTTGGTGCGCTTGCACCGCGTTGAAAACGGCGCGATACTGTCAAATGCCATTCTAGCAAAAGACGGGTAAAGTGACAAGTGATGAAAAGCTCCTGGCGCGTTGGGCGCGTGATCGGGATTGACCTCAATCTCGACGCAAGTTGGTTTATCATCGTCGCGCTGCTGATCTATTCGCTGGGATTCCTCGAATTTCCGCACGAATTACATCCGAGCGCGCGCATGCCGCGCGCCGACGCGACCTCCATCGCGCTCGGCATCGCGACGAGTCTGCTTCTGTTCGCGTCGGTACTCGCGCACGAACTCGCGCACGCGTGGATGGCGATTCAGCGCGGCATTGCCGTCAAGCGCATCACACTTTTTATCTTCGGCGGCGTCGCGCAAATCGCCGACGAGCCCGATCGTCCTTCGTCCGAGTTTTTAATCGCGATCATGGGACCATTGATGAGCGCGGCGCTCGCGGCAGTTTTCGGCGCGGCGTGGATTTGGCTGCGGATTCTCGATGCGACCGGCGTCGCGGGTGACTGGCTCATCGCGCCGATCTTGCTTTTCGGCATTCTCGCGCAGGCAAACGGCTCGCTTGCGCTGTTCAATCTCGCGCCGGGCTTTCCGCTCGACGGCGGACGCGTCTTGCGCGCGATTTTGTGGGGCGCGCTGCGCGACATTCGCCGCGCGACGCGCTGGGCGACGCGCGGCGGGCAACTCATCGCGCTGCTGATGATCGGCGCGGGCGGAGCGTGGTTCTTTCTCTTGTCGAATGGCGGCGGAATTTGGTACGCGCTGATCGGCGTATTTTTGTGGAACGCGGCGAGCGAAGGGTATCGGCAAATGCTGATGCTGGAGATGCTGCGCGGCGTTTCGGTCAGCGCATTGATGGTACGCGTCGTCGAAACCGTGCCGCCCGACATTTCAATCATCGAATTCGTGAACGCGTATATTCTGCCGCGCCGCGAGCAAACGTTCGTCGTGTCCGACGGCGTCGCCGCGCTCGGCATCATCGCGTTCGATCAGATCAAGCGCGTGCCGCGCAACGCGTGGCACACGCGCCGCGTGCGCGAGGTGATGACGCCGCGCGCGCAGATTGAAGCGCTGACGCCCGCGCAAACTGCCGCGTCCGCGCTGGCGCGTCTGTCGGCAAGCGAGCAAGAGGAACTGCCGGTGATCGACGACGATCAAATCATCGGATTCCTGGGACAGGATGCGTTGCTACGTTATTTGAAATTGTATTCCAATGCAGCGCGGAAATAATTTATCCTTGCGAAGGTTCGAACGGAATCCTGAACCGAAATACGTTTTTATGTTCCAAGAACCACGGCTTTCGCAAGTGTTTTCGCAATCTTCGCAAGGGTAACTGAGTAATCACGCGCGCAAAAAATTTGATTTTCTGAAATTTTCGTGTATAATCGAACAGGTTGCCGGATGGAAAGAGCGACAAAATGCGCGATTTGTGGATGGGCGTGGCTTTGGTGTTTCGCTTGAGCGCGCTGACGCTCAGCGCAACCTTTGCGCCGCTGTTGCTCGGCGTTTGGATCGATCGTACGTTTGGCACCGCGCCGTTTGGCGCGCTCGTCTTGATCGTGCTCGGTATTTTGGGCGGCACGATCGGCGTGTATCGGATCGTGCAAGACGCGTACGTACAAGTCTCTCAACATCGTGACGAAGATAGTTCTCAAGGAGGGAATTAGTGAAGCGTTGGCTTTACATCATTATTCTTGGCGCCATCCTCTTTGTGCCTGGATTTATTTTGCCCCGCTTTGACGTCAAAGCCGTCACTGCCTCGGTCGCCGTCAAGCCCGAAGTGTTATTCGAATTAGAACTGGGTGGCACGGCATTTCCAATTTCAAATACGCTCTTTACGTCGTGGATCGTCATGCTCTTGATCATCCTCTTCGCCATTGCCGCGACGCGTAAAATGTCGCTCGTGCCCGGCGGCTTGCAGAATGTGCTGGAAATGATCATCGAGGCGATCTATGGTCTGTGTGAAAACGCGGCAGGCGCGACGCGCGCGAAGAAATTCTTCCCGATTGTCGCGACAATTTTCCTTTTCGTGCTCGTCTCGAATTGGCTGGGGTTGATCCCCGGGTTCGGTCCTATCGGCATCATTCCCGTTGACGCCAAGCACCCCGCGCCCGAAGGGATTGCAACTTTCCCGCTGTCTCATTCGCTCGAAGAGTTTTTTGGACCCAAGCACGAAGAACATCACGAATACGTCCTCGCGCCGTTCGTCCGCTCACCCTCGACGGATCTCAATCTGACGATTGGTCTCGCGCTAATCTCGATGATTATGACGCAGATTTTCGGTATGCAGGCGCTCGGCGTCGTCAAGTACTGGTTCGTGCGCTTTATCATGGTTGGCAAGTTCGGCGAGTTTTTCAAGTCGCTGGCGCAAGGCAAACCGAAATTCGGCTTGATCTTCATGGGCTTGCTCGATCTCTTTGTCGGCGTTTTGGAGTTCATCAGCGAAGTCTCGAAAATACTTTCGTTCACGTTCCGGTTGTTCGGCAACATTTTTGCGGGCGAAGTGGTTTTGCTCGTGATGACCTTCTTGTTCGTCGCCGCGCCCTTCATCTTTTATTGGTTCGAACTGTTCGTCGGGTTCATCCAGGCGTTCGTGTTCGCGCTGCTCACGCTCATCTTCATGACAATTGCAACCACCGCGCATGGCGCGGAAGAACATCACTAGTCAATCAGGCAATTAGGCAATCGGGCGAACGGTTGACTGATCGACCGATTGACTGATCGCCCACCTACAACACTCTTAGGAGGACTCATGCAACTCACAGACGCAGGACTTCGATTGATTGCATCCGCGCTCGCCATCGGGCTAGGCACGATCGGACCCGGCATCGGCATCGGCGTACTCGTCAACGCCGCGTTGAACGCGATGGGACGCAACCCCGAAGCATCGGGACAATTGCAAATCAACATGTTCATCGGCATCGCGTTTACCGAAGCGCTCGGCATCTTCGCACTGGTCTTCGCGCTGCTTATCGGGTTCAAGATCATCTAGCCCACAGCGTCACTTCGAGCGGAGCGCAGCGGAGTCGAGAAGTCTGGATGAGATTTCTCGTCGCAAACCCCGCTCCTCGAAATGACAAACTGTAACTGACATCGGAGGTTGCCGTGGAAGCACTCGGCATCAATACGACGTGGCTGCTCGCCCAGATCATCAATTTCGGTTTGCTCCTGTTCATCTTGTCGCGCATCGCGTACAAGCCCGTGTTGGATACGCTCAACACGCGCAAGCAGAAAATCCAGGAAAGTTTGGATTACGCGGAAAGCGTCAAGAAACAAGCCGCCGAACAACAAAAAGAGTTTGACCGCAAACTCGAAGAGGCGCGGCGCGGCGCGCAAGCTGCCGCCGCGGTCGCCGCGCAAGCCGGCGAGAAGGAACGCGAAGTGATTCTCGCGCAAGCGCACGAGGACGCGCGCAAAATGATCGATCAGGCGAAAGAGCAGATCGAGTACGAACGCAAGCAAATGCTCGCCGAACTGCGCCAGCAAGTTGTGCAATTGTCTTTGCTCGCCGCGCAAAAAGTGGTCAGCCAATCGCTCGACGAGCAGGCGCATCGCCGCCTCGTCAACGATTTCCTCGCGCAGACTGACCGGCTAGGAAAGAATTAGAACTGTTTCAAGAGTAACCTGACACACGGCGCGGTACTACCGCAACTGTCGATCGAAAGTAGAAACTGTCAACATACCATCCGCCGAGAACGGTAACGACACCATTGGTTCGTACAAGGAGGTATTCAGACATGCGCCATCTCCGTTTGATCGTCGGTACGTCAGTGGTTCTCTTTTTCCTTGCAATCACCAACGCGGCAATTGTGAAAGCTGACTTTAACATCTATCATCGGATTTTCCGAGACAGCGCATGCAGCGCGGGGAGTAATGAGGCGGACCCAGTCAATGTGCTGTTTTGGAATTTCGGGGATCAGGAATCCACCCTGAGTCATTTCCAGCAGCATGTAGGATGGGGTGACAGTTGGTTTAGCGGTGATATGTTCCTGCGGCACCACAACCAGTTTTGCCAGATACGTACTGCCGATAAAGCATCAGGGCTGGGGGATCGAGATCATATTCGGTTTTTCAACGTCAATGACAACGATCCAACACTGGGATTGTGGACTGCTGCCTCGATTCACTTTGACCAGCTTTATGGAACCTGTGGGCATATCGGGAGAAGTTTTAACATTGAACGCGATAATCTGATGGCAATGTTTGCCCAAGCCGGACATCATCCCACCGAGAGGGTCGAATGGGGAGTTGCCCCTTATGAAATCTTGCTATGCTCCGGCGAGCGGGAACCTGTGGACGGTCTATTGGGCAGAATCTCGATTCCCTACACTCCTCCAACAGCCGTCACACTCACGTCTTTCACTGCACGCGCCGATGACGCTAGTCTCGCACTACTGATTGTCGGTTTGGCAGTCAGTGCTGGCTTCATGGCAGCCATCTGGCAGTTCTTTCGACGACAGTGATCAGGCACGCATTTTCGAGTGAAATCCACTCGGATGCAGGAGGTCGAAAATGAAGTGGCTCAAGTTGTTTCTTGTCGTTCTCTTCATCACATTCGGCTTCGCAGCAACCTGGGTAGTCGCTAGCGCGCTTGATCCAGGTTCGGGTATCCCGGATACAGAGTACACCCAGATGCTCGCCAAAGCAGTGCAGCAAGGCGATTCGCGCTTGCCACGCGTACCGGGCAAATTTGTTCACATCCGTATTCAGAAGATATTCCCTCTGGCGAAGGTTTTTACTTTCGGCTATATTGACATCTGGCTGGGTCCCGATCCGTCCGAGAGCCAGCGGATTGAACAGGACAGTCGAGGAACGGCGACGGTCCAAGTGGCGGTTCAAGACAAAACTGTTACGACATCCAATTACACGTCCAAGTGGTCGGATCAAAGGATTCTAGATTCAGCAGATATTGCCTCTCAGTTCACCGAGGGTGACTTGTGGGGATGGCGACAGGCATTGCTTGTCGGCAAAGGAACCGTGATCAATGAGACCGCAAACACAATCAGTGTCCGAACCATTCCAGAGAGTCCGTCTTCAACCGCACTCGAAGCCACATTAGATCGCAAAACTCATCTGCCGCTTTCCATTCAGTTGGGAATGGTGCCGGTCCGGTACGAGTATCTGACAATTGAGATAACCACAAAGGGACCTACTAATCTGCTGGAACCTCCCGCTGTGCGGAGTATAATCATCAAGATGACGCTTGAACAAGCCCGCCGCTTTACGAAATTTCCACTGTACTATCTCGGTGAGGAATTCTCTGGTTACCACTTGGAAGGAAGCCAGTATACCTATCAGGACTTGATAGGGAAAGACACCAACCAAGTTGGGTTCTACTACCTTCCCAAAGGGCAAACCAAAGGCGAAGCGCCTGTGTATCTGGTGGTTGAACCAAAATCGCAAGAGGTTCTGGATGAATTGGTAAGAAGAGGGAAGGCGGGCGGTATGGCTACCGACGGGCAGATCAGCAAAGTTCTGTCAAGTCATGTAGTAATGCTAACCATTCGCGACGACGTCGTCGTATGGCTGTACGGACCGGACGAAGCCACGGTACGGGCGATGCGAGAGAGTTTGCGTCCCCTGCGATGAACCCCCGCAACGCCCACGCGTTAGCCCAATCCATAAAGTTTTAGAAGATGAGGACAGATGATCAGATTTAGGCACTTTGAGGTACAGCATTATCGAAAGAGAGCATCGTCGTGGCAAACGAACGATTAGCCCAAACGTACGCGCAAGCCATTTTCGATCAAGCGATGGCGGAGTGGTTGACGCCGCTCAAAACGATTGTCGCGTCACTCGCGCGCGCGGGCGTGACCGAGCAATTGGATAACGCGGGTTTGGAATTTCCCAAAAAGCAAGAGTTGTTGCGCGCGCACTTGCCGTCCAACACACCCGCCGAAGCGCAAAACCTGGTTGCGCTGCTCGCGAGCAAAAACCACGTCCATCTGTTGCCGCAAGTCATCGCCGAATTCGATCGCTTTGCGCAACGCACGACCGTTGGCGCGCGCGCGACGGTGAAGAGCGCGGTGCCGCTCACCGACGCGGAGAAAAGCGCGCTCGAAACAAAAATGCGCGCACAGTTCGGCGATGAGCTCGCGTTCGAGTACAGCGTCGACGCGCAGATTCTCGGCGGACTCGTCGTGCGCGTCGGCGACAAGGTGATTGACGGAAGCGTCGCGGGGAAACTCGCGGAATTGAAAGAGAAATTGAAGTGAAGCGTGATGCGTGATACGTGAAGATACACATCACGCATCACGTTTCACGAATCACGTTTTACGATCCTGGAGGACTGATGACGACTCGCGTTGACGAACTCACCGCAGAAATACGCAAACAAATCGAATCATTTCAAGCGCCGATGGAAGCCGTGGACGTTGGCACGATTGTCGAAGTGGGCGACGGCATCGCGCGCATCACCGGCTTGGGCAACGTGATGGCGGGCGAACTCGTCGAGTTTCCCAAGACCGGCGTGCTCGGCTTGACGCTGAACCTGGAACCCGAAACCATCGGCGTCGTCATCATGGGCGAGTACGGCGAACTGCGCGAAGGCGATCTGGCGAAAGGGACCGGGCGCATCGCCTCGGTGCCGATCGGTCAGGGCTTGCTCGGCCGCGTCGTCAACGCGCTCGGTCAGCCGATTGATGGCAAAGGTCCAATCGAATCGTCCAAGTTTCGCCCGGTCGAACGCATCGCGCCGAACGTGATCATGCGCGAGCCGGTGAGCCAACCGGTGCAAACCGGCATCAAGCCGGTCGACGCGATGTTTCCCATCGGACGCGGTCAGCGCGAATTGATCATCGGCGACCGGCAGACCGGCAAGACCGCGCTCGCCATCGACGCGATCATCAATCAGCGCGGGCAAAATATGGCGTGCATCTACGTCGCCGTCGGACAAAAACTTTCGACGATTGCGCAAGTCGTCGCGACGCTGGAACGTTTCGGCGCGATGGAGTACACGACGGTCGTCAGCGCGAGTTCATCCGATCCCGCCGCGCTGCAATATCTCGCGCCGTACGCCGGTTGCGCGATGGGCGAAGAGGTGATGGAAGGCGGCGTCACCATCGGCGGCAAAGAAGTGCGCGACGCGTTGATCATTTACGACGATCTGTCCAAGCACGCGTGGGCGTACCGCCAAGTTTCGCTTTTGCTGCGCCGCCCGCCCGGACGCGAGGCGTACCCCGGCGATATTTTCTATCTGCACTCGCGCCTGCTCGAACGCGCCGCGAAACTCAGCAAGAAATTCGGGAGCGGCTCGCTCACCGCGCTGCCGATCATCGAAACGCAAGCGGGCGACGTTTCGGCGTACATTCCGACGAACGTCATTTCGATCACCGACGGACAGTTGTATCTCGAAAGCGATTTGTTCTATCAAGGCATTCGCCCCGCGCTGAACGTCGGCATCAGCGTTTCGCGCGTCGGCGGCAAAGCGCAGACCAAAGCGATGCGCCAGGTCGCCGGGAAATTGAAACTCGATCTCGCGCAGTACCGCAACCTCGCCGCGTTCGCGCAATTCGGCTCGGATTTGGACAAGGCGACGCGCGAGCAATTGGAACGCGGTCAGCGTTTGACCGAATTGTTGAAGCAGCCACAGTACGTCCCGATGCGACTCGATCATCAAGTCATCGTAATTTACGCGGGCACCAACGGCTACCTGGACGATATTCCGGTCGACAAGATTCGCAGTTTTGAAACGGCGTTCATTCGATATATGGACGCGACTCATCCCGCCATCGGCGAGAAAATTCTCACCAAACGCGAAATTGATTCCGAAACCGAAACGACTCTGAAAAAGGCAATCGAGGATTTCAAACTCGCGGGAACGTACTAAAATTCTCGATTTTCGATTTCTGATTTTCGATTGAATCGTTTCTGATCATCCAATCGAAAATCGACAATCCAAAATCGAAAATCTCTTGGCGTGTCAATCTCTCAACGTTGAGTTCGTTACAACGTCAAGAAGTCTAGCGATGCGCTAAGGAGAAATGGTGAAAGTTAAAAACCTGAAATGGATCATCGCGCTCGGCATTGTCGCGCTGGCAGTGAGCGCGTGCGGCAATTCCAACGCTACATTGACGCCGCCGCCAACGCGCGTGGCAACGCAAACGCCGTGGATTATCTATGTGCCCGTCACGACCACGCCGGAGCCAACCGTCTTGCCGCTTCTACCGACGGCAGAGGGCAAGACGACGACTGTGCCTACTCGCCCGCCGACGCGCGCAGTTGTCGCCAAGCCGACTGTGGCGCCGACGAAACCGCCGGTTGTCGCCGCACCAATTGCCAAACCGACGGCAGCACCAGCATGTGCGTATTCGCAACCCGACATACTCGAACCGAATGATGGAGCAGAACGACGCACTTGGGAAACCCGTCCCGGATCCGACACATTCATATTTAAATGGAACCCTCCACCGAATATCGGAGGAGAGGACCTTGCATACAAAATTCAGATCAGCTCGACGCGTCCGGGCGGCAAGCCCGCCGGGGGCGATGTGGTTTATATCACGCATAACAAATTCGTGTCGGACGGTCAAGGACGAAAATTCGTTTATGATGCTCAGCGCGTGCATGGACTTGCACAAGGTGGCGACGATGTGACTGTTGTCTGGAATATCTCCGTTGTCAAATTCACTGGAACAATCAGTGAACAGGGGTACCTAACGGGGACGGCAGTAGAATGCACCGGCTCGCGCACTGCGAATAGAACGATCATCCTGAAAGTTCTCTCCGAAGGATGATAGCGCAATCGTCAACTGCGGTTCAGCCAGTAGGTCAAGCCAAATCCAATTGATTGGGTTCGGAGACTAGACGCGCACTCGTATCAGATAGAGGAGAAGACTTGATGAACAAGAAAATTGCTCTGCTACTCGTTCTCGGACTGCTTGCCGCATTCGTCGTCGGCTGCGGCACGGCTACTACACCGACGCCACCGCCGACGCAACCACCGCCGCAAGTCATCACCGTCGTCATCACCGCCACGCTGCCGCCGCCGACCGCGACGTCCGCCGCGCCGACCGTGACGCCCATGCCGACTTTGCCACTCACGCCCACCGTGACCACGCCGACCCAGGTCGCCGTTAAACCGACGACCGCGCCACGACCTGCCGCGACGCGCACGCCAACCAAACCAGCCGTCGCGCCGACCGCGACCGCGCTGCCGATGAGGTTTGGCGCGCCCTCGCTCACTCGACCGATCTGGACCGACGATCAGAAAGATGAAGCCAAATTCCCAGGCGGCGCGATCATTTTGGATTGGAAATCCGTTGGCGGGCTGGGCGGGGATGAGTGCTATCACGTACAGATCCAAACCGAACCGGTCAGTACGGGTACCAGCATCGGTGTGGCTTCGGACTACTGGGTGACCCTGTGCGGCGACCAAACCGGAGCCGGCGCATCCGTCAAATTCACGCTCGAATCGCCCAATCGTATCGGGAGCGCGCCAAACTATGGCTCGATTCTTTTGAACACAGACCAAATGTGGGCAAACTGGTCAGTCACGGTTGTTAAAAACTTGGGCGACTGCGATCCCTCGTACAAATACCATTGCAAGACCGCACCTCTCAGCCCGCCCGGTCGCGGCAGATTCCTCTTCAAGGGCGGCTAGACGGCAAATAGCAGATGGCGTATAGCAGATAGAAGATTGCTATCTGCTATACACCATACGCCATAAACTATTTCGAGGCAAACCTTGGCAACCACTCGCGCAATTCAACGTCGCATCAAAAGCGTCCGCAACATCTCGCAAGTCACCCGCGCCATGCAAATGGTCGCCGCGTCCAAAATGCGCCGCGCCCAGCAGGCAACGCTGGCAAGCCGCGCCTACGCCGCCAAAGCCCACGAAATCCTGACCTATCTCGCGGCGCAGCCCGGTCGCAACAAGACGCTGCACCCGCTGCTCGAAACGCGCGGCGAAATCAAAAACACTTTGCTGATTCTGATCACATCCGATCGCGGGCTGTGCGGCGCATACAACATGAACATCCTGCGCGCGGCGTTCGATCACATCAGGCACGCCGATCATCCCGTCAAACTCGTCACGGTCGGCAAGCGCGGACGCGATTTCATCGTCCGTTCCGGCAAAAACATCATCGCGGAATTTACCGGCTTGAGCGACAAGCCCTCCATCTTGAGCATTGGACCCGTCGCCAAAATCGCCATCGAAGAATTTGAGAGCGGGCAAGTCGACCGCGTGGACATCGCGTTCACCGATTTCGTGAATGTGCTCGTCCAACGTCCGCAGATCCAGCAACTGTTGCCGCTGGAACAACCCGCCGAACCGATCAGCGGCGCGCACGCGGTCTATTTGTACGAACCCGACCCAGAATCAATTCTCGCGGAACTGCTACCGCGCCTGACCGAACTGCAAATCTATCAGGCACTGCTCGAATCGGTGGCGAGCGAATTCTCGGCGCAAATGGTCGCGATGCGCAACGCGACCGACAACGCGCTCGAACTGATCGATACGTACACGCTCGAAATGAACAAGGCGCGTCAGGCGACGATCACCAAAGAAATGCTCGACATCGTCGGCGGCGCGAACGCTTTGCGCGAAACACTCGCAAAATAACGCTTGTCGTGCGCGCTCGAGCGCGCTCAAGCGCAGGCTACAAACTTTCGGAGGAACGAATGGCAAAAGGCGCGATCGGACGCATCGTTCAGGTCATGGGACCCGTCGTTGACGTCGAATTCAAGAACGAAGCGGAACTTCCCGAAATCTATCACGCGCTCCATCTTCAGCGCGACGGCTCGACGCTCGTGCTCGAAGTTCAGCAGCATCTTGGCGCGGACAAGGTGCGCGCGGTTGCGATGGACACGAGCGACGGCTTGCGGCGCGGGATGCCGGTACTCGATACCGGCGCGCCGATTTCGGTGCCGGTGGGACCCAAGACGCTGGGGCGCATCTTCAATATCGTCGGCGAACCGATCGATCTGAAAGAGCCGGTGGTAACGGAAAAATATTATCCGATCCACCGCCCCGCGCCAACATTCGAAGAGCAAGTCACCGAGCCGCAATTCTTTGAGACCGGCATGAAAGTGATCGATCTCGTCGCGCCGTTCACCAAAGGCGGCAAGGTTGGCGTGTTCGGCGGCGCGGGCGTCGGCAAGACGGTCATCATTCAGGAACTCATTCGTTCGGTCGCGACCGAGCACGGCGGCTATTCCGTTTTCTGCGGCGTCGGCGAACGTTCGCGCGAAGGCAACGACCTCTATCTCGAAATGAACGAGTCCGGCGTCATCGAAAAAACGGTGATGGTCTTTGGGCAGATGAACGAGCCGCCGGGCGTACGCCTGCGCGTCGCGCTCAGCGGCTTGACGATGGCAGAATATTTTCGCGACGAAGGGCGCGATGTGCTGCTGTTCATCGACAACATTTTCCGTTTTGTGATGAGTGGCTCCGAAGTCTCCGCGCTCCTCGGTCGTATGCCAAGCGCGGTCGGCTATCAACCGACGCTCGCGCAGGAAATGGGGGAACTGCAAGAACGCATCACTTCGACGAAACGCGGCTCGATCACTTCGATGCAGGCGATCTACGTGCCCGCCGACGATTATACCGATCCCGCACCGGTCGCGACATTCGCGCACCTCGACGCGACGATCTCGCTCGAGCGTTCGATTGCGGAGCAAGGTTTGTTCCCGGCAGTCGATCCGCTCGCCTCGACTTCGCGCATTCTCGATCCGCGCATCGTCGGACAGGAACATTACGACATCGCGCGCAGTGTCCAGCGCGTTTTGCAGCGCTACAAGGATTTGCAAGATATTATCGCGATCCTCGGCGTCGAAGAACTGAGCGAAGACGACAAGTTGACCGTCGCGCGCGCGCGCAAAATTCAGCGTTTCTTGTCGCAACCGATGCGCGTCGCGGAAGCGTTCACTGGTCGCCCCGGCAAGTACGTGCCGGTCAAAGAAACCGCACGCGGGTTCAAGATGATCCTCAACGGCGAACTCGACGACGTGCCCGAACCGTACTTTTATATGCGCGGCGGAATTGACGAAGTGCGCGAAGCGTTCCAAGAAGGGAAATTGTAGAAATTCAACGAGGCAACTGCCGTGTACATTCGCGCCTTACTCTGGGATGACGAGAACGTTGAACACATCAACGATCACGGTGTGGAGACGGACGAAGTAGAGCAAATCGCCTTCGGCAAATACGTCGCACGGAGGCAACGCGAGGAAAACCGCTACGCTTTATATGGACGAACAGATGAAGGGCGCTACCTTTTCATCATCGTGGATCACGAAGGTCATGGCGAGTACTATGTCGTCACTGCCCGCGACATGGATCACAGCGAGCGACAATCGTATCAACGGATGAAAAAATGAAAATGGCAAATTCAAAGAAAGTACCAAAACTCAAGACGCGGAAACAAGCCGCCGAATTCTGGGACACCCATAGCAGCACAGACTATTGGGATCAATTTGAAGACGTGGAACTCAAACTACATCCCAGCATCAAAAGCCCGCGCGATCTCAGCCCGCACTGCCCGCATCACAAAAAACAAGTTTTGTACACACGCTGGCGCACACTTGTCATCGCCAATGGTTTTGCATCACTCCACAAAGTGCGCGAGTTGTACTGCCCACGCGGCGATTACACGCGGCTCGCGCCGGAAACTGCCGCGCTCGTCAAGAAAGCCGAATCTGCGCTCAAGCGCGTGCAGCCCAAGTTGGAAAAACTCGCCGCGTAAGTAAGGTCTACCATCCATGCCCAAAATCAAACTCGACATCGTCACGGTCGAACGCACCGTGCTTAGTGAAGACGTAGATTTTATCAGCGCGCCCGGCATTGACGGCATGCTCGGTATTTTGCCGCGCCACACGCCGCTGATGACCGCGCTGAAAGAAGGCGACCTGCACTATCGCAAAGATGGCGCCGAGTTCGATTTCGCCATCGGCGGCGGATTTGTCGAGGTGCGCCCCGATCATGTGATCGTCCTCGCCGACAGCGCGGAACGCGCTGACGAAATCGACGAGCAGCGCGCCGCCGCCGCGCGCGAACGCGCGCAACAGGCGCTCAAAGAAAGACCGCGCGGCGATGTCGAGTTCGCGCGGCTCGAACGTTCGCTCCGCCGCGCCGAAGTCCGTCTCAAAGTCGCCAAGCGCAAACACGGCGCAGGCAGAATCGGCGGACCCGACGAACCCGCCTAACTTTGCGAAGGTTGGGTTGTCATTTCGAGGAGACGATTTTTGTCGACAAGAAATCTCCTGGTGCCGCAGAAGATTTCTCGCTCCGCTCGAAGTGACATAGGGCGTCCAACTTTCTTCGCGAGGTTTGGGACAGGATCACGATCAACAATGTTCGTCACTCAAATCGGAATTGACCTGGGCACAGTCAACGTGCTCGTGTACGTACGTGGGCGAGGGATCGTACTGCAAGAACCCTCGCTCGTCGCGCTATCGCTCGCCGATCAGCGCATTGTCGCGCTGGGCGAAGAAGCCAAGACGATGCTGGGGCGCACGCCCGAAAGTATCGAAGTGATGCGTCCGATGCGCGACGGCGTCATTGCCGATTATATGATCACCGAAGCGATGCTGCGCTATTTCATCACCAAGGTTTGCGGTCGCTTGCAATTGATGTTTGGCGGTAAACCCGACATCGCGATCAGCGTACCCGTCGGCGTCACCAGCGTCGAAGAACGCGCGGTGCATGATGCGGCGATTGCCGCGGGCGGGCGCAGCGCGCATCTGGTTCCGGAACCGTTTGCCGCCGCGCTCGGCGCGGGCTTGCCGATTCACACGCCGACCGGCAACATGGTCGTCGACATTGGCGGCGGCGCGAGCGAAGCCGCGGTCGTCTCGATGAACGGCATGGTCGTCGCAAACGCGGTGCGGATCGCGGGCTTGAAAATCGACGAGGCGATCACGACGTACATTCGCAAGAAACACAACTTGATGATCGGCGAGCAAACCGCCGAAGATATCAAGATCCAAATTGGCAGCGCGTTGCCGATGGAAGAGGAACTCGCGCTCGAAGTGCGCGGGCGCGATCAAGTCGCGGGCTTGCCGCGCACGATTCGCGTTTCGTCGAACGAAATCACCGAGGCGATTGCCGAGCCACTCGCCGCGATTTCCGGCGTCGTGCGCGCGGTGCTGGAGAAAACGCCGCCCGAACTCGCGTCGGACATTATCGATCGCGGGATGGTGCTGGTCGGCGGCGGCGCGCTGATTCGCAACATCGAACGCTTTTTGACGAAGGAGACCGGCGTCCCGTGCTTCGTCGCCGAAAATCCGATGGCGTGCGTGGCGATTGGCGCAGGACGCGCGCTCGAACAACTTGATATGCTCAAGAAAAGTATGCCACAACTGTAACGTGATGCGTGAAACGTGAAAAGGAGCCAGCCTTGGATTCTGCTGGCTCCTTTTCAGTTTCGTACGTCACGCAACACGCAACACGTTTTACTTGAGATAATACGCCATACTCTGCAAACCGATCACCGGATCAATGTTGTACACCCGCACATCCGACGGCACGCTCAACGTAATCGGCGCGTAATTCAGAATCGCGCGCACGCCCAGTTCGACCAATCGATTTGCGACTTGCTGGGCAGCTTGCGCCGGGACCGCGAGAATCACTACTTGTAATTTCCTCTCTTGAATCACCCGCGCCAATTCCGTCATCGGCTGCACCGTCAACCCACCCACCGTCATGCCGATTTTCTGCGGCGCGCTGTCGAACAGCGCGACCAAGTGGAAACCCTGTTCGAGAAATCCTTGATAGTTCGCGAGCGCGCGCCCCAGATCACCCACGCCGATCAACGCCATGTCGCGCGTCTGCTCGATTTGCAAAATTCGGCGCAGTTGCCTTTGCAGAAACATGACGTTGTATCCCGTGCCCTGTTTGCCAAACTCGCCAAAGTACGACAAGTCCTTGCGGATCTGCGCCGACGAAAAGCCCAACCGCTCCGCCAATTCCTGGGACGAAGTCACTTGCTTGCCTTCCTTCTCCAAGAATTGGAGCATCCGCAAATACAGCGGCAACCGCTCGATCACCACTTCGGATACAAATGGTTCAGCCATCCCTCTTCCTCCAAACAAAAGTACGTGTGCGTGAATATCATAACACAAATTTGGTAATCGGGCAATCAGGGATCAGGCAATCAGGGATCAAGTAATCGGATACCAGGACGACCGATTGCCTAGTTTCTGATTGACGAATCACTGATCGACTAATGTTGACTTATTCCTCGCTTTCGGTTATTCTCTCTGCCGATGCGTGACGAATCTCTTTTCTTTGACGAAGCAAAAATCTACGCGCAAGCCGGGAACGGCGGCAACGGCTGCGTTAGTTTTCGCCGCGAAAAATTTGTGCCGCACGGCGGACCGAATGGCGGTCACGGCGGCGACGGCGGCGACGTTGTTCTCGTCGTCAATCCGCACCTCAACACGCTGCTGAATCTCCGCAAGCATCCGCACTGGAAAGCCGAACGCGGCGCGCACGGTCAAGGCAGCGACAAGCACGGCAAGAATGGCGCCGACCTGCTCGTGCCAGTGCCGCGCGGCACGATTGCGCGCGACGAAGCGACCGGCGAAGTGATTGCCGATCTGGTGAACCGCGACGACCGCGCGATCATCGCGCGCGGCGGACGCGGTGGGCGCGGCAACTCCGCATTCGTCAGTTCGACGAATCAAGCGCCGCGCTGGGCGGAAAAAGGCGAACCCGGCGGAACACGCACAGTTATTCTCGAACTCAAACTCATCGCTGATGTAGGCGTTATCGGTTTGCCGAACGCCGGGAAATCCACATTCCTCGCGTCGATCACCGCCGCACACCCCAAGATCGCGAATTATCCGTTCACGACGCTCGTGCCGAACCTGGGCGTCGCCATCGTGGATGATCGCGAAATCGTGCTCGCCGATATTCCTGGTCTGATCGAAGGCGCGCACGCGGGCGCGGGCTTGGGCGACAAATTTCTGCGGCACATCGAACGGACGCGCGTGTTGATCCACCTGCTCGACGGCTCGACCGAGGATCCGCTTGCCGCGCTCGACACGATCAACCGCGAGTTGGAGCAGTACAGCGCGCGGCTTGCCGAGAAACCGCAGATCGTCGGGTTCAACAAACTGGATTTGCCTGACGCGCAAGAACGCTGGCGCGAAATCCAAAAGACGTTCGCCAAACGAAAAATTCAAGCGTACGCAATTTCCGCCGCGACCGGTCAGGGCGTGCGCGATTTGCTCCGCGCCGCCGCGCAAATGCTCGCCGAATTGCCGCGCGAAACACCCGCCGCGACGGTCGAAGAAGAAATGCCCGTAATCCGTCCCGCCAAAGACGAAAACGCGTTCGCGGTTTCGCGCGAAGGACACGCGTTCCGCGTGCGCGGCAAAAAAGTCGAACGCCTTGTCGCGATGACGAATTTCGATCAAGAGGAGGCGATTCTGCGCCTGCATCGCGTTTTCAAAGGCATGGGCATTACCGACGCGCTGACGCGCGCCGGCGTGCGCGAGGGAGACAAGGTGCGAATTGGTGAGGTGGAGTTGGAGTGGAGAGAATAGGTGTGCTCGGCGGCACGTTCGATCCGCCGCACAACGGACATCTGCTCATCGCGCGCGAAGCGTTGACGCAACTTGGGTTGGCGCAAGTTCTGTTCGCGCCGACGCGTTTGCCGCCGCACAAACTCCGCAACCACATCACGCCCATCGAACAGCGCGTCGAAATGGTTCGGCTTGCAATCGCGCCGTATCCGGAGTTTGCGCTATCGCGCGTCGACATCGATCGTGCGGGTCCAACGTACACCGTCGACACGATGCGAATCCTGCGCGAACAATTCGGCAACTCGGTCGAATTGTTTTTCATTATGGGGATGGATTCGCTCGCAAACATTCTGACATGGCGCGCGCCGGAGCAATTGATTCGACTGTGCAAACTCGCCGTGTTTCAGCGTCCGGGGTTCGCGGCAAATCTGGACGCGTTGGAGCAAAAAATCCCCGGCTTGCGCGAGCGCGTCGTCTTTCTGCAATCGTCCGCGCTCGACATCGCGGCAAGCGATTTACAAGAACGCGTCCGCGCCGGGCAATCCATCGCGCATTTGGTGCCGGAGGTGGTGGATAAGTACATCGCGGAGAAGAGGTTGTATCGCGGATGAAAATCGCAGAAGCAAAGACCCGAAGGGTTTGGCCAAACCCTTCGGGTCTACTTGTAGTGATAGCGACAAGAAATAATCACGAGGTCTGTTTGAGTCACAGCATAAACCAAACGATGTTCGTCATTGATTCGCCGTGACCAAAAGCCAGCAAGTCCTCCTTTAGCGGCTCAGGTTTTCCCAATCCCTCAAAAGGTGAGCGCAGCGTGTCCTTGATCAGTTGGTTGATTCGTTTCAACAACTGACGATCCTTCTCCTGAAACCACAAATAGTCCTGCCAGGCGGATTCGGTGAAAACTAATCTCACGGTTCGATCAGCCCGCGTTCGACGATCTTCCCCGCCCGCGCCTCTGCGATAGATTGGTGGAGATGCGCCGCGTTCGCCGGGTTAGACAAGAGGTACGCCGTTTCTTGCCACTTTCACCTCACTCACAACTGCGCCACGTATACACCCAAAATCTGACCGCGTCAAAGCACCGCGCTCATCCTACCTCAAAAATCGCAATCGTTGCGCGCAAATTGTTTGCCCACCCGCTCGCGCGCAACGCGCGATACGATTCCCCCAAGTAGATCTCGCGCGCGACCTTGATGCGCTCGCGCGCGCACAAATCCGCGAAATCGCGCACCGTCAGCGGACGCGCGCGCGGCGATTCGTGCCACGCCTGCGGCAAACCCGGCGCAAGCGGAACGCGCCCCGTGAACAGCAATTCCAACCGACAACGCCAGTGTCCCCAGTTCGCAAAACTCACGAGCGCGCGCCGACCGACGCGCAGCATTTCGCAAATGATGAACGACGGGTTGTCGAGGTACGGCAGCGTCTGGCTGAGAATCACCGTGTCGAACGATTGATCGGGATAGTCGCGCAATCCTTCGTCGAGATTGCCCTGGCGCACGCTCAAGCCCTTGCCGACGCACGCGAGCACATCGGGTTCCGATAGCTCGACGCCGCGTCCGACGATTTGCCGCGCGTCGATCAAGTACCGCAACAACGTTCCATCCCCGCAACCCAGGTCGAGAACTTTTTCGCCGGGCTTGGTTAGATTGGCGATCGCGAGCAAGTCGGCGCGCAGATGAATCGAATTGTTTGTAATCATGGCAGTTGAATCCCGTGATGCGACACGACGCGGTCGAGGAAATCGGAAATCAAGCGCGTCATCGTTTCGACTTCGAGCAAAAACGCGTCGTGTCCCCACGTTGATTGCAGATTGCAGTACGTCACATCCGCGCCAATGGCGGTCAACGCGCTCACCATTTCTTTCGAGTGATACGTTGGATAAAGCCAGTCGGAGGTAAACGAGACGACGAGGTACATCAACGCCGCGCATTTTTCGAACGCTTTGGTCAGACTGCCATTTCCATTTGCCAAATCGAAATAATCCATGGACTTGGTGATGTAGAGGTACGAATTCGCGTCAAAGCGTTCGGTAAAGCGATTGCCTTTGTAGTGCAGATAACCCTCGATCGCGAAATCGGTGCTGAAATCGTAACCGAAATGTTCGCGCGCTTCCAGCCGCCGACCGAACTTTTGGTGCATCGATTCTTCACTGAGGTACGTGATGTGTCCGATCATGCGCGCGAGCGCGAGTCCGGTGTTCGGGCGCGCGCCGTTGTCGTAGTAATCGCCGTTCCGCCAGTTTGGATCCGCGTAGATTGCCTGCCGCCCGACTTCGCTGAACGCGATCAGCATCGGCGAGTGACGCGCAGTCGTCGCGAGCGGCAGCGCGGCAAGGACGCGATCAGGATAACTGACTGTCCACTGCAAAACCTGCATCCCGCCCATACTGCCGCCGACGACCGCCAGCAATTTTTCGACGCCCAGGTGATCGATCAAGTGACGCTGCGCGCGCACCATATCAGCAATCGTGAGCACCGGGAAACCGAGCGCGTACGGTTTGCCGGTTTGCAGATTGATCGAACCGGGTCCCGTCGAACCTTGACAGCCGCCAATCACATTCGAACAAATCACAAAGTATTTGTTCGTATCGAACGCCTTGCCGGGTCCGATGCAATCGTCCCACCAACCGAGTTTGCCATCCGGCGTGAGACCTGCCGCGTGCGCGTCGCCGGAGAGCGCGTGGACGATCAGGATCGCGTTGTCGCGTTCGGCGTTCAGTCGTCCGTACGTTTCGTACGCCAGCGTGATCGGTCCCAGCGTTTCGCCGCTGTCGAGTCGCATCGGCGCATCTTGCGCAAATGCAAAATACTTTCGTTCAACGACGCCGAGTGAGTTTGAGTTTTCCATTCCATAGTCCCCGTGTTGCGTGCTGCGTATTCCGTCTTCGCAATACGCAACACACAATACGCTCTACGCCTTCGCCAACGCCTGATCCAAATCCCACAAAATATCTTCGCTGTCTTCGATGCCGATGCTGAGGCGGACGAAATCGGGCGTGACGCCCGCGCTCACTTGCTCATCGTTCGACAACTGGCTATGCGTCGTCGTCGCCGGATGAATCGCGAGACTCTTCGCATCGCCGACATTCGCAAGGTGGCTGAACAGTTTCAGATTTTCGATGAAACGTCGCCCGGCTTCTTTGCCGCCTTTAACGCCGAAACCCAAAATCGCGCCCGCGCCTTTCGGCAGATATTTCTGCGCGCGCGCGTAATCGGGATGGCTTTTGAGACCGGGGTACGTCACCCAGCCGACCTTGGAATGTTTTTCCAAGAACTCGGCGACGCGTTGCGCGTTCGCGACGTGACGTTCGATGCGGAGACTGAGCGTTTCGAGTCCCTGCAAAAACAACCATGAATTGAGCGGGGCTTGGCACGCGCCGATGTCGCGCAGAATCTGGACGCGCGCCTTGATGATGAACGGCGGCAAGCCCGCGCCGACGAGATCGGCGTAAACCAAGCCGTGATAACTTGGATCGGGCGTGGTAAAGTTCGGAAAACGTCCGCTGGCTTTGTAGTCGAAATTCCCGCCATCCACGATCACCCCGCCGATGCTCGTGCCGTGTCCGCCGATGAATTTCGTCGTCGAATGCACGACGATGTGCGCGCCCCACTCGAACGGGCGGCACAAGTACGGCGTCGCGAAGGTGTTGTCGATCATCAGCGGCACGCGGAAGTCGCGCGCGATTTTTGCGACCTCGTCGAACGGAAAAACGTCGATGCGCGGATTGCCGAGCGTTTCGCCGTACAGAATTTTCGTATTGTCGCGCAGGGCGCGGCGAAAGTTTTCCGGGTCGCTGGGATCAACGAACGTCACTTCAATGCCGAGGCGCGGCAAGGTGTAGTTGAACTGATTGTAGGTGCCGCCGTACAGCGTGGACGCCGAGACGATGTGATCGCCCGCGCTGCACAGCGCAAGGATCGCCATCGCCTGCGCGGCGTGTCCCGAACTCGCGGCGAGCGCGCCGACGCCGCCTTCCAAACTCGCGACGCGCTGTTCGAACACGTCGCTCGTCGGATTCATAATGCGCGTGTAAATGTTGCCGAACTCTTTCAAAGCAAACAGATTCGCGGCGTGCTCGGTGTTTTTGAATTGGTACGAAGTCGTTTGATAGATCGGCACGGCGCGCGAACCGGTCGTCGGATCGCACTGCTGACCCGCGTGGAGTTGGCGCGTGGTAAAACCGTACTGGCGTTGATCGTTTATTTCGGACATTGGAATTCTCCTTGTGAAATATTTTTCCGCCCGTCGTGAGCGACTGGGCTGAATGGCGCAAGGACGCCAAAGCGTCCTTCAATTTCTCAACCCGAAGATTGACCTTCGGGCGTTCTCGAATCGACGCCTTTAGCAAACACGCCGCGTTGCTAAAGGCGAACGCATGATCCATCCAAACATTGTTCCTCCATATTTTTTCGCGTCCTTTCGCGTTTCTTGCGCGCCGCTTCGCGCGCCGGGTAAACAAAAAACTGCTTCCTCTGGATAAGAAGAAGCAGTCAAGCGACATCGGTTGATCTTCGCTCATCTTCCAGAATGTACTTCTGTCGGAATTGGCACCGCGTCTGGAAGTTGGAAGTTGGAGGTTGGAGCGTCTAAACTCCAACATCTAACGTCTAGCATCCAATCCGGTTGCCGAGGTTTCACAGGGCCGGTCCCTCCACCTCTCTGGATGAGTTTGCACTCGCTATTCGATTCGTGTGGCGCTAAAATACCACACAAGCGCGAATTTGTCAAGCGATCAAAAATCGAAAAATGATCGGCAGGACCAAAATCACGAGGACGACGCGCGTCAGGTGAAACAAACTCACGATAAAGGTCTGCGCGCCAAGTTCATCCGCGATCACCGGCATCAACGACAAACCGCTCGGCGCGCAACCGAGGATCGCCGTCCCGGCGTCCAAGCGCATCCAGCGCTGCATGACGAACGCGAGCATGAACGAGCTCGCCAGCGTCGCGAGCGTCGCGCCGATAATGATCGCAAACGAGTTTTGCAACTCGATCAGTGTTTGCTGCGTGAACGTAACGCCGACGAACACGCCAATAAACGTTTGCGCCAGCATCCGCGCGCGCGCGGGCAACGTCCGCAAGCGCGCGCCCGCCAACTGGACAATCGCGACCGCGAGCATCGCGCCGATGACACCGCCTGCCGGAACCTGAAGCGCGTCGAGACCAAAGCCGCCCAATGCGCCAACGCCCAAGCACGCGAGCCAGTGCAATCCGCGCGGCGCAGGCAAAGTAGTTGCCGCAGTATTCGCTTCATTTCGCGGAAGCGGACATGGATTTATTCCGCGCCGTACCAAAAACGGAATGCCCAGGTTGCTGCAAAAAAATCGAACGACTTGGATCGTGGCAACCATCGCCACATCCGCGTGAACCGCCATCGCGATCACGGTCATTTCGGCGACTCCGCCCGGCGTCGCGGACAGCAGCGCGGTGTACAAGTCCATGCTCGTCAATCGCGCCATCGCGTAACCGATCAGCAAAGTGAACGCGACAAACCACACCGTCGAAGCCATGATGGGAACGAGCAGCGTTCGCGTCGAGGCAAGCGCGGCGCGGTCGATCTTTAAACCGATGTATCCGCCAATGACGGACTGCACCAAGACGCGCAACCACTGAGGAAAATTGGGAGGGGGAATCAACCCGGTCGCGGTCACGATCGCGACGAGCAGCATTGAACCCAAAAGCGCGGGCGCGGGCAGATTGACGCGCGCGCCGATCCACCAACCGAGCAACCCAAACGCAAGCACCATCGTCGCGCGCGCGAATTCGAGATCGAAGATAGCATCCATTTCTCCTCGCATTTTACGCGCGATGCGGCAAAACACAAATCAAAAATCGTCAATTGCGCTGAGGGAACGCTGGTCGAGCAAATGCAGAACCGTTATCGTCGTTGCCGTAGATCGTATTATTGATGATGAAAATATCTTTGAATCGATTCATTATCTCGACGATCTGCTTGCAAAATTTGAAATTCGGTGTCATCGCGCGCGCCGCGAGCAGATTTCTGCCACATCGCGAAATGTTTGACAAGCCCCCGGCACTTGCGATTGCGCCAAACAAAACAAGGGCAGCATTACGCCGCCCTCGCACAAACACCTGATCTACGACATCGCTCAATCTTTCCTGCACGGCTACGGAGTTCCACCGCCCGAACCGTAGACAAAAACCGCGATGCATGCAAACAGAAGCACAAAAAACAACATTACGAGCAAACAACCTTTGATACCGTGCTTTGAATAGAGTTCCGGCACTGCCCGCAGCCGATCAACCCAGATGTCCACATCAATCAGCCAACCGACTAACTTGAACAACCAGTCCATCCGATCTTCCTCCTTGTGAGTTATTGGGTGACTCTAGACCTGCGCGAGACTATCCAGAACTTGCTTGAGCATCAGAGTGAGACTGGGGTGCGATTCTTCGAAATGCCCAACCGCCGCGCTCAAACGCTCGCGCAGTGATTTGCGCGTAGATGGATTCGATTCCTTCAGCACGGCTTGAATATCGCGCTGCAAATGCCCAAGCAATTGCCGCGCTTCATCGTCGAGCACTTGCGTTTGTTCGAGTTCAGCGTGAAGCTCCGCGAGTTTCTGGTGCAATTGCGAATCCATAGTCTTGTTCCTTTCTAAAAACGCGCCGCTGCCTCTGCAACACGCAATCCATTTTGCAAGGGCGCCGTCGAGTTTTGGACAAAGCACAAACAAAACCTTGGGATCACGAAACCCGCGAAAAGTACGCAAGCCGCGCAAGACTTGCGGTTATCGCTCCATTTCGCGAGTTTCGCGATCCAAGCACTTGCGCCGCGCTAAAACACCGTCGTTCCCAGCAGCAACAGCGCCGCCGAAATAAGAACGGCGAATCCCGAATACGGGAGCGGCACGAAAAATGCAACCAACCCGTACAGGAACAGCAAGAACGCGACGATCCAGATGACCGAGTTGGGTTTGTGGGTCTTGACTTTCATCCTTCCTCCTTGCGATTGATTTGGATTTCTCACCGCGCCAGCCGCGTCCGCCAGCGCGATTTTCGTCTTGGGTAACCCTCTCGTCCACGAAGCGCACGAAGGACACGAAATTTCTTCGTGACCTTCGTGTCCTTCGTGGACAAATTCCTTACGCGCTGCGCCGCCGCCATGGCGAATCCGCGCGCAGCGCATTCGCGTCCGCATTGCGCCGATAGAACGCGAGAACTTTCCGAAGCGTGCCCGCGTTCAGTCCCAGATCGCGCGCGAACGTCGCGGTCTGTCCCGCGAGATAAAACCCTGCCCCGCCGAGCGACGCCTCGAAATCGTAAATCGCCTTGCCGACGCGCCAGTACGCGCGCGAATCGTCAAGCGCGGCGCGCGCTTCCGCAAGTGTGCGCGCGTACGCGTCGGCAAAATCGCGCAACTGCGCTTGCACCTGATCGGGCGCGTCCGCGAGTTTGACGAGCGCAGTCGTCGCCAGAAACGTCGTCACGCCGTTTTCAGCGCGGCGATGGATGTGAATCGGGAAACGTTGATTCATTTGCGCGCGCCCCACCCGAACAAAAACTCGCCGATGAATCGCTGCGCCGAATGTTGATCTTCGAGATGTCCGAGCAACACCCACGCGACGGTGAGGACGACGTGATACTGCTCGTGTCCACCCGCGACCGCCTTTTGGTACGCCGGATGCGCGCGATTGATCCACACCGTGTTCTCCAACAACCAACCCAGTTCGGCGCGCTCCGTCGCGTCCTCAAAGCCAATCATCAACCCCGGTCCGACGCGCTTGCCTTCTTGCGGACGCGCCGGTTCGCCGCCTTCGGGATTTGGTTCGAGCACCGCGCCGGATTCCGGCGGCGGCTGAAACGGCGCGGGCTGTGGAGCGGGCGGCTCGCCCGCTGCGTGCTGTTGCTGCGCGATTTCCGCGAGCGTCTCGGTGAGCGCGCCGACATCCGCGCCGTCCGCGTCCGGCGCGAGATTGATCCCAGGTTGACTGGTGCGGCGGCGACCGATCAGCGGCGCGATCTCCGGATATTCGCCGAGCATCGTTCCCAGGACCCGTTCGACTTCGCGTTCGAGCGGGCGCACCTCGCGCTCTTCGCGTTCGCGCACCGGCGTCGTTTCGCCCAAATCGCGCAGAATCGGCGCGAGCGCGGTTTGAATCGCTTTGCGATAACGATAGTACCGTTTGAGCGATCCGCCGTCCTTCAGAAAATCGGCTTTGTTCGTCGTCAGAATTTCGACGAGCGGCGGCACTTCGACGATGCCGCTCAAGCGCGTCGGATGTTTCGGCGTCAGTCCGATCCAATCCCACCCGCGTTTGATCACTTTGCCGTACGCCGAAATGCCGATGCCGTACTGCGCTTCCGGCAAATCGTCCTCGCTCCGTCCGATAAAACCGACGCCGACCGGTTTCCCCTTCGCGTTTGGATTCGACGAGAGCGACGCGCGCACGACGAATGTTTTGCGCCCACGCAACTCTGCGAGTTCGGGCGCGGCAACGGGACGATTGTTCACGAAAAAGCGAATACCCTGCGGATAAAGCGATTTGAAAATTTCGCCGAACGTTTCGTCGAGCAGCGGATGAAAGTGCGCTTGCAAAATCATCTCGACGTAATTCGGCTCGACGAGCGGCGACGCTTCGCGGAAAACGAGCGTGACCGCGGTTCCGCTTTTCGCGTTTTCCAAAATGCCTTGCGGTTCGACAAGTTCCCACGGGGCGCGCTGCGAACTTTCGAGTCGCCAGCGCGTCGCGGTGTACGAACGTCCGGCGCGCGTTTCGGTGATGACGTCGCGCGCGAGCAGCAGCGCGAGTTTCGCGCCGATGCCCGCAAAGCCGATGCCCTTGCCGCGCACTTTCGTCGTCGCGGCAATGTCGTGATAATGCTCCAACTGCGACGGCGACATCCCTTTGCCGTTGTCCACCGCCGTCATTGTTTTTTCGCTCTTGCTCACCAAGAATCGAATCTCGGACGCGGTCGAGTCAAGCGAGTTCGCGACCAATTCGGTGAGAATCGCTTCTTCCGCCGGGAACGGGTACGTGTCGCGAATGTCTTCGAGCAAGTGTTGTAAGTTGACGCGCGTTTCGCCCATGGCACACCATTTCAGATTTCAGATTTATGATTTCAGATTTTCGATTTGCGATTGCCGATTGCAGATACTTTGCATGTTTGTTCGTAGTAGGCGATTTATCGCTGCCTCTCGCGCTGAAGCGCGTACTACGAACTCAGATTTCAGGTTCAAGGTTCAAGTTCGCATTCCAAGTAACACGCAATACGCAATACGCAGCACGCATCACGTTTCGCCGCGCCATTTCTTCAACCGCGCCGCAATATCCTTCTCGCGTCCCTGATCGCTCGGCGCGTAGAAACGTTTGCCGCGCAAACGCTCCGGCAAGTACTGCTGCTCGACGTGATGACCTGGGAAATCGTGCGGGTATTTGTAATCTTTGCCGTGTCCCAACGCTTTGCCATCGCGCGATGAATCTTTCAAATGATTCGGGACTTCTATCTTTCCTTCGCGCTCGACTTCTTCCAACGCTTTGAAATACGCGATCGCCGAATTGCTCTTCGGCGCGGTCGCGAGATAGAGCGTCGCCTCCGCGAGATGGAATTGCGCCTCCGGCAAGCCGCACCATTCGAGCGCACGCGCGCACGACGCCGCGACGATGATACCCGCCGGATCCGCCAGTCCGATGTCTTCGGCGGCGAGAATCAGCAGGCGGCGCATGATAAACTTGGGATCTTCGCCCGCGTAGATCATGCGCGCGAGCCAGTACAACGCGGCGTCCGGATCGGAGCCGCGCACCGATTTGATGAACGCGCTGATCGTGTCGTAATGCTCATCGCCCGCGCGATCATAGCGCACCGCGCGGCGTTGAATCGCTTCTTCGGCAACCGTCAGATCGATCCGAATCGCGCCATCTTGCCCTGGCGGCGTAGATTCGACCGCGAGTTCGAGCGCGTTGAGCGCGGAGCGCGCGTCGCCGCCGGAAATGTCGACGAGGTGCGCGAGCGCGTCGTCGCCAATCTCCAATTTCAAATCGCCATACCCGCGTTCTTTATCGGCAATCGCGCGTCGCAATAACGCGGCGACCTGATCGTCGTCCAGCGATTTGAGTTGAAAGACGCGCGAACGCGAGACGAGCGCGGAGATCACTTCAAAGTACGGATTCTCGGTCGTCGCGCCGATCAAAATGATCGTGCCGTCTTCGACGTGCGGCAGCAGCGCGTCTTGCTGCGCCTTGTTGAAGCGGTGAATTTCGTCGACGAGAACGATCGTGCGCGTGCCGTGCATCCCGCGCCGCTCTTTCGCGTCGGCGATCAGGCGGCGAATATCGGCGACGCCCGCCGTGACCGCGCTGATCGTTTCAAAGTGCGATTTCGTCGTGTTCGCGATGATCGTCGCGAGCGTCGTTTTGCCGGTACCCGGGGGTCCCCAGAGAATGATCGAGGAGAAAAGTTTATCGGATTCAATCGCGCGGCGCAGCAGTTTGCCTTGCCCGACGATGTGCTCTTGTCCAACAAATTCGTCGAGCGTGCGCGGACGCATGCGCGCGGCAAGCGGCGCGTCCGTCTTTTCAAGTTCGTGACGGCGATAATCAAAAAGATCCATAGATAACCTTGTTGAGACCTCGAAGGTCGATTGCCGCAATTGTATGCCGATTCCCCCAGTTTGGCAAGCGACCGGTCGGGAACTAGTTCTCGGTCTGAGCAAAAATAGTTCTTGATTCGTTCGCTTTGTCGATCAAGAGCGATAGAATTGCGCGTCTGTCTAGGATACAATGAGTGTGTCTTTTTCCCAGACGCGAAATATGGAAGAGGCAAGGAGGGTGCCTATCGAGTAGACAAACCCAGATTCAATTTCTCCTCGCGTATTTCGTTTTTCCAACCATCTTCTATTCCTAAGGAGGGCAACGATGCCAGAAGAGAAACTTCAAATCGGCGTTAGTCGTCCGGCGCTTGCGGTGGACGATCTGCCAACACCGGAAGAAGTATTCAAACTGCCCAAGATCGGCGCGAAAGAAATGATCACGGCAGTCCTCGGTCCCAGCATGATCGCGCTGGGCGTCTCCATCGGAAGCGGTGAGTGGCTCCTGGGTCCGTTAGGGTTCGGCAAGTTCGGCTTCATGGGGCTGGGTTTCCTCGTCACCATTTCCGCGATTCTCCAAACGTTCTACAACGTCGAAAACGCGCGTTACACGCTTGCCACCGGCGAAGTGCCGGTCGTCGGCTTTACGCGCACGCCCCCCGGCTTGGCGTTCTGGGTGCCGGTGACTTTGTTCCTGATCTACCTGGCTTGGATTTGGGGCGGCTGGGCAGCTGCCGCCGGGCAGAGTCTCTACGCCATCTTCGTCGGACGCACATTCGATGCCAAAAACCCTGTGGAATTGCAGACGGTGCGCTACATCGCCATCGCTTTGTTATTCCTCTCGTTGGGAATCTACTTGTTCGGCAAAAAGATTTCCCGCACGCTCGAATTCGTCGAATCGGCTGCCGTGTTCATCATCCTGTTCGTGTTGATCGTGTTGTCCATCGTCTTTGCGCCGGCGAGTCTCTGGGGCACGATGCTTGCCAGCATCGTCACCCCAGCCGCGCTGCCGAAAGGCATCGACGCGACCACCCTGGGTTCGATCATTGGCTACACCGGCTTTGCTTCCGGCATGAACTTTATGCTGATCAACTACTATCGCGATCACGGCTACGGGATGGGATCGAAAATCGGCTTCTTCTCCGGTCTCATCGGCGGGCAGAAGCAGCAAGTCCTGCCCTCCGGCGTCACCTTCCGCGAGACCGAGCAAAACGCCAAGACGTGGAAACGTTGGTTCCGATTCCTGGTCGTCGATCAGTGGGTTGTCTTCTTCACTGGCGCGATGATCGGTATGTTTATCCCCAGCGTGCTGGCGGTTTCGCTTGCCGTAACACCCGGCGCGGCAGAACCCACCTCTGCGAATATGCCGGTGTTTGTCGCCGCGGAGTTGGCAAAGAAAGCTCAGTGGCTCTTCCCCTTCACCCTGGTCCTGGGCGCGGTGATCTTGTGGAAGACGCAAACCACCCTGTTGGAGATGCTGATCCGCAACACGACGGATACCGCGATTGCCGTGAGTCCTCGCCTCCGCGCTTGGATCGGAGACGACCCGCGCAAGTTCTACTACATCGTGGCAATCGTGCTCATCGTCTTCATCAGTTGGGTCATCCATCAGGCGCTGCCAACTCAGTTGCTGCAGTATTCGGCGAACATGGCAAACCTCGCGTCGATCATCTATCCGCTCGTGCTGATCTACCTGAACAGCAAACTTCCCCGACCCGCGCGCGCGGCTTGGTGGTCGTACGTCGTGTTGGTTGCGAACGTTCTGTTCTTCGGCTTCTTCTTCCTCAACTTTGTGGCTCTGATCGCGACGGGACAACCGCTCGTCAAGTTCTAGCCCGCGTTGAACGAAGCATCGCGGCAACTGCCTCTCTGTCCCCGGCAGAGAGGCAGTTGTGTGTCAAGCGATTTTTGCGCGACCCTGTTCCCGCGTAGTATAATTCTCTTGTATGGCAACTCCCCGCAACTCGCGAGAGAACCAAACGATTGTTGGAGGATGCAGATGACGACTAAAGCGCAATTGTTCATCACTTGTCTCGGCGAAAATTTTTTCTCGGACACGCTGAAAGATATGGTGCGCGTCCTGGAACGATTAGGCGTGCAGTGCGAAATGCCCGAAGGGCAAACCTGCTGCGGTCAACCGTTTTTCAACAGCGGTTTTCAAAGCGGCGCGCTTGCGCCCGCGCGCCAGTTCATCAAAGTGTTCGGCAAGACCGACGGCTATATCGTCGCGCCGTCCGGCTCGTGCGTGGATTTCGTCCGCCATCATTATCGCGAATTGTTCCCCGAAGGGACGCCGGAACACGCGCGCGTCAAGGAACTTGTTCCGCGCACGTTCGAGTTTTGCGAGTTTCTATTGAACGTGCTCAAGATGACCGATGTCGGCGCAGTGTTTCCGCACAAGGTGACGTATCACGCGTCGTGCCACCTTTTGCGCGGCTTGGGCTTGCGCGAAGAACCGAAAAAACTTTTGCGCGCGGTCAAAGGTCTCGAACTCGTGCCGCTGAACGAAGAGGAAACCTGCTGCGGTTTCGGCGGCGTGTTCAGCGTCGTCTACCCCGAAGTCTCCAAGACGATGATGGAAACCAAGTTGGACAATATCCAGGCGAGCGGCGCGGAGTACATCATCGCGGGCGACCCAGGTTGTCTGATGAACATCGCGGGCGGATTGCGCAAGGTCGGTTCGCCGATTCGCGCGCTACATTTGATCTCGGTGTTAGCGGCGCAGTGAAACGTGATGCGTGATACGTGATGCGTGACACTCACGTTTCACGCATCACGTAGATCTTGGAGAAAATCCAATGAGTCAAATTCCTACCCACATAAACTTTCGCACGAACGTAAAGAACGTGCCACCCCACATGCCCGTCTCGGTTCGCAAAGCGACGAGCAAGTTTCTCGGCACGCGCCAAGCCGTCGTCGACGTCGTCGGAGACGAACGCTGGCAGGCGCTGCGCCAAGCCGGACACGAAATCCGGCTGCACAGTTTGACACACATGGATCATTATTTAACGCGGCTCGAAGAAAAAGTGCGCGCTGCCGGCGGCATCGTGCATTGGGCGCGCGACGCGGCGGAAGCAAAACAAATCGTGCTCGAACTCGCGAAAGAACGCGGCGTCAAGCGCGCGGTCAAAGTCAAAAGCATGGCGACCGAAGAAATCGGCTTGAACCACGCGTTGCAAGAGAACGGCATTTCGGTTCTGGAAACTGACCTCGGCGAATTCATCATCCAACTCGCGGGCGTCGGTCCGTCGCACATCATCGTCCCCGCGGTGCATCTGACGAAAGAAGGCATCGCCGAATTGTTCACACAAAAACTCGGCGTGGACGCGCCGCCCGATCCGCTCAAACTGTGCGCGATCGCGCGCACGCGCCTGCGCGAAGAATTTCTCTCCGCCGACCTGGGAATCTCGGGCGCGAATTTCATGGTCGCCGAAACTGGCACGCTCGTCATCGTGACGAACGAAGGCAACGGGCGCATGTGTACGACGCTGCCGCCGCTGCACATCGCGGTCGTCGGAATCGACAAAGTCGTGCCGGATTGGGAATCGGTCAACGTGTTGCTCAAACTCTTGCCGCGCAGCGCGACCGGACAAAAGATGTCGGCGTACACGTCGTTCATCACCGGTCCGCGCCGCTCCAACGAAGAAGGCGGTCCCAAAGAATTTCACCTCGTCCTGCTTGATAACGGACGCACACGCATTATGAAAGACGAGGTGACGCGCGAAACCTTGCTCTGCATTCGCTGCGGCGTCTGCTTGAACGTCTGCCCTGTGTACAACAACGTCGGTGGGCACGCGTACGGCTTTGCGTACTCGGGACCCATCGGCGCGATGCTCTCGACGCAGTTGCTCGGCATGAAAACCGCCGCCGATTTGCCGTTCGCGTCGTCGCTCTGCGGCGCGTGCGCGGAATTCTGCCCGGTCAAAATTCCGATTCCCGAAATCCTGCTGCGCTTGCGTCATCGCGCGGTCGAAGGCGATCAAATCGAACGCGCGGCTGCGCCCGCCGTGATTCAGGCCGGCGTAAAACTCGGAACACTGTCATTCAGTCTGCCGTGGCTGTACGAATTTGGGACGCAGATGCTCAAATACATTCAAGCACCGCTCCGCAAAAACGGCTGGCTGCCGAACTTGCCGCCGCCCGCAAATCGCTGGACGATGGCGCGCCCGCTCCCCGCGTTTGGCGCAGATTTTCGCGCCTGGTTTCGCAAAAGAAAAAATGAGAGGCAACGATGAACGCTCGTGAACAAATTCTCGCCGATGTCCAAAATGCGCTGCATCGTACAAGTGATGCACCGGTCGCAGCGATCTCCGCGTCCGCGCGCATCGCGCCGCGCACGCCCGACGACGCGAACGCGGAAATGAATATGCTGTTCGAAGAAATCGGCAAACTGGGCGGCGCGACCGGACGCGTCAAGAAAAACGAAATAAAAGCCGCGCTCGAAAAATTGGTGAAGGAGCAAGAAGTAAAAAAGGCGACGTTGTGGAACACCGGCGAACTCGAGGAACTCGGCATCGCCCAGATATTGACGGAACTGGGCGTGCAACTCGTTTCGCCGCTCGCCGATAAACGCGCAATGGCAGAGTGCGACCTGGGTGTGACCGGCGTCGACTATGCGTTTCCCGAAACCGGGACGCTGATGCTGCGCGCGTTGCCCGACAAACCGCGCGCGGTCTCGCTACTGCCGCGCGTTCACCTCGCCATCGTTTCGCCATCTGCGTTGCGCGCTGATCTCGGTCCCGCGTTCGCGGAAGTTCGCGGAGACAATTATTGGATCTTTATCACCGGTCCCAGCCGCACCGCCGACATCGAACTGACGGTGACGATTGGCGTACACGGAGCCAAAGCGCTTTACGTGTGGCAAGTGATATAGATTTTGTCAACGTCATTTCTCGCTTTGCTCGAAATGACCAGCATAGGTCTTTGCGTTCTTCGCGTCTTTGTGGTAAAGTTATTTCACGGACTGTTTCATCGCGCGATAATCACTCGCGCGATTTTGCCACAAGGAGTTTGGGTGTGATCAAAGGGATCGAAATTCTTCAATCGCCAGATTACAAAGCAAAATTGACGCAGTGTATCCACTGCGGTTTGTGTCTGCAAGCATGTCCGACGTACGCGGTGTTCGGCACGGAGATGGACGCGCCGCGCGGTCGCATCGCGCTGATGCGCGCCGCGTCGGAAGGACGCATCGGGCTGGAAGAATTCACCAACTCGTTCACGACGCACATCAATTTGTGTCTCGCGTGCCGTTCGTGCGAAACCGCGTGTCCGTCGGGCGTCAAGTACGGCATCCTCGTCGACGGCGCGCAAGCCGCGATTTCGCTGAATCGCAAGATCGGCGTGATCGAACGATTCGTGCGCTGGCTTGGCTTGCGCCAAATGATGCCGAACCTGGGTCTGTTGAAATTGATGGCGCGCGCGATGTGGTTGTACGAAATCACCGGCGTTCAAAGAATCATCCGCGCGCTGAACATCTTGCCCAAGCCACTTCAAGCGATGGAAGCGATCCTGCCGCCGATTGAACCGAAATATCGCGATTATCGCGCGCCCGCACCCGCGCTTGGCGAAAAGCGCGGCGAGGTCGCGTTCTTCATCGGCTGCATCCAGGAAGCATTTCTCGCGCAGGTCAACGAGGCGACGATTCGCGTTTTGCAACGCAACGGCTACCAAGTGCATTTCCCGCTCGGACAGACGTGCTGCGGCGCGGCGCAAATTCATCAGGGCGAACACGCGCTCGCACGCGAACTCGCGCGCAAAAACATCGACGCGTTCCTCGCGCGCGATTACGTCGCCGTCATTTCGAACGCGGGCGGCTGCGGCGCGACGCTCAAAGACGAACTCGTCCATCTCTTCCACGACGACCCGGTCTATTTCGAAAAAGCGAAACATTTTGCGGCGAAGGTCAAGGACATTTCCGAATTTCTCGCCGCGAATCTGCGCGTCCCGCCGACCGGCGAAGTCAAAGCGCGCGTGACGTACTCCGATTCGTGTCACTTGCGCCACGTCCAAAAAGTCGTCAAGCAGCCGCGCGATTTGATGAAGAGCATTCCCGGTCTGCAACTCGTCGAACTGAAACTGCCCGACCGCTGCTGCGGCAGCGCGGGCGTGTACAACATCGTCCAAGCCGACACCGCCGACGCGATTTTGGACGCCAAGATGCAAGACATTGCCAGCACCGGCGCGGATTGGATCATTGCGAGCAACATCGGTTGCCACATGCAATTGATCGCAGGCGCGCGCAAAGCAAAACTAAAAATGCCGGTGTATCACGTCGTCCAGGTCTTGGACATGTCGTACCAAGCGATGGAAAAGTGAGACGTGAAACGTGATGCGTGAAACGCCCTGAGCGGAGTCGAAGGGTCACGCATCACGTATCACGCATCGCGGAGGCAACGATGGCATTTGCAAATTCCAAACTCAGTTCCCTCACCCAACTCTTCGCCGACAAACAACTTCTCACGCGCCGCGTCGAATTGCTGACGTACGACGGCGACGCGAGTCTCGATAAAGGAATGCCCGACAGCGTCGTCATGGCGCGCAATGTGGACGACGTGGTCAAAGCGGTCAAGTGGGCAAACGAAAACAACGTGCCGATCGTCGCGCGCGGCGCAGGCACCGGCTTGTCGGGCGGCGCGGTCGCGGAACACGGCGGCATCATCGTCGAATTCGCGCAGATGAAACGCATCGTCGAATTTGACGAAGTGGGACGCAGCGTCGTCGTCGAGCCGGGCGTCGTCAATCTCGTGCTCGACGAATTCGTCAAGACGAAGGGATTGTATTTTCCGCCCGACCCTGCGAGCGGTCGCACCGCGACGATTGGCGGCAACATCGCGGAGAACGCCGGCGGTCCGCACTGTTTCAAGTACGGCGTGACGACGAACTACTTGACCGGCTTGACCGTCGTCCTTGCAAACGGTCGCGTGATCCGATTGGGCGGGCGCGCGCTCGATTACCCCGAGTACGATCTGCTGGGCATCGTCACCGGTTGCGAAGGAACGCTCGGCATCGTCACGCAAGCGAGCGCGCGCTTGCTGCGAAACACGCTCGCGATCAAAACGATGATGGCGTCGTTCGATTCGGTCGAGCAAGCGGGCAAAGCGGTTTCGGCAATCATCGCGCGCGGACTCGTCCCCGCGACGATGGAAATGATGGACCAAAAGATGATGCAAATCATCGAAGATTTCGCGCACGCGGGCTTGCCGATTCACGCGGGCGCTGCGCTCATCATCGAAGCCGACGGTTATCCCGAAAGCGTCACGCCGCAAATCGAAGAAATCGCGGCGATTCTGCGCGACAACGCCGGGCGCGATTTACGTATCGCGCAAACCGCCGAAGAGCGCGACCTGATTTGGTACGGGCGCAAGAGCGCGGCAGGCGCGATGGCGCGACTTTCTCCGGCGTACTATTTGCTCGACGGCACGGTGCCGCGCAGCAAACTCGCCGCCACGCTCGCGGGCGTCAACAGATTGTGCGACGAAAACGGTTTGCGCGTCGGCTACGTTTTTCACGCGGGCGACGGCAACTTGCATCCATTCATTCTCATCACCGATCCGAAAGATGCGGAATTGATGAAACGCATCCACGCGACCGGACGCAAGATTATGCAGTTGTGCGTCGAGATGGGCGGCAGCATCACTGGCGAGCACGGCGTCGGCATCGAAAAGCGCGAGTTTATGCCGCTGATGTACGCGCCTGACGAACTCGCGATGATGTGGGACGTCAAAGAAATTTTCGACCCGCAGAAAATTCTCAATCCGGGAAAAATTTTCCCAACTGAAATGCCGACCTCTCCCCACTCCCCTCTCCTTCCTTCGACTCCGCTTCGCTCCGCTCAGGATGGAGAGGACGTAGGGAGAGAGGTCGCGCCGCACAACGCCGACGAAGCCGCGCGCGCGATTCGCGCGTGGAACGCGCAAGCCGAAAAGATTTTCATCGCGAGCGACGGCGCGACGCGTACCGACGGCGCAACTCTTTCGACGCGAAACTTAAGCGGCATCACGACGCGCTCGATTGACGATTTGTTCGTGACGGTGAACGCGGGCACGCCGCTCGCCGATCTGCAAGCGGAACTCGCGCGCGACAAGATGTGGGTGCCGCTCGTTTCGCCATTCGCCGATGCGACGATCGGCGGGATCATCGCGACGAATTTCAACGCGCCGCTGCGGATGAAGTACGGCGGCATTCGCGATTTGCTCCTTGCCGCGCGCGTCGTCTTGCCCGATGGTCGCGTGATTTGGGCGGGGCGACCGGTCGTCAAAAATGTCGCGGGGTACGATCTGCCCAAGTTGTTCGTCGGATCGTACGGCACGCTGGGTCTCATCGCCGATGCGACGCTGAAACTCGCGCCGCTGCCGCGCGCCCGCGCGAGCATCATCGCGCCGGTCGACGATTTGAAACGCGGCTTGGCAATCGGCTCCAAATTGCTGCGCGTCTGTCTCGCCGCGTCGGGCTTGCTCTTGTGTCGCGGTTGCGCAATTCCAGGCGCATCCAAATCGTACGCGCTGATTTATACCGTCGAAGGAATGTCGGAAGACGTGAACGCGGAACTCGCGCAAGCGCGCGCCGTTTTGCAAAACGAAAACATCGGCAATCTCGCGCAACTCGACGCGCCATCGGCGAACGATGTGTGGGCAAGTTTCCTCAACGCGAGATCAGACGCCGTAACCCTGCGCGCCGGAATCGCGCCGAAAGACTTGTCCGCGTTCGTCGCTGGACTCGCGCTCGCCGACGCGTCCTTTGTGGTCGACATCGCGAATGGAATGTTGTACACGCGCGGCGCGCCAGTCGAAACGATTCGTCCTGCCGCGCTCAAACTGGGTGGGTACGCCATCGTCTTGTCCGGTCTGGCAAATGATCGCTGGGGCTATCAACCCGAAGGATTGGAGATCATGCGCGCGCTGCGAGCGCGATGGGATCCGCGCGGATTTTTCAATTCTGGCGCGTTTGTTGTATAATTAAGGATAGAATTTTGTGACAAAGGAGTCATTCCTGTGGACGTACCTCAATTCAAAGACCTGAATCCATCGCCGCGCTTGCTGCTGGGACCCGGACCCAGCCCGATTCACCCGCGTGTCTTGCGCGCGATGGCAACTCCCTTGCTCGGACACCTCGATCCAGAATTTCTTACGCTCCTGAACGAGACGCAGCAATTGTTGCGTTACGTCTTCCAGACCAAAAACGAATTGACTATTTCGATCTCCGGCACCGGTACCGCCGGGATGGAAGCCGCGCTGTGCAACTTGATCGAACCCGGCGACAATGTGCTCGTCGCGGTCGTCGGCTATTTTGGCGAGCGGATGGTCAGCATGGCGCAGCGGTACGGCGCGACGGTGGATCGGCTGGATCGCCCTTGGGGCGAAATCTTCGATCCGGCTGACATCGAAAAACAACTCGCGCAGAAAAAGTACAAACTCGTCGCGTTCGTCCAAGCCGAAACATCGACCGGCGCGCTGCAACTGAACGTCAAAGACATCGCCGCCGCGGCGCACAAGCACGGCGCGTTCGTCGTGATGGACTGCGTCACGTCACTCGGCGGCGTCCCCGTCGAAGTTGATAATTGGGACGTGGACATTGCGTACAGTTGCTCGCAAAAATGTCTGTCGTGCCCGCCCGGTCTCGCGCCGATCACCGTCAGTCCGCGCGCGCGCGATTTTCTCCGCAGTCGCAAGACACCCGTTGGAAATTGGTATCTCGATTTGATGCTGCTCGAAAAATACTGGGGCGGCGATCACGCGTACCACCACACCGCGCCGATCACGATGAACTATGCGCTGCGCGAAGGTTTACGCATCGTCGCGGAAGAAGGATTGGACGCGCGCTTTGCGCGGCATCGCGCGAACGCGGAAATGTTGTGGGCAGGACTGGAAGAAATCGATCTGCCGCCGTTCGTCCCGCTCAAACATCGTTTGCCCGCGCTGACGACGTGCGCGCTCAGCCCGCGCCTCGACGATGCGTCGGGTCGCAAACGCTTGCTCGACGAGTACAACATCGAAGTTGCCGGGGGCTTTGGTCCGCTCAAAGGAAAAATTTGGCGCATCGGCTTGATGGGCTTTGGCAGCCGCCGCGAGAACATCACGTTGCTGCTCGCCGCACTCCGCAAATTGTTGGCGTAAACTTTTTTCTGCGCGACTCGGGAGGGAGAAGCCAGGCATGACGCCGCTCACGGCTGAGCAAATCAAATGACTCAACGCTGTTATGCCGCGTGACGCCGTCGTGACCAATCCGGTCGAACTGCTCACGTACGAAACCGATGGCAGTCTCGGCGTCGGACAACCCTGCGCGCTCGTCCTCCCTCGTACCACCGAACAAGTCGTCTCCGCAGTTCGCTGGGCGCGTCAAAACAATATTCCGATCATCGCGCGCGGCGCGGGCACCGGCTTGAGCGGCGGCGCGCTTGCATCGCAAGGTGGCTTGGTCATCTCGTTTGCGCGGATGAATCAAGTCGTCGAACTCGACGAAGTAGGACGCTCGGCGATCATTCAACCTGGGATCGTGCATCAATCGTTCGACGAATTCGTCAAGACGAAAGGACTGTACTATCCGCCCGATCCTGCAAGCGGGCGCGCGTGTACGCTCGGCGGCAACCTGGGCGAGAACGCCGGCGGACCGCACTGCTTCAAGTACGGCGTCACGACGAATTACATCACCGGCGTCAAAGCGGTCCTCGCGGACGGACGCGTGATCGTCACCGGTGGTCGCGCGTTCGATTATCCCGAATACGATTTGACCGGCGTGCTGATCGGTTCCGAAGGTACGCTCGGCGTGATGACCGAAGCGTACGCGCGGCTGATTCGCAATATTCCCGGCGTCAAAACTTTGATGGCGATGTTCGATTCGGTCGAACAAGCCGGGGAAGCAGTCTCCGCAGTCATCGCGCGCGGACTTGTGCCCGGTACGTTGGAGATGATGGATCGCAACATGATCGGCATCGTCGAAAATTACGTCCACGCCGGTCTGCCCACGGACGCGAACGCGCTGCTCATCATCGAGGCGGACGGTTATCCGGAAGGGCTGGACGCGCAAATGTCCGAGATCGTGGACGTGATGCGCGAATGTAAGGCGCGCGAAATGCGCCTCGCCAAAACCGCCGCCGAGCGCGATCAAATCTGGTTCGCGCGCAAGAGCGCGTTCGGCGCGATCGCGCAGATCAGTCCGGCGTACCTGATCGTCGACGGCACGGTACCGCGCTCGAAACTTGGCGCGACGCTCGCCGCGATCAATCAAATTTGCGCGACGCAAAACCTGCGCGTCGGTTACGTCTTTCACGCGGGCGACGGTAACCTGCACCCGCTCATTCTGTTCGATCCGCGCGACGCGGATATGGTATGGCGCGTTCACACCGCTGGGCAGCGAGTGATGGAATTGTGCGTGCAACAAGGCGGCACGATTACCGGCGAGCATGGTGTCGGCAGCGAAAAAGTAAAATACATGTCGCTGATGTACAACGCGGCAGAATTGCAAGCGCTGCAAGACATCAAAGACGTGTTCGATCCGAAGCATGCGCTCAATCCCGGCAAGATTATTCCGGCGTACACGCTCGAACCGCAACCGACGAAACCCGCGCCCGCTGAAAAAACTTGCGCGCCGACAACTCTCGAAGAAGCGGCGGACGCGCTGCGCGCGTGGAACGTACTGAATCCCGCGCCGCGCGTGCGGATTCGCGGCGGCGGCACAAAGTTGTCAAGCCGCGAAGCGGAGAGTGCTTCGTCGCGCGATCCTTCGACTGCGCCGCTTCGCGGCTCCGCTCAGGATGCGCTCCTCGCAATGACAGAGGTAACTCTGTCCACGCGCGCGCTGCGCGGCATCACGGCATACGCGCGCAACGATTTGTACGTGACGGTCGGCGCGGGGACGACGCTCGCGGAATTGCAAACCGAACTCGCGCGCGATCAAGTGTGGGTGCCGCTCGCGTCGCCGTGGAGCGAATCCACCATCGGCGGGATCGTCGCGACGAATTTCAACGCGCCGCTGCGAATGCGGTACGGCGCGCTGCGCGATTTGATCTTGGCGATCACGACCGTTTTGCCGGATGGGCGCATCATTCGCGCGGGCAAGCCGGTCGTCAAAAATGTCGCGGGGTACGATCTGCCCAAGTTGTTCGTCGGATCGTACGGCACGCTTGGCGTGATGACCGATGTGACGTTCAAGATCGTGCCTTTCCCGCGCGCGCGTGCGACGATGGTCGTTCCAGTAGACGATCTGGATCGCGGCGTGAAACTGGGGATGGAATTGCTGCGCGTGTGTCTCGTCGCGTCGTCGCTCTTGCTGTGTAAGGGCTGTGAGATTCCCGGATCAGCCGCGTCCTTCGACTCCGCTCCACTTCGCTCAGGATACACTATCGTCTACACTGTCGAAGGTGTACCGGAAGACGTACAAGCCGAACTCGCGCAAGCGCGCCAAGTCGTTCGCGCCGCCGGTCTTTCGGAAATCGCCAACGCCGATCTTGCGACCGGTACGGACGTGTGGGCGCGCTGGATCAACACAGCATCGCAGAGCGGTACGCTCACGCGCACTGGTGTTCCGCCGAAAGATTTGCCGAGCGTGTTGAACAAAATCGCGCCCGCGCTGCGCGACGCGCGCGTCGTCGTCGATTTTGCGCCGGGGCTGATTTACGCGCACGACGCGCCGGTGGAGCCAATGCGTCGCGCCGCGCGCGCGGTCGGCGGATACGCGATTGTCCTGCGCGCGTTGACCCCGCAAGACGTTTGGGGACACACGCCGGATGGATTCGATTTGATGCGCGCGCTCAAAGCACGTTGGGATCCGCGCGGATTGCTCAACCCTGAGACCTTCGTCGTTGACGGCGGCTCATCATAGGTTTTGACGTATTTCTTTTCTTCGGATATAAAGTAACAACATCATCTCATGTGGAGGAGGCAATGCCATCAACAATTTGGCATGCGCTGGGCGTGGCAGAGGTCGTCCAAGAACTGGGGACGGATCTTCATCGCGGCTTGGCGCAAGGAGAAGTCAGTCAGCGCCTGCAAACGTACGGGCACAATGAACTCAAGCAGGAAGGGCGCGTCTCGCCGTTCGAGATTTTCATTGGCCAATTCAAGAACATTCTCATTATCATCCTCTTGATCGCGGTCGTGCTTTCCGCGCTGGTCGGCGAATTGGTGGACGCGGCGATCATCGCGGTGATCATCGTGTTTTCCGCGGGGCTTGGTTTCATTCAAGAGTATCGCGCGGAGCGCGCGCTGGAAGCGTTGAAGAAAATGCTTTCGCCGACGATCACCGTCTTGCGGGACGGCAAGGAAGAAGAAGTGCCGTCCAAAGAACTGGTGCCTGGCGACGTGTTGTTGCTCGAAGCGGGCGACCGGATCCCCGCCGACGCGCGCCTGGTGGAAAGTCACTCGCTGCAGAGCGATGAAGCGTCGCTCACCGGCGAGTCGCTGCCGGTCGACAAATTCATCCAGCCCGTCGCGACGGAGACGCGCGTCAGCGATCGCCGGAACGTCGTTTTTGCCGGCACGACCGTCACGTACGGTCGCGGCAAAGCCGCCGTGATCGCGACGGCAATGAACACCGAGTTCGGCAAGATCGCGCAAGAAGTGACCGAGATCGAAACGGAACAAACGCCGTTGGAAAAACGGACCGCCGAGATCGGCAAATGGCTGGGCATTATCGCGCTCTCCATCTGCGCGTTCGTCGCGGGCTTCAGCATCCTCCGCGAACTGATCGCGGGCAAAGCGGATCCGGCGTTCTACATCGAAATCATCATGTTCGCGATCGCGCTCGCCGTCGCCGCCGTGCCGGAAGCGCTCGCCGCCATCGTGACCGGCGCGCTCGCGATCGGGATGCATCAAATGGCGAAACAGAACGCGCTTGTTCGCAAAATGCCTGCCGTCGAAACGCTCGGCTGCACCACCGTCATTTGCTCGGACAAGACGGGGACGCTGACCAAAGGCGAAATGACGATTCGCCAAATTTTCGTCGATGGTCGCGCGGTCGAGGTCACGGGCGTGGGGTACGAGCCGAATGGCGAGTTCAAAGCCGACGGCTTTAATCCTGCCGACAATCAGTCATTCCGTTCGTTGCTTCAAGCGGGACTGCTCTGCAACGATTCTACCCTGGAAGAACTCAACGGCGCCTGGATCATCAAGGGCGATCCGACGGAAGGCGCGCTCGTCGTCGCGGCGTCCAAGGCCGGCCTGCATCAAGCCGAAACGCGGATGGAAAATTCGCGCGTCGAGGAAATTCCGTTCAGTTCCGAACGCAAGCGCATGACCACGATTCATCAGATGGCGGACGGCAAGCGGGTCGCGTTCATGAAGGGCGCGCCCGAATTGGTAATGCAGCGGTGTTCACACATCATGGAAAACGGCGGCGCCCAGCCCTTCGACACACCACGCCAAGCAACGCTCCAAAAAGCCAACGAAGAGATGGCGAGCAATGCGATGCGCGTGCTCGGTCTCGCGTACCGTGAATTACCCGACGGCATCGCCTACACGGAAGACGCGGTCGAAAGCGGGATGACCCTGCTTGGCTTGGCTGGGATGATCGACCCGCCGCGCGAAGAAGCCGTCGAAGCGATCAAGGTCTGCCGGCAAGTCAAGATCAAGCCGATTATGGTCACGGGCGATCACAAACTGACCGCCGTCGCGATCGCGAAAGAGATGGATATTTACCACGCGGGCGATCAGGTGCTGACGGGCGAAGAACTGGAGAAACTCTCCGACGATGAATTCAGCCGCCGGGTAGACCAGATCACCGTGTATGCGCGCGTCTCGCCGATGGACAAACTCAAAATCGTCACGGCGTGGAAAGCCCGGGGCGAGGTCGTCGCGATGACCGGCGACGGCGTGAACGACGCGCCCGCGCTCAAGCACGCGGACATCGGCGTCGCGATGGGCATCAAAGGCACCGACGTCGCGAAAGAAGCGGCGGACATGGTCTTGAGCGACGACAATTTCGCGACGATCGTCAAAGCCATCGAGCGAGGACGCTGGATTTACGACAATATCAAAAAGTACCTAACCTACCTCTTGCGCTGCAACATCACCGAAGTGGCAGTCATCGGCGGCGTGGTGATGATCCTGGGACCCGAATTTTTGCCGCTCCTACCTGCCGCGATTTTGTACATCAACCTTGCGACGGACGGCTTGCCCGCGCTCGCGCTGGGGATCGCGCCGGCTGATCCGGACATCATGTCCCGCCCGCCGCGCGATCCGAAGGAGAGCGTCTTTTCGTGGGACGTGCGCGCGTTCATCATGCTCGCGCTCTTCATCGAGGTCCCCTTCTTTTACTTTCTGTTCTTTACCGAACTGGGCGACAACATCGAACACGCGCGAACTGAAACCTTCTTCCTGTTCATCATCATCGAACTCATCATCGCGCTCAACTTTCGTTCGATGCGGTACAGCGTCTTCAAGGTGCGACCGCACAAGTGGTTGCTCCTCGCGCTCGCCTGGGAAATCGGTTTGCTCGCCCTGTTGATCCAATTCCCATTTATGCGTGAAACCTTCGGAATCAAAATGCCGACCGTCACCGACCTGAGTATCATCTTCGGGTTTGGCGTCGTCGTCTTTGCCTCGATGGAAATCATCAAGGCAGTGCTGCGCCGAACCAGCAGGATGAAAGAGGCAACGACGTAAAAAATCGTACGCCGGTTCCAAAACGTCGCGGGGGCAGGAGGTGACGATTCCTGCCCCCGCGCTATTTACGCGTCGCGCTTTGCCAGGCGCGCCGCTTGACGCCGACTATCGACCTGAAGTTTGTTGAGGATCGAGCGCATGTGCGCCTTGACGGTGTACACGCTGATGACGAGTTCTTGCGCGATCGCGCGGTCGCTCGCGCCGCGCGCGACGAGATCGAGCACTTCGCGTTCGCGCGGCGTCAACGGATCGAGCGACGGCGGATCGGCGGTCGCGGACGCCGCGGACGTCGCGACGCGCCGAAATTCGTCGAGGATGCGATTGGCAAGCGGCGGGCTGATCGTCGGTTCGCCGCGCTGCGCGGCGTGCAGCATGTCGATCAACTGTTGCGCGCGAATCGTTTTGAGCAAATATCCTTGCGCGCCGCGTTTGATCGCCTCCAAAAGTTTCTCGTCTTCGTCGCGCACCGTCAACATGACGACGTACACGTCGGGCAGTTCGCGCTTGATCAGCCGCGTCGCTTCGATCCCATCAGTGCCGGGCATATTAATGTCCATCAAAATTACGGCGGGACGTAAACTGCGCGCTAGCACCAGCGCTTCGAGTCCATCGCTCGCTTCGCCGACAACCTCGATGTCCGGTTGAGCGTTCAAAATGCCCACAATTCCTTCGCGGAACAAGGCATGGTCGTCCACGACGAGAACGCGCAATTTATCCATTCCGATTTTCTCCACTTGCAAGTGTAAAGATCACGCGTACGCACACGCCCTGCCCCGGCGGCGATTCGACGCGCAACGTGCCGCCGATGCGCGCCGCGCGCGCGTGCATGATGCTCACGCCAAAATGTTCGCGCTCGTCCGCCGACAACTGCGCGGGATCGAAACCGCTGCCATCGTCTTGCACGCTCAATTCTGCGTGATCGTCCTGCCACGTCAAACGCACAACCGCGCGCCGCGCGTTGCCGTGCTGCGCCGCGTTGAGCAGCGCCTCGCGCGCGATGCGGACCAGGTGCTCGCTGCGTTCGGCGTCCAACCGCGCGAGCCGCGCTTCCAGATCGAGTTGCACTTGCAGCGAATTTTCGCGCGTGAAGGATTCGACCATTTCGCGCAGCGCGGTTTGCAGCGAGACGCGCCGCGGCGCGGGCGGCTCGCGCAAGTCGGCGATGAACCGGCGCACCTCGCGCGAAACCTCGCCGATCAATTCGCGCTGGGCGGTCAACTGTTCGACAATCTTGGGTAACCCAGCCGCCAGCGCTTGCGCTTCGAGTTGATCGGTCTTGAGATACAAATAGCCGAGCGTTTGCAGCAAACCATCGTGCAACTCGATCCCGATGCGCTCGCGTTCCATCAGCGCGGCGACTTGACGCGTCTGTTGCTGCGCCGCTTGCATCAAGCGCAGACTATCCACTGCGATGCCGATTTGTTGCCCAATCGAAGTGAGCAGCGCGATTTCTTCCGGCGTGAACACGCGCGGCTGGCGCGCCATCACATCCAACACGCCGACGACGCGATCGCGCAAACGAATCGGCACGGCGACGACGCTACGCATCCCCTCGCGAATCGAAACGGCTTTCATCGGACCCGGCGATTGTGAAACATCCTCCAAGACAATCGTCTGCCCGGTTTCCGCGGCGCGTCCGGTGACGCCGTCGCCCAAATTCATCACGCGCAATTCCTCGCGCATACTGACAGGCAAACCATGAAACGCCGCTAGATGCAAATTCTGGGCGTCGTCGTCTTTCAACCAGAGCGCGCCGGTCTCCGCGCCGATCACCTTGAGCGATTGTTCCAACGCGGTGTTTAGCACCGTGACGAGTTCCAGGGAACGACTCGCCGTCGCGATCACTTGCGAGAGCGCGCTGATTTGCTGCGTGCGCTCGGCGACGTGCGCCTCCAGATCGCGCGTCCAGCGCGTCATTTGATCGCGCGAGCGCTGCAACTCCCGGCGCATCGTTTCAAAGCTGCGCGTCAGATCGAGAAATTCGCCCTGCCCGCCCAGCGCGACCGGCGTATCGAAGTCGCCTGCCGCGATGCGATGCGCGATGCGATCCAAGTCTTCGACCGGCGTGACGACGCTCTGCTGCATAAACCACAAACCGAACAAGAGAAAGAGCAGCGAACTGAGAAAGAGCGTCGCGTACATCCCGCGCACCATCCCGATTCCATCGGCGCGGCGCAAACCGATCAGGCGCGTCGCCTCCGTCAAATTCGTCTGCGCCGCGCCACGTGCGTCGCGCGCGCGCGCGAGCAAGATCGCGTCGGCAGGCGCGCGCTGAGATTGCTCGTGCGCGCGCAGAAAATCGCGCCACGCCGCCAGCATTTTTTCGAGCGATTGCTTTGCCTCGGCATCGTCAATCGGTTCGACGCGCACCGGCTCGTTTTCCACGCGTCGCACGATCCCGCCATCCAGCAACGCGCGCGCGGTCGACTCAAATATCGCGGAGGCGGCGAGCGTTTGATCGGGCTGCGCCATTTCGAAATTCAACGCGTCGAGCAGGTGCGCGCGTTCGTCATCCCGCGCCACTTGCTCGCTGAAACCAAACGTCACACCGACGACCGCGCCGACGAGCAGCACCAAGCCCGCCGAAATAATCAGCCCCACGCGCAGGCGGATGCTCGGATTCGGAAGTGATTGTTCAGAAGTCAAGCGATATTCTGTCACGGTTTAGAATCTCAAATATCTGGGGATGTTGAACAAGAAACCCTTGCTGGGATCAGGCACAAAACCGCCCATCAACCAAAGGTAGACGAACAGTCCGTAGAACAACGACAGCAGCACCAAACAGACGCGACGCCAGAGCGGCGGCTGCAATTCGCGCGGCAGCAAAGTCGTGTTGACGCGCAGCACGTGCAAGCCCGCGATCATAAACGCGATGCCCGCCATGTTCGCGCCCAGTTCCAGCAAAAGCACCGGCTCGGTCACGCGCAGCGCGATCATTCCCCACACGATGGCAAAAAACAGGACGCCGTAGTAAACGACGCGCACGTCGCCGCCGCGCCAGCGCCGGACGCGCGGACTCCAGACCCAGGCGATGTCGGTTACCGCGCGCACCAAGCCGTCGAAAATATTCAACTGGGTCTTGAACAAGATCCACGCGCCGATGATCGCGACCATGTAGGTAAAGGCGATGCCGCCGCGTTCGGCAATCGCGTTGGCGAGTTCGGCGGCGGCGGTGGGTCCGCCAATATCGCGCCCGGCTTGAATGAAGGTGGTGTACAGCATGGCAGGCAAAGCCATACCAAGCAACGCGCCGACGCCGAACACGATCCATTGATCGACCTGGACGATGCGCCACCACTCGCGCCACCGCGCCAAATTCTCCGGCGTGATCTTGAATACACTGCCGGAGTGAGCCAGACGCACCTTTGCCCGCCGATTGCCGCCGGGATAAAACCGACGATGCGCCCCATTCCGTACCCCTTGTCGCGCGCCCAGGACGCGATCATCAAGTTCACCATGCCGCCCGCGCCGGAGTACGCGGCAAACGCGCCGATGAGAAACCAGTCCGCGCCCGCCGGAAACAAATCGAACGCGCGCGTGCGCGTATCAAAACCGATCAAGCCGAGCAGTACGCTCGCCCACTGCGTCGGCGGCGCGAGAATCACGCACAGCGCGGCGAGACCGGTCACGATCAGCAAAACGAGAATCCAGTTGAAGGTTTCCAGGGTTCGTTCGATGCGCCGACCGAAGAGCAAGATCGCGACGCACAGCAAAAAAGTGCCGACGCCAATCGCGTAGACGATGGCGCCGTCCGCCGCGCGCGGCAAGCGCCCGAGGAAAAGATAAAAGATCGCCGTCGCCGCCGCGCCCGCCCACACGGGCCAGCCGACTTGGAGGAAAAAGAGGATCGCGTAAAAGATCCCCCAAAAATTCACGCCCGGTTTTGTCCGCATAAAACCGGTGAAGATCGGCTCGCCGGTATACAAGGTGTACCGGATCACTTCGGTATTGAAGATCGTCTGCAAAACGATCGCGACGGTCGTGACCCACAAGAGCGCGAGACCGTACTTGACGAACGCGGCGGGACCCAATAACCATTCGCCGCTGCCGATTGAAACGCCGAGAATGATGATGCCGGGTCCGACCGCGCCCAGTACGTTCAAACCGCGCAGCGGGAGCGACGGCGGCAGATCGGCAACCGACCAAGGATCGATTCCGGTGCGAGATTCTTTCGGCTGAATTGTGTGTTCGATCATCGTCTTCTTTGAAAATCGGTTTGTAGTGCGCGCTCGAGCGCGCTCAAGCGCGTACTACGAACTCGCTTTGACTCGGCTCACGCGACAAACTGATCCATCTCCAAAATTCCCGCCGGGTCCCAGCGCGTCTTGAGTGCGCGCATCACGTCGAGCGCGTCGGGGCGATAGCCGCGCCAATCAATCGTGTTGCGCCATTCATCCGGCAGCTGCGTGACAATCGCATACCCGCCGATTGCCAGCGCGGCTTGACGCAATGGATCGAGCCACGTCTTCGCGTCGCTCGCGTTCGCGGGCAAAGCGACTGCGTACACCAAACCGCTCGCGATGTCCACAAGATACGAACTCGATTCAAGGCGCGCCGTTTGATTCCGCACAAAATCGACAAGGTCTTTCGGCGCGACGCCCGCGCGCACGACGAACGACCCAGCCGTCGCGCCGCGCAACAAATCGATCCACAAATCGGTACCGGTCGCCGAAATTTGGCGCGGCATCGGCGCGTTCAATTTCTGCAACAGCGCGCGAACCTGCGCCATTTCCGCTTCGACATCTTGTTCGTGTCCTTCGGCGGTGTAAACCAGCGCGTACGGACTTATCACGCCGCGCGCCGCGACGCCGCGCGTCAAAACGACTGCCGACGCCATCAGCGCGACTTGAAGCAACTGACTGCTCCACGCCAAACCGGCTTTGAGATCATCCACCGGCACGACGAAAGTTTGTTTGCGGCGCGGCTTCGCCACAATTTTGAACGTCACATCCGTCAGCAATCCCAGCGTGCCGTACGACCCGACGAACACTTTGGGCAAATCGTACCCCGCAACATTTTTGACGACCGCGCGTCCGGCGCGCACGACGCGCCCGTCGGGCAGCGCGACGGTACAGCACAACAACACATCGCGCACCGAGCCGTATCGAATACGCTGCGGCGCGTTGAGATTCGTCGCCACGATTGCGCCAACAGTCATCTCGCGCCAGGGCGACGCGAGCGGAATTTGCCAACCGTGCGGATCGAGAAATGTTTGAACCTGCTCAAGCGGCGTGCCCGCACCGACTGTGATATACAAATCCTCCGCCGCGTACTTGACAACGCCGGTCAATTCCTGCGTTGACAACGTCACCGCGCCAGCGCGCGTACGATTGATCGCCACCGGCTTGTTCGCTGCCGACAGCGCGGCAAGTCCCGCCGCCGCCTCTGGCGCGTTTTTCGGCGCAAAGAAATCTTGCGGAACGCTCGGCGCGGGCGGGACGCGCTCCACCTCCGGCATCTGGCTGGGGAAAATCTTGCCGGGGTTGAGTCGCTGCGCCGGATCGAAAACCTGTTTGACATCCCACATCGCCGCGAGTTCCGCGCCGCGACACATCAGCGGCATAAACTCGCGCTTTTCGATCCCGACGCCATGTTCGCCAGTGATACTGCCGTCGCACGCGACGACGACATCAACCATTTCCGCGAACGCGCGCGTGCCGCGTCTAACTTGATCCTGATCTGCCGGATCATAAGGAATGTTGGGATGAAAATTGCCGTCGCCCGCGTGCATGATGTAGCCGACCGTGAGATCGAGCCGCGCGCAAATGTCGTTCATCGCGCGCAGCGTGCTGGCGATCTGACTGCGCGGCACAGTGCAGTCCATCGAAAATTTTTGCGGCGCGAGCCGCGCGAACGCGCCCGCCGCGCTCTTGCGCCCGTACCAAATCTGCTCGCGTTCCTCCGCGTCGCGCGCGACGCGAATTCCCGACGCGCCATTTTGTTCGAGCACGCGCACCACCTCTGCCATTTGCGCGTCTAGCCCCTCCGGATACCCATCCACCTCAGCGATCAGCATCGCGCCCGCGTGCACCGGCAAACCGATATGCATGTAATCCTCGACGATTCGCATGATCTTTTGATCGAGCATTTCCATCGTCGCCGGAACCAAGCCCGCCGCGATCACCGCGGAGACCGCCGCGCCCGCTTGCTCGACCGAATCGAACGACGCCATCACCGTCTTGACGCCGAGCGGATTGCAAATCAGCCGCGCTTCCATCGCGGTGATCAAGCCGAGCGTACCCTCGCTGCCGGTCATCAAGCCGATGAGATCATATTCGGGGTAATCGAGCGCGCGTCCGCCCAGATGCGCAACGCGTCCATCGGCAAACACGACTTGGAGACCGGTTACATAGTTCGCCGTCACACCGTACTTGAAACAATGCGGACCGCCGGCGTTCTCCGCAATGTTGCCGCCAATCGTCGCGGTGCGACCGCTCGCGGGATCGGGCGGATAGTACAACCCTTGCGTCTTGACGAGTTCGTCCAAAACGAGATTGACGACGCCGGGTTCGACGACGACGCTGCGCCCCGCCTGATCGAACTCGACGATCCGATCCATGCGCGCGAATTCGACGACGATGCCGCCGTGTTCCGCGACCGCGCCGCCCGAAAGTCCGGTGCCCGCGCCGCGCGCAATCAGAGGAATGTTTTGCTCCGCCGCCCATTGCGCGAGACGACGCGTTTCTTCGACTGACTGCGGAAATACAACGACATCCGGCAATCCGCGTTCCCAGGTCGCGTCGCTTTCGTAGACAATGAGTTCGGTAGGATTGGTGACGACTTGGTGTGGGTTGAAAATTTTAGCGAGAGATTGCAACAGGTCTTGCTTCAACATGATTGATCCAATGTTGGCATATACAAATGACAATGAGGATGCGCTTGCTTATTGTATTTAGATTCAAGATATTGGCAATATTCATGCCAAAAAAATGGCGCAGGAGATTGACTTCCTGCGCCATCGATATTCGGTTCGCGAGATCAGATCGAACGTCGGCATCTAAAAATTCAGGCATTATCGCGTGCGAGTCCGCGAAACTTGAACGTATTGTATTTCGGAAACACCGCCGCGAGATTCGAATTGCCCAATCGTTTTTGCGCGATCTCGCCCAGCACGTCGCGAAAATCGGTCGTATTGTCGAGATCGCCGGGACCGTACAATTTGTCCTTGCTCAACGTGGGCCAATCGCCGTACACTTTGCCGCCGTTGACGTTGCCTCCCATCACAAACATCACGCCGCCGTGTCCGTGATCCGTCCCGCGATTCGAATTTTCTTGCGCGCGCCGACCAAATTCCGTCATCGCGACGAGTGTGATGCGTTTCATGCGATCTTGCAAATCGGCGTAGAACGCGGCGAGACCGCTGGCGAATTCATCCGCGAGACGCGTCAGTTGTCCTTCCTCTTGCACGTGCATATCCCAGCCGCCAAGATCGACGCACGCGATTTCCAAACCCAGGTCAGCTTTGATCAACTGCGCGACTGCCATCAGCGATTTGCCAAACATCGTGTCGGGATATTGCGCGCTGTTCGACGGCGCGTAGTTCGACGGCAGTTTCGCCAAATCGTTGATCGCTTGCAGAGTTTGCTTGCCATTCGCTTCGATAAAACCACTGCCGTCGTACAGCGCGGCAAGCGCGGTTTGCACCTGCGGCGCTTTGCGCGCGTCGGTTTGCAAGCGCACGTCGGCGAGACTTTGCAGTGCGGTAGCGGGAATCGGTCCACGCAGAGATTGCTGCAAAATCGTACCCATGCCGACAACGCGGAACGGCGACGCGTTGCTCGTCGCCATTTGTTGCAAGTGCCGACCGATCCAGCCAGTCGGGATCGATTTCTCTCCCGGCGTGCCGCGCTCCATGAAATCCATCGCGTCGAAATGCGAGTGCGTCGGATCGGGCGAGCCAACCGCGTGCACGATCGCGAGCGCGCCCGCACGGTAAATATCGTTGAGCGGCGCGAGCCGCGGATGCAATCCGAAAAAGCCGTCGAGATCAATCGCCGCGTTCGCGTCGCCCGCTTTCGGCGGCGCGATTGCGAGCGTTGGGCGCGCGGCGTAGTAATCCTTGTCGCCGTGCGGCACGACGAGATTCAGCCCATCCGCCGCGCCGCGCAAGAACACACAGACGAGCATATCGTTCGACGACGCAGGCGCGTTCTTCGCGGCGAACACGACGCGCGGCATCCACACCGGCAGCGCAATCGCGCTCATCGCCAACGCGCCGGCGCGGCGCAGAATATCACGACGGGAAAGTGTATCGTTCATCATTTTAGAAATCCCTCTTGGAGTGATTAGTCAATCAGTCAATTGGTCAACTAGTCGACCAATCGACTGGTTGACTAGTTGACTGATCACCGATATTGAAACTGCGGCGACGCGAGAATCAGCGCGACGGGATCGGGCAGGCGCGTCGGATCGAAATTCGCGGACGCGTTGCCGCCGAACGCGTCGATCAATTTCTTGCGATCCGCGTCGGCAAGCGCGCGATGCAAGATCACGTCCGTCCAGAAATCCACGACTTCGCCGGTCGTCTTGATTGACACGCCGCGCGAAGCGATCAACTTGGACAAATCGACCTTTGCGCGCGGCACGCGGTTGTACGCGAGCGCGAGCGCGAAATTCCAGCGCGCGAGCAGCGCGCCCGTGTTGATCCACGCGTCGCCCACATCGGGGTAGCCGTCGGGCGTGGGATGCAGGAACAAACCCTGCCCCATCAATCGAACAGTTGTAGACAACGCGCGCACATCGTCGGCTTGTAAATCCATTGCGCGCGCGGCGGACGCGACCAGTTCAACCGGTCGTTTGATTTTTTGCGCGAACGAATTCTTGAAATCGTCCGAGTGCAGAATCACACTCAACACCGCGCGAATATCGCCGTTCGTTTGCGTGAACGTCTGCGCGGCGCGTTGCACGAGCGCGTCGGGTGGATTATCGGAAACGAAACGGCGCGCCAATTTCTTGGAAACGAATTGCGCGGTGGATGGATGTTTCGCGAGAACGTCGACGATTTTGAGCGCGTCGTTGATGCCGCCGTTCGCGGGCAGATCGATCCCCAACACGCGCTTGGCTGCGTTGTCGTGCCGATTCGAATCGAAGAAAAACGTGCCTGCGTCGGAATAATCCGTCGCGCCGAACGCGCCGCTGCGCCGCGGCTGGCGAACCGTCCAGCCCGTAAACGCGCGCGCGAGTTCCGCGACGTCTTGCTGCGTGTATCCGCCGTCCACGCCGAGCGTGTGCAGTTCCATAATTTCGCGCGCGTAATTTTCGTTCGCGACGCCTTTGACGTTCAACTGATTGTCGAGATAGACGAGCATCGCGGGACTCTGCGCGCTCGCGCGAAGCAGATCGCCGAATTTGCCGAACGCGTGCTTGCGAATCACCTCGCGGTCGTCCACCGTCTTCATCCAGCGATCGTCATTCTTGAGCGCGTAGATCGTAAAGTGGTTCGACCAAAAATCGACGACCACCTCTTGTAGTTGCCGCCGACTGAAGAGCGCGCGCATCATCGTCGCGTCTTGCAGTTGCGCGACGACTTGTTGCGGATTCTGCGTCAACTCGGTCTTGACGCCGAGACCCGCGAGAATTTGCTCCAAGCGTTCTGCCTTGCTCATATTTTGAACGACTTGTGGTCGCTGCGGATAATCGCGCATCAATTCGCCGATGCTTTTGCTCAGAGTTGGGTACATCGTCGCGAGGCGTTGCTCGAGCGCGCTGTCGTCGATCTTTTCAGGCGCGAGTTGCTCTTCGATGTAAGCGTCCACGCCGATTTGCTGCACGCGCTCGAAATCACCGGGGCGCGGTCCGAACGCGAGGCGATTGAGCGCGGTGATAATCGGATTGCCTGTACCTAAATCGCGCGCAGGAATCCATTGCCACGGAGACGAATGAAAAATCGGGAGGTGCGTTTGTCGCGCTAGCGGCTCGTCGAGTTGTGAAACCCAGGGCGGCAAACTGACAAGCGCGGCGCCGCACGCAATGTCCTTGAGAAAATCACGACGTGTGATTTGCATAGTCACTCCCTCCATCAGGATGTGTTCATTCTTGCGTACAGAGTTAAGCGCAAGATTAGCCCGTTGTAAAATCGTTGTAAAAAAAGACCTTCGAGGTCATATTCTCGAAGGTCTCTACAACTCTGCGCTCACGCCATCGTCAGTCACATCCGTCACACGCGCTGATGCAAACTGATTTGTCAAATTCGCGTCACTCGCCGCGATGACGCGGATGTAGTTATCGCTGTAGCCCGACCAATACCGCAGGGGTGAATTTTCTCCCCTGCTCCCCCGCTCCCCTGCTCCTCTGCTCTCTTCGCGCGCTTCCCACAACACCATCAACTCGCGTCCGACAAACCGCGCCGCGAACGCGCACTGACTCGCGTCCGCGATTGCTTGCATTTGCTTGGCGCGCGCTTGCTTTGCCGCGTCGGACACTTGGTTCGGGAACGCCGCCGCGCTTGTGCCATCGCGCTTGGAGTACGGAAAAACGTGGACGCGCGAAAACTGCATCTGCTCGACGAATTTCAGCGACTCCTCGAACTCGGCATCGCTCTCGCCCGGAAATCCGACGATCACGTCGGTTGTGATGCCAACGTCGGGAATTTTTGCGCGCGCGAGTTCGACCGCGCGCGCGAACTGCCCGGTCGTGTACGGTCGGCGCATCTGCCGCAGAACCGCATCGCTGCCGCTTTGCAGCGACAAGTGCAGATGGCGGCACAAGCGCGCGTCGCGCCACAAATCCAACAACGCTTCATCGAGATCCCACGGCGCGATGCTCGTCAAGCGCAAGCGCGGCACGTTCGTTTCCGCGAGAATCGCGGCGACGAGATCGTGTAGGACAAATTTCAAATTTGTCCAACGGTACGCCGAAATCTGCACACCCGTCAAAATGATTTCCTTGTATCCCGCGCCAACCAACGCGTTGACTTCGGCGATAATTTCATCGCGCGGACGACTGCGCTCTGCGCCGCGCGCATGCGGGATGATGCAGTACGCGCAGGACAAGTTGCAGCCGTCTTGGATTTTGACAAAGGCGCGAGTGCGAAGTGAAGGATGAAGGATGAAGGATGAAGGATGAATGTTTTCTGCTTTCGGCGCAGGTTGGCGTCCTGCAACTTGGGTTTCCACATCCGCGTCCAACCATTGAGACGAATCCAGGGCGATTGCTTGAGAATTTTGAATTTCGAATTTTGAATTTTGAATTGCGAACTCGCCCTCCGCCAGTGCAACGAGTCGCTCCTTCTCCGCGTTCGGCACGACGAGCGCGACGTTCGGTAGCGCATTTGCCTCGTCGGGCGAGATGGTGACGAAACAGCCCGTGAGCACGATGCGCGCGTTTGGATTCGCGCGCGCGAGTTGCCGCGCGAGTTGGCGCGTTTTGCGCGCGGCGACGTGCGTGACCGTGCAGGTGTTCAGCACGATTACATCAGCCGCGCGCGCGTCGTTTACGATTTCGTGTCCATCGTTGGCAAAGCGGCGCGCCCATGCTTCCAATTCGCTCTCGTTCAGTTTACAGCCCAGCGTGCTCAAAAAGATTTTCACGCGCGGGAGAATAGCATCTTTCAGTGAGCGTGTCAAACGATTGAGGACTTGGTGCCTGGCGAATAAATTCGCGGCTACAACTACACCAAGTCGCCCTGCGGCGACTGGCATTGAACCGACAAAGGTCGGTTTCGCGCCTTTGTTGCGGCGAATTTATTCGCCCGCCAAGACTTGCAAATTTGGCTTGCTCAAGGAAAACGTGGTATACTTGGGGCGTGGAAAGCGTGGGTTTCCGCACTTCGGGTGCAGGAAACTTGCCGAATCTGTGCTTCCCGCACTCATGCGGGAAACCAGTAGTTATGCGCCATTACTTTTTCTTCCCAGAGGAGACCCGCCCAAGATGAAATGTACAATACTGGCTGTCTTGATGTGCTTCGTCTTGATTACCGCTTGCACGCCCGCGCCAAACGCTACACCTACTGCTACTATCGCTGTAACGGTCGGTGCTACTGTTACTTCAACTCTCGCGCCCACTACAACGCCAACTGTGACGGCTTTGCCAACCGCAACCGCAACTGCAACTAACATTCCAACACCAACTTCTACACGCGAACCTACAGTTGCAATTGGCGGTCTTACTGAATCCCAGTATCCAACGGTTCAGTTAGTAGACGCGGCAATAGCACCTTATTCAACCGCTATGAATCTAACGCCAGAACAAGTGAAAAGTGGTCTGACGGCGAAAACATTCAAGGATTACCAGACAAATCCATTCATAGCCATTGTCACTGCTGACGGCACACCTTTATTGATAGAACAAAAAGGTACTTGGCAACAGACAACAATGCGGGGAATGGCAGACAAGATAAATTTCAAAATTGGTGGTGCGGTAGGTGGCTATGGCTTTGCGAATGATTACAACAACTTGGTCAAGGTACAAGCGAGAGAATTCAATCTTGGACAAATAAACGTCGGGTGGCGGTTTACTGAACCAGAACGCGGAAAAAATTATTTCAATCCCGTTGACAGTGATACCAATCTTGCAACGCGCAATGGAATGCAAACGTATGGACATCTGGTTATCTGGGGTTGTGGGAGTCTTCCCGATTGGATAGCGAAAGGCACTTTTTCTCGCCCCGAGTTAATTCAAATCATCCAAGACCGCGTAGCCACATTACTGCAAAGATACAAGGGCAAAATACAAACGTGGAATGTGGTCAATGAGTATCAGGGTTGCAATCGTGATGTTTTTGACGCAATCGTTGGTTTGGATTACGTCGAGACTGCTTTCCGAGCCGCTCGCCAAGCCGACCCATCAGCGATTTTGGTTTACAACGATTATTGGAATCATTCACTCGATAGCACAGACTCGCTCTACGGAAAGTATAACGGGCGACGAACTGAAATTACACGCCAAGTAGTGCAGAATTTGAAAAGCAAAGGACTCATTGACGGAGTAGGGTTGCAAATGCACTTGTTCGGAAATATTCCACCCAACAAACAAGATGTCATTGCTACAATGAAGAGTTACGGTCTGCCCGTCTATGTTTCCGAGTTCGACGTGAATATGAAAGATGTCAAGGGTACGCGAGACGAAAGATTCAAAATACAGGCAAGAATCTACAAGGAAATGGTTCAGGCGGCAATTGAATCTGGTGTATGCAAAGGTTTCTCGATTCTTGGTGTCATAGATAGATTGTCAACGTGGCAATCTGTACCCGACTATCCTTTCTATTCTCCCGACGCTAACCCGTTGCCGTTTGATGATAATTTTCAACCCAAGCCCGCTTACTTTGCAATACTCGCGGCTCTGTTGTCAGAGGCACAACAATAGAAAAGAGAAACACGATTAACGCCGCGAAACACGCGCGCCACGGCAACGACGGGGTGCCGCGCGATTGGAAGGTCATCTCGATTCGTCCGCCGTTGCGTGGTACTACGGCGTTCTGCATTTCTGTCCTCTTGTCTTGACGTTATTGACACCATCCCCACCCGCGCTATAATATCCTCGTTCTCAAATCCTCGCGGAGTTTTCAATGCGAATTCTACTTTACACTGGCAAAGGCGGCGTCGGCAAAACGAGCGTCGCCGCGGCAACCGCGCTGCGCTGCGCCGACCTGGGTTATCGCACCATCGTCGTCAGCACCGACGCCGCGCACTCGCTCGCCGATTCGTTCGACGTTTCAATTGGCAACGAGCCAATCGAAATCGCGCCGCGCCTCAAAGGTCAAGAGATTGACGTTCTGCACCAGATGCAAAAATATTGGGGCACGGTGCAGGAATGGATGGTGACCGTCTTGTCGTGGCGCGGCTTGGACGAATTGATCGCGGACGAAGCGAGCGTCCTCCCTGGCATGGATGAACTCGCCAGTCTCTTGCAAATTGTTTTCCTGCACGATAGCAACGAGTACGATACAATCATCGTCGACTGTGCGCCGACGGGGGAAACACTGCGCCTCCTTTCGCTGCCCGAAGTCGCCGAATGGTACCTCACGCGTATCTTTCCGATCCAACGCCAAGTCGCCAAGGTGGCGGGACCCTTGATCCGCAGTATCACCGATCTGCCCGTGCCCGACGATCAAGTCTTCGAAACGATCAAAGGGCTGATTCTGCAACTCGACCGAATGCACAAACTATTGACCGATCAGAAGAAATCGTCCGTGCGTCTCGTGTTGAATCCCGAAAAGATGGTGATCAAAGAAGCGCAACGCACGTACACGTATCTCAATCTCTATGGCTATTCGACGGATCTCGTGATTTCGAATCGCATCATCCCCACTTCGGTTGGCGATCAATATTTCAACGCGTGGAAAGGATCGCAAGCGCGTTACGGTCACCTGGTCGAAGACGCATTCGCGCCGCTGCCAATTTTCAAAGTGCCGTTGATGGACGACGAAGTAGTCGGCGCGGCAATGCTGCGAAAAATGGCGACGGCGATCTACGGCGACCAAGACCCCACGCAGATTTTTTACGCGGGGCAAAGCGAAGTCATCGCGAAAAGAGACGACGCGTACACGCTCGAGTTGCGCCTGCCTTTCATTAGCAAAGACGATGTGAACATGACACGCAGCGGCGACGAACTCGCGATCAGCATCGGCAATTTTCGCCGCAACATTATTCTGCCGCGCGTGCTTGCCGGGCGCGACGTGCAAAAAGCAAAGTTCGACGGCGATCATCTCATTCTCACGTTTGCGAATCCGGAAGTCAAAACAAGTTGATGAACACGCCCAACGCATCACGTTTCACCGCGCTTTTGATCTTCATCGCGGCGCTCGCGCTCTACCTCCGCACCGCCTGCCCGACGCTCGGCGGCGGCTGGGACAGCGAAGAGTTTCAGCACGTCGCGTACACGCTCGGCATCGCGCACTCGACGGGTTATCCGCTGTACCTCATCCTCGGCAAAATTTTCGCGACGCTTGTTCCGATTGGCAACATCGCGTACCGGATGAATGTACTTTCCGCGATTCTGACCGCGCTCGCGACAATGTTCGTCTATCTCAACGCGCGCTTGCTCACCAAGCGCGATTTCGCGGCAATCGCGGCGACCGCGCTCTTTGCGACGAACGCCGCCGTGTGGCGACAAGCCGGCGTCGCGTCCGTCGGTCCGCTCAACTTGCTGCTGCTGTCCGCGCTCGTGTACGCGCTGCTGCTGTGGCGCGCGCGCCCTTCGACTCCGCTGCGCTCCGCTCAGGGCGCGCCGCTCACCCTCGCCGCGTTCATTTTCGGCTTGGGACTCGCGCATCATCGCACGATCCTTTTCCTCGCGCCTGCCATTGCGATTTTTGTTTTGCTCGGCGATCCTGGGATCATCCGTCGCCCGCGCGAATGGGCGCGCGCGCTCTTTTGGCTCGCGCTACCGCTCGCTTTTTATCTCTACATTCCAATTTTCGGCAGCGCAGAAGGGTTTTTCAATTACGTCGCGGGAAGTGAAGCAGGGAATTACACACGCGGCAACTGGCTCGAACTAGGTCAAGCATTCGTTTCGATTTTGCAATATCTATTCGAATCGTTCGGCATTATCGGAATCGCGTTCATTGGAATTGGCGCGGCGAGTTTTCTTTCCCGATTCGATCGCACCCAGACGCGCTTGCCTAACCCGCGCGCGGCATTGTTTTTAGGCTTGGGCGCGCTCACGTACATCGCTTTTGCAACCTTCGTCTCGGGTGAACCCGACCGCTATCTCGTTCTACCATTCGCTCTCTTGGTTTACTGGTTCGCGTTTGGTGTGGACATGCTCGAAGATCGCCTAACCGCTTTGAGTGAATCGAATCAATTGCCGACTTTTATAACTCAACTTTGGAATTCATTCCGCCTGACTCTTGTGCTCGTACTGGTGCTCCTAATTTTTCTGCCCTTCCCCGCGCGGATGCGCGCCGCCGACTGGAGCGCGTTCGACCGCGTGTACAAACAGTGGGACGAAATTTTCACGCTGCCGGTTCCGCAGAGCGCGACGATTGTCGGCAACTGGAGTCAATTGAACGCGATGCGGTACATGCAGCACGTCGAGCGGCGCCGCCCCGACATTCAAGCCGTCGGCACGTTGTACGATCCCGCACCGCAGACCGATGCCGCGCGCGCCGCGTTCGCCGATGGACGCGCGATTTTTCTCGCGCCTGGCATCGCGCAACCGCTTGGCGCGTATCGGTACGCGCAACTCGGACCGCTGCTCGAAGTGCGCGACAAGCCGCAGATGAACGCGCCCGCCGCGCCAAAAAACATCGCGATCAGTTCCGCGCTCACGCTCGCAAACTTTGAAATCACGACCGCGCTTGAACCATACGCGCCGACGACGAGCATCGCGCCGACGCGTTCCGCGCGCGTCACGCTCGATTGGCAGGCGAACGGCAGTGTCAAAGATTTTCTCGTGCGCGTGCGCTTGTACGATCCCGACGGACGCGCCATCGTGCAGCGCGACGAACCGCCCGCGCGCGGCTTGTATCCCGCGTCGCAGTGGTCGCGCGGCGAGTACGTCCGCGATGTTCACAACGTGCAGATTCCAGGCGGCACGCCCCCCGGCACATACCAACTCAAATTGCAGACACTCGACGCGGCAACGAAATCGTCGTCAAGCGATGAAATCGCGCTCGGTTCATTCGCGGTTGAGCGCGCGATGAATCTGACGCGCGAACAGGTTTTCATCGCGCACCCACTTGACATCGTGCTAGATGATCGCATCGCGCTGTGGGGCTATGGCGGATTTGAAGGAACGTACCGCGTGGGCGAAACAGTCGACGGCAATCTCGTTTTCTTCGCGCGCGAAGACGTCGGCGCGGATTTGACGTTGACGTTCGCGCTGCTGGACGCATCGGACAGAATCGCGCGGACATGGCAAGTCGCACCCATCGCGTTTTATCCGACGCGCGAGTGGAAACAGGGTGAAGTACTCAAAGCGCACCATGACTTGCGCGATCTGCCTGCAGGCGCGTACACACTCGCGGTCGGATTCGATCCGCAAGATCTGATCAAAATCGCCAAACTCGAAATCGCGCCGTAGGACAAATTTGCAAATTTGTCCAACTCATTCGACAAATCTTCCAAAATCGTGTAATATTCACACCGATGACAGACGCACTGCCGCGCCAGCGCCTTCCAGATGAGCGCTGGCGAAAATATCTCACTGACTATAACGAAGGTCTCGGTCTCGTCTACGAACGCCTCGTCCTCAACGATTATCTCGACCGCATCGTCAGCCAGCACAACATCCACACCGTGCTCGAAGCGCCGATTTTTGGAATGGCGGGCGTGAGCGGAATCAACAGCGTGCGGCTCGCGCAGCGCGGCTGCGCGGTCACGCTTGTCGACGAAAACGCGGAACGCCTGCGCGGCGTCGAGCGCATCTGGGGCGAACTGTGCCTGCGCGCGACCTTCGTGCATCACACCGATTTCGCGCGCTTGCCGTTCGACGACCACGCGTTCGATCTCGCGTGGGAGTGGGCGGCGCTGTGGTACCTGCCGAACGCGGACGCGCTGCTGCGCGAACTCGCGCGCGTCTCGCGCAAGCTCGTTTTCGTCGCAATGCCGAACCGCGTTCAAGTCGGCTACCTGATGCGGAAATATTTGCTTGAACGCGATTTTGTGAATTACGTGGACGAGAGTTGGGCGGACATTAATCGGATCAAGAGAGAGGTTAGAGATTCGAGCGTAGAGATTATCGAGGAAGGCGTGCTCGATGTGCCGCCGTGGCCCGATACGGTGATGCCCGCGTCGCAAGTGCTGAAGCGACTGGGGATCAAATCGAAGAAACTCGGCGCGCAATTTACGGGCGCGGGCTGGAACTGGAGCACGATGGATTACTACCTGGGTCGTCGTCCCGAATTGAAAGCAATGATCGACCGCTATACGTTTTTGGAACACGCGCCGATACCGTGGCAAATCAAAGCGATTTGGGCGCATCATCGGTACGTGCTGGGTCGAGTGAAAAGTCAAAAGTAAAAAGTCAAAAGCAAGGAGCAAGAATATGAGTATTGCAGAATTGGTTCAAAAAGCACAGTTCGTTGTCGATGCGCACGGCAAGAAAAGAGCCGTTGTCGTGGATTGGGCAATCTGGGAAGAATTGCTGACCTTGCTTGAAGATTTGGAAGACGCGGACGAAATCAAACAATTGCGCGAAGCGAAGCAAGAGTACATTCCCTGGGAACAGGCGAAAGCCGAACTGCGGAGCGCAGGCAAGAATGTATAGCATCGTCGTTTTGCGTCACGCGATCAAAGATATTTTTGATCTGCCGAACGATTACGCGCGATTGGTGAGCCAGCATATTGATCGTTTGCAAGAGAATCCGCGTCCTGTTGATACCAAGAAACTGAAAGGCGATCTGGGATTTAGTTTGCGCGTTGGCGTGTACCGCATTCTTTACGATATTGACGACAAGAATCAGCGCGTTGTGGTTTATCGAGTCAAACATCGGCGCGAGGCATATCGCTAATGCAATCTCCAATCTCCATCATCATTCCCGTTTACAACGAAGAAGCAGTCATCGGTAGCGTGCTGGAAGGTTTGCGCGAATGGCGCGCCCGCGCCGAAATCATCGTGATTGACGATTGCTCCACTGATCATTCCGCCGAAATCGCCGAGCGCGCGGGCGTGCGCGTGATTCGCCATCGCGTCAACAAGGGCTATGGCGCGGCGCTCAAGACGGGCATCCGCGCCGCGATGGGCGACGTGATCGTGATGATGGACGCGGACGGGGAACACAACGCCGCGCAAATCTCGCGCTTGCTCGACGCGATGAGCGATAACGATATGGTCGTCGGCGCGCGCGCCAAGGGATCGCACGCGCCGCTGATCCGACGCCCCGGCAAATGGATTCTGTCGAAGGTCGCCAACTATCTCGCGCAGACGGATATTCCCGATTTGAATTCGGGTTTCCGCGCGTTTCGCAAAGACGTTGCAAAATTATTCTTGCACATTTTACCGAACGGTTTTTCGTTTACGACGACACTGACGCTCGCGCTGTTCAAAGAGGGATACAATACTGCCTATGTGCCGATCACGACGACGCCGCGCGTCGGCAGTCCGAGCACCGTCAATCCAATCCGCGATGGCGTCAGCACACTGATGTTGATCATTCGCATCATCGCGCTGTTCGATCCGATCAAAGTGTTTTTGCCGACGAGTATCGCGCTCTTCCTGCTCGGCGCGGTGTATTGGATCGGCTCTGGAATTTTTCGCTACGCCTCCAACATCGTACCCGCGTTCCATATTCCAACCGGCGCGATGCTGGTGATGCTGTCGTCCGTCATCGTGTTCATGTTTGGAATTCTCGCGGATCAGGTGAGCGCGATTCGACGGGAGAAATACGAATGATGCGTGAAACGTGATACGTGACGGGCATCTCACGCATCACGCATCACGTTTCACGATTTGGAAATTCAAATGGCGCTAGCTACATACCTCAACATCGCGAAAGCGATAGTCAATAACAAAATCGGACGCGTCGAGCTGCCGAATATGTGCACGTTCATCGTGACATGGCGCTGCAACTTGCGTTGTTTCATGTGCGACGTGTGGAAGAAAAAAGATCACGACGATATGAGCGTGGACGAAATTCGCCGCGTGTTCGAACAGATTCCGCATCTCGACTCGCTGCGCATCACGGGCGGCGAACCGTTCTTGCGCCGCGATCTCACCGACATCACGCGCGCGATCATCGAGACAAACGATCCGACGGTGATTCACGTGACGACGGCGGGCGTGCTGACTGAGCGAATCGTCGAGTACGTCAAAGCGGTCGGCTCGAAAAAACTGCACCTGAAATTTTCGATTGACGCGGTCGGCGCGCGGCACGACGAGATTCGCGGCTATCGCGGCTTGTACGACAAGGCGATGCGAACGCTGCGCGCGGTTGTCGCGCTGCGCGACGAGTACGGCTTCTATATCGGCGTGAATCAAACGATCACCGATCGCAACTGGGATCACATCGAACCGCTGCGCGCCGAGATGGCGAAACTCGGCGTGAGCGTGCATTACGCGATCGCAACCGATCACTACACGCTCTATCGCCTCAACACCGATAAAGAAAAAGACGTGCCCGACATGAAATCGGTCTCGATGTCCGATTTCACGCCCAAGCAACTCAATTACATTTTCGAGCAACTCGATACGCGCGACGGCATTCGCGACATTCCCGAATGGCTCGTGCAAAAATATTATTTGCGCGGCTTGAAAAATCGTTTGCTCCACCACGTCGAATCGCCCAAGCCGCGGTGCGTCGAACTGCGCAATCATCTCCGCCTGATGCCGAACGGCGATGTCGTCACGTGCGTTTACTATCCAACCGTCGTCGGCAATCTACGCGTGCAACCGCTGGAACAAGTGTGGTACAACGACGCGGCAAAGCAGCAGCGCGAGGTCGTCCGCAAATGTCCGGGGTGCTGGGCGGGCTGCGAAGCGAAACCAAACGCGATTTACACGGGCGATATTGTGCGCGCGTTGGGGATGGGAAACGCCAAGGGGCGCAAAGCAACGCGTGAAAGGAAGGAATGAAAATGACACAGCAATTCACAGTGATCGTTGAGCGCGACGTTGAAAGTGGTTGGCTCGTCGGCGAGGTTGCCGAATTGCCAGGATGTTACACACAAGCGCAAAATATGGTTGACTTGGAGCGTAATATCCGTGAAGCGATTCAAGTTTACTTGGAGACGAAGCCAGACACCTCACTCCTGCCCCAATTCGTTGGGCTACAACGTATTGAGGTCGCGGCGTGAGCGGTCTCAAACTCCTGGCGTACCGCGATCTCGCGCGTGTGGCAGAAATGGCTGGTTTCAATTGGAAACGCGTCCGCGCCAGTCATAACACTTTTCAATCGGCGGATGGTCGCGTCGTCGTCATTCCCGATCACGGCAGCCAGGTTATCGTCCGTCCACTCTTGCGAAAAATCATTCGGGATATGGGACTGACGGTTGACGAATACAATCGTTTGATCGAGCGCCTGTAAGATGCAAGCGTCCAAACTCATCGTTATCGGTCTCGACGGCGCGACGTTCGACCTCATCCAGCCGTTCATCGCGCAAGGCAAATTGCCCACGTTCAAGAAATTGATGGACGCCGGCGCGTGGAGCGAACTGCGCTCGACCGTGCCTCCCGTCACCGCGTCCGCGTGGTCGTCCTTTATGACCGGCAAAAATCCCGGCGCGCACGGTCTGTTCGATTTCATGCGACGCCGCGCGAATTCGTACGATCTCGCGCCGGTCTCCGCGCGCGACCGCGATGGCAAAGCGTTGTGGGATTTGCTTGGCGATGCGGGCAAGCGCGTGATTGTGATGAACGTGCCTGTGACGTGGCCCCCCCAATCGGTTAACGGCTTGCTCGTGACAGGAATGTTGACGCCGCGCAACGCGGAGAATTATACGTACCCGAAAGAACTCGCGGAGGAGTTGAAGTCCGCGATTGGCGATTATATCGTCTATTCCGACGAAGTGTACTCTAAAGGGCGTGGCGAGATTTTTTTGAACGCGCTAAAATATTCCGCCGATCAGCGCGTCCGCGCCGCCGAGCACTTGCTGCAAAAATATCCCTGGGATTTCTTCATGCTCGTTTTCCCAGAAACCGATACCGTCGCGCACGGTTTGTGGTCGGCGTACGATTCCACGCATCACGAGCACGATCCCGCGCAAGCCGCGAAATTCCGCGATGGGATTCTGGAGATTTACGAACACATTGACACACTCTTGGCGCGTCTAATCTCCAACCTCCAATCCTTCGACTCCGCTCAGGACAAGCCTCCAATCTCTATTCTCCTAATGTCCGATCACGGTCACGGTCCCGTCCGCAACTTTCTCTACGTCAACAATTTTCTGGCGCAACGCGGCTATCTCAAATTCAAACCGGACCTCGCATCGCAACTCAAGCGCGCGGCGTTCCAACGCGGGCTGACGCCGCGATTTGTGTACAACTTTTTGCTCGCGCTTGGGCTAGGCAAATTGCGGCGCACACTCGACAAACGACGCGGCGGGCGCGGTCTGCTCAAGCGATTCTTCCTTTCATTCGGCGATGTGGATTGGTCGCGCACACGCGCGTACTCCATCGGCTACATCGGCGAAGTGCATATCAATCTGCGCGGACGCGAGCCGCAAGGCATCGTCGAACCTGGCGCGGAATATGAACGCGTGCGCGACGATGTAATCAATACGCTACGCGAATTGAAACTGCGTCCTGAGCGGAGCGGAGCGGAGTCGAAGGATGGCGCGCCACTCATCGAACACATTTGGAAAAAAGAGGAAATCTATCACGGCGCGCACCTCGCGGACGCGCCCGACATTTTGTTCCTGCCGCGCAATCTCGAAACGATTGCCTTCGGCGATTTCGAATTCGGTTCAAACAAGGTGATCGAGAAATCGTTCGGCGTGTCGTCGTCACACCGCATGAACGGCATTTTTGTCGCGAGCGGCGCGGGCATCAAACATGCGGGGCAATTTCACGGCGCGCAAATCACCGACCTTGCGCCGACGATCCTGCACTTGATGGGCATGCCCGTACCAACCGATATGGACGGGCGCGTGCTGACGGAAGCGCTCGCCGATTCGCGCGCGGTTGAGTACGGCGGTACGTCGGAAGCGCGCGCGGCGACGACGGAAGGATATTCCGAAGCGGAAGAGCAAGAAGTCATCGAACGGCTTGCAGATCTAGGATATATTTCCTGAAATGCAACCCACAAGAAACCCGTTTTCCCCGAAGGGGAGAAAACGGGTTTCTTTTTTTATTGACACAGCACGCCAAACGTAGTATAATCTGATTGAGCAATTGTTCAGAACAAATTCTCAATGTCCAAATCCACCGACGAACGCGCGCTGCTCCTTCAGATCAGCCGCCTCTACTACGAACAGAATCAAACGCAAGAACAAATCGCCGACGCGCTGAAACTCTCCCGCCCCAAAATCGCGCGGCTGCTCCAACGCGCGCGCGAACTCGGCATCGTGCAAATCACGATCCGCGATCCCTTCGCCAGCGATCACGCGCTCGAACGCGAATTGATTGACGCGTTCGGATTGCGCGCCGCGATTGTCGTGCCAGCCAGTCCCACGGAGGGTGAGCGCGTCGTCAGCCGCCGCCTGGGTCAAGCCGCCGCGCGCCATCTCACCCAAACCATCAAAGGCGGTGACATCGTCGGCATCGGCTGGGGTCGCACGCTGCACCAAGTCGTCAATTCGCTCACGCCCGCGCCGCTCAAAACACCGCCGCACGTTCTGCCGCTCGTCGGCGGGCTGGGACAAGTCGCGCCGTCGTTTCAAGTGAATGAACTCGCGCAACAACTTGCTACCGCGTATGGCGGAACCTGGGAATGTTTGTATGCGCCCGCTGTCTTGGAAAGCCAAACCGCGCTTGCCGCGCTCACCGCGCAAAGCGACGTCCGCCGCGTCGTCGAGCAATGGAAAAAAATCAACGTCGCGCTCGTTGGCGTCGGCAACCTGGACGTCCACAGCGAAGTGCAAATGCTGTTCGTCGGCTATCTGCGCCCGCGCGATCAGAAACGTTTGCTTGACGCGGGCGCGGTCGGCGATCTCTGTATGCGCTTTTTTGATTGGAATGGTCGCGCGTGTCCGCCCGCCGTTCCCGCAATCCTGGGAATCGAGCTGCGCCAAATCAAAGCGATTGAGCGCGTGATCGCCGTGGCAGGCGGCGCGAATAAAATCGACGCGCTGGAAGGCGCGCTGCGCGGCGGCTATATCAAAACACTCGTTACCGATGCAATCGCCGCACGCGGCATCATCGAACGCGCGGCGCGCAATGAAAAACGCGATGTCAAAACTCGGACTCGTCGTCAATCCGCGCGCGGGACGCGGCGGTGAATCCAACGCGCGGATCGCGCGTCAACTAATCGAAACGCTCTCGCCAGAGATCACGCTCGTCGGCGCGGGCGAAATGGGCGCAGACGCGCTCACGGGCTTGCGCGTCGAACCGCTCGATTACGCGCCCGCGCAAGGTCGCGCTCGCACGCCCGCGCTTGTCGCGCAGATGATCGCGCGCGGCGTCGACCTGATCGCAGTCGTCGGCGGCGACGGAACGATGGCGGACGTCGCGTTCACACTCTTTCGCGTCGCGTCGCGCGTGCCGATTCTCGGCGTCGGCGTCGGATCGGCGAATGTCGGCAGACTCGTCACAATTCGCGGCGACGAGATCGCGCGGCTCACGAACGCGCAACTCGAACCACGCGCGCTCACTGCGCTGATCGCAGGCGCGAACGGCGAAACGCTTGGCATCGCGTTCAACGATGTCGTCATCAGCACGACCGTGCTGGCAACCATTAACGATCAACTAGCCGAAGTTCGAGTCGCGCCAAAAATCGCAGGCGAAAATATTCCTGGAAAATCGGAAACGATTTTCACCGGCGCGACGCGCGTCTGGCGCGAATCGCCGAACGGCGCAATCGAGATCGCGCACGGCGATCAAGTTGGCACGCTGCTCTGCGGATTTCCCGACTCGCGATTCTTCGGCAAAGCAATTGCGGGACAAGCATGTCTCGCCGCGTATCTTGATCTGGCTGCGGGCTGTCTCGTCGGCAGTCAGCCGCTCGTGCGAATGATCGCGAACGCGGAAGAGCTGATGCGCGATGAGCCGTTCGTCTCGCGGTATGCCAGTTTCGACGAGAACAGCACGATTCACGCGACCGGTTTGCGCAACGGCGTCGCGCTCTGCGTCGACGGCAATCCGCTGAAGATTTTGTCGCGCGGCGATACGGTGACGATTGGCGTGAAACGAAAATGCATCAACGCGCTTGTAGTGCGCACTAAAGATCAGGAAGATTCTTCGGGACACGGATGAACACAGATAAACACAGATAGAAAAATCAGTGTGCATCAGTGTTTATCAGTGTCCAATATGAATCAGGGGAATTGAATGAAACTGTGGCGATACATCGGTCCGCAGCAATTAAAGTTGGAAACAAGCGACGCGCCACACCCAGGTTCGGGCGCGGTCGTGCTGCGCGTGACTGCGTGCGGCATTTGCGCGACGGATCTCAAAACGTTCGCGCGCGGACATCCGCTCATTCCCGTCGGCGCGGTGCTGGGGCACGAAATCGTCGGCGTGATCGCGGAAATCGGTGCGGGTGTTTCAGGTTGGCGGGTCGGCGAGCGCGTCGCGGTTGCGCCGTACCTGGGTTGCGGACAGTGCTATTTTTGTCAACGCGGAAATTATTCGCTGTGCGAAAAATTGTACGAAGCATTTATCGAGCCCGGCGGATTCGCCGAGTTCGTCCGCGTGCCGCCGCGCCTCGTTCAGCGCGGGATGTTCAAATTGAACGCGGACATTAGCGACGCGACCGGCGCGCTCTTCGAACCGCTTGCGTGTTGCATTCACGGTCTGCACGCGATTGCTCTCACCGCGCGCGATTCGCTCCTCATCATCGGCGACGGCGCGATGGGCTTGCTGCAAGCCGAACTCGCGCGGCACATCGGCGCGCAACCGATCATCGTCAGCGGCGTCACGCCCGCGCGACGCGCGCGCGCGCAACGCGTGGCGGACGCGGCGATCGATCCGCGCGCGACGGACTTGATCGAGGAAGTGAAGCGACTGACGAACGGCTACGGCACGGACAAAGTAATGCTCTCCGTCGCGGACACGCGCCTCGTCGAAGACGCGCTGCAATGTGTCGCGCGCGGCGGCAGCGTCAACATTTTTGCGGGACTGCCGTCGAAAGAGTTGTTGAATTTATCGTCGTATCGAATTCACTACGACGAAGTGCGCGTGCTCGGCACGTTCGGTTTCGGTCCCGACGATTTTCGACAGGCGGTGGATTTGGTAAACGCCCACGCGCTCGATCTCGACGGCATCGTCACGCGCGCGGTGCAGTTCGATGATTTGCTCGACGCGTTTCGAAACACGTCCATCGAACACGACATCAAATCGGTGATGGTGACAAGTCTCTCACCATGAGCAATACACGTGATTGGAAGAAAGAAAGCCAAACGTTCGACGGCGTTGCCGATTTCTACGACACCTATCGTCCCGATTATCCAGAATCATTGATCGAAACGATCATTTCAGAAACAGGCATCGCGCCGAACGCGAAAATTCTGGAAGTTGGCAGCGGCACCGGCAAGGCAACCTTGATGTTCGCGCGGCGCGGTTTTTCAATTGTCTGCGTCGAACCGGGGGAAAATCTCGTCGCCGTTGCCGCGCAAAGATTGAAGGCGTATCGTGTCGCATTTGAAATCGCGCGGTTTGAAGAGTGGCGCGAACGCGCGAACGAATTCGATCTGGTTACTTCCGCGCAAGCGTTTCATTGGATCCCGAAAGAGACCGGCTACGCCAAAGCCGCACGCGCGCTCCGGGACGGCGGACATCTTGCGTTATTTTGGAATCGCTATCCTCCGCTAAACAGCGACATCGCGCGCGCCTTAGATCGGGTATACCGGGAACGCGCACCCGATATGGTATCAACGCCGTTGGATTCATCGATGGATGAATTGATCCATCGGGTCGAAACGGCAATCAACGAGAGCGGTTGTTTTGAGCGCGTTCAGGTACGCACATTTCCCTGGTCGGCGCGGTACGACACAAGGCAATATCTCGGTTTGCTCAACACGTACTCCGATCATCTCCTGCTTGCGCCAAATGTCAGACAGCATCTTTTTGATGGTGTGGCGCAAGTAATCGAGCGGCACGGCGGATTCATCGAAAGACCATACGTCGCGGTTTTGTTTATCGCGCAGAAACGCAATGCGAACTGAAATTTCCTTCGACAAAGTTTATGGTTGTCTCGCCGGACTCGCGCTCGGCGACGCACTGGGCTTGCCGACCGAAATGCTGACGCCGCAACTGATCGCGGAATGGTACGGCGAAATTCGCGGCTTGACGACGATCGACGCGCGGCATCCGCATCACAACTTGCCGCGCGGCTCGGTGAGCGATGACACCGACCAAGCACTGCTGCTCGCGCAACTTTTGATCGATGACGGCGCGATTGATCCGAATCGCCTCGCGCAAAAACTCCTCGCGTGGTCGCGCGCGTCGCGTGTCCGCGATAACAATTTTCTTGGCAAAGCGACGCGCGCCGCGCTCGACGCGATCGCCGCGGGCGCGCCTGTCGAATCCACTGGACGCGGCGAGACGATTGGCGCGGCGATGCGCGTCGCGCCGGTCGCGCTGGCGTTCGCCTCGCGCGACAAACTGATCGAGCAAGCTGTCGCATCGTGCGTACCAACGCACAACACGCACGCGGCGATCAGCGGCGCGATGGCAATCGCGTTTGCGGTCTCCGCCGCGCTTGAATCGAACGCGACCATCGAAACGATGGCGGACGCGGCAGCGGAGGGCGCGCGCATCGGCAGCGCGTTCGGCGCGTGGAGTTGGACGCCGCCGCTCGATCAACGAATTGCGTGGGCGATGCGCACCGTCGCGGGAATGTCGCCGCGCGACGCGGCGCGATTCGCGTATGAAGTGATCGGCACCGGCGAAGCGCCGTGGGAATTGATCACATCCGCGTTCGCGCTTTTGCGCGCGGCAAACGGCGAGCCGATATCGGCGCTCCTCGCGGCAGCAAACGCCGGCGGCGATACCGACACGCTCGGCGCGATTGTCGGCGCGCTCGCGGGCGCGCTGCGCGGCATTGACGCGCTAGACGCGGCGATGGTGTGCGAAGTCGAACGCGTGAATGGGTTGGAGTTGGCGGCGGTCGCGCGAGGACTCGTGAAACGTGAAACGTGACCTTCACGTTTCACTCATCACGCATCACGAATCAGGACACACATGGACTTGGGATTTGGCTTGCACCCCAAATGGCTAACGAACAGCACGCGCGAACAATTCCTTGCGCCACTCAAAACGGCAGGAATGAGCGTGTTGGAATTTACGCTGCATCCAAACACGGACGAATGGGCGGAAATGCGCGCGCTCGCGGAAGAATGTGTGAACGCGGGCTATCGTTGTCATTTTCACGCGCCGTACCAAGCGCCGTTCAATCTCGCAGGATTTGCGACGACGCGGCGCGACGCGATTCAAAAAATGTTCGCGCCCGCGCTTGAACTTGCCGAACGCTTGGCGGAGCAGCAGCATTTCGATTCCGCGCTCGTCATTCACGGCGCGCACGCGGAAACGACGCGCGCGGAATTGCGCCGCGACACGGAATCGTTTCTCGAATGGGTGCTCGCTGAAACGCCGCGCGTGCGTCCGATGCTCGAGATTCTGAACCACAAGCCGCCGTTCACGCGCACGGGCGAAAGCCGCGACGAAGTGCTCGACATCGTGCGCGCAATGCGCGCTCTGCGCGAGCCGCGTCTTGGAATTTGTTGGGACTTGGGGCACGATTACTTGCTCGGTTACACTGAATTGCCCACTGATGATTTTCTACGCGCGGTGCGGCACGTTCACATTCACGATATTAACGCCGCCGGCGAAGATCATTTCCCACTGGTGTACGGCAACGTGCCCTGGCAAGCCGATTTGCGCGCGCTTGCCCGTGTCGACTTTGCAGGCGACGTGGTGATGGAGATCAACGGCTATCGCGCGCAGCGCGTCGAGCGACTGCACGAGCGGATGGTGGAGAGTTTCGCGGCGATGCGCGAACTCGTGATGCGTGATACGTGATGCGTGGTTCGTGCTGCGTGTTGCGAGATATGTAATGACGGAACACGGAACACGTCCTTGGATCAATCTGATGACAGTCTTTCCCGTTTCCCTCAAACAACGTCGCCAGTGGACGGAATGGCTGGCGGGCTATGCGTTTCTCGCGCCGAGTTTCATTATCCTCGCGGTGTTCACGTACTTTCCCGTCGCGTACGCGCTTGGGCTATCGTTCTTCAAATGGCGCATCATGCGCGGCGAGCCGACGTTTTTCGGATTGGGGAATTACGAGTTATTGCTCACGTCGGAAGATTTTTGGCAAGCCGTTGGAAACACGATTTACTTCGCGGTCGGCGCGATTCCGACGGGGATGGCGGTTTCGCTTTTCATCGCGCTGCTGCTGAATCGCCCCTTGCGCGCGCGGACGATCTATCGCACCGCGTTCTTTCTGCCGACGGTCACCTCGATGGTCGCGGTCTCGGTCGTGTGGATGTGGATTTATCATCCCGATGTCGGCTTGATGAATTATTTGCTCAACCTCCTGCACTTGCCTTCGATTCGCTGGCTGAACGATCCGCGTTGGGCGATGCCCGCGCTGATCATCCTGGGCGTCTGGAAGGGTCTGGGGTACAACGTGATCATTTATCTCGCGGGCTTGCAGAATATTCCGCAACATCTGTACGAAGCCGCGCAAATTGACGGCGCGAATCGTTGGCAACTTTTCCGCCACGTCACCTGGCCCCTGCTCACGCCGACGACCTTCCTGATTTTGATCATGGCGGTGATCAATTCATTTCAGTCGTTCACGGAATTTCACGTGATGACGCAAGGCGGACCAATTGGCTCGACAACCGTCATCGTGTACTACCTGTACCAACAGGCGTTTCAGCAATTCAATATGGGTTACGGTTCCGCATTGGCAATCGTGTTGTTCCTGATCATTCTCGGACTGACGTTGATCCAGAACAAGATGCTGGGCTCGAAAGTGCATTATCAGTAAGTCAGTGTTCAGTATTCAGTTTCCAGTTTCCAGTCACTGAATACTGGATACTGAACACTGAATACTCCAAATGGCAACCAATGATCAAAAGACTTGAATCCCTCTCCATCCATACGCTTCTCACGCTCGGCGCGCTCGCGATGGTGTTGCCGTTCGCGTGGATGCTCTCGACATCGCTCAAAAGTCAGAGCGAAGTTTTCAGTTATCCGCCGCAATGGATCCCGTCGGAATTGATCTGGCAGAACTATGTGCGTGCGTGGCAAGGCGCGCCGTTCGCGCGTTATTTTCTCAACAGCATCGTCATCGCGCTCGCGGTGACGCTGGGAACGCTGATCACCGGCTCGCTCGCGGCATTCGCGTTCGCGCGGATTCGCTTCCCCGGGCGCGACGCGCTCTTTGCGATCTATCTCAGCAGCATGATGATTCCGCATCAGATGACGATCATCCCGTCGTTTCTCGTCCTACGCAATCTCGGCGACATTTCGCCCGCGCTCGGACTCGACACGTACTTTGCGCTGATCGCGCCGTTCGTCGCGAGCGCGTTCGGCATCTTTTTGTTGCGTCAATCATTTCTGACGCTGCCGAACGAACTCGAAGACGCGGCGATTCTCGACGGCTGCGGCAAACTCGGCTTTTTGTGGCGCATCGTCATTCCGCTGTCGCGCCCCGCGCTGGCGACGCTCGCGCTTTTTACGTTTATGGGCAACTGGAACAGTTACCTGTGGCCCCTCATCGTCACAAACAGCAACGACATGCGGACGGTGCAAATCGGCTTGCGCTATTTCGTCGGACAGGAAACCGCGAGTCAATGGGGCTCGTTGATGGCAGCCGCGGTGTTCATCACGTTTCCTGTCGTCATCGTGTACCTCGTCGTGCAAAAACAATTCGTGCAAGGAATTGCTGGAACGGGAATTAAACAATAGTAGGGGCGCAATTGAATTGCGCCCCTACCCAATCCATCTCTCAAAGGAGGAGAAATGAAAAAACTCGTACTGTTCACACTCGTCATGCTCGGCGCGATCGCGCTGGCGTGCGCGCCTGCGCCGACACCCGCGCCGACTGCCGCGCCACCGACCGCCGCGCCGAAACCGACTGACGTACCCGTGGCAAAGCCGACTGACGCGCCCAAACCGACGACTGCGCCTGCGCCAACTGTCGCGCCGACGACCGCGCCGCCTGCCGCGAAAGTGAAACTCACTTTGTGGTACGCGCTGAGCGGCAACACGGGCAAGGTGTTCGAGGCGATGGTGAAAAAGTTCAACGACACGAACCCGAACATCCAGGTGGACGTGATCTTCCAGGGCAGTTACGCGGACATCGCGCAAAAACTCCTGGCAGCAGCGACGGCGAAGACGCTGCCCGATGTCGCGCAGATGGGCGGCGCGCCCACGATGGCAGACTCGGGTGTAGTCGTGCCAATTGCCGATTTGGTCGGCAAGCAAGACCTCGACGACATTCATCCTGGGTTCTGGGATTACAACAAATTCGGCAACAAGATCATCTCGATGCCGTTCAACAACAGCGTGCCGGTGCTGTACTACAACAAAGATCTGTTCACCGCCGCCGGACTCGATCCGAACAAACCGCCGACGAACTGGGACGAACTCGTCACCACCGCGAAAGCGCTGACCAAACCGGGACAGTGGGGTTTCAACACCCACACCGACACGCACTGGTATCTCAGCGCGATGATCATGCAGAACGGCGGCAAGATTCTGAGCGACGACGGCAAGAAGGTTGTCTACAACAGCGCGGAAGGAATCGAAGCGCTGCAATTCTGGGGCGACCTCGTAAACAAACACAAAGTCATGCCGTCGAATCAACATGGACAAGCGGGCGCCGATTTCACGGCTGGCAGACTCGGCATGATCATGCGCTCGTCCGCGTCGCTCGGCTCGATTCAATCGGAAGCCAAGTTCAAAGTCGGCGTCGCGCCGCTGCCGTGCAAGAAGAGTTGCTCCGAACCGCTCGGCGGCGCGAGCATCCTGATCTTCAAGAGCACGCCGGAAAAACAAAAAGCCGCGTGGGAATTTACGCAATGGATGACAAACGCCGAGAACACGGTCGACTTGTTCATCCAGACCGGCTACTTGCCGCTCCGCAAATCCGTGACCGATAACGCCGCGCTCAAAGATTACATCAAGACATCGCCGAACGCGCAGGCGCTCGTGGATGCGACCAAGTACTCCAGCGCGATTCCACTGTTCAGCGAACTCGGCAACAGCGACGAGCAACTCCGCAAAGCCGTCGAAAAAGTTGAACTCGGCACCGCGAGTCCGAAAGATGCGTTGGACGCAGCGGCGACGGTGATCAACAAAAACTTGGCGGGGCAGTAGCAAACAGCGTATGGCAAATGGCAGATGGCTTGGAGTGTTTTGCCATACGCGATTCGCCATACGCAATTCATCGGAACAATCAATGAACAATATCAAATCGCTGCGCTGGCATCGTATCTTCGGCGCGGACAATCGCACGGTTGTGATCGCGATGGATCACGGCTTGTTCGGCGCGAGTCCGCTTGGCAACTTGCGCGACCCCGGAAATCTGATCGCGCAAGTTGTTGCCGCGGGCGCGGACGCGATTCTCACATCCCCCGGAATCGCGTCCGCCTACGGCGGCGCGTTCAGACGCGCGGGACTGATTCTGCGCGTCGACGGAGGCACGACGCGGCTCGGCGGAAACTGGGGCGCGATGAGCCAGTTGTTTTCTGTCGCCGACGCGGTGCGGCTTGGCGCGGACGCGGTGGTCGCGATGGGTTTCATCGGCGGCGCGGAGGAACAAGCGAGTCTCGCGTCGCTCGCCGCCGTCGCGCGCGAATGTCTGGAATGGCGCGTGCCGCTGCTCGCGGAGATGATGCTGATGGGCGCGGCAGGCGAGAACGCGTCGGCGGAAAATTTGCTGACCGCCGCGCGCATCGGCGCGGAGATGGGCGCGGACTTTATCAAGATCGCGTACACCGGCACGCCGGAGAGTTTCCAATCTCTCACCGCGAGTTGTTTCGTACCGGTTTTGATGCTCGGCGGCGATTCGAAAGCGGAAACCGAGATCCTGGGACAAGCGCAAGACGCGATCCGTGCAGGCGCGGCGGGCGTCGCGCTGGGACGCAATGTGTGGCAGCATCCCGATCCGGCAAAGATCACGCGCGCGATTGCGGAGATCGTTCACGGGAAATGATCTTCATGATGTCGTTGTGAGGAGCAGCATGAGCGGAGCGTCGTCGAACGATGCGACGAAGCAATCTCCATTCCACGAATCGGAGGTTGCTTCGCTCCGCTCGCAATGACAAAGACCCTTAAATGAAGAGACCTGGAAAGTTTGCAGAAACCTTCCAGGTCTGTTTTTTCACCTCATCATTCCAATCGTACGTAAATACTCGGCGTTCGCAGGCACAATGCTCTCGCCCTGCCCCGGCACATAGCCCTCGATGATCACAATGCCATCGTAGTTTTTGCCGAGCGCCGTCAGCGCGGCGGGCAGATCAAGCGCGCCGCGTCCAAGCGGCAAATGGGTTTGCTTGAGCGCGTTATCGCTGCAATGCGCGTGAATGATCTTGGCGGCGGGAATCTGCGCGAGATAATCGCGCGGATTCATCACCGTTTGCGCGTGCGCGAGATCAATCGTCAGCCCGGTGCTGCACCATGCGCGTTGGAACAATCGCCGCAGATCCGATGGCAAGACGAAAAATTCTTTCGCGCGTCTCTCCATCGCTTCGACGCCCAACCGCAAACCAGCGCGCGCCGCGTTGGCGTCCAGCGCGGCAACTGCCTCAAGCAAAAATTCCCAGGCAGTTTCAAGCGACGCGCGACTGGACGAGAGAAAACCCGGATGCATTGCGACAACCTGCGCTCCCAGCCGCACGGCAATCTCCAACGATTCTTCCATTTGCCGCATGGATTCGCGGCGGATACCCGGATTCGTCGAGCAGATATTGACATCGTAACTCGTCGCGTGCACGGTCAGCGTCAAGCCTAGATCGCGCGCGCGCTGCTTGATTAACTCCGGCGTCTCTTCGCTGCGCCACAAATGTTCGATCCACACCTCGGCGGCGACAAAGCCGGAACGCGCGATCAAATCGAGCGCGGCGGTCACCGGTTTTTCGCGCAAGAACATCGTTGAAGAACCGAATCGCATCGTTTCGACTCACTGAAAAAATTGTCCCGCGCTGATCGTCAAGTGTACCGTCGCGCCGACGGCGTAATCTTCGCGCGGCGCGCCACGCACACGCAACGTCTCGCCGCCGACACTCACAAAATACTCGGTCGCATCGCCAACAAACATTTTTTGCGCGACCTGCGCGGCAAGTTGTCCTTGACTGGGATGCAAGGCGATGTCTTGCGGACGCACCATCATCACCAACGCATCGCTCGTCAGCGCGGCAGGCGGCTGAAACGGCAGAACGATCTGCGGCGACGCTGCCAGCGCAAAACCATCGCCGCGTCGTCGCCCACTCAGGAAATTCGCGACGCCGATAAACTCGCCGACGAAACGATTCGCGGGCTTGAGATAAATCTCGCGCGGCGCGCCGATCTGCTGAATGATTCCGGCGTTCATCACGACGATGCGATCCGCCATCACCATCGCTTCCATCTGATCGTGCGTGACGAAAATGATCGTGACGCCGGTTTGCTTTTGCAGTTGCTTCAATTCAAGCCGCATCTCTTCGCGCAACTTGGCGTCGAGATTGGAGAGCGGTTCGTCGAGCAGCAAGACTTGTGGATTCATCACCAGCGCGCGCGCCAACGCGACGCGCTGCTGCTGACCGCCGGAGAGTTGGTGCGGAAAACGATCCGCGAGATCGGACATTTTCATCAGTTCGAGCGCGCGCCCGACGCGTTGACGCTGTTCCTCTTTCGATACCGATTTGATCTTGAGTGGATACGCCACGTTCGCAAAGACCGTCATGTGGGGCCACACCGCGTACGATTGAAAAACCATTCCGACGCCGCGCTCTTCCGGCGGCACCGCAATTTTTCGTTCCGGATCGGACACGACACGCGCGCCGATCGACACGCGTCCGCGCGTCGGATCGATGAACCCGGCAACCATTCGCAGGCAGGTTGTCTTGCCGCAACCGGACGGACCGAGAAACGTGACGAACTCGCCGTCCGCAATCGTCGCGGAAAAATCTTTCACCGCGAACGTCGCGCCAAATGCTTTGCTGATTTGTTCGAGAGTTACAGTTGCCACGGGACAAACTCCATTAATATCCCAGCTTGCCGCCGGTCAATCGCCGCGTGATCAGGTTCGCGATCAAAAGCACGGCAATCATAATCACCGCGAGAGCGGCAGACGCGGACGTGTTGCCCGATTGTTGCAGATTGAACACGACGACTCCAATTGTTTCATTGCGCGTCGACCACAAAAGCGCGGAGATCGTCAGTTCGCGCAGACAAGGAATGAAAACAAGAAACCATCCGGCGAAAAGACCGGGGCGGATCAGTGGAATGACGATGTCGCGAAACGATTGCAGCCATCCTGCGCCCGAAATGCGCGCGGCTTCTTCCAGCGACGAATGAACTTGCGCGAGCGACCCCGCCGCCGTCCGCACGCCGAACGCGAGATAGCGCGCGACGTACGCGACGAGCAAAATCCAAATCGTGTTGTACAGACGAAAATCAATCAGCGGCAGCGGCTTGAGCCAGGCGAGGATCATCGCGAGCGCGACGACGGTGCCGGGCAAGGTGTACGGCGCGTTCGAAATGAAATCGAGCAGCGCGCGCCCGCGCATTTTCGTCTTGACGATGATGTACGCGATGAACGCGCTGAGCAGACTGATGATCGTCGCCGCGGTCACGGCGAGACCGAGACTGTTGACGATGCCGCGCCGCGAGGATTGATTGAGCATCAGTACATCGTAGAAATTTTGGAGCGTCAAGTTTTCGGGGAGCGGCGGCAAACCGTACGCGCGCACGAGCGCGGTCAGCAAAATCGCGACCAGCGGCGCGACGGTGGCGATCACGAACAGCGTCAGCGCGAGCGCGAACAGCCAGTACCGATGCGCGCCCAGTTTGACGACATTCGGCTGCATACTTTTGCCGGAGATGACCGCGAATTCTTTGTTGCTCAGATAAAAGCGCTGGAGAAAAATGCCCAAGCCCGAAACGAGCGCGAGCAGAATGGACATCGCCGCCGCGATGTTCAGACTGTTGGGTTGAGTGCTGCGCGTGATGACGTTGTAAATTTGCGTCGTCAGCACGTAATAGTTTTCGGAAAATCCTAGAATCGCGGGCACGCCAAAATTCGCAATATCGGTGATAAAGACGAGCAGCGCGCCCGCCGCAATCGTCGGCATCATCAACGGGAGCGTAACATCGCGCATCACGCGAAAGATCCGCCCCCCAGAAATCTGCGCGGCTTCTTCGAGTTCGGGATTCATCCGCTCCAGTCCGCCCAGCACGCTGATGAACACCGTCGGGTATTCGTGCAGCATCATCACGAGGACGATTCCGGCGGGACCGTAAATATTCCAGAATGGTTCGCTCGCGCCGGTGAGCGTCATAAGGAATTTGTTGAGATAACCGACGGGTCCGAGAATCTGCAACCACGCGAGCGCGCCGATGAACGGCGGAATTAGAAACGGCAAAACGAACGCAGTGCGGAAAAAGTTGCGCCCCGGCAGATCCGTCCGCGCGATCAGCCACGCGAGAAACGTCCCCAAGACAGTCGAACCCAGCATCGCCGCGAGGGAAACTTCGAGACTGTGCCGCAACGCGAGCAGATTGCTTTCGCTCGTCATTGCGGCGAGATAACTTTGGAGCGACCACTGTTGATTGTACTGAATACTCTGGTAAACGAGTTGCGCGAGCGGATAGACTACCAGAATCGTCAATACCAAAACGGCGAACGCCAAAGTCGCCTGACCACTATTGAGGCGCAATCGTTTCATCGTGTCTCTTGATCTAACGCCGAGACGTTGCCTCCGGCGCGGAACCGGCGGCAACGCCCCTACATTCGCAAGTTGTTACTTGCCAAAGATTTCCGTCCACTTGTCCTTGGTCGCTTGGCGATCACGCGTGACCGCTTTCCAATCGGTCGGCAAGCGCTTGATCTTGTCGAGCGAGGGCGCGCCTTCCGGCGGCGTGACATCCGCGCGGATCGGAATGAAGAAACCGAGTTTGACCATCGTTTCTTGTCCGGGCTTGGAGAGGACGAAATCGAGGAACGCTTTGGCGGTGACGGGATTCTTCGTCGTCTTGAGAATCGCGATCGGGCTGGGAATGAAGACCGCGCCTTCGTCGGGCCAGACATACTCGATGGTCGCGCCTTTGGGCTTGACTTCGCGCACCATGTAATCGAGCAGCACGCCGACTTTGAATTCGCCGGACGCGATCTGATCGCGCAACGTGGAATTGTTTGCGACTTGCTTCGCGCCGTTCGCTTTCAAATCGTCAAAGTACTTCCAGCCGAAATTGGAAAGATCCGCGAACGTCTTAACCGCGCCTTCCGCCGCGCCGGAATTCAACGGCGATGGAAAACCGATCTTGCCTTTGTACGCCGGATTGAGCAAATCCTTCCAGCTCTTTGGCTTGGGATCGGTTGCTGAATTGTACGCGATGACCATGTTGATCAGACGACCGGCGTAATAATAGCCGTCCTTGTCTTTCATCTCGTCGGTCAACGCGGACGCTTCGGCGGGCGTGTACTTGAGCAGCAAGTCTTGCGCCTTGAAATCCTCGTAGGTCGATGGCTCGGCGACCCACACCAGATCGGCGATGATTTCGCCTCCGGCTTTCTCCGTCATAATTTTCGCGACGACTTCGCTCGTGCCGCCGCGAAAGATGTCGAGCGTGACGCCGGGGAACTTGGCTTGAAAATCGGCTTGGATTTTGTCGGCGATGGGTTGGGGCACGGAAGTGTAGATCGCGATTTTGCCTTTCGCTTCCGCGGGCGCCGCGGGGCTTGGGGCAGCCGCGGGGGGCGTCGCGCACGCGACGAGGATACTGAGGGTGAATAAGGCAAGCAGGAGCGCAAGCGAAAACCTTTTGTCGTTCATCGTTGAACCTCCATCGTAAAATTTTCGCTTGTATTATACTACGAAATGGCTATAATAGTTATCAATCTTTTCTGCAATCATCATAAGTTGAAATTTATAACCACAGATCGGAGGATTTTGTGACGTTCGATCAACTACGCACTTTTGTTACGGTCGCGCGGGTGAAAAGTTTTTCGCGCGCGGCGGATGCGCTCAATCTCACGCAACCCGCCGTCAGCACTCAGATTGCTCTACTGGAAAAAGAATACCGCGTCGTCCTATTCCATCGCACGACCAAGGGAATTGGATTGACTCAAGCCGGAGAAATTCTGCTGGCAGCGGCAAACGAGATTTTGCGCGTGGTGGAGGCGATGCGACAATCATTCGACGCGTTGCAAGGATTACGGCGCGGCAAGGTGAATCTGGGTGCGAGTCTGATCGTGGGGATTTACGTGCTGCCTAGAATTCTCGGACAGTTCAAACTCAAGCACCCGGAGATCGAAATCAATCTCCAGGTTGAGCACGCGCCCAAGATTGTCGAACAACTCGTCGCCAACAACATCGAACTGGGCTTTATCGGCGAAGGCAATCCGATCAAACACCCGCACATTGCCACTACACCTTTCTTGAATGACGAATTTCTCGTCATCATGTCCAAGAACCATCCGTGGTCCAAGTTGAAAGCGATCCCGGCAGCGGACCTGGCAACGCAGCCATTCATCGCCTCGCACAAAGAATCGGCGACGCGCCAAGCCATCGAGCGACAATTCGCCGCGGCGGGCGTCCGGCTGAACGTCGTGATGGAAATGGAAAATATCGAGATGATCAAAAAAGCGGTGGAGGCGAATCTGGGCATTTCGATCATGTCCCGGTTCGCGATCCAGCAGGAGATCGAGACCGGACGGCTCAACGCTTTGCGAATTGCCAAGACACCACTGCAACGCCAACTGTATCTCGTCTGGCGCAAAGACCGGCGCTTGTCCAAAGCGGCGGAGGCGTTCTTGAGTTTCTTTACCGCGCATAGCGCAACGCTCGGAGAAGCGTGCAGATAGAAAAAACAACTTGCGAGCAAGACTCGCAAGTTGTTTTCGATCAGGCGATGGAGAGATTTTCGACGCACTTATTTCTTTGCGCCAAAGTACGCGGCAAAGTATTGTTGTGTCTTGGACGATTGATCCGCTTTCAATAATCCTGCGCCTTTCAGCGTCGCCTGCAATTCGGCGTACATTTTGTCCACGTCCGCGCGCTCTTTGACCGAGCCGGTGAACGCGAGTTCAACCAAGAACTTGTCGGTGGGTGGGAAGAACCACACTGCCACGCCGGCGGCGGAGACCTTGCCGGCGGCGGGATGTTTGAGTTTGGCGTCCGCGCTGTACATAGTCGCGATGCCGGGAATCTCGATGTTGCCTGCGCTCTTGACAGGCGCTTGGATTTGCTTCCAGACCGCCGGACATTTCTTTTCGATGGTTCTTTGGTTTTGAGTGGGGTTGACCCCAGTCGACTTGCCTTCCAGCAGAAAA
>DYJA01000103.1 GCA_020723345.1 Candidatus Aquidulcis sp. | reverse complement strand
GCCTCGTCTTCATTCAGTTTTCCCAGATTTTCACACCGCGTTTCCGAGAGAACTCGGCGCATCTGCCAAGCGGAACATCGGTTCTATCATACAGAACATCGGTTCTTTTGTCAAATCGGCGCGCGGTTTGACCCGACTGGGAGGCGGTGTTATACTCTCGGCGCACGTAGAATTGGAGTCGAGGAGGCGTCGATGCCTTTGGCGCAAATCGCCGGTCAAAATATTTACTACATCGAACATGGCAAGCAAGGTACACCCATCGTGTTTGTGCACGGCGCAGGCGCGAGTCATTTGGTGTGGGGATTGCAGGTGCGCGCGCTCGGCGAAGTTGCGCGCGCGGTCGCGCTCGATTTGCCCGGGCACGGGCGCTCCGATCCGCCCGGTCGTACTTCGGTCGACGCGTACCGCGATGTCGTGCTGGGCTTGCTCGACGCGCTCGGGTTCGAACGCGCGGTGATCGTCGGACATTCGATGGGCGGCGCGATCGCGCAAACGCTCGCGCTGTCGCATCCCGATCGCGTCGCGGGCTTGAGCTTGGTCGGCACCGGCGCGCGCTTGCGCGTCCTACCCGCGATTCTCGACGGCGTGCTGAACGATTTCGAAAACATCGCCGGACTCGTCGTCGAATATTCGTACGCGCCGGATTTGGATCCCGAATTTCGCAAGCGCGCCGAAGACGAATTTCGCGCGTGTCCCGCTGCCGTCACACACGGCGATTTTTCGGCGTGCAATCAATTCGACGCGATGACGCGCTTGGCGGAAATTCGCGCGCCCGCGTTGGTCGTCTGCGGACGCGAAGACCGGCTGACGCCGACCAAGTACTCGGTCTATCTCGCGACCAATCTTCCGCACGCGTATCTCGTGTTGATCGATCACGCGGGACATTCGGTAATGATCGAGCAACCGGACGAAGTGAACAAGACGCTGATCGATTTTATCGCGTTCCTCAACACGCTATAGTAAGGGCGAAGCATTTTTCTGATCCTTCGACTTTGTTTCACTCCGCTCAGGACGAAAAAATGCTTCGCCCTTACATTCTCCACTCAGTGGCTAGTATGAATCCGACGATTCAAACGTACGACGCCATCGCCGCGGATTACGCGGAGAGAACCTGGAACATTCGACTAGAGCGCGCGTTAGATTCTTTCGCGCGCTATTTGATTCCAGCAGCGCGGGTGCTCGATCTAGGTTGCGGACCGGGACGCGACATCGAATTGTTGCGCGCCCGCGGCGCGCGCGTCATCGGCGCGGATTTGTCGCTGGGCATGTTGCGCGAGGCGCGCGCACGCGTCGGCGGCGCGCTGGCGTGCGGCGATATGCGCGCGCTGCCGTGCGCGTCGGCGTCGTTCGACGGCGTGTGGTTGTGCGCGTCGCTGCTGCATCTGCCGCGCGCAGACGCGCCGCACGCGCTCGCCGAAACGCGACGCATTTTGCGCGCGACGCGTCCGCTGTACGTCGGCGTGCAGCAAGGCGAAGGCGAACGCTGGGACGAATTGCGCGGCGCGCGTCTGTTCACCTACTATCAACCAGACGAAATCGCCGCGCTTGTTCGCGCGGCAGGATTTGATATTCGGGAATCCTGGGTTGGCGATGACACAGCGCGAACGCACGTCAAGTGGATCAATGTGATCGCGGTGGCAAAGTAGGACAAATTTAAAAATTTGTCCAACAGGGGCTTGTGCAAGTTCACACACTTTTTACTGGCGTGGCAAATACATTCATCGTCGAAAATTCGCGCGGCGTGGTGGTTGTCGACGCGGGGATGCCGCGACAGGCATCGCGCATCGTCAACGCGATTCGCGCGCGCGGACACGCGCCGCAAGACGTGCGCTTGATTCTGATCACGCACGGACACATCGATCACGCCGGCAGCGCGGTCGCGCTGAAAAAGTTGACCGGCGCGCCGATTGCCATTCATCGCGGTGACGCGCGCTTGGTCGAAACGCCGAGTTTGAAAATTCCGCCGGGGCGCAGCGCGGCGACTGAAGCCCTTGGCGCGCTAACGCGCGCGTTCGGCTGGGTGATGCCGCTGGAAACCTTCGTGCCGGACGTCTTGCTCGACGACGATCAATCGTTGCGCGAATTTGGCTTTAACGCGCGCGTCGCGCACACGCCGGGACATACCGCCGGATCGATCAGCATCTTGTGCGACGACGGCGCGTTGTTCGTCGGCGACGCGATTTTGAATCTCGTTCACGTCGCGTTTCCGCTGTTCTGGGAGGACGCGGCAAGCGCGCGGGAGAGCGCGCGGAAAATTCACGCGCTCAAGCCGCGCGTTTGCTACACCGCGCACGGTCGCGCGTTTGACGCGTCGGAGTTGGACGCGTTTATCGCGCGGCAAGATGCCAGAGATTAGAGCTTGGAGATTGGCGATTGGGTTCGCCGATTATTTGTCGCGACCAACCAGCCCTCGTAGACGCGGAGGAGGATCACGCCAGCCAGGATCAGCGCGCTGCCGCCGATTTGCATTTCGCTCAGACGCTCGCCGAGCAAAAGGTACGCTATCGCCGCCGTGAAGACCGGCTCCAATGTCACGATCAGATTGACGACGCTCGCGGGCAACAAACTCAAACTGACGTTGTAAAGACCAAAGCCCGCGACGGTCGGACCCGCCGCCAAGATAAACAAGATCGCCCAGCCGATCAGCGCATCGCGCAAACCGAACAAATCCGAGGGTTGTTTCGCTGCGCCCGGCAAAAAATTTTCCGGCAGCAGATTCAAGCCCAACAGAAAAATGGTGGCAAAGCCAAAAGTGTAGAGCAGAGTCGTCCAGGGATTCAAACCGCGCTGCGCTGCCGAACGTCCCATCAAACTGTAGAGCGCGTAACCCAAGCCCGAAAAAATCCCGGTCAAGATTCCTACCAGGTTAACGCGCCAGATGGTCGCATCGACCGCCTCCGCGACGAGAATGCAGCCACTCAGACAAAAACAGATCGCCAACAACTTCGCCCAGTCCAAGCGTTCTTTGAGAAACCACCAACCCAGGATCGCGGTGAACGCCGTCGAGCAATAAACCAAAACCGTCGCGGCGGCGGCGCCATTCAAGGCAACGGAAAGCGTCCACAAAGAATTGAACAGCGCGAGCGCAAGCCCGTACGCGCACAGATAAAGCAGGTGATCGCGATTGACGCGCAGCAAGATCGGACGAAATAATCCCAGGATGGGCAACAACGTGACGACGACAAAACCATCGCGCCAAAAAGCGAGAACCAGCGGAAGCACGTTGTACGTTTGCGTGAGGTAGCGAATAAAAATCGCGGTCGTCGACAAGATCGCTGCGCTGAGCAAGGCAATCGTGTAGCCGCGCGTCAGATGCGAAGATTGTGCGGTCATTGCATTCTCCGATAGTGATGTTTTCAATCACCATTTTACTCTGAATGCTCGAAATGTATAAACCCAAGTTTGGCATCTTTGGCATTTTTGCATTACAATACCGGCGATGACAACCCAAGACCAACTCCGCCAACTTCCATCCGTCGATGCGCTGTTGCAGGATCACACGATCCGCGCGTTCGCGCAACGCTACAGCCACGCGCTCGTCGTCGAAGCGTGCCGCGCGTCGCTCGACGCCGCGCGGCAACTGATTTTGTCCGGCGGCGACGCGCCAATGCCCGCGCTGATCGTCGACGACATTCGCGCGCGCGTCGAACGCGCGGTGCAGCCGTCGCTCGCGCCGGTGATCAACGCGACCGGCGTCATCATCCACACGAACCTGGGTCGCGCGCCGCTCTCCGAAGAAACGATTGCCGCGATGCAAAATGCCGCAAGAGGGTACACGAACCTGGAGTACGATCTCGCGGCAGGCGAACGCGGGTCGCGGCACGTCCATGCCGAATCGCTCATCACGCGTTTGACCGGCGCGCCCGCCGCGCTTGTCGTCAACAACAACGCGGCGGCGGTGATGCTGATCCTCGCCGCGTGCGCGCGCGGCAAACAAGTCATCATCTCGCGCGGCCAACTCGTCGAAATCGGCGGCGGTTTTCGCATTCCCGAAGTGATGCAACAGTCCGGCGCGACGCTCGTCGAGGTTGGCACGACGAACCGGACGTACATCGCGGATTACGCACGCGCGATCACCGAGCAGACCGCGCTTTTGATGCGCGTCCACTCGTCGAATTTTCGGATGATCGGTTTCATCCACCAGCCAACGCTCGAAGAACTTGCCGCGCTCGCGCGCGAAAAGAATTTGCTGTGCGTGGACGATCTCGGCAGCGGCGCGCTGCTCGACACGAGCGCGTACGGACTCGCGCACGAACCGATGCCGCAGGAATCGCTCGCGGCGGGTGCGGACGTTGTTTCGTTCAGTGGCGACAAATTGCTCGGCGGACCGCAAGCCGGGATCATCGTCGGCAAAAAAGAAACGATTGACGCGCTGAAGAAGCATCCGTTGACGCGCGCGCTCCGCGTCGACAAGGTGACGTACGCCGGTTTGCAGGCGACGCTTTTGCATTACCTGAAAAACGAGGCGGCGAAAAAGATTCCGATTTGGACGATGATCGCGGCAACGCGCGACGCGCTGGACGCGCGCGCGACAAAATGGGCGGAGCGATTGCGCGCCGCGAAACTGGACGCGGCGGTGATCGACGCGGAGTCAACGGTCGGCGGCGGATCGCTGCCGGGCGAAACGCTGCCCACGCGCGCAGTCGCGCTTGCGGTTGCATCGCCAGACGCGTTCGCAAAACGTCTACGCGACAACGCGCCGCCGATCATCGCGCGCATCGAAGAAAATCGCGTCGTGCTCGATCCGCGCACGGTGTTGGCGAGTGAGGAGGACGCGCTGCTCGCGGGGATTGAGCGGGTGGCGCGGATGCAATAGGACGCGGACAAACGCGGACAAACGCGGATTAGCATGATGAGACCCGACAGGTTTCCGGAAACCTGTCGGGTCTTTTCATGTGCCCGGCTCGCGCAATTCGTGTTGGTCTTTCATCTGCTGATAGCAATCGATCGGTCGCGCGAGCGCGGTCAAAAGTTCGGCGGGAATTTTGTCGCGGTCGAGTATGCCGGTGACGATGGCGTACGCGACATTCAAATCGTCCTCGCCCTCGTTGTAGCGCTTGAAGAGTTTGCGCGCAGGACCGATCGCGTACTCGTGGATGCGATGGCTCAGTTCGCCGCTGCTGACGCTGCCGCTGCGCCACGCCGCGAAACTGGCGTCGAGTTTCGTCATTTCTCGATGCAACTCTTTTTCGTACGCTTGTGTCACGCACTCGCGCAGCAAGCGTTTGATCTTTTTAGAATACTCTGCCATTGTGCGTCTCTTCCAAACCTTGCGAAGGTTGGCTTTTAACCGGCTCACGACTTTAATTCAACCTTCGCAGGGTTTATGCCAATCTTCCATCAAATCCTTCCGATCCATTTTCCGCGTCCAGCGGAAATTGCACCGGATGCCGGTCGCGCTGCGAACGATAAATCGCGGTGAACAATTCGACCGTCTTGCGTCCTTCGACGCCGGTGATCGCGGGTTCGCGGTCTTCCAAAATCGCGCGCAGAAAATCTTGAATCTGCAATTGGTGATAGTACGTCGTCGTGTCCACGCGCTCGAACATCGCGCGATCCTCGGCTTGCCATTGCGCGAGTAACGCTTCTTCGCCGGGCACCGTCCAGAGATCGTTGATCGGCGGCTCGAGCACGGGCGCCATTCCCGCGATAAACATCGCGCCGCCGTCGGTCTGCACGCCGACCGACGCGCCGTTCGCGCCGTGAATGTGTACTTTGCCGTACAGTCCCGGCTTTTGCGAATTGCTGACGACAATCGAACCGAGCGCGCCGTTCTGGAAACGAATCGTCGCGACCGCCGTGTCCTCGACCTCGATGTACGGATGATTGAGATTGTCCCAGTACGCGAACACCTCGGCAACCGGTCCCATAAACCACTGCAACAGATCGAGTTGATGCGGCGCTTGATTCACCAACACGCCGCCGCCTTCTTCGATCCATTTGCCGCGCCACGGATCGGCGCGATAGTACGCCTGATCGCGCCAGCCGAGCAGCATCATCATTCCCAGGATCGGCTTGCCGATTTTGCCCGCGTCAATCGCGGCGCGCACACGTTGGACGGACGTGTACCAGCGACGTTGGCTGATCACGCCGAGTTTGACGTGCGCGTTTTGCGCGGCGGCGATCATCGCGTCGCAATCTTTCAAACTGGAGGCGAGCGGCTTTTCGATGAGGATGTGCGCGCCGGCTTGCGCGGCTTGCAGCGCGGGCGCGGCGTGCGCGGGATGCGGCGTGCCGATGATGACCGCCTGCACGCGCGCGTCGCGAATCATCGTCGCGATGTCGGTGTACGGCTTGACGTGGTACTGGCGCGCGAACGCGGCAGCGCGTTCCGCGTTGCGACCGTACACCGCGACGAATTCCGCTTCGGCAAGCGCGCCGAGCGCTTGCGCGTGCAGATGTCCCACTTTGCCCACGCCGATGAGCGCGGTTCGGATTTTGTCATTCATACATTTGGTCCCAGCCACGTCTCCATTTCGCGCGCGACGCGCGCATGTTGGATTGCCCACACCGATTTACTCGCCCGCGTCAATTGAATGTTGATGAACTGGGTTTGCGTCGCGGTAAAAGACACATCGACCGGCGCGGCGTTATTCGTCCGCTCGCAGACGACCTGCCAGCGATTCGCGCTTGCATTCCACGTCGTAATCCGAAAGCCAACCGGATTTTCATTTGCCGGGGCGATCAGCGCTAGACCGCTCACCATTTCCGCGCGACCCAGGTCGAGTTGAAACCACATGCTCGGCGTTTGCGCCGCGCCGCTTGCCCACGCCGTCTCCGCGCGATTGTCGATTGCGCGACCTGCCGCGCGCGCGTTGTGACTTGCGTTGGCTGACCACGCGGTCGCGGGATGAGCCAAGATTTCGGAAATCATCCAGGGCGCTTGCGCCGGCGATGCCGCGAGCAGATTGATCTGCGCGTACTGAATTTGCATCGGCGCGCAGGTGATCATCACGTCGTACGTGTTGCCGGAGGAAACGCGCGCGATTTCCGTCCACATTTTTCCGTCCGCCGAAACGCGCAAAAGATAGCCCGCCGGGAAATTTCGACCGGGGCTGAGGAACTGAATTCCATCGACCCAGCGCGGCGTGCCCAGGTTGAGTCGAAACCATTGTCCGGGTTTTTGCGGCGCGCCGCTCGTCCAAAACGAAAGCGGATCGCCGTCGAGCGCGCGCGCGACCTGGGTTGGATTCTCGGACGATTCGACACGCCAGCCGGTAATATCGCGTGGCACGCTCGTCACGAAAACTGGCGCCGCGAGCGCGGCGTTATCGGCGGCGGCGAACCACGTGTTTCCAGTCGCGAAATCCCAGCGCAAGGTGTACGTTCCCGGAGTTCTCGGCGCGATGAGCCACGCGCCCAGCGCGATTTCTTCATTCGCCGCGACCGCGTTCGGCAGCGCGGTGCGCCGGTCTTCCAGATCGAGTTGCGGCGCGCCGTGCGCGTTGAACCAGCGATAACCCAGATGCACCGCGTTCGCGCCGCTCGTCTGCCACGCGCGCGCGCCGATATTTTTCGCGCGCAAGTTCACCGTGACTGTTTGCCCGACGACGAGCGCGACCGGCGTATCGTGCGCGAGGAATTGCGCTGCCCATTGCGGCGGCGCGGGCGGCGGAACGACAACCGGCGTTTCGATTTTTGGCGATTCGATCACCGGCGCCGGTTCCGGTTCGACGCGTTTGGGTTCCGGCGGCGTCCAGCGCGCGCGATAACCCGCGTCGAGCGCGGCGGCGAAATCGTCGTGCAGCGCGAGTTTATCTTGGATGCCCCATTCGGGATAATCGGACGCGGCTTGCCAGCGAAACAAGATCAACGCTTGGATCGCTTGATGCGTCGGATCAACATTCCATTCGTCGATTTCTTTGTACGCGGATTGAATCCAACCGATGTTGGAATTTTCCCAACCCTCGAATGGCGCGGCTTCGGTGATAAAAACCGGCAGGGATCGAAATGGCGCGGGGAGCGCGTTCAGAAAATCGCGATACGCGCGGAAATCGCAATGATGATGCGCGTACGGCGGATCCATCACGACATCGCTCGTGATCTGCGTTACGCTGAAATCGTGCGTGTAACAGTGCAGCGCGATGCCATCCACTTCGGTATCGAGCAAGACGAGGAGATCGACGAGATAGCGCACCCAATCGCCGGTGTCGGCATTGCACGGCGCGACCGCGCCGGGGATCACGAGATCGTCCGCGTGACCCGGAATATTTTTGATCGCGTCGCGGCATTTGATAAAACAGAGCGCGTACAATTCCGGTGTGATCGCTTCGCGCGAACCATCGGGCAAGAGCGGGCGCTCCGCGCTGCTGTTCATTTCGTTGCCGATGATCCAGACGCGCGCGCCGGGCGAATTGGCGACGTACGCGGCGCACTGCGCGGCAAACGCGTCGTACTGCTCGGAGGGTGGAATCGTGCCTGCCGTGTCGAAGCCATTGTTCAGTCGAACGATCATGCCCAATCCCGCGCTCGCGAGGCGCGTGTAATCGGTGCCGGCTTGCGCGCGCAGATCAACCGAATCGAGCACCCAGCCAATTCGTTGCGACTTGAGCAGCGGCACTTGGCCGCCGGTGTCGTGGACGCCGTAAATATATTGGGGGAAATGGGAGGAGTTGATGGGAGTGGGCATCGTTGTCTCCAGACCTGACAGGTTTTTCGAAACCTGTCAGGTCTTGTGGATGCGATATTACTATGAGACAAAGCAAAAGTCAAAACATTGACGCCCACCCTGTATCGTGATACAATTCAAATGAGGCGCACGAACGCGCGGGAGAAAAAAGATGCTCAAATCCAAATTGGCGATTGGCGTTGTGATTTTCTTGGTGTTTCTGCTAACCGCATGCGCGTCCGCGCCTACGCCAACGCCCCAGCCCACGCACACATCCACCGCGACCTATATCCCCACGCCAACGCTCACCGCAACGCCAACACTCACGCCGTTGCCAACGTCCACGCCAACCGCAACTCCCGACCTGTTGAAAGAAGCTACCGCCAAGTCAGAGGCGCACGTTTTGGAGTTGGCGAAAAAGCAAGGACTGACCGACGTGCAAGCCAAGTCCTTTTGGGATCAAACCACTTTTAGGCAAACCTTTCGTCCCGAATATAAATTGGTGAGCATCCTGCAATCCACAACAGACAAGACCCGCTACTGGTTCCCGTCTGCCGATGGCGCGGCGTTATCTGAAGCGCGCGTGCCGCAAGATGCCAAAGAAACTTCGTGGGATTTCACTGCCAACCAACTCACCTGCACCCTGAAATACGGCACACAGATGTGGTGGGACGATGGAAGCAATCTATGGCTTCGCGGTCCGGGACATCTCGAAACGTATAAGCCGGGAGAGGAACAGCAGGCCGTGGAGAAATGGTTAGCACGGTTAAAAATTACAAATAATAGTTCAACAAAAACAATTGCAAGATATTACGAAATGGTATATAACTTCAGCAAGACAAATGAAAAAGGTCCCATAACATTTAAGGGTGGAGCACATGTTTCGGTTGAAATGCTTATCAGAGAGGCGCTTGTAAAGTACGCTGCATCATATACCTCTCCCTACACATCAACTGAGGATTTTTCCGATGTCCTTCCGACACTTACACGATTTACTGGTTTACGGGCGTTATCAAATATAAAAGAAATCGTTGTAACAGACAACTATGAGGCGACAAGAACTCTTCGCTTTGATAGTGATGAGATCTATTCAGCGCGGATTAATGCTCGTTTTGATCCAATGACAGGAGTTCTTTTGATAAGTCCAAGAAGTTTAATTATGGTACCCTCATATGATGCTATTACTTCAGATGGTTTTTTAATGAGTCAAAACTTTGATCCGGTTGTTGTATTTAATATTGTAAGGGAAAGTTTAATAGCTATGGCTGAACTAACTACGACGGTTGATTTGACTTCATCATGCAAAATACCTTTTAGAGATCATATCCGTCCAGTTGTGGAAAATTTTAGTACACATGTACATCTACCAATGATGCTAAAGACTGTTAATACTCCAATTGCTGATAAAATGAAAGATTTTTCTAAAGCTCTATATACTGACGCGATTACAGTTAATTCCTATAGGGCCCGGGAAAAAACAATTGCCGGCTGCCGATAGAAACACCCATAGGTACCTGTCTTGACTTTTCATACTGTTTGGTCAATCATTATATTATGCTGTCCAAATATAAAGGATTGGTTATTATACTAATAGTATTGTTTATATCATACCTTGCTGTCTTTATCTGGCAGGCAAATTTTAGTTCTGTCCAGGAGAGGATAGCAAAACTTTTACCTTCTACCTCTTCCCTTTTACCTTCTACCTCAAATAGATCTAATACAACAAAACCCAGTGTCTTCTCTCCTTTGTCACTGTCGGCAGATGAAATAAAAAACCTAAGTAAAATTCCGACTCTTCGCAGATTCAGAACACCCATTGTCCCCCAAGACCTTGAGCTGGCAAAAAAACTTGAAGAGTCGGGAAACCTTGTTCTATCCAAGCAAGTTTTCTGCTTGGATTAGGTCAACAAACACAAAACCCGCTTTCTCCTCTTGAGAGAAAACGGGTTTCGTGATCTTACTTGATTTCGACGGTTGCGCCGACTTCTTCCAACTTCTTCTTGGCTTCGGCGGCTTCTTCCTTGGTCGCACCCTTCTTGACGGCGGTGGGCGCAGATTCGACCAGGTCTTTCGCTTCCTTCAAGCCGAGACCGGAAACGATTTCGCGGATCGCCTTGATCACCGGGATCTTTTGCGAACCGGCGTCTTTCAGGATGATGTCGAACTCGGTTTTTTCTTCCGCGGCGGCTGGCGCAGCGCCACCGGCGGCCGGCGCGCCCGCAACCGCTACCGCGACGGGGGCGGCGGCGCTCACGCCGAGTTTTTCTTCCAACAGTTTGACAAGTTCAGACGCTTCGAGCAGGGACAAGCCCTGAATCTCTTCCGCGATCTTTCCGATTTTTTCGGATGCCATTTTTTATTACTCCTTAAATTTGTTTTTGAAGTGATTTCACGTATCACGTATCACGGTTCACGAAACGTGACCCTGGCACTTGCGTTCCCGCCAGGGCAAGTGTGCGTGTTGCGTGTTTCGTTTACGCGGTCGCGCCTTGCTTTTCGAGTTGCTCGGCGCGCGCTTTGAGCAAGTACAGCACCTGGCGAATGCCCGACGCCACGACTCCGGCGACCTGGGTGCCCGGCGCGTTGATCGTGCCCAGCAGTCTGCTAAAGAGTTGATCGCGCGACGGCAAATTCGCGAGTGCAGCGGCTTCGGCACCGCGCAACACGCTGCCGCTCATGATCGCGCCTTTGACTTTCAACTCCTTGTCTTTCAAGAAGTCGTTGAGCGTTTTGGCGGGACCGGCGATGTCGCTGTAGCAAAACACGAGCGCGGTCGGTCCGGTGAGCAGGTCTTCCGGCACCGGCATCCCCGCGCGCTGGAGCGCGAGTTCGATCAGCGTGTTCTTGGCGACGTGCAGTCCGGTCTTCATCCCGCGCATTTGATTGCGCAGTTTCGCGAGTTCCGCGACCGGCAAGCCGCGGTAATCGGTAATGATGAGTGCCTGGGTTTTTTTGAGGTCTTCGGTCAATTGTGTGACGAGTTCCTCTTTGCGTTCTTTCGTTACCGGCAAGTGGATTCACCTCCCTTGAATTGGAGATTAGAGATTGGAGATTGGAGATTGGAAATACGCTTGTCGCAGCGCGCGTTTTTCCAATTTCTACTTTCCAACGTCTATCTTTGGAATGAAAAAAAGTCTCTGTGCCAATGAACGCGACACAAAGACTCATCCCAATCCGGAAAGGTGGGTGTACTATCTTTGCCTCGGCAGGAAATTAAGCATCTGATTTGCGATGCACCTGCGGTCATCGGCGCAGTGGTATTGTATTCAGTTTTTGATTTTTTGCAAATTACGCGGCGGGCTTGACGTTCAGCGCTTCGTTCAAATCGAGCCGGATGCCCGGTCCCATCGTGCTGGCGAGGACGATCTTTTTGACGTACTGTCCTTTCGCCGCGGCGGGCTTGGCGCGCGAAATCGCGTCCAACAGCGCCATCAAATTCTCGAACAGCTGCTCTTCGCTGAACTGCGTCTTGCCGACGATGGTGTGAATGTTCGCCGTCTTGTCCGTGCGAAATTCGACGCGACCCATTCGCAGTTCTTTGATCAAACGCGGCAATTGTTCCGGCGGAACGATCGTGCCGGCTTTCGGGCTGGGCATCAAGCCGCGCGTGCCCAGAATCTTGCCGAGGCGACCGACCTTCGCCATCATTTGCGGCACCGCGACCGTAATGTCGAAATCGAGGCGTCCGCCTTCGACTTCTTTGATCAGATCATCGCCGCCGACCACATCTGCGCCGGCTTCGCGCGCGATCCGATCGCCATCGCCTTCCGCGAACACCGCGATGCGAACCGTCTTGCCGGTGCCGTGCGGCAACAGCGTGACGCCGCGCACCATCTGATCGGCTTGCTTGACATCCACACCCATTTTAAGGTGCAATTCGACTGTCTCGTTGAATTTACTGTAGACGGTCTTCTTAAGAAGATCCACCGCCTCTTTCGGCGTGTACGCTTTGTTGCGGTCGACGAGTTTCGCCGCGGCGGCGTACTTTTTTCCGTGCTTTTTCATTTCTATCTCCTGGTGGTAAATTAGCGCGCGTTGTCGCGCTCCCACGTTTTGGAAGTTAGAGGTTGGAGGTTAGAAGTTGGAAACGCGCATCCAACTTCCAATTTCCAACTTCCAACCTCTATTCCTTAACTTCAATTCCCATACTGCGCGCGGTGCCGGCGATCATGTTCATCGCACCATCCAAATCCACCGCGTTCAGGTCTTTCATTTTCATTTCGGCAATTTCGCGAATCTGCTTCTTGGTCACGCTGCCGACCTTGTTGCGATTCGGTACGCCGGATGCTTTTTCCACACCCGCGGCTTTTTTCAACAGCACCGGCGCGGGCGGCGTTTTCAAAACGAACGCGAACGAGCGGTCCTGATAAATCGTGATCTCGCAAGGCACAACCATGCCCGCCATGCTCGCGGTCTTGGCGTTGTACTCTTTGCAAAATTGCATGATGTTGATGCCATGCGGACCCAGCGCCGTACCGACCGGCGGCGCGGGCGTCGCTTTGCCTGCTGAGATTTGCAATTTGACGATGGCTTTGGCTTTCTTACCCACTATTCCTCCGAAATTCCGTCAATCCGGCGATCAGGCAATCGGTCAATCAGTCGCCCGGTTGACTGATTGCCTGGTTGACCAATTGACTATACTTTCTCGACTTGTAGCAAGTCCAATTCAACCGGCGTCTCGCGGCCGAAGAACGAGACCATCACGCGCACCTTGCCCTTTTCCATGTTCACTTCGTCCACCGTGCCGCGAAAATCGGCAAAAGGTCCATCGATAATGTGAACGACTTGACCGGGACGATACGTGACGCGTACCTTCGGCTGCTCGGTTTCCATCCGCTTTAAGATTTTGTTGACTTCGTCTTCGCGCAGCGGCGTGGGTTTGTCGCCCGAACTGACAAAACCGGTGACGCCGGGCGTGTTGCGGACGACGTACCACGACTCTTCGGTCATGATCATTTCGACGAGAATGTAGCCGGGAAAGACGCGGCGCTGAATCACTTTGCGCTGACCCTCGCGCAGATCGAGTTCTTCTTCCGTCGGCACGACCGCGCGAAAGATCAACTCTTCCATTTTCTGTTCGGGCGGCATGGATTTGACGCGCTGCTCCAGCCCTTTTTTGACTTTGTTCTCGTACCCCGAATAGCAATGGACGACGTACCACGCGCGCTTGGGACCTTCCGCCGGTTTGGGCGCGGCTTCGGTCTCGACGGTCGCGTCGGTTTCAGGCGCGCGCGTTTCGTCGCTCGTCTCATTCGCTGCTTCGAGCGGCGTTTCGGCGGCTACGGGTTCTGACGCTGGCGTATGCGTCTCTTCGATTTCTGCCGCGTTATTCTTTTCTTCGGGTTGCAAAATTTGGTCGTCCACAGAGTTTTCCAATTTACCGAACGATCAAGAATCGAAATAATGTCGTCAGCAAATAATCAATCGCGCCGAAGAAAATACTCATCACCGCGATTGTGCCGACGACGATGAGCGTCAAATTGGTTGCTTCTTGGCGCGTGGGCCAAACGACTTTGCGGAGTTCCGCGCGCGTTTCCCGGAAATACTGGAACAGCCGATTTTCTTTTGGGGCTTCTTTAACCACGATTCCCTCTCACAACGGTCTCGCTAACAAGGCAAGACACCGTCCACTTTACACCTCCAGAAGACGGTGCCTTGACTCGATGGCAACACATCCAACGCGCGGAACTATTTGGTCTCGCGGTGCATCGTGTGCTTGCGATCCCACGGACAATACTTTTTGAGTTCGATGCGCGCACTGTCGTTCTTTTTATTTTTCTCAGTCGTGTAATTGCGGCGTTTGCACTCGGTACATTCGAGCGTCACGACCAAACGATTTTCTTTCTTTGCCATTATTCAAACACCTTCGTAATGACGCCCGAACCGACCGTGCGTCCACCTTCGCGAATCGCAAAGCGCTCGCCTT
>DYJA01000102.1 GCA_020723345.1 Candidatus Aquidulcis sp. | reverse complement strand
GTGCGATTGTTTCGGTTGGCGCGCAAGTGAAAGAGTACAAGGTCGGCGACCGCGTTGTCGTGACGCCATTGTTGACGTGCGGCTATTGCGACAACTGCCGCGCGGGTTTTCCGAATCAATGTCAGAACCGCAGCGCGCTAGGTGTGAACCTGAACGGCGCGTACGCCGAGTACGTCAAGGTTCCGCCAAAAATGTTGTTCGCACTGCCCGCCGAAATGTCGTGGGAACAAGGCGCGCTCGTTGAACCGCTTGCGGTTGGGATGCACGCGATCAATCTGATGCCGCTGCAATTGCTCGACACGGTTGTCATTCTTGGCGCGGGAACGATCGGCTTGACGACGCTGCTCGCCGCGCGGATGAAAGGCGCGGGCACGATCATCGTGAGCGATATGAGCGAGCATCGTTTGGAATTTGCGCGCAAACTTGGCGCGGATGTCGTCATCAATCCAGCGAAAGAAGACGCGGTTGAGGCAGTGAAGGCGCAGACGAACGGCAAAGGCGCGCCCGCAGTGATCGAAGCAGTCGGCATTACCGCGACGACCAAGCAATCGCTGCCGATGGCGCGCAACGGCGGCGCCGTCGTCTGGATCGGGAACAGCGATCCCGAAGTGACGATCAACATGCAGCAGATCGTCACGCGCGAATTGACCGTGCGCGGCGCGTACGGGTTCAATCAGGAATTCGCATTGTCCATCGAAGCGATTCGCGCCAAGCGCGCCGATCCAACCGCGCTGATCGAAAAGCGCGCGCGTTTGGAAGAGGGCACGCAGATCATCGACGATCTTGCGAAAGGCAAAGCCGATTGGATCAAAGTGATGCTCAAACCATGACCGCCGACCGCTGACGACCGACCGTCGCAGGATTTCCGCGGTCTGCCGTCGGTCGTCGGCAGTCGTGGTTGACTTTCGCACGCGTTTCGCATAAACTTGTCGCAAGTCGAAAACGTTGTTCACGGATTGCGCTTTGAAAGAGATAATGAACACACTTTATGGCGGCATCGAAGCCGGGGGCACGAAATTTGTCTGCGCGGTGGGCGCAACGCCGGACGATTTTCGCGAAACGCGCTTTCCGACGACGACGACGGACGAAACGATCAGCCGCGCGATTGCATTTTTCCGCGCGCAACCGCGCGTCGCAGCAATCGGCATCGCGTCGTTCGGTCCGATCGACCTTCATCCCGATTCGCTGACGTTTGGCTACATCACGACGACGCCAAAGCCGGGTTGGCGCAACACGGATCTCGCTGGCGCGATTCGCCGCGCGCTGGATGTGCCTGTGGGATTCGACACGGATGTGAATGCCGCCGCGCTCGGCGAACAACGCTGGGGCGCGGCGCGCGGACTAGACACGTTCATTTATCTGACGATTGGGACGGGAATTGGCGGCGGCGGCTTGGTGTCCGGCAAATTGTTGCACGGCTTGATCCACCCGGAGATGGGGCACATTCGCCTGCCGCACGATTTTGCGCGCGATCCGTTTCCGGGTTCATGTCCGTTTCACGGCGATTGCTTGGAAGGACTCGCGTCCGGTCCCGCGCTGGAAAAGCGGTGGGGACAGCGCGCGGAAACTTTGCCCGCCGATCATTCGGCGTGGGAATTGCAAGCGCATTACCTCGCGCTCGCGCTCGTGAATTACGTTTGCGCCTTGTCGCCGCAACGGATCATTCTGGGCGGCGGCGTGATGGAACAGCCGCAACTCTTTCCGCTGATTCGACGCGAGGTGCAGCAACTACTCGGCGGGTACGTACAATCACCAGCGATCATCGAAAACATCGACGCGTACATCGTACCGCCCGGGCTGGGCAAACGCGCGGGCGTGCTCGGCGCGATTGCGCTGGCAGAGATAGTTACATAAGGAGAGCAATGCAAATTTCTGAATTCGTCTTGCGATTTCGGAGGAGGAATATGGTACCGAAGGTTGGTCAAGCGGTTCCCCGTGTGGAGTTGAAAAGTCATCTCGGCACGACAGTTCGGCTTTCGGATTTTCGCGACAAATGTAATGTCGTGATCGCGTTCTTTCCGTTGGCATGGACGCCGGTCTGAACGAGTCAGATTCCGTCGTACCAGTCGGCGCTCGACCGGTTCGAACGGATGAATACCCAGGTTCTGGGTATCAGTGTCGATAGCACGGATTGTCTGCGAGCGTGGGCGGAGAGTCTAGGCGGCATTACGTATCCGTTGCTGAGCGATTTTTATCCGCACGGGCAAGTCGCGCAAGCGTTCGGTGTCTTGCGCGCGGAAGGTAAATCCGAACGCGCGATCTTTGTGATCGACAAGCAAGGCATTATTCGGTACGTCGATGTACACGACATCGATCGGCAACCGGACAACGAAGAACTTTTTCGTGTGCTGGAAAAATTGGAGCCGGGGGTGCGCGCACAAAAGATCGCCGCGCCACCGCCCACGCCGGAACCGACGGCGGATGTTGTGATGTACTGCACCCCGTGGTGTCCGGGCTGCCGCCGCGCGCGCGAATTCTTCAAGAGCCGCAACATTTCCTTTGTCGAAGTGGATATTACGCGCGACCGCGCGGCTGCCGAGCGGGTTCGCAAATGGGCGAACGGTAATGAGACGACGCCAACCTTCAACATCAAGGGAACGATCGTCGTCGATTTCGATCAAGCCCAATTGGAGCGCGCGTTGGGATCGCGCGGATAGATCAAAGAATCTATGACCACGACGCGGCGCGTCCAATTTGACAAAAAACGCCTAGTCGTGGTAATCTCGTTACAACGATGATTCAGTCGAATTCGGCTCCGACGTTTGCGTTTCTCTTTTTCGGCTATTTTTACTTTTACGCCGACGCGTCAACGCGGGGTCGAATCGTCACGCACTAACCAGTCCGAATCGGGATTCTCAAAGCGTGGGGTTCTGCCCCACGCTTTTTTCGTTTCGCGTGTTTGAGATGTGAAGGATCTCGCGGCAACGCGTCGTCGTCGAGCGAATGCGTTGCCGCCGAACCGAAATATTCTTGAGGGGGAGAAAGATGAACAAACGTGTTCTTATTTTCACGCTGCTCGTGATTGTCGGGTTGATTGCCGCGTGCGCGCCTGCGCCGACGCCCGCGCCAACCGCCGCGCCGCCGACCAAAGCGCCGGAACCGACGAAAGCGCCGGAGCCAACCAAAGCCGCCGCGCCGGACAAGGTCACTGTCGCGTACGTCGCGATCACGAATTTTGCGCCGCTCTATGTCGCGATTGAACGCGGTTACATGAAAGAGCAGAACATCGAAGTGAACGCGCAAAAAGTGACGACCGCCGCGGACGCGTTGCCGTTCCTCGCGACCGGGCAGTACGACATTGGCGGTGTGGGAATCGCCGCGGCGACGTTCAACGGGTTCAACAAAGGGCTGGATTTTCGCATCGTCGCGTCGGCGGCGATTCAGCCGTTGAAGAATGGACCCACGGTCATTCTCGTGCGCAAAGATTTGAAAGACTCGGGCAAAATCAAAACGGTTGCCGACTTGAAAGGTATGAAGGTCGGCATTGCCGGCGCGGCAGGGTCGACCGGCGCGTACTTTGTCGCCAAAGCGCTGCGCGATGTGGGACTGACGTTCAAAGACATCACCGCGGTCAATCTGGCGAATCCCGATTTGGTGCTTGGCATGAAACAAAGTTCGATAGATGCCGCGCTCGTCGGACCGCCGTACTCCGATCAGATCGTCAAAGACGGGACGGGTGTTTTGCTCGCGCAGGACGTTGCGCCGGGCGCGATGACGACGGTGTGGATGTACTCCGGCAAGTTCATGAAAGAACGCCCCGAGGTCGCCAAACGATTTATGCTCGCGCTCGTCAAAGGCGCGCGTGAGATGCAAGGCGCGAAATATCTCGATCCGGAAAACATCAAAGCGTACATCAAGTACACGCCCTCGACCGAAGACGCGATCAAGACCGGCTTGCCGCCGTTCATCGATCCCGATCTGAAAATCTATCTCGACAGTATCAAGAGTTTGGAAGAGATTTTCCGCGGCGAAGGTTGGACGGATTACACCGCTGTCATCGCGGCTGACAAGATGGCGGATTCGTCCTACGTGGACAATGCTGTCAAAGTACTCGGCGCAAAGTAAAGGATGAAGGCGGAAGGATGAGGGATGAAGAAAAGAATTTTTTCATCCTCCATCCTTCTGACGTACTATGACTGTCAAAATCAGAGCGACCAACGTCTCGAAATTTTTCTCCTCGCGCGGCGGCGCGGTCACCGCGCTGAGAGAGTTCCACCTCGAAGCGCAAGAAGGCGAATTCGTTTGCATCGTGGGACCGTCGGGGTGCGGCAAGTCCACGTTTCTGCGAATTCTCGGCGGTTTGATCCCGGCATCTTCCGGTCAAGTGACGCTCGTGCCGAATAAACCGGAGACGCCGTTGCAGAGCATTGTCTTTCAAGAGTACGCGATTTTTCCGTGGAAGACGGTGCTGGATAATGTCGCGTTTGGTTTGGAGATGCGCGGAATGCCGCGCGCGCAGCGTTGCGAAATTGCCGGCGACTGGGTGAGGAAAGTGGGTTTGACGAAATTCGCCGACGCGTATCCGCATCAACTTTCGGGCGGCATGAAGCAGCGCGTCAGCATCGCGCGCGCGTTCGCGAACGATCCCGAAATTTTGCTGATGGACGAACCGCTCGGCGCGCTCGACGCGCAGACGCGCGCGGTCTTGCAGGAAGAATTGATTCGATTGTGGGAAGCGTCGCGCAAGACCGTCGTCTACATCACGCACAGCATCGAAGAAGCGGTGTTGCTGGGCGACCGCGTGATTTTGATGACCGCGCATCCCGGCACGTTCAAATGTGAATTCGCGGTACCGTTCCCGCGTCCGCGCGCGTTTGAATTGACGGGCACGCCGGAGTTCAGCCGCTTGACCTACGCGATCTGGAAGGAATTGCAGAGCGAGGTCAAGCGCGCGCTGGAGCAGCAGCAATGACCGAGGTCATGCTATGAGACTCGACATCGAAACGCGCGACCGTCTGTTGTCGATCGGCTTTCCGATTTTGCTCTTGGCGTTGTGGGAATTGATCGTGCGCGTGGGCTGGCTCGACGCGCGATTCTTTCCCGCGCCGTCCACGGTTTTGGTCGCGCTGTCGAACATGATCGCTAAAGGCGAATTGCTTGGCAAGTTATGGTTGCTCCCTGAAGTAATCGGGAAAGGGGATGGGGAGGGCGCGCAAAAAATCCTCGGCGAAGGACATTTGTGGGCGAGTTTGTTTCGCATCTTTGCCGGATTTTTCCTCGGCGCGATTCCCGGCATCGTGCTCGGCGTGATCATGGGAATGAATCGCACGGTACGCGTCGCGCTCGACCCGGTGATTTCGGCGGTGTACGTGTTACCTAAGATTGCGATCTTGCCGCTGGTGATGTTGATCTTTGGCATCGGCGAGACGAGCAAGATCGTCGTCGTCGCGATCTCGTCGTTCTTTCTGGTGTTGATCAACACGACCGTCGGCGTGCGCGATATCGAGCCGATCTTTTTTGAGGCGGCGAAGAATTACGGCGCGGGGCGCTGGCAGCTGTTTTGGCACGTGATCATTCCCGGCGCGCTGCCGGTCATTTTCGCGGGACTGCGCTTGAGTCTTGGTACCGCGCTCATCGTGATCATCGCGGCGGAATTCATCGCGGCAACGTACGGCTTGGGCTATCTGATTTGGTTTTCGTGGCAAACGCTCCTAATCGAGAAAATGTTCGCAGGTTTAGTCGTCATCATGATCTTGGGCGCGTTATTCACCGGCGGCTTGCAGTTCGTCGAGCACAAGTTGATGCCGTGGCAGCGCGAAGAGCGCCCGGCGACGATTGACGCGGCGGAACCGCAAGCAACCGGTCCCGGCTGGCCCCCGATCGTCAATTGATTGGACGCGGGCTGGTGTGGGTATTCAGAGAAGTAGCGGCTGATCGAAATTTTGAAAGAGCGCGCGGCGGAGAGATGAAACACAACAGGCAGAGTCGAGTGGCTCTGCCTGTTTTTGCGGCGGTCTTGACAAAACCGGCATTATCGAGTATATTATGCACATAATTCGATTAAGCGAATAATTAGAATAAGTGGAAAGCATAATGCGCAAGACGGAGAAAAACGATGCCTCCTTCCGAAGATCTCATCACGCTGCCTAGCCGCGCGAAAATCAGCATTCGGCTGGAACCGGTCTTTAATGTGCTGCACAGTTTGATGTTGTTGTCTAAATGCGACCAGGTTTCAGGATTTGGCGATTGGGTATCTCACACGGCGCAAGGCATGTCAGCCGAAGAACGCCGGGTGAATGATCTGGTCATGATCGGGTTCCATTACGCGGTGATGCCGCAGCGCAGTTGGGAAAGTTTTCCGGCGTACCTCAAACATCTTCAAGCCACCAGCGCCGTCGCGTTGCGCGACCAAATGCTGCAAGTGTACCTCGCCAAGCCGTATTGTGATCGAGCCAAAGTAGTGGGGCAGACGCCAGGACTTGACGTTCGCGTCGCGCTTAAATCGGCAAACAAGTATCTGGAATTTTTGCGACAAATTTTCGGCGCGGACAAGATCGATGTCGGGATTGAAACCCAGGCGTACAAATATGTCTCAAATCCACCGGCGATGAAAAAAATGATCGTCGCGCATCTACGAACCATGTGGAAAAAATATCTTGCTCCCGAATGGGAAAGTGTCAAGCCCATGCTGCAAGAGGCGGTCAAGGCATTTCGCCAAGGCGATTTCGGCAAGATGAGCCGCGCCGAAGCATATCGTTGGATCACCGGGCAAGATCTCGTGGATACCAAATGGAAACAACGCTTTGAGGAGAGCGAGCAGATTGTTTTCGTGCCCAGCGCGCACGTGGGACCGTATACTCACGGGTTTCAGGCAGGCAATACGCTAGGGATTATTTTCGGCGCGCACTTGCCCGAAGGCGCGCGCGATATCGCTCCGGCGCTGAACCGTGCGGATGTCATCGTGCGCCTGAGCGCGCTGACCGACGATACCCGTTTGCGAATCTTGAAATTCATCGCCGAAAAAGGCGAAGCGCGTTCGCCAGAGATCATTCAAGCGTTGAACGCGAGTCAACCGGCGGTGTCGCGTCATCTCATGCAACTGGTGGCGACCGGCTATCTTTCCGAACGGCGCTGTGACGGCGCGAAATGTTATGCGCTCAATCCAGAGCGAATCAAGGAGACGCTCGAAGCGCTCTCTGGTTTCTTGTTGGGGCGCTCAGCACCCCAACTCTAATCACTTGCGAAGGAGGAGTCCAATGTTAGATTTCGATCTGCTCGTCCGCGCGGAGCAGCACAAAGACTTGATGTGTGATCTGGCGGGGGAAAGACTCGCGCGCGCGGCGCGGGCGAGTCGCAAAAAGCCGATTCCCTTCTACGCGAGCATGCTCGCGTGGTTGCTTGAACGATTGTTGGCGTGGTGCTTGCCCGCGCGGCTGCCTTCGATGAGTACGCGCGCCCGGATTGCGCGACGTTCCAGTCGCGCGAGGTCTTCAACTTGCGCGACCGGTATCTCCGTGGCGCGCCCCAGTCATCCAAGTTGATCCTCCAACATTCGGATGCGCCAATTTGCCGCGGTGCGTCGTCGTTTGTCTCAACGAATGGATCGGCATCGCAACGCGCGCGGACGCGCGAGTGGAATACAAAACCCGCTTTCGATTTGGGAAGCGGGTTTTGTGTTCACTATGGATATTTGAGATGGACGCGTAGTTTCTGTGATCGGGATGGATGCTGTGGTTTGCAAACAATCTTCGATCTGGGATGAGCACTCATATTTTTGTGCCGCCCGATGGATCATTTGATCTAGTAGTTTGGTGTGCCTCGCCGCCGGTGTTATCGAATCGTTACGCAATCGTTATTCTAATTTATCCAATTGTATGCTTCGTTGTGTTACAAGTATTACAAGGCATGGTACTCATGGGCTACTTGAAATGTCTTTGCGTATTCGCGCTGGATGAAATCGGCACGTGTTTTCATCACAGAGCAATTCCCAAAAAGGAGAAGGAAAGAATGAACGCCGAAGGATTTTCAATCAATTGGGGCAAGGCAATTCTGGGCATTGTACTCATCACAGCATTCGCGTTCGTCGTCGTGGGGGTCTTGCTGCCGGCACTTTCGCCGGATGACAATGGTGCCGTAGACTGGAGTGATTTCCAGGCACCTCCTCCTGCCAATCCCCAGGGCGGGGCGGAGCAAGTCGCAGTCGATTGGAGTGATTTCAAGACGCCTCCGCCGGACTGCGATCCCCATGATCCCAAGTGCAAGCCGTGCCCACCCAAGTATCCCAAGTGCAGGCGTGGTCCGGTAGCGGTCGATTGGAGTGACTCTCAACCATCTGCTCCAACCGATCCTCAAGGTGGTCCGGAGCAAGTAGCCGTGGACTGGAGTGATAGGGAGCCCAGAGGGTAACACCAGGACGATTTGGGCGAATAGTCTGTCGGGTGATTCCAATATTTCGCACCACTGGATTATGCAGTATGGGCATGGGGAAATCAATGGATACAACAGGACGGTTTTGGTTGAACCGCAGCCAGGGACTCGCGTTCCTCTTGCTGTTGGTTCTGCTAACGATGCTGGTTCCGGGCGCGCTGCCTCAAGCGCCGTTCCACGCGCACCCACTGGTTGTTCAACTCGCGGCAGAGAAACCAGATGCCGTTGTGAGCGTCATCGTCCAAAAGACGGTGAAAGATCATCGCGTAGAGGAAATGGTTGCCCGTCTGGGCGGCACGGTCACGCAAGACCTGTCGATCATCAACGCGTTTGCCGCCGAGATGCCGGCGCAAGCCGCGTTGGAACTTGCGAAGGCGGCAGGAGTGCGCTGGGTCTCGCTGGACGCGCCCGTCGTTCCGACGGCTTGCGCCTCACCTTGCATTGACACGTCGAACTTGAGGAGTTTCTATCCTCAGACGATCAAGGCGACCAAGTTATGGAATGAGACGGGGAACTTGCAAGGGCAAGGCATCGCTGTGGCGGTCATGGACACCGGCATCAATGCGACTCATCCGGACCTTTTGAACGAGCGGGGTGCAAGTCGTGTCGTCGCATCGGTCAAAGTCAACAAAAATGCAACGACTACGGACGACTATTACGGGCATGGCACGTTTGTCGCGGGCATCATCGGTGGCAACGGCAAGACATCCAACGGAGCGTACATCGGCGTCGCGCCCAAGGTCAATCTGGTCAATGTTAAGATCAGCGATGATCAGGGAAAAGCCACCACGTCGGATTTGATCATGGGGTTGGATTGGGTCTACCATCATCGCACCGAGCACAACATCCGCGTGCTGAGTCTGTCGGTGACCAGTTCCCAAAACGAATCCTATCGTACCAGCCCGCTGGATGCCGCAGTCCAAGTCCTCTGGTTCAACCGCGTGGTCGTCGTCGTCTCATCCGGCAACTTGGGAAAGAAGGAACTCTATCCCCCCGCGAACGATCCTTTTGTCATTACGGTTGGCGCATCGGCTGACAACGGAACGGTTGCCTCGTCGGATGATTACGTGACGAAGTACTCGGGGCAGGGCAAGACCATAGATGGTCTAACCAAACCGGACCTTGTTGCTCCTGGCAACAACATTATCAGTTTGTTGTCCAATAACAAATCTGTGTTGGCAACCGCGCATCCCGATCACTTGGTTGGTGGTTTTACCGGCTCGGATCGCTACTATCGAATGTCCGGCACATCCGCGTCTGCGCCGATGGTCGCAGGGGCATCCGCGCTGGTGCTCCAATCCAATCCGAACTTGACGCCCGATCAGGTGAAATTCCGTCTCGTCAAGGCTGCCAATTCCATAAAGGGTGGCGCGGTTCAGCTTGATGCGTACAATGCCGTGAGAAACACTTCTACAAAGAGTCTCAACACCGGCACCGCCATCAACAACTGGCTGAAGACGAGTAGTCAAAATCTCAAATGGACTAGTCTCAATTGGGATTCGCTCAACTGGGACTCGCTCAACTGGGACTCGTTGAACTGGGATTCGCTCAATTGGGATTCGCTCAACTGGGACTCGCTGAATTGGGATAGCATTTACTGGGGGAATTAGCCCCAGCAGTGACTCGTAGCACAAAGGCAAGGGCAGGCGCGTGTCGCCTGCCTTGCCGCGCAGTTCAATCCGAGGTTTTCGATGACCAAGCGCGCATGGATATATGTAATCGGCTGGATACTGGCAGGCGTTATTTTGGGTGTGTGGGCATTTCTGGAGACATCCGTAATGCCGTTGCCAACGCGAACTTTTTTTGTCTTTTTGTTTCTTGCTACCACTTCCCAACTTCTCCAAGTCGCTGTTCCCAAACATCAATTCTACCACCTCAATACGATTTTTTTCTTCGCCAGTGCGCTTTTGCTACCGCCATTCTGGTATGTCAGCATCATCGTTTTTTCCTTCTCAGTCCAGTGGGCAAGAGAACGATTGGTTGGTAGTCCCAAACTCCGCAATTGGTATATCCAACCCTTCAACATGTCCAACCACATTATCGCGGGGTTGGTGTCTACGCAGTTAGCGCTGGCGCTGGCATCTGCCAACTTGCTGTTCTTGTCCAGTACGGCTGTCATCGCGGCGTTGGTGGGCGCAGCGGTCTATGTGCTGATCAACCATCTGGCGGTTGGATGTGCGCTCGTGTTGGCGCGCGGGGTTTCTTGGCGTGAATCCGGTATTCTGGAATTTGAGAATCTCCTGACGGACTATGTCGGACTCTGTATGGGCTATGTGCTCTCCATCGTCTGGAGATTCGATCCATGGCTCATGCTTCCCGTGCTTGCACCGGTGATCTTGACCTATCGCGCCTTGGCGATCCCTAGGTTGAAGACTGAGGCGCAGACCGACGGCAAGACCGGATTGTTGAATGCGCATTACTTCAACAAGTTATTCATTCCAGAGTTCGATCGGGCGACCGATTTGAATCAGCCCCTCTCTGTGATCATGGCGGATCTCGACCTGCTTCGCAACATCAATAATTCCTACGGTCATCTCGCAGGCGATGCGGTCTTGGCAAGCGTTGCTAAAACCATTCGCGAGCAGATTCGCAAATATGATCTCGCCTGCCGGTTTGGCGGAGAAGAATTCTGCATCGCCTTGCCGGGAACATCTCTGGGGGAAGCCAGAATTATCGCCGAGCGAATGCGTCAAGCCGTTGCGTCTACCGGGATCAAACTGCACGCGCAATCTCCCGTCATCAACGCAACTATGAGTATCGGCGTAGCTTGTTTCCCGCAAGACGCCGACACGCCAAACGAACTGATTCATCAGGCCGATGTGGCGGTTTATCAAGCCAAACTTCAGGGACGCAACTGTGTCGTTTGTTCAATTGATGTTCCGCACTCAGTCAAGTTGGAAATGCCAGGCGTGGAAAATCGCCTTGAACCGACAGACACTTCGCCCTACTCTCCCAAAACAGTGCCGTTGGGGAATGTTGCGGAGCGAAGGAAAGATTTGTCTGATCAGGCAACAAGCGCACCCAAGCCGGCTTCGGCGACAAATCCGACGCGCTCCATACTGGGATGGTTGATTGGCATAGTGATTGCCGCTGCCGCGTTGACGTCTGTGGGCGGTTTATATTTTCAGCCATTGCCAGATGCGACAGTTGTTCTTCTGTTGATGATCTTGGCGGGCATAACGCAACTACCTCAGTTGAAGAATCTGGCTGGGGATTCGTCGATTTCCGTGTCCGTGGGGATCAACTTCGCCGCCGCGGTTATCGTAGGCATCCCAGGCGTCGTCTTGACGAGCGCTACCATTGCCATCGCTCATCGAGTTTTCAGGTGGAATGCGAACAAAGGTTTGTGGCCCGTTTTCTACAAAACCGCGTACAATTGGGCGACGCACGTTCTTGCCGCGCTGGCGCCAGCCCTGATCGCTCCTGGGCTGCCCCGCCAAACGGAGTTCGGCGGGCTCATCGTTTCCCTCGCGGTTATGATCTTGGCTGCTATCATCTATTTCGGGGTCGAGACCGGGCTGATTGTGGCGGCAATCGGCGCCGAGAAATCGGTATCTCCATTTTCCCTCTGGCAGGAAGAATGTGCTTGGCTGTTGCCACAGTACGCGGTGTTGTGCCTGATGGGTTTCTTTCTTGGAATCGCTCACCGCACTCATGGTAATGCGGGAATTCTCGTCTTCACCATTCCAGTGCTGATGATGTACTATTCTCAAAAGGAATACATTGATCGAACCGAAAAGGGGGTGAGAGAACTCAAGCGGATGAATCAAGAACTCACCGGTGCCAATGCCCAAGTCCTCGAAGCGAATGTCGCCATGCGCGAGACGAACGAAGAGTTGCTGGTTACTTTTTCGAAGATGATCGATGCGCGCGATCCGTACGTGGCGGGTCATTCGATCAAAGTGGCTGACTATGCGACCGCGATTGCCTCTGAGTTGGGCTTGCCTCAAGAACACATCGCCCAGGTGCGGCAAGCCGCGTTCTTTCACGATATTGGCAAGATTGGAATCTCTGAGCAAGTCTTGCACAAGCCGACTTATTTGAACGAGCAGGAATATGACTATATCAAAAAGCACGCGGAGATAGGCGCGCAATTCTTAGAGACGTGCAAAGGATTGCGATATTTGGTACCGGCAGTCAAATACCATCACGAACGATGGGACGGTATGGGATATCCTGACCAACTGGCTGGAGAACAGATCCCCTTGGATGCGCGAATCCTGGCGGTCTGTGACGCCGTCGAGGCGATGGCATCGGATCGTCCAAATCACCCTGCCATGCCGCTGGATGCCATCATCGCTGAGGTTGAGCAATGCGCGGGGACTCAATTTGATCCTCAAGTGGCGGCGGCGTTTGTACGGATTGCCAAACACAGGGGAGGCGAATTCGTGATCAACTCCGCGCGGACTGTAGCGCAAAGGGCTAACCTGTTTGCCAGTCCGATCGTTTTTGAAGATGAGTCGAGGATGTGCTGTGATCCTTATTCCTTGCCGTCATTTAGCTTTTTTGACGATTCTCCAAAATCAAGATAGAATAAGCATAACATCACATTTCTGGAGGAGCCAGCCATGGCCATGAAAATCACGGACGAATGTATTTCTTGCGGAGCGTGCGTGCCCGAATGTCCCACCAATTCGATCAGCGAAGGGACGCCGGTCTATGTGATCGACGCAAAGACCTGCGTTGAATGTGTTGGACACGCGGATTCGCCGCAGTGCGTTGCCGTTTGCCCCAACGAGTCCATCGTCAAGGCATAACCCGCGCGGGCGCGCGCACAAAAGCAAAGACCTGACAGGTTTCCGAAACCTGTCAGGTCTTTGTCTTATTCCAGATAATCGCGCAACTTGCGCGACCGCGACGGATGCCGCAATTTGCGCAATGCTTTCGCTTCGATCTGGCGGATGCGTTCGCGCGTCACGCCGAACTTGCGTCCGACTTCTTCGAGCGTGTGCGCCTTGCCGTCCTTCAAACCGAAACGCAATTGCAGCACGCGTCCCTCGCGCGGCGAGAGCGACGTGAGAATGTCTTCCATCTGCTCGCGCAAAAGTTGGTGCGATGCCGCGTCGGTGGGACCGAGCGTCGAATCGTCGGGAATGAAATCGCCGAGATGCGAATCCTGTTCTTCACCGACCGGCATTTCGAGCGAGAGCGGACGCTGCGAAATCTTGATGATCCGCTCGACTTTGCGCGAGGTCGTGTTCAGCTCGGTTGCAATCTCATCGCTAGTCGGCTCGCGTCCAAGTTCTTGCACGAGTTGGCGCGAGACGCGCGTCAGTTTGTTGATCCGCTCGCACATGTGGACGGGCACGCGGATCGTGCGTCCCTGATCCGCAATCGCGCGCGTGATCGCCTGGCGAATCCACCACGTCGCGTACGTCGAAAACTTGAAACCGCGATGATGATCGAATTTTTCGACCGCGCGGATCAACCCGATATTCCCTTCCTGGATCAGATCGAGAAACGAAACGCCGCGCCCGATGTACTTTTTCGCAATCGAGACGACGAGCCGAAAGTTCGCCTTGATCAGTTTCTGGCGATACAATTCGCCTTCGCGAATTTTGCCTTCCAGCCGCGTCCGTTCGTTCGACGTGAGATGATTCTTGTTCAAGCGGTAACGCGCGCGCTTGCCGATTTCCATGCCGCGCGCGTACTCGACCTCTTGCGCGGCGGTCAGCAAGGGAATGCGCGAAATCTCTTTGAGGTAGAGCGAGACGGTATCGTCAATTCCAATCGCGCTCAGATCGAATTCTTCGGCTGAAGGTTTGGCGGCTTCCGAATCTTCGCCTTCTTCGGTGGCTTTTTCCGCTTCGACGACCGAGATGCCTTCGTCGAACAGAACGATGTACAGTTCTTCGAGTTGTTCGAGATTCGATTCGGCTTCGGGAAAGACAGAGAGAATATCGTCTTGCGTCAAATAGCCCTGCTCTTTGCCTTTCGTGATCAATTCGTCAGCCAGCGTCGGCTCTTCCTCGGTCTGTCCTATTTCCAGCGCCGCGTCGGGCGTTTTGGCGAGCGCGGCGCGGAGCGCACGCACGGCTTTGCTTGGGCGCGCGCGTTTCGCCGAGTCGTCGCGGGGCGTCAACTTGGCTTTCAGTCGTTCTTCCTTTACGCGTTTTAACAACTTTTCGCGATCTTTGCGGGTTGCCTTTTTTGCCATAGTCCTATGATTTTCGTGGGATAAACAATAAAGGTTCTTTGGTTTTGAGTGGGGTTGACCCCAGTCGACTTGCCTTCCAGCAGAAA
>DYJA01000017.1:12380-88419 GCA_020723345.1 Candidatus Aquidulcis sp. | reverse complement strand
CAATTTCAGAAAGCCGGCCGTAATGCTGGCTTGTATGTGAGTTTTGCACCTGTTGAGTATAACGTTGGTCAAACGTACCGTCAACCTGCTTTCAAGACATCTCTCAACGCGCTCTCCGCATCCGCGAATTGAAATTCGAATCCCGTTTGCGACAATCGTTCAGGCACAACGCGCTGACCGCTGAGCAAGAGCAATTCCGCCATTTGCCCGAGCGCGAGTTTGAGCGCGAACGCGGGAACGGGAAACCAGAACGGGCGACGCAATACGCGCGCGAGCGCGCGACCGAAATCGGCGTTCGTCAACGGATTCGGCGCGGTCAAGTTGAAAACACCGCGCGCGTTTTCGTTTTCGATGAGATACCGAATCGCGCGAACGTAATCGGCGAGATGAATCCACGCGATAAATTGTCCGCCGCTGCCGATGCGTCCGCCGAAAAATAATTTGAACGGCAAAGCCAAGTACGGAAACACGCCGCCGCGTTTGTCGAGCGGCAAGCCCGTGCGAATGATCGCGCGGCGCACACCAAGCGCTTCGACCTCCGCGCTGGACGCTTCCCATTCGACCGCGAGACGCGCCAGAAAATCGTTTCCCGCCGATGTTTGCTCCGTAATGATTTCGTCGCCGCGCGCGCCGTAATAACCGACCGCCGACGACTGGATGACGACGCGCGGTTTTTCGCGCGCGGTGCGTACCGCTTCGACAATCGCCTTGCCCGCGTTGACGCGGCTGTCGCGAATGCGGCGTTTGCGCGCGGCGGTCCAGGGAATCGGCGGAATGCCGATACTTTCGCCCGCGAGATTAACAATCGCAAACGCGCCATCGGCGAGCGCGCCCCAACCTTGCGCGCTGCGTCCATCCCATTTCTCGACGCGGACGCCGTTCGGCACTGCGCGCGTTTTATCGGGATGGCGACTGAGCCAAACGATTTCGTATTTCGCTCTCGACAATTCATCCGTCAGCGCGCGACCGAGAAAACCCGAACCGCCTGTGATAATCACGCGTTTCATCGCGTCCTCCGATAAATCGAAATGCCCGCAAATTCTGCGGGCATTCAACATCGAACACTCAACACTGGATCTTCATTCGCTCGACGAGCGGTTGCAAGACGCGGACTTGATCTCGCGCCAGCGTTTTTGCGACGACGCGCGCGAAAATGTCCAGATGCTTGACGATTAGTTCGGCAGGCACTTGACGCGACGCGGCGAGTTCTGCAAGCCACGCGCGCTCCGCGTCGATCAACTCTGGCGCATCGAACGCAAGCGCCGCCAAAAGGGCATCGACGAGAAACAGCGTCGCGAAATCTAGTGGCGTCGCGTCCCAGTGTCGCGGCATCGCCGCCATAAATCGCGCGACGGTCCCCCCGGCGATCTTGAGACGTTCGGCGCGCAATGCTTCGACGGCTTTCCAAACGCGTCGCGCAGGCGTCCAATATTCCTGCCGCGATTCGACGACCGAAAGATTGCTTACTCCCCTTTGCGCGTCCTCTCCCAGAAAAACGCCGGGCAGTTTCGCGCGCAGAGACGGCAACACGTTGACCAATCGCCCGCCGAAACCCAACGGAACCGCCGGACGATTTGCCGCAACCAGCCACGGGACAAGCCCCGCCAAGCCGACTATCGTCGCGACTGAAATCGCGATCACATTCGGATTCGTCTGACGCGCCAAGCGCGTGATATCGTCAAGCGGCGTCCGCTGTCCCAGGTACGCCACGCGCCACCCGCGTCTGCGCGCGAGCAAGGTAAACAGCAAGAGTCCGGCTTCGTGCTCTTCCGCCGGCGCGCACGCGGCGATCACGTACGGCACGGCGAGCGACGGGACGGACTGGGATTGCAAGACCGCCAAAATTTTTTGGCGAATCACATTGCTCGCGAGGTGTTCCTGCCACACCGTCATTTCAGCGCGCAGCCAACGCTCGCCAATCTCGCGCAGCGTCGGCGCGATGATTTGCAGCGCGACTTGTTCCGGCGCGAACAACGCAAACGCTTCGTCGAGAATGTGACGCGCCGCCGCTTCATCCGATTCGACAAACGCGTCCAACAGCGCAGTTTGGGTTGTCGCGATCTGTTGCGGCGACTCCATCAGCGCGGCTGCGCGCGGCTGCGCGCGCCGCTCGCGCAACAACGCGCTTGCCTGCGCGGGCGGAATGCCCGACTCGACTTGCTGCTTCAGCCACAACACGTCGGCGATGTCGTCCGCGCCGTACAGGCGATACCGATTATCCGCGCCGCGATTCGGTTTCGGCACGCCGTAGCGCCGCTCCCACGCGCGCAAAGTGTGCGCCGAAACGCCGGTCCGCGCCGCGACGACTTTGATCGCAAATCCCAACCTCGGTTCATCCACGCTCAGGATTATACAAGATTATCTATTGTTTGTCAAGTGTTTGTCGAATGTCTTTATGCGCCCTCCGGTTTGTTCATCGCGTAAATCGAACGCAGACCCAGCAGCGCGAGGTTCGGCTCCACGATCTCGATGAACTCGGTCTCCGTCGTGATCAACTGCGCCAGCCCACCCGTCGCGACGACGCGCGCTTTGCCGCCCAGTTCCGCGCGCATCCGCTTGATCAAGCCCTCGACCAAGCCCGCAAAGCCAAACACAAGTCCCGCCTGCATCGAATGCACCGTGTTTTTGCCGATGGCGTGCGGCGGGCGCGTCAATTCGATTTGCGGCAATTTCGCGGCGAAACGGAACAACGCCTCCGCGCCGGTTTCCACGCCCGGCGCAATCGCGACGCCGACGAAATCGCCTTGCGCCGACACCGCGCTAAACGTCGTCGCGGTGCCAAAGCCAATGACGATCACTGGCGCGCCGTAGATCTCGCGCGCGGCAACCGCGTTCACGATCAAATCCGCGCCGACTTCGGTCGGGTTGTCGGTGCGAATGCTCATGCCGGTTTTAATTCCGGGACCGACGACGACGGGCGTTTGCTTGAGATACGTTTTCGCCAAGTCGGCGAAGACCGGCGTCAACGGCGGAACGACGGACGAGATCGCGACGCCGGTCACATCGCGCGTTTGGAGCTGGCTCGCCGCGAACAGATCGAGCAAGAGCATCGCGTACTCATCGGCAAGTCGGGCGCGGTCGGTCGCGATGCGCCAATGCGCGCGCGGTTTGCCGTCGTCGAACAAGCCCAGTTTGATGTTCGTGTTGCCGATGTCAATGCACAACAGCATGATGCCTCCATTTGAGTCGACGGCGCGGTTCGCGGAAAAACCGCATGCTATGCCGCACGCGTCCGTCGCTGCGGATCGAGTTGATCGCGCAAACCATCACCGAGCAAGTTGAAGCCCAAGACCGCAAGTGAAATCATCACGCCGGGAAACACCGCGAGCCACGGCGCGACGCTCAAGTAATTGGCGGCGTCGTTCAACATCTGACCCCAACTGGGCTCCGGCGGCTGCACGCCGAGTCCGAGATAACTGAGTGCGGCTTCCGCTAAGATCGCGCCGCCAAAAGTGATGGTGGCTTGCACGATCAATGGCGACAACGAGTTGGGAAGAATGTGTTTCCAGAGTAAACGCGCGGTCGAGCAGCCGATGCTTTGCGCCGCCTCAACATAGACCGACGACTTTTGGCTGAGGACGCCCGCGCGCGCGAGGCGCGCAAAAATCGGGACGTAGGCAATCCCAATCGCGATCATCGTGTTGCCCAGCCCCGGACCCAGCATGCCGACGATGGCAATCGCCAAAAGGATCGCGGGGAACGCGAAGAGCGCGTCCATCACTCGCATGATGATCTCATCCGTCCACTGCCCGACAAACCCGGCGAGCGTTCCCAACGGTACGCCAACGCTTAGCCCGATGCCAACCGCAATTAGCCCGACCAGCAACGCCGACGATGCGCCGCGCATAATCCGGCTCAGGATATCTCGTCCGAATTGATCCGTCCCCAGCAAGTAAGTCGACGTCGGGCCCAGCCCGCGATCAGGCGGATGCATCAGCACCGGATTGTGCGGCACATAAACCAATCCGACGAGCGCCAAGACGATGGCGGCTCCAACCAGAATGCCTCCGATCAACAACAGCCAATTGCGGCGGCGACGTATTTTCTTTTGATTGAAAAGCGCAGTCGTTTGTCTATTCATTTCCACAACGAGAGTCGGGGATCGAGAAAGGTGTACGTCAAGTCCACGATAAAATTGACGACGATGACGAGCGCGGCGATGAACATCGTCAGACCTTGAACGAGCGGAATATCGCGATTGTAAATTGCGAACACGACTAACTGCCCCAACCCTGGCAGCGCAAAAACCTGTTCGATGATGAGGCTGCCGCCCAACAGAAAACCAAGTTGCAGACCGATCATCGTGATCGTTGGAATCAGCGCACCTTTCAAAGCGTGACGCACGACGACGATGCGTTCCGGCAATCCTTTGGCGCGCGCCGTGGCGATGTGATTCTTGCTCAACTCGTCCAGCATTGAGCCGCGCACGAGTCGTACCAACACGGCGATTTGCGGCAAGCCGAGCGCAATCGCCGGTAACGTGAGACTGCGCCAAGCCATCAGCGGATCTTTGTGCCACGGGACAAAGCCGCTCGTCGGAAACAGCCGCAATTGCACCGCCAGAAACAACATCAGCAGCACGCCGATCCAGAACGCGGGCAGCGCGACGCCAACCTGGGAAAGGACGAGCGTGGCGAAATCGAAACCGCTGTGTTCTTTGATCGCGGCAGCAATGCCCCAGGGTATCGCGATGATGATGGCGAGCAACATCGCCAGGGTCGCGAGCGAAACGGTGACCGGCAGGCGCTCCACCAACAACTGGCTCACCGGCAGACGATAGCGGAGCGATTGCCCCAGGTCACCGCGCAACGCGCCCGCCAGCCAGGTCAGGTACTGCTCGGGCAGAGGACGATCCAACCCAAGCGCCGCGCGCGTTTGGCTTAACATTGTCGGCGATGCTTCGGTACCCAGGATCAGCATCGCCGGGTCGCCCGGGACGACGTGAATGATGAAGAACGTGAGAATCGAAATCAGCCAGAGACTAATCCCCAGACTGACGAGCCGACGCAAAATGTACGGCAATGTGTAACTCCAGAGGTAACCGTTCTATTTTCCTGCTGATTTCCAGACGGTACGCATATCGTAGATGTCGATGGGAAAGACCGTCCAGCCCATCACCGATTTTTGCGTCACCACCGTTGACGTTGGCGCGAGCAAGTAAATTGCCGCCGCATCATCGGCGAGCAGTGTTTCCATCTGAGCATACAGGTCGTGCCGTTTCTTCACGTCGGGTTCCACTGCCGCCTGCGCCGCCAGTTGATCGTACTTGGGATTGTTATAGTTCATGTAGTTTTCGGGAGCGGTGCTGATGTAACGATTCATGAACGCGTCCGGATCCAAGCGTCCGGTGTGACCTAGTGCCGTCAGGGTGTATTGTCGTCCGTTGTACACCTGGGTCAGGTACGTACCCCACTCCATCGTTTGGAGCGTGACCTTGATTCCCGCTTTCGCCAGCATGTCCACCACCACCTGCCCATTGCGGATGTGGTAATCGTACGGTTGCGGCAGGATCATCGTCGTCGAAAAGCCATTCGGGAAACCGGCGTCCGCAAGCAACTGCTTGGCTTTACTCGGATCGTACGGGTACTTGGTGGTCAAATCCACGTAGTAATCGCTGACCGGCGCGAGGTGCGTGCCAATCGGAACGCCGATGCCGAACTGCGCTGTGTCAATCACCGCTTTCTTGTCCACTGCGTAGTTCAACGCTTGACGCACCTTGACGTTGTCGAACGGCGCGGCCTTGTTGTTGATTGGAATCAACTGGATGCCGTTGAATGGCACCTCGATGGTCTTAAAGTTCGGATCCTTGCGGATGTTCGCCAGGTCTTGGACGGGCATTTCGGGAATCACGTCCACTTCACCGGCGCGCAGCGCCGCCAGGCGCGCGGTCGGATCCTTGGCGACCTTGAACACAACCTTGTCGAGGTACGGCGCGCCTTGAATGAAATAGTCGCTGTTCTTTTCCAGGGTCACGTTGCTGTTCTTGACCCATTCCACGATCTTGAAGGGCCCCGTGCCAACGGGCTTGTCGCGCAGTGTCGCGACGGATTCTTTCGGAACGATTGCCGCCCACCCATAAACGAGGTTCGACAGGAAATTCGCTTGGGGCTTGTTCAATTCGAAGACGACGGTCTTGGCGTCCGGTGCCGTGATGGACTTGATGTTAGCATAATCCGCCGCGCGCGGGCTTGCCGTCTCTTTCGCGATCAATCGTTCGAACGAGAATTTGACGTCATCGGAGGTCATCGCGCGCCCGTTGTGGAACTTGACACCCTCGCGCAAGGTGAACGTCCATTTCAAACCATCCGATGTGGACTCCCACTTGGTCGCCAGATCTGGCAGGAGATTGCTTTTCTCGTCGGTCTGTACGAGTGTGTCATAGATGTTACGCGTGATCTGGAACGTCGCCGCGGCGACCGTCTTGTGCGGATCCAATCCATCAGGATCGGCGGCGATGGCGATCGTCAGTGTGCCGCCGCGCGCGGGACCCGCCGGCGGGACTGCTGTCGGGACGACGGTTGCAAGCGGCTTGGTAGCAGCGGGAGGTTGCGTCGGCGGCACCAGGGTTGGGGCAGGCGCGCAACCGGTTGCGACCAACGTGACGAAAACCGTTGAAGCGATAAACAAGGCGAGTTTTCGATTGTACATTTCTTCCTCCTTTGAAATTCCGCTTTAGCATGGCAAAACAAAACGCCTCTCGACCAAGACAGTCGAGAGGCGCGGCAAGACGCGTGCCTTTTGAACCCGTCTCGGTCGCGGATGCGATCCAAGCGGCAGAACTCGTTTCAAATATATTGTATCCCAATCCGCTTGAAAATGCAAATTCGATTTTTTGACTTTTCAAGTTGCTCTGTGGTATACTTGCATCAGTCGATTCAGTCGTTCTGAGAAAAGGAGAGGTCGAAATTGCTCACTTGCCCTGAACGAAATCCTCGCGCAGCACAGCCAGCGCGCATCGGCGCGGGGATAATTCCATCTACAATATGACGTACCTATTGCTTGACGCGGAGATGCAACAGCAATAGGTATTTTATTTTCCTTCGCGAGGATTGACTCATGCGCCTTCATCGGTTGATTGTCAGCGCGCGCGCCGACCGCGATCCGCGCGCCGCCGGTTTGCTCGCCGACGCGCACGCGCTCGGCTTTACGCGATTGACGCGCATCCAGGTTCACGATTTGTACTTTGTTCAAGGTGAATTGAGCGCGCGCGAATTGCAGCGTCTCGCCACGGAATTGATCAGCGATCCGATCGCGCAAACCTGGCGCGTGGACGACGAACTGCCGGAGGAAGCACGCGTGATCGAACGCGCGTTGCGGCCCGGCGTCACCGATCCGGTCGCGGAACAAATCGTGCGCGGCGCGCGCGAATTGGGAATCGACGGAGTGGAACGCGCGTCGACCGGTCAACGCTTCGTCATCCAGAGTACGCCGCCCCTCGCCGAAACAGAACTGCGCGCGCTTGCGCGATCCTTGCTCGTCAACCCCGTGATTCATCATTTTGCGCTTGGTTCGCTCGAACCGATTTTCCCCCAAACCGCCGAAGCATCCAGCCACGTCGAATTTTTGCCGGTGCGCGAATGTACCGACGACGAACTGCTCGCGCTCTCGCGCGACCGCCGCGCCGCGCTCGATTTGAACGAGATGCGCGCGATCCAGAATTATTTTCGCGAGATCGGGCGTGAACCGACCGACGTCGAAATTGAAATGATCGCACAGACGTGGAGTGAGCATTGCGGGCACAAGACGTTCAAAGCGAAAATAGAAGTTGGAGATTGGAGATTGGATATTGGATCAACTTCTCCAATTTCCAACTTCCAACCTCCAACCTCCAACCTCCAGATTGATGGAATTCTCAAGACATTCATCCGCGCGGCGACAGAACAGATTGCCGCGCCCTGGGTGCGTTCCGCGTTCGTGGACAACGCGGGCATCATTGATTTTGACGATGAGTACGAAATTTCGTTCAAAGTCGAAACGCACAATCATCCGTCGGCGATTGAACCGTTCGGCGGCGCGAACACCGGCACCGGCGGCGTGATCCGCGATGTGCTGGGTGTGTCGGCAAAACCGATTGCCGCGACGGACGTGTTGTGCTTTGGTCCGCAAGACCTCGATCCGAAAAAATTACCGGAAGGCGTTTTGCATCCGCGCCGCATCCAGTCAGGCGTCGTTGCCGGGATTCAAGATTACGGCAACAAGATCGGCATCCCGACCGTGAGCGGCGCGATTATTTACGACGACGGGTACACCGCGAATCCGCTCGTCTTTTGCGGCTGCGTCGGCATCGCGCCGAAGGACAGTCACCCGCGCGCGCCGCAGCCGGGCGATCGCGTGATCGTCCTCGGCGGTCGTACGGGACGCGATGGTTTGCGCGGCGCGACTTTTTCTTCGATGACGATGGACGCGCAGACCGGCGTAGTCGCGGGCGCGTCAGTCCAGATCGGCGATCCGATTACGGAGAAAGGCGTGATCGAAGTGCTCGTCCGCGCGCGCGATGCAAAACTGTACCACGCGGTCACCGATTGCGGCGCGGGCGGGCTTTCATCCGCCGTCGGCGAGATGGCGCAGGAAATCGGCGCAGAGGTCGATCTGAGAAATGTGCGCCTGAAATATCCGGGACTCGCGCCCTGGGAAATCTGGCTCTCCGAAGCGCAAGAGCGCATGGTCTTCGTCGTACCCGAATCGAACAAACCCACGCTGCAAAAATTGTGCGACACGTTCGACGTCGAATTGACTGACATCGGCGCGTTCACCAACACACAACACATCGTCGTGCGATATGCCGGGCGCGTCGTTCTCGATCTCGCGAACGATTTTCTCCACGACGGGATGCCGCGCCGCGTGTTGAGCGCGCGATTGCCGCAACCTGTTTCCACGCAACACGTAACACACATCACGCATCACGCTGACCTCAAAGCAACTCTACTTACACTTCTCGTCCACCCCAACATCGCTTCCAAAGCCGACGTCATTCGCATTTACGATCACGAAGTGCTCGGCGGCACGGTCGTCAAGCCGTTGACTGGCGCGATGGACGATGGACCATCGGACGCGTGCGTCCTCAAGCCGATCGGCACGCGCGGCACGCGCGGCATCGTGCTTTCGTGCGGCATCAACGCCGAGTACGGCAAAGCCGATCCGTACCGCATGGCGATCAGTGTGATCGACGAGGCGATTCGCAACGCGGTTGCCGTTGGCGCAGATCCGGATCGGATCGCGCTGCTCGACAATTTTTGCTGGGGCGATCCGCTCCGCCCGGAAACGCTCGGCAGTTTGATCGAAGCAGCGCGGGGTTGTTACGACGCCGCGCTGCACTATCGCGCGCCGTTCATTTCCGGCAAGGACTCGCTCAACAACGAGTACCTGGGTTCGGATGGATTGCGCCACGCGATTCCGCCAACGCTGCTCATCTCCGCCGTCGGGATCATCGAGGACGTGAACCAGGCAGTGACGATGGATGTGAAGGAGCCGGGGAATGCAGTCTACTTGCTGGGGAAAAGCGCAATGCAGAATTCAGTGTTCAGTATTCAGTATTCAGTGAACAGTCAACAGTCCACAGTAGACAGTCCGGTGCCTGGAATGCCGGAGTACGCGCCGAAGATGTATCGCGTGTTGCATCGCGCGATGCGTGCGGGGCTGGTGCGCGCGTGCCACGATTTGAGCGAAGGCGGCGTCGCGGTCGCGGCAGCGGAGATGTGCGTTGGCGGGCGATTGGGAATGGAGTTGCGATTTGATGACGCGGACGCCAGCGCACTGTTCGTCGAAGCGAATGGCTGCTTGCTCGTCGAAGTACGACCGGACGATTGCGCGGCGTTCGAGTCGCTGTTTGCAGAGTTGAACCGGGAAATTCGATTGATTGGCACGGTCACGCGTGATAATCGTTTGGTCATCGCGGCAGGCGGCGCGGAAAAGATCGCGGTGGCGGTTGACGAACTTGTTGCCGCGTGGAATCGGAGCAAATGACAATGCAACCACACGTTTTGATCCTTCACGCCGACGGCACGAATCGCGATCTCGAAGCCGCGCGCGCGTTTGAACTGGCGGGCGCGCGACCGGAGATCGTTCACCTGAATCAACTGCGCGCGCGCGAAAAATCGTGGCGCGACTATCAAATCCTCGCGCTCCCCGGCGGATTTTCGTACGCCGACACGCTCGGCGCGGGACGCTTGCTCGCGCTCGATCTCAAAACGTATTTCGCCGACGAGACGCGCGAGTTTATTTCCAGCGGCAAACCCGTGATCGGGATTTGTAATGGATTTCAGGCATTAGTCAAATCAGGAATACTTCCAATCTCCAATCTCCAATCTCCAATCTCTACGTTGACATTCAACGAACGCGGTCACTTTGAGTGCCGCTGGGTCACGCTCGTGCCGCAATCGCACACGTGCGTGTGGACGCGCGGACTCGCCGAGCCAATCGAATGTCCGGTCGCGCACGGCGAAGGCAATTTCGTCTTGCGCGATCCCGCGCTGCTCGACGCGCTGCGCGCAAACGATCAGAGCGCTTTGATCTACGCGCGTCCCGATGGATCGCCCGCGCAGAACGCGTATCCTTTCAATCCCAACGGATCAATCGCCGACATTGCCGGGGTTTGTAACCCGCAAGGCAACGTGCTTGGCTTGATGCCGCATCCGGAAGATCACGTCGTCGCGTATCAGCACCCGCGTTGGACGCGCGGCGAACGCGGGCGGATGGGGTTGAAACTATTTGAAAACGGTGTGCGCTACGCCGCGCAGTTGTGAATGGAAACGCCCGGGACATGATCGCCCAAACCACCTATACTCTGTTCGCAAAATTCTACGACGCTTATGTGGGTGACTACGCCCAAGATATTCCCACGTGCTTGTCTCTGGCAGCCAATTGTCATTCGCCAATTTTGGAAATCGGTTGTGGAACGGGACGCGTCTTGTTGCGTTTGTTGCGCGAGGGTTATGTTGCCACCGGCGTTGACATCTCGGACGAAATGCTGCAAATCGCGCGAGTCAAGTTGGAACGGCATCGCGTAAACGACAAATGTGTTCTGCTGAATCACAATTTCGTTGATGCGCCGCTGCCTCAAAAGTACGGACTGGCTCTCGTCACTTTCTACACTTTCAATTACCTTCCGCCCGAACGGCAGCTCGCTTTCCTCGATCATATCGCGGCAAGTCTACTGCCCGCCGCGAAAGTTGGCTTGCACTTGTTTTATCCTGCCGCGTTACTCCATCCCGGAACGGCGGGACGATGGATTGACAAGGGGCAATATCAACTCGACGGCGAAACAATCCATTTGCGCGACCGACGGCGAATGCTTGACCGCGTGACCGAAGAACGCGTCCAGGTTTTCACCTTCAACTCGGGCAAGACTGAAGAGATTCGGACGACGCGGTACTTTGTCACGCCGTCGGAAATCGCCCAACTGCTCAGCGCCTCTGGCTTTGCAACGCCTTTGATCGCGACTGATTTGAACGCGGGTCGATGGACGCCGATCCACGCGGATGTGGAAACGACAAGTGAATTCTTCGTCGTTGCGGAGAAAAAAGACGGATGAAAAATACGACTGATTGTATTTTTTGCGAGATACTCGCCGGTAGACTTGATTCGAGCCAAGTCTATCGCGACGCGCTGTGTACTGCGTTCATGGATATTCAGCCGGTCAACCCAGGACACGTCCTTGTCGTACCCAACGACCATGTTGCTTTTCTGGCAGAGTTGGATGAGGAAACCGGCGCGCACATGTTCCGCGTGGCGCAACGCCTTGCCCAAGCCATCCGTCGAAGCGGGGTTAAGTGTGAGGGGATAAATCTCTTTCTGGCGGACGGCGCGGCAGCCATGCAAGAAATTTTCCACGTCCATTTGCACGTCATCCCGCGCTATGACGGCGACGGTTTCGGGCTGACGTTTGGTCCAGAATATTCTCAGAAACCATCCCGCGTGAAATTAGATGCCGTAGCGCAAAAGATCCGAGTCGCGTTCAAAGGATGAAGAAACCCATCGGAGGAATCGCCAGTGATTAGTGAAAACGAAATTCGCGCGGCACTGCTGCAAGCGTTCGGCGAATCGCATCTGCCGCTCGCGCGCAAACAATCCGGCAAAGTGCGCGATTGGTACCCACTGCCGGATCGACGACGTTTGCTCGTGACGACGGATCGTTTGTCCGCGTTTGATCGCGTCCTCGCGTGCGTGCCGTTCAAAGGACAAGTGTTGAATCAACTCGCCGCGTGGTGGTTTGAGCAAACCGCCGATGTGATTCCGAATCATCAAGTCGCCGTGCCGGATCCGAACGCGCTCGTCGCGATTGAAGCGGAACCGTTCCCGGTCGAAGTGATCGTGCGCGGGTACATCACCGGCGTCACGACGACCGCGCTATGGTATCGCTATTCGCTCGGCGAGCGCGAGATCTATGGCTATCGGTTTCCAAATGACTTGCAGAAAAACGCCGCGCTGCCGGAGCCAATCATCACGCCAACGACGAAAGGCGTGGGCGGCGCGCACGACGAGCGTTTGACGTGCGCGCAAGTCGTCGAAAAGAAATATCTCGATGCCGCGACCTGGGATCAGGTTCAAGCCGCCGCACTCGCGATCTTCAAGCGCGGACAGGAGATCGCGCAGCGCGCCGGGCTGATTCTCGTGGACACCAAGTACGAGTTCGGGCGCGCGCCGGATGGACGCGTCGTACTGATCGACGAAGTCCACACGCCGGACTCGTCGCGTTTCTGGCGCGCGGACACGTACGCGGAGATATTTGCGCGCGGCGACGAACCGGAGAATTTTGACAAGGAATTTGTGCGGCTCGCCTACGCCGAAAAAAACTATCGCGGCGACGGCGCGCCGCCGATTATGCCGGACGATTTGTGGATCGCGGCGAGCCAGCGTTACATTCAAATCTACGAACTGCTCACCGTCAAAACGTTCGCGCCCGGCGCGTATCCGGTCGAGCCGCGGTTGATCGAGAATTTGCGAAAAGCGAAAGTGATTCCATAGCCGCAGATCAGCCGAACCGCGAACACACGAAGGACGCAAAGATTTCTGATTTTTCCTTTGCGTTCTTGGCGCTCTTTGCGGTTCAGGAGATATGAAACAATGACTCAGCCACTCGTCATCATCCTTATGGGTTCCAAAGCCGACCGCGCGCACTGCCAAAAAATCGCGGACGCCGCAAAAGAGTTTGGCATCGACGTGGTGATGCGCGTTGGCTCCGCACATAAAACGCCGGAGCATGTGCTCGCACTGCTGCGCGAGTACGAAGCCGACCCGCGTCCGAAAGTGTTCATCACCGTCGCGGGACGCAGCAACGCGCTCTCCGGTTTCGTCGACGGCGCGGTGAGCGCGCCAGTGATCGCCTGCCCGCCGCCGAGCGACGCGTTCGGCGGCGCGGACATTTTCTCGTCGCTCCGAATGCCGTCCGCAATCGCGTCCGCGCTCGTACTCGATCCGGCGAACGCCGCGCTGCTTGCCGCGAAAATTCTGGGACAAGTCGACGCGGAAATTCGCGCAAAGGTCCTCGAGTTTCAGAAAGAACAAGCGCGGAAAATTCTCGACGATGATGGAAAATTGGAAATCGGAGGTTAGAAATTGGACATTGGGAATTTGAAATCGATTGGCTCTTCTAACTTCCAACGTCTAACTTCCAACATCCAATTCGATAAACCGCACGAAGAATGCGGCGTCGTCGGCATCTACGCGCCGGGCGCAGAAGCCGCGCGCCTCGCATTCTTCGCGCTCTACGCGTTGCAGCATCGCGGACAGGAAAGCGCCGGCATCGCGACGAGCAACGGACGCGTCGCGCCGATTCATAAAGGACTCGGCTTGGTATCCCAGGTTTTCAACGAAGACAATTTGCATTTGCTGCAAGGACATCTCGGCATCGGTCACACGCGCTATTCGACGACCGGCGCGGTCAAGTTGCCGAACGCGCAGCCGTACTTGATCGAAACCGCGCTGGGTCCGCTCGGCGTCGCGCACAACGGCAATCTGACGAACACTCCGGCGCTGCGGCGCGATCTGTTGCAATACGGCGTCGGCTTGAGTTCGTCGTCGGACAGCGAAGTCATCACGCAAATGCTCGCGGGCGCGGCGGGGCGAACTTGGGACGAACGGATCGCCGCGTTCATGCAAAAAGCGATTGGCGCGTACTCGCTGACGATTCTCACGCGCGACGCGGTGTACGCGGTGCGCGATCCCTGGGGCTTGCGCCCGCTGTGCATCGGCGCGCTGAACGGCACGGGCTTGGTCGTCGCGTCGGAATCGTGCGCGCTGGGAACGATTGGCGCGACATTCTTGCGCGAAGTGCGTCCGGGCGAAATCGTCCGGCTCGATGAGGCGGGACTTGCGTCGTGGCAAGGTCGCGCCGCCGAAACATCGTCGTTGTGCATTTTCGAATACATTTATTTTGCGCGTCCCGATTCGGTACTGGAAGGACGCTCGGTGCATTGGGTGCGGCGCAAGTTGGGCGCGCGCTTGTCGCGCGAGCATCCAGTCCAAGCCGACATGGTGATCGGCGTGCCGGACTCGGCGACCGCGCACGCGATTGGATACGCGAACGAATCCGGCATTCCATTCGGCGAAGGATTGATCAAGAATCGGTACATCGGACGAACGTTCATTCAGCCGGATGATCGGCTGCGGCGTTTGGGCGTCAAACTGAAATTCAATCCGCTGCCGGATTTGCGCGGCAAACGCATCGTCCTCGTGGACGATTCCATCGTGCGCGGCAACACGAGTGGTCCGATCGTCGCGCTGTTGCGCCAAGCCGGAGCAACCCAGGTTCATATCCGGATCGGGTCGCCGCCGATTCGGCATCCGTGTTTTATGGGCGTGGATATGGCGGCGCGCGCGGAATTGATCGCCGCGCAGATGAGCGTGGACGAGATCGCGAATCACATTGGCGTGGACTCGCTCGGCTACTTGTCGCTCGAAGGACTGACCGAAGTTGTGGGACCCGGCAATGGCGGGCACTGCCGCGCGTGTTTCACCGGCGAATATCCGGTGCCGATTGCAAATGATGTTGGCAAGCAAGCGTTTGAACAGAGATAACCTTGCGAAGGTTGACTTTAAGGCGTGAGTCGAATTTGTGATCAACCTTCGCAAGGGTACCAACGTTTGAGCAGGAGTTGACATGCATATCCTCATCATCGGATCGGGCGGGCGCGAGCACGCGCTCGCGTGGAAAGCGGCGCAATCGCCGCGCTTGACGCAGTTGTTTGTCGCGCCGGGCAACGCGGGCACCGCGAGCGTCGCGCAGAACGTCGCGATTTCGGCGGACGACAATGCCGCGCTCGTCGCGTTCGCGCGCGAAAAGCAAATCGATCTCGTCATCGTCGGTCCCGAAGTGCCGCTGGCGAACGGCGTGAGCGACGCGCTGCGCGCGGCGGGCGTGCGCGTTTTCGGTCCATCGCGCGCGGCGGCGCAACTCGAATCGTCGAAAACTTTTTCGAAAGCGTTCATGGCGCGCCACCACATTCCGACCGCGCGCTACGCCACGTTCGCGGAATTTGGCGCGGCGCGCGATTTTTTGCGCGCCGCCGATTATCCGGTCGTCATCAAGGCGTCCGGTCTCGCAGCAGGCAAAGGCGTCATCGTCCCGGCGTCTCTCGCGGAAGCCGAAGCCGCGCTGGATCGCATCATGATCGCGCGTGAGTTCGGCGCGGCAGGCGATGAGGTCGTGATCGAAGAACGCTTGGAAGGCGAAGAAGTATCGCTGATCGCGTTCACCGATGGCATCACGATCAAACCGATGCCGCCCGCGCAAGACCACAAGCGTTTGCTCGACGATGATCGCGGACCGAACACCGGCGGAATGGGCGCGTACGCGCCCGCACCGATCTGTCCTCCGGCGCTGGTCGCGGAATTGACGCGCGCGATTTTGCAGCCGACGGTTGATGGCTTGCGCGCGGAAGGTACGCCGTTCGTCGGCGCGCTGTACGCCGGGCTGATGCTGACGCGCGATGGCGCGCGCGTGCTCGAATTCAATTGTCGCTTTGGCGATCCCGAAACGCAAGCGTTGATGCCGCTCCTCGATTCGGACCTGATCGAAATCGCGGACGCGTGCACGACTGGTCGGCTTGACAAAGTAGATGTGCGATGGAAGCGCGGCGCGGCAGTGTGCATCGTGATCGCGTCGGGCGGTTATCCGGGAGAATATGAAAGCGGAAAAGAAATTCATGGCTTGGACGCGATGAGCGATGATTGTGTGGTGTTTCATGCCGGAACGAAAATGGTGAATGGCAAAGTGGTGACGGCGGGTGGCAGAGTGTTGGGAGTGAGTGGATGGGAAACGGACAGAGAAACGGATATGAAAGCGGACGCAATAAAGCGCGCGATCAGAAAGGCGTATGCGGGACTGGGGAAAATAGAATTTAGTGGGATGCAATATCGGGCGGATATTGGCAAACGCGCGATTGTAGCGAGCAAGTAGCAACGCGGGAGGCAACAATGAGTGACCAAGAAAAGAAACGACCAGGTTTCGTCCAGACGCCTTTGGACAAATTGACGTACATCGTGAACGGGCTGGCGATGCAAGTGCAGCACGAATTGAAAGCCGGGCACCGCGAAGTCTTTTATCAGCGACGACTCTTTGAGCGATTAACGCAAACCGGCATTGACGTGGAAATGGAAAAAGAAATCGAGGTGTACATCAACGATTCGCTAGTTGGCTATTTGCGTTTGGATTTGTGGGTCGATAACGCGCTCGTCGTCGAGTGCAAAGCGTTCTATCATTTGTTGACCAAGGACGAAGTCGGTCAGGTCGTCACGTATCTCGCCGCGACCGGCAGCCCTGTTGGTTTGCTGTACAACTTTGGTCGCAGGAATCTGGAATGGAAACGCATCTTGCCGCCGAAAGCCACGCAAGAATGGCACCAACATCTCTACCGCAATCTTCGCAAATTACCGGAAGTTGTTTTGCCGCCGCTCGAAACGATCACCGCCAACACACCGATACGATTTTCCGTCGTCAGCCGCACCGTCACCATCGCGCCCGCCACCCCGATCCGTCTCTCCATTTCAAACCCAGCATCCCTGCCCCCTCGATCCACTCCTGTCCGCCCATCCGCCCCTGTCCGTTCGTCCGTTTCAGCATCCGTTCGTCCGTCCGCTTATTCCCGCGCTGGCGTCAACATCGACGCCGGCAATCGCGCGGTCGCGTTGATGCGCGATGCAGTACGCGCGACGTACGGCAAAGAAGTGCTCGCCGGGATCGGCGCGTTCGGTGGATTGTTCGACGCGGCGACGCTGCAAGAAATGCGCGCGCCGGTCTTGGTCGCTTCGACTGATGGCGTGGGGACGAAAGTGAAACTCGCCGCGCAGGCGCGTCGCTATCAATCCATCGGCTGCGACATTGTCAATCACTGCATCGACGATATTTTGGCGCAAGGCGCGCGTCCGCTCTTTTTTCTCGATTACATCGCGAGCAGCCAACTCGCGCCGGAAATGATCGCGGAGGTTGTGACCGGCATTGCCGCCGCGTGCCGCGACGCCGAGTGCGCGCTGCTCGGCGGGGAAACCGCGGAGATGCCCGGCGTCTATCAGCCAACCGAGTTCGACGTGGCAGGTACGCTTGTCGGCATCGTCGAGCGCGACGCGATTTTGCCGCGCGATAATTTGTGCGCGGGCGATGTGCTGATCGGTTTGCGTTCGTCGGGTCCGCACACGAACGGCTATTCGCTCATCCGCAAGATTTTTGAAGGCGTACCGCTCGACGCGATTTTCCCGGAACTGGGCGTGCCGCTCGCCGACGCGCTCCTCGCGCCGCATCGTTCGTACTTGCCGGTCTTGCAACACGCGCTGCCGCACGTCAAGGCGCTCGCGCATCTCACCGGCGGCGGATTCATCGAAAACATTCCGCGCGTGTTGCCCGACGGTCTCAGCGCGCGCGTGCGACTCGGCAGTTGGGACGTGCCGCCGCTGTTTCAATTGATTCAACAACGCGGCGACGTGCCGCGCGATGAAATGTACCGCGTATTCAACATGGGCATCGGGATGATCGCGCTTGTCGCGCGCGAAGAAGTTGAGACAGTGTGCGGGTTGATCGAAGAACCAACCTTCGTCATTGGCGAGTTAGTGGCTGGCAAAAAGAAAGTGATGCTCGCGTGAATCAAAATCGAAAATCAAAAATCAAAAATCAAAAATTGGCGATTCTCATTTCCGGCAACGGTTCCAACCTGCAAGCGATTCTCGACGCGTGCGCGGCAGGCGAACTACCGGCGCAAGTCATCGCGGTCGTGTCGAACAAGGCGGACGCGTACGGACTGGAGCGCGCGCGGCGCGCGAACGTACCTTCCATCGTCAAGTCCAAGCCGAAAGAGCAAGATCGCCGCGCGTACGACGCGGAACTCGCCGAACTTGTCGCGGCGTACCAACCGGATTGGGTCGTGCTCGCGGGCTGGATGCGCGTACTTTCGTCTGCGTTTCTGGATCGTTTTCCGAATCGCGTCGTCAATTTGCACCCCGCGCTCCCCGACACATTTCCCGGCACGCACGCGATCCAGCGCGCGTTCGACGCGTACCAGCGCGGCGCGATCAAACACACCGGCGTGATGGCGCATCTCGTGCCGGACGAAGGTGTGGATGCGGGTCCTGTCCTCGCGCAAGAAATCGTGCCGATTCAACCGGATGATACGCTCGACGCGCTGGAAGCGCGAATCCACGCGGTCGAGCATCGGCTGTTAGTTCATACTTTGAAAAACCTTTTTGACTGACACGCGACGCACTGGGTGCGTCGTGTGTCTATCCAGGAGAAAATTATGAATGAAGAATTGTTTCAATCCGATCACGCGCTCACGTTCGACGATGTGTTGATCGTTCCAGGGTTCAGCCAGGTGCTGCCCGATCAAGTCGCGATTCAAGCGCACCTGACGCGCGACATTCGGCTAAACATTCCGATTGTTTCCGCGGCGATGGACACCGTGACCGAAGCGCGCCTCGCGATCGCGCTTGCGCGTGAAGGCGGCATCGGTTTCATCCATCGCAATCTCACCATCGAAGAGCAGGCGAATCAAGTCGAACAGGTCAAGCGTTCCGAATCCGGCATGATCGCGAATCCGATCACGCTGCCGCCGACCGCGACGCTGCGCGAAGCGGAAGCGATCATGGCAAAGTATCGCATCAGCGGCGTGCCGATCACAGAGACCGGTTCTTCGACTAGCGCTCAGAACGGCGGCAAGTTGGTCGGCATTCTGACGAATCGCGATACGCGCTTTGTTCTGCCGAGCGACATGGATCGCCGCGTGAGCGAATTCATGACGCGCGACAATCTCGTCACCGCGCCGCTCGGCACGACGCTCGAACAAGCCAAAGTGATTTTGCAGAAACATCGCATCGAAAAATTGCCGCTGGTGGATCAGGCGGGGTGTTTGAAAGGACTCATCACCGTCAAAGACATTCAGAAGAAAACCGATTACCCGAACGCCGCGACGGACGCGCAAGGACGCTTGCTCGCCGGCGCGGCAGTCGGCGTGGGCGCGGATTTGGAAGCGCGCGTCGACGCGCTCGTGAGCAAAGACGTCGATTGCATCGCGATCGACACCGCGCACGGACACACCGCGAACGTTCTGCGCGCGGTTCGCCGCATCAAAAGCGCGTGGCACGATCTGCCGGTGATCGCGGGGAATGTCGTCACGGAGGAAGGCGCGGCTGCGCTGATCGCCGAGGGCGCGGACGCGATCAAAGTCGGCGTCGGCGCGGGATCGATTTGCACGACGCGCGTCGTCGCAGGCGCGGGGATGCCGCAGGTGAGCGCGATTTGGAATTGCGCGCGAGTCGCGCGCGCGAAAAACATTCCGCTCATTTCCGACGGCGGTGTCAAGTACAGCGGCGACATTGTCAAAGCGATTGTTGCGGGCGCAGATGTCGTGATGCTGGGAAGTTTGTTAGCGGGGCTGGACGAATCGCCGGGCGAAGTCGTGTTGTACGAAGGACGACGCTTCAAGGAATATCGCGGCATGGGGAGCATCGGCGCAATGCAAGGACTGGGGCGCGATCGTTACGGCTCGGGGCAAGGCGGCGCGGGAAAACTCGTACCGGAGGGGATCGAAGGGCGCGTGCCGTATCGCGGCTCGCTGCACGATGTCGTGTACCAACTCGTCGGCGGTCTGCGTTCCGGTATGGGGTATGCCGGCGCGGCGACGCTGGACGATTTGCGAATCAAGACCAGGTTGGTCAGAATTACGAACGCGGGCTTGATCGAAAGTCATCCGCACGACGTGATCGTCACGCGCGAAGCGCCGAACTATCAGAGCGCGGAACGCTGATCCCGGTTGATTGCGATCAGGGGATCGAGTGCATCTCGGAATCCATCGCCCAGCAAATTCATTCCCACGACTGTCAAGGTAATGCACAACCCGGGAAAAATCGCGAGCCAGGGCGCGGTTTCCAAATAGCCGCGTCCCGACGCGAGCAACGCGCCCCACTCTGGAGTCGGCGGCTGCGCGCCCAATCCGACAAAACTCAATCCGCCGATTGCCAACAACAGAATTCCCGCGCGCGTCGTCACAATGACGATCAGCGACGACCACAGCCCGGGCGCGATGTGCCGGAACAAAATGCGCGCATCGCTCGCGCCGATAGCGCGCGCCGCGTCGACGTACAACAATTGCCGCGCGGAAATTGTTTGACTGCGAACGAGCCGATAAAAACCCGGTGCGCTAAGAATGCCAATCGCGAGAATGGCGTTATCGAGCGAAGGACCCAATCGCGCGACGATGATGAGCGCGAGCAACAGACCTGGGAATGCCATCGCGACTTCCATTCCGCGCGACAGGACTTGATCGAGCCAACCGCCCGCGTACCCGGCGATCAATCCTGGGACGATGCCAAGCAGCGCGGCGACGCCGACGCCGAACAGCATCGTCCACACGGCAAGGCGCGCGCCGTGCAAGACGCGGCTGAACAAATCGCGTCCGAGCGCATCGGTGCCGAAGAGATGATCGAAATTCGGCGGCGCAAGCCGCGCCCCTGCCATAACTTGCTCCGGCGTGTACGGCGCGATGATCGGCGCGCTGATCGCGATGAGCAAGACGGTCGCGACGATCGCGCCGCCGAGCCACAAAGTCGGTGTTGCGCGCGCGTACCCGCGTCGCGTCGATGTGGATTCGCGCGGCAGTTCACCCTTGCGAAGGTTGCGAACCTTCGCAAGGCTCAGCAGATCGCGTGTAAGTACGGTCATATCGCCTCGCGCGCCACTTGCGGATCGAGCCAGCCGTGCGCCAGGTCAACTACAAAGTTGATCGCGATGTACACCGCCGCAATCATCAACGTCGCGCCCAGCACGATCGGATAGTCGCGGTCGAAGATCGCTTGCACCGTCAGGCGGCCCAATCCGGGCAACGCGAAAATCGTTTCGACGATGAACGCGCCGCCGAGCAGATAACCCAGGTGCAATCCGAGCATCGTCACGACCGGCAGCAAACTGTTTCGAACGATATGCTGCGTCAGGATATGCCGCGGTTTCAAGCCCTTGGCACGCGCGGTGCGAACGTAATCGGCGCGCAACACGTCGAGCAAACTCGAACGCATCAAGCGCGCAATTGCCGCGGCGGTTGGCAAGGCGAGTGTAACGCTCGGCAAGATGAAACTCTGAATTCCCTCCGCGCCGATCACCGGCAGCCAGCGCAAGCGCACCGAGAAAAGGAGCATCAACAACAACGCGCTCCAAAACGTCGGCACCGCCAGACCGAGCGCCGCGCCGCTCATCAACAGCGCGTCGGCGCGCGTCCCCGCGCGCGTTGCCGCGCCAATGCCGACGATCATTCCAATCGTCAGCGCGAGCGCGCAAGCCGCGAGCGCGAGGAGAATCGTGTACGGCAGTCGCTCGCGCAACAAATCGGCGACGGGTTGGTTGTTGACGAGCGAGCGACCCAGATCGCCGCGCATCGCGTTCGTGAGGAACGCGCCGTACCGCGCGAGCACCGGCTGATCGAGTCCGAGTTGCGCGCGTAAGACGGTGAGTTGCTCGCGCGACGCGCTTTCGCCAGCGAGCGCGGTCGCCGCATCGCCGGTCGTATCGAGCGCGATGAATGTGATGAACGTGACCGCGAGCACCGCGACGAGCGCGCCGAGGAGTCGTCGCAAAATGTGTTTGTTCATTTCAAGATGACTGTGTCATTGCGAGGACGGTTTTGTCCAAAGCAATCCCCAAGTCGGCAGTGGAGATTGCTTGCTTCGACTTCGCTCAGCACCGCATCCCTCGACTCCGCGACAAAAACCATCGCTCCGCTCAGGATGCTCCTCGCAATGACAATGCGTTATTACTCCGCCACGCGCGCGTCGTTCAACAACATGCGCCCCATGAAACCGATTTTGACGCCCTCAATGCGTTTGCTCGTCGCCAGCACGTCGAGCGGAACGTACAGCGGCTGCCACGGCGCGTCTTGCAAGATCAATTGTTGCGCTTGGACGTACAGTTGCTTTCGCTTTGCGCCGTCCAGTTCGCGCGCGCCTTGCTTGAGCAATTCGTCCACCTTGGAATTGCTGTACGCGACGCGGTTGGTCGCGCCGATGCGATCCGATCCCAGGTAGATGTTGAGCGCGTCGGGATCGTTCCAATCGTACCGCCACACCAACAGATCGAATTTCCCTTGCGTCGTCGCGTCCATCACCGCTTTGCTGTCGAGCGTTTGGATGTCCACTGTCACGCCGACCGCTTTCAACTGGCTTTGGAGCAGCGCGGCAATCGCGTCGTTCGGCGCGCGATTCGACGTGAGCAAGACGCCTTTGAGTGGCTGCCCGTTTTTCTCCCAGGTTCCGCTTGACGATTGCGCAAAGCCCGCGTCTTGCAGCAGCGCGCGCGCTTTTTTCGGATCATAACCCAGTTCGTACGATTTCAGCGACGCGTCGAAACCTGGGAGTGATGGCGGCAGCGGTGCGAACGCAACCACTCCGACGCCGCCGAGCGCGACCTTGAGAATTTCCTCTTTGTTCACCGCGTACGATAACGCTTGACGAACTTGCGGATCGGTGAAGGGCGCTTTTTTGCAATTGAATCCCAGGTAGATCAAACTGTTCAACACTGTTTCGTCAACTTGCATTTTCGGATTTTGTTGCAACCTGGCGCGCTGGTCGGGTTGGTTGACGAAGATCGCGTCGACCGCGCCCGTTTCAAGCGCGGCGAGTTGCGTCGTCGCATCGGGAATCACTTTGAACACGAGTTTTTCGATGTACGGCGCGGCGCGATTTTGCGACAGCGTCGAGCCCCACTTGTAGGCGGGATTGCGTTTCAACGTGAGCGATTGCCCGGCTTGCCATTGATCGAGCACGAACGCGCCCGTGCCAACCAGGTTGCCTTTGCCGGTCTCCGCAACCTTGCGCGCGGAATCGGGACTGATGATGCCCGCGTACGGCATCGTGATCGTGCTCCAGAAATTCGCGGTCGGTTCTTTGAACGAGAAACGCACGGTCAGATCGTCAATCGCTTCGACACGGTCGATCGATTTGACGCCATCATAGATCGGCGATTTTGCGCCGGACTCCTTGAAACGCTGGAACGTAAATCGAACCGCTTCGGCATTCATCGGCGTACCGTCGTGGAACGTCACACCCGATTTCAGTTTCATCGTGATCGTCTTGCCGTCGGATGCGATTTGCCAACTCTCCGCGAGGTACGGCACGAGTTTGAAATCGGCGTCGTACATCACGAGCGTGTCGAAAAGGTACGGCAGCACGAGCGACAAGCCGGAACTGGGCGCGCCTTGCGGATCGAGCGACGCCGGTTCGGACGTCATCGCGCGCGTGAATGTGCCGCCGTTGAGACTTGCCGCGCTTGACGTCGCGGCAGATTTTGTCGGCGCGGTGGTTGCCGCGCAACCGACGATCAAAGTGATCGCAAACAACACTATCGCCGTCTTGACGATTTTCATTTTTCCTCCAAAGATTGGGCAAATTTGCAAATGTGCCTTACGAGGTCCTGGGATTGCTTGATACAATCTGGAATGCCGACGCCGCGATATGCGCTGCCGGTCAGATACAATCCCGGCGGCAGCGATTTTTCCAGATTCGCAACGCGATCCAGATGACCGACATCGTACTGCGCGTTGGAACGCTGCCAACGATAAATGCGATGGAACAACGGCGCGGCGTCGATGCCCATCAGCGCGCGCAACTCACCGCGCACCGTTTGCAACAGCGCGTCGTCGTCCAGCCCCATGGACTGCGGACTGCGCGAGCCGCCGAAGAACACGCGCAAGAGCGCGTACCCCTCCGGCGCGCGATGATCGAACTTGAGCGAACTCCACGTCATCGCGTTGATCGGGCGGCGTTCGCTGCGCGGTACGACCACGCCAAACCCTTTGAGTGGTCGGCGAATGTCCGCGATGCGATACGCGAGCGAAATCGTTCCCGTACTGACGTAGCGGATCGCTCGCAAATCGCGCGCGACGTCCGGCGCAACATCGTCGAGAAGATCGGCGGCGACGAACGCGGGCGTCGCGAGCACGACTGCGCGCGCGTGAATCGTCGCACCGTCGGTTGTCAACACGAACGCGCCATTTTCCGCGCGCGCGATGCGGCGCACCGCGCTGTTCAAACGCGCGTCACCGCGCAAGCGTGCAACCAGCGCGTCGACCATTTCTTCTGTGCCATCGCGCAGCGACATGAACGCCGAGAGTTTGCCGTTGCCGGAAGATTGGTGATTGCCGTTGCGACGCGACGCGAGCATGCCGCGCGTGAGACTACCGTGCTGCTCTTCGAGCGCGCGAAAGCGCGGAAACGTCGCGAGCAAACTCTGGCGGTCCGCTTCGGCGTTGTAAATTCCCGAAAGCAACGGTTCGGCGATTTTGTCGAGCGCTTCGCTGCCGAGCCGCCGCCGCACGAAATCGGCAAGCGTTTCATCCGCGCCATCGCGCTTCGCCGGAATGAGCAAATCCATGCCCATCCGCAATTTGCCAAGCGGCGAAATCAGCGGCGAGAGCGCGAACGGCGCGAATTTCGTCGGCACGATGAGCAGCACGCCGTCGGGCATTGGCGTGGGCTTGCCGCGATTCAGCACGTACACGCGGCGCATTTGATCGTTCGTGCCGAGCAAATGATTTTCCAATCCCAGTTCGCGCGCGAGTTGCACGCCCCACGGTTTTTGCGTGATGAACGAATCGGGTCCCGCCTCGACGATGAATTCGCCGTCGCCGTTCGCGCGCACGCGCTCGGTGCGAATATGCCCGCCCCAGCGATTCGATTCTTCGAGCAAGGTGTATGTGAGATTGGCATTTGCGGATTGCGCCGCTTGCTGCAAATACCACGCGGTACTCAGTCCCGCAATTCCGCCGCCGATAATGGCGATGTCGAAAGTCAACATGCTTGTACTATTTTCCATTCCAGGTTTTACGCAACACGCATCACGTATTGCGTGTTGCGTGTTGCGTGATGCGCTCGCGCACCAACTCCGACAGCGCGTTCACCAGCGCGTCGTCGTCGTTAAACATCGGCGTGCGGACAACGCGAACATCGTTGGCGCGCGCGATTTCCTGCAACGCGATATCGAGATCGTACAATACTTCGAGATGATCGGCGACAAAGCCGATGGGCGCGATCACCAGATTAGTTGCTCCAGCGCGCGCCAACTCCGGTACGAGTTGCTCGATCTGTGGGTCCAGCCAATCGCCCGGCGCGCGCGGTTTGCTTTGGTAACAGAGCATCCAACGATCATCGCGCAGACTCAGTTTCGCCGCGACCAGTTGCGCGGTCTCGCGTAACTGCGATTCGTACGGCTCGCGCGCGGATACGGGCAACGTGTGCGCCGTGAAAAGGATTTGCGCGTCGGACGGCAGTTGCGCCAGCGCGGTTTGGACGCTGCGCGCGATTCCTTCGATGTAGCGCGGCTGGGTGTGCCAAGACTCGACGAAATCGAATACACCCCCACCCCAGCCCTCCCCCGTCGGCAACTTCACCGACAGGGGAGGGAGCAATTCCCCCTCCCCTGTTTGCGCCTGCTCCCCTTGCGAAGCGGGGGGAGTTAGAGGGGGGTGCAACCGGGGGAGAGTTGGGGTGGGGGTACCCAACGCCGCGCGATACGCGCCAACGCTCAGCGGCGAAAAATGCGGTGTCAGGCAAATCGCGATCGCGCGGCTGATTCCATCGCGCGCGATCATTTGCACAGTATCGCTAATGAACGGATGCCAGTGGCGCATTCCGACGTACACCGGCACGCCAAGCGCGTTCTGCAATTTCGCGGCAAGCCGGCGCGTGATGTCGAGCAGCGGTGAACGTCCGCCAATCAAGCGATAGCGGCGCGTCATTTCGTCAATCACCGGTTGCGGTACGGACTGACCACCGCGCACGTGGCGGAGAAACGCCGGCACATCGTCGAGCGAATTCGGTCCGCCGTACGCGAGGAGCAAGACGCCGAATGATTCCATCGCGTTGTACTAGACCTTCCAGGTTTCGGAAACCTGGAAGGTCTTGCTGCGCGGCATGTACGTGCAGAACGGTTCTTCGCCCAGATAACCTTGGCTCATGCCATACGCGCGGGCGCGACAACCGCCGCACACATTTTTGAATTCGCACGCGCCGCACTTGCCGTCGAGCGAACTCGGATCGCGCAAGTTCACGAACAACGGCGACGCTTCCCAGATCTCGCGGAACGATTGCGCGCGAATATTTCCCGCTTCGAGCGGCAAATAGCCGCACGGGAAAACTTGTCCGCGATGACTGATGAAGCAGACGCCCGTGCCCGCGAGACAACCTTTCGTCATCGCGTTCATTGCGCCGCGCGCGCCGTGACCATTGCCCCCGGCGTGTTCTTGACGATGATGGCTCTGTGGTCGTTCGCGCACGATGCCTTGCCGGCGTTCTTCGGCTTGGCGCTGACGCGTGATGCGAAAATAATGCGGCGCGCACGTCGCTTTCAATTCGATCCCGCCTTGCATCTCGGCGTCGTACAGCCAGTTCAGAACGCGCTCGTACTCTTCGGCGGTGATTTGTTGATCATCCGCGATTTCGATGCCGCAGCCAACCGGCACGAGCGCGAACAGGTGCAGCGCGGTCGCGCCAAGCGATTTCGCCAACGCGAGCGTTTCGGGCATCTGACCGACATTGTGCCGCGCGACGGTCGTGTTAATCTGGTACTCGCCGCCGAGCGCGCGCAAATGCGCAATGCCGTCAATCGCTTGGTTGAACGCGCCGCCGCCGCGAAATTGATCGTGCGTCGCCGGGTCCGCGCCGTCGAAACTGATGCTGACGCGGCGGACGCCGCTCGCTCTGATATTGCGCGCCACGTCGACGTCGATCAACGTCCCGTTCGTCGCGAGTGCGACGATGAGACCCGCGTCGCTCGCGTGACGCGCGATGTCGAAGATGTCGGGACGGAAAAGCGGTTCGCCGCCGGACAAGACGAAAATCGGTTTGGCGAACGCGGCGATCTGATCGATCAAACGAAACGCCTCGTCGGTTTTCAAATCTTGCGGCAAGAGTTGATCGGCGACGGTGATCCGTCGGCAATGAATACACTGGAGGTTACAACCGGCAGTCGTTTCCCAGAAAATCAACCGCGGTGGGGGATATACATTCACGGATATACCTCGACAATCGCGAAGAGGATTTCGTCGAGGAAGAAACTGACGCGCTGGAACAAGCGCGCGTCCTCCTCGTCGCCGGTGCGCGAACCGAGATGCACGTCGAGCACCGCTTTCAAAATCATTTGGCGAAAGTGGATCGTTGCGCGCGCGGCGCTGCCCGCCGAGATGCCGCCCTCGATCAGCACGCGACCGTACGCGCGCGCAATCTGCCGCCCGTCGTCGAGCAAACGCTCGCGCGCGTTCGGCTCATCGGCGAAGGCGACGACACACGCGAGCAAACGCTGACCGAATTCGCGCTGACGCGCGCGCGCGCTTTCGTCGAGATGAACGGTCGCGTTCTTCAGCCAATCGGAATGTGGGGACGCGCGCAACTCATCCCGCAGGCGCGTGAGAGTTTGGGTGTTGGCATTGTTTTCCGCGTTGGAAGATTTTCGCCGTTGCGCGAGGAATTTTTCTAAATCGCCTTTGGAAAAACGACGATGACCACCGGGGGTACGATAACTGGGGAGCAGACCATCATCAGTCCATTCGCGAACTGTGCCAATATGGACGCCAAGCAAACGACTGGCTTGTCGGATCGACAGCCAGTCGGCAGACGCGTTCAAGATCAAGCAACCCTCCGTCGGGTAGATTTGCCGCCGTGACGACTGTTTGCAGGGTACGCGGCGCAGGTCAGAGTGAGGTCAAATTCGCATGACGATTTGGTCAAATTCTGTAGATTTTTTGAATTAGAATCTACAGAATTTTAAGTGATCTCCGTACTCACCCTTGCGAAGGTTCGAGCGTATCTTGAATCGAAATGTATTTCCTGTGCCAGGACCCATTGTCTTCCCAAGTGTCCTCGCAACCTTCGCAAGGATGGCTGTCACCGCATTGATCAACGCCGCACGTACGGCAAATACGCGTCGATGTGGGGCCACAGCGCGATGTTCGACAGATTCGACCACACGTCACTCGCGTTTTGCGATTTGTGCGCGAAATAGATCGTGCCGCTCGAATACGGAATCAACGCGGTGTGCGTAGCCGCGCCGCCGGACAAGGTCGCCAACGCGGATGCGCTATTCCAATTCCCGGCGGTGATGAATGTGCTAGCGTACCGCAGCGTGCTCGTCACCGCGCCGGTTGGCGGAGTCCACGCCAACGTGACGGTGAGCGTTCCGGTGCTCGTGATCGCGCTTGTGACGCGCAGATCGTTCACGGCTGACGGCGCGGCGGTGCCGTACTCGTCCGCGCCAACGTCCGAAGCCGCGCCGATGGGACGCGCGTTGCCATCGAAATCGTCGGTCACACCGCTCGGCGCGGCGACGCGGTCAATCGCATTCGTCGCGGTCGCGACCAGGTGCAAATCGCCGGACGCGGCGTTGACGAACCAACTCGCTTGCGCGTTCGTCACGTTGCCCGATTGCGTCGCGGTCGCGCCATCGCGTTCGCGCATCGTGTGATTGACCAAATTGTTGACGATGTCGGCGCGCGTGTTGGAGAAACGCCACTCGACAGAAGAAAACGTGTGCGCCGGATCGCCGGTGTACACGGTGTTGTGCAGCGCGCGCGCGTTGCACGCGTTCCAAAAACAAATCCCACAATCAAAGCCGTACTCGGAAGCGAACAACGCGCTGCTGCTCGCGGAGACAAAATTGTTGCGGACGACGCCGCCCCAATCATCCACGTAACCGGACGCGCTGGGGCACGGATTGTCGCCGTACGTGCGCCCGCTGCCGCTCGTCGCCAAGCCCAAGCCGATGCCGCGCGCGTTGTTGCGGAGCGTGTTCCGTTCAATCGTCGTATCGCGACAGCCGCGCCAGAGATGAATCCCGTGCTCGGAAAGATCGCTCGCGCACCAAAAACCCTCGACGAGATTATCGCGAATGACCCAGCCGCGCGATTGATGCGCGTCTAAACCGCCGGTGTAGCAACTGCCATTGATATTCCAAACCTGGGTTCGTCCGGCGTCCGTTAGTTCGATGTGCGAGCAAGCGACCGTGCCGTTATCAGTGAAATACCCTCCGGCAACCGGATTGATTTTGATCGCCTGCTGACCTGGGTCAATGATGTGAACGTTGTAGATCAACGTGCCGTTCGTGTGACTGCTCGCGGTCGACATGACGTGAATTGGATGATAGTACGCCTCGCGCAAAGTGAGGTCGGCGATAGTGACGTTCGACGCGGCGATCTGAATGATTTCGGTCGTGAGGTAATTGCCGTCGAGAATTACCGCGTCACGATTTCCACTCGCGGATCGAAGCGTGACGTTGGGAACATCGAACAGTAAATAGACGCCGTTCAAATTGTACGGTCCATCCGCAAGGCGAATCGTCGTGCCGGAGGTTGCGGTGTTTACCGCGTCTTCCAATTCTTCGACAGTAGAAACGTCGACGATCGTGCCGGTGGGTGCGGACAACGGCGCGCACGCGCTCGCCGATTCGCGCGGCGCGGCGGCGAGCGGTTTTTCTGTTGCCAGAGTTGAACTCAGCGCGATGATCAACGCAGCCGCGCACGTCAATGTTAACATCGCCAAACGCGCGTCATTTGAAAAACGATTTTGCATGATCATTGTCTTTTCACAAACGGCAAGTACCTGGGAATTCCATTCGCGACAATGGTCGCTTGCCGCTGCAACACGCTGCCCAAGCCGTCGTCGATCTGCGCGGTGTTGACGATGACCTGGGGATTGGTGATCTCCGGGCGCACCGCCGCGCTGAATGTGATCGTGACCGGCGCGCCGGTCGAAACGGTCCCCGTCCACGTAATCACGCCGCTCGCGTAACCCCACGTCCCTGTCGAGCCGTTCAAATTGCCGAGGTAATTCACTTCGGAAGGAAGTGTGTCCGTCACGCGAACGCCGGACAGCGCGGGACCTGGGTTTTGCAGTGTGATCGTGTACGTCAGCGCGCTGTTGGCGCGCGGCAGGTTCGCCGCGACGCTTTTGCTAGACGATTGCAGCGAGCCGGAGATGATCGATCCGGTGCGCTGATAATTGCCGCGCCCGGTGCCCCACAAAATTCGCGCGTTCGACGTGCCGGGCAAATCGTACGCGAGGACGCCCGAGTGCGCGCTGTTCAGCACGACTTCGAGTTCGCCGTCGTTGTCAATGTCGGCAAGCGTTGGCGCGGCGAGCACGCCGTTCCAATTCGGGCTGCCGAACGCGGCGGGCAAATTCACCGTTTGCAGCGCGTTGCCCTGGTAATCGAGAATGTGCAGTTTGCCGGTTTGCGATGTCCCCTTTTGAACCCAGGAAGAAAAAATAACTTCGGCGTGACCATCGTTGTCCAGATCGGCGACAACCGGCTCCGATGCAAAGCGATAAAACCCCTCGCCGGAATTGTAAACGGAGTACGGAAAGTTACCATGCTCGGTTTTGTCGAGCCAGTACGCGTGCACGCGTCCGTCGTACGAAGCGTACAGAATTTCCAGATTGCCGTCGCCATCCAAATCGGCGGCGACCGGGTTCGGCATCGCGGTTTCGATGAGGTTGTAATTTTCGCTCAGCGGCGCGGCTAAACCATCGGGCACCGGAATCGCCGTCCAATCGAAACCGCTGCCGCTCCAACGCGAGCGGTCGGCTTTGAAGATGAACGGCATGTGATACAAATCGGTGTACGGATTCGTCCCGCAATTGTACACGTTGCCGACGACGATCAGTTCGATCACGCCATCGCGATTGACGTCGACCAAAGTCGGCGCGGTATCGGCAAAGTTGGGACGATGCTCGGTGCCGCAATACGCATAGCCGCGCAAATCAACCGCGTCGTCGACGTGAACGCCGACCTGACTCCAAAATTTATTGCTGCCGTACCGCGTGTGCGCGCGAATTTGCGCGCCGTTGTCTTCGTACGCGGTGATGTAATGCACGTCCGAAGGTCCAATGATTTCGCCGCGCCCATCGCCATCCAAATCCGCGACGCCGATATTTTCGTTGTATGCGCCCGCCGCATAGCCGGGTTGACCGGATGCAAGTTGGGGCCAGCCGCTCCGCACCGTGCCGTCGAATTGATAAACGTACCATTGATTGTAGTTGATCGAAGCCGCGGCGGCGACGAGAATTTCCAATTTGCCGTCGCCGTCGAGATCGTACGCGGCGAGCGAACGCAATTCGTTGCCGATGGGCTGGCGCGTCCAGACGACATTGCCGGCGTGATCGAGCACGCGCACGTAACCGGAACCGTGCGCGGTCACGATTTCGAGATCGCCGTTCCCGTCGATGTCGGCGACGACGACGCTGGGCCACGCGCGCGCGCCGGACACCGGCGGATCGATCCGGCGCGTCTGACTGCCGGTCGCGCCATCGAGAATGAACACGGAATACGCGGCGGCGATCACTTCTTTGCTGCCGTTGCCGTCGAGATCGGCGACGGCGGGCGAGGAATACCAGCCGGTTTCACACCACGAGGAATAGCAACCGCCGCGCTGCCACTTGAGCACAGGCGCGGCAATCGCGCGCAGCGGCGCTGCCTGGGTGGACGCCGATCCGAGCGCGACGATGAGCCAACCCAGGAAGAGCGCCGACGCGCCGAGGATCAATTTTCTCATGTCGTACATTGTACGGGGTGGAGTCCGGGGAGTAAATGAGACAATTTTCCCTCTGCGAGGTGTGGGAAAATAAGGGAGGAGAAAAATCTGGCAGTTCGGCGAGTTTCACGTCAACGTCAGAGCATTCGACACATCGGCAAGTTTGTGCGGTTGGTTGTCAATGATAGAGGGGAGACACATAAGAAACGCATCGAGAGGATATTTAGGGAACTAGAATAGTGGTTACACTGGCAGGTGTCGAGCCCACTGAAGCGTTAGTGATTACCAGATGCGCTGTATCTGCCCAAGTCAACCCACGCGAATCGTTTGTGTCAAGACCTGTACCAATGAGGGCAATGGGGTCAAGGGGATTGTTAGATACCTCTCCAATCAAAACAATCGAAAAGGGGCGTGAAAGACTACAACCGAAGAACGCAACTCGATTACCCTTGGGATTCCAAGCAATAGGTGTCCAGGGACACAGTTCAAGTTCACCCAGACTGGCTTGAACACCAGATTTCTTTATCATTTCCGTAGTAAACAATTTCTGAGTATCCGTGATGACAGCAGTGATAACAATCCGTCCTCCATCCCGTTTGGATAGAAAAGCCACCCATGAGCCATCAGGTGAAAAAACCGGCTGGGTTGCAGTTTGATCGTCTTGTGATACTAGAAACCAACTATTCTGCCCGATTTGTTTGACGATGATACGATTTGTGTTGCCGGTATTTTCTTGAATCAAGACTTGACCATTCCGTGTCTCTATAATTTCGAAAGAGGGACGTTGCGAAGAAAACACATCAAGCCAAGTCAACTTGCCTTGACGCTGCAATTGACCAGCCCCCCATACCAATAACCCCAAAAGCACTATCACTCCAAACAACGAAGCAAGAATGACATGCCGCTGCTTTCCACTGGGGTTTTCTGAAAAACCAACAGGAATTTCGATCTCTTCCGGTATCGGAGCAACATCTGAACGCGGAGTAACTGGAACGTCTCCCGCGCTGGCAAAGACATAATTCGCACTAGGAGATGGAACAGATGTTGGCGTAGGAGAGATCGGTGGCGATTGTGACTGCGGTGTATCCAATTTTTTTACCTAAATTGAAAACATCAATGTCCGGATCTTATTCTCCGGTTTTTATCTGCTTGGAGCAAATCCCAATTGTGCTTGAAAACATCAGATTCTCTATACAGGTCCAAAGTCTGAGAACTGTTTATCAGTGGAATCTTGCGAAGCTTGGAATATTCCACCTCCGCCACTACTAAATTTCCACTCAGATGGCTTCTGACTGCATCGTTAAAGACTTGAACCCAACTTGAGCGCGCTTTTTCACCCAAATCTTTGGCAAATTCCTCGGCCGTCTTGGGTACTGTGTCATTGCATCCCCCCGATGCCCCTGGTCGACCGAACGTTCGCATTGTCCAGCGAGACAGGGAAACTAAGATCCAACACACTAACAAACGCAAAAAAAATCGAAACATTGCGCGCCTCCCTGAATGATCACCCGAACGAATAATTCCGCTCATGCAGTAGGCGGAACTCGGCTCGTTGGGGATGGATTGGATTTATCCTGCATACGCTCTCGTTCTAGTTCAAAAATCTGGTATTTGTCATATTCGCCGGGCCTGCCATGCAGAAATCGGGAGGTTTCCTGCCACCGCACATGCTCAGCGGCAAAGGTATCCGCAACACGTAATCCCAAACGTTTACGCAATTCATCGCGATATAAATCAAATGCCACGCGTACCGTCATTCCCCACTGATCGGCGGCAACCGTCAGTCCGAAATAGAATACCCATCCGGCGACAAGTGTCAACAAAATCAATCCGCCGCCCAGCAACGGTTGATTCAGAAAGAGCGTCAAGTATCCCAACTCTAAGCCCAAAAATACGGTCACGAGCCCGGTATTCAACAAGAAATCAAAGACCACTTTTTCCTGGGTAACAAAATCGAGATACTGACGTTCTTTGAGAATCGGTACCAGACGCGGCCACAGGGCTGATGATTCCATACCATAGCGCGTCCGCGAATAGTCCTCATATGCGGCAATGATATTTCCTAGCGTTGTCGGCTGTAATAATGATTCTCCAGAAGGAAAAGTGTACTCGAATTCACTTTCAGCCCTGAACAATTCAGTACTTAGGATCTGCCAAGTCGGATCAGTATGCGCCGAATGCGGATAGTACTCGGTTTCGATACGGCGAATGCGCGTTTTGAGTGTCTTGATTGTAGCTGTTAAGTTCCGGAATTTGGATCGCTTGGCATCAAGCCAAGCCTTCCACACACGGCGACTCGATGGATGATACCCTTCGAGAAGCTGGATCAGAGGAAAGTTAAACGCATACAGTGCGTAACTCATTATCAATGAAAGTGCAGCAACTATTGCGAGGGTAGGCGGGGCCGTGGTGTCCACTTGGATCTTGAAAAATCCTTGGAGGCGCGGCACGATGATATAAATATGGACCAGCATGAACAAAAGCGAAGGGAAAATCGTTGCAACCTGCAACGATTGCGCAATGGCTTTGATTGCTTCAGTTAAAGCGTTAATGCTCATAGTGGCTCCCTTGCCTAATTATAATGCGATTATATTACAAGTTACACAAGTTGAAAAGCGGAAATTTTGTTCTACCTCGTGCCTGTGATAATCAATTACACTTGAGCGTAAACGTCGCGTTGTTCGACGTCACATCGGTGGGCGACAAGATGTGCAACCGCTTCCAGTAATCGGTGTACGTTTTACCCGCCGCGCCTAATACCCACGATGAGGTAACTGTTTGCGATCCGGTGCTGCTGAAGTTTATGGTGGCGTCTCCCGAATTGCTGCCGTCGCTGCTTTCCCACCGGTAGGTGACGGGACCGGCATCGTTGACGGTGATGACTCCGGAAAAGTTCACCGTCTTGGGACACGCACCACTGTAATCGGTCGTGTCCGCGCTGACCGCCGATCCAAGTACTGCGAAAGGCACGAGAACCCTGACCTGAAGATTCGTCGACGTGGACGGTCCGCAAAACGCGAGGAGTGTGAACGTGGTCGTCGTCGTGACCGCGACGGTAGTAGAACCGGGCGTCGCAACTCCGCCGATGTCCGGATTGATCTCGACCCAATCGGCATTCGTCACGGGTCCCCAACTCAACGTGGTGGTCGAAAGCGCGGTGACGATGGTTTTCGACGCGGTGAAGGACGACATGACCGGCGTACCGCTGCAAGCGACCGGCGCGACGGTTTTCGGCGCGCTTGCTTGTCCGAGCACGTTGATCTTGACGGTCACGACTGTGCCGAACAAAACTCCGTTTGGATTTCGCAATCGCCAGGTGCCGTTGTGCGCGCCCGTCGCGGTCGGCGCGGTCATCGGCACCATGAGATCGGCGGTCGCGCCGGTTGCGGTTTCTGGAAGCGCGAGCGTGCGCGTCGTCGCCATCGCTTCGCCGCTGACGAACACAAGTTGATATCCGGCGACCCAGGGACAGCCGGTATTGCGGACGCGCCAAATTTTGTTGAACGCTTGCCCCGGCATCCAAGGGGTTCCATCGGGCACCGTGACATCGGCGACGAACACGGCGCTGTCGGAGCAGCCGGTACTGATCGTCGGCGTAATGGTCGGTGAAACGGAGATTGGGGTGGCTGTCGGCAGAACCGAAACCGGCGCAGCCGTCGCGGTAGGCGCGGAACCCGGCAAAACCGTTACCGCAACCGCAGCGGGATTGCTTTCGGCTCCGGCGGCATTGTGCGCGCGGACGAGGAGAACGTGCTTGCCCGGCGTGCCGCGCCAAACCTGCTTGACGAGAAACGACGTTTTGTTGTCGGCAGCCGATGGCGAATCGGTGCGGACGATCTTGTCGTCGACCACGAGTTCGACGCGGGTGATGCCTGTCGAATCGCTCGCTTCCGACTGAACCGCGATCTCTTCGCCTTCGTAAAATTCGCTGCCGCTCGGCGGCGAAATGATGACAACACCAGGTCGGCTGCCGCCGAAAAAAACATTACAACCCGGTGTGCTGATCAGAAATGCAAATAAAAATAACGCGAATAACTTCACGACTTGTCGGCGCATCGAATCCCCCCATCTGGATGGTTGATCGACGATGGCTCGTAGGCGTGATGTCTATCGAGTGCGGAGCCCTTATGGAGCCGGGATCATCAACTGTTGTCCAACGCGAATGTTGGTGTTCGACAATCGATTGAGCGACATGATCGCTTCCACAGACGTATTGTAACGACGCGCGAGCGAAAACAAAGTGTCGCCGGGTTGGACGACGTGGACGATGTACCTGGGTGTTGGACTGGGCGTCAGCGTCCATGTCGGCGTCGACGGCGGAGTTAGCGTAACAAAGATCCAGGTTGCCGATGGCGTGACGGTAGGAATGACCGGCGTCGGGTAAACGGGCGGCGGCGGCGATGTTGGGGCGCGCGTCCCCGGCGCATCGCTCGCGCTGTACAAGACGTAAAGCGAAACGTCCATCGTCAAAGTGGCTTGCGGCGTTCCTTCACCACCCAAAATATTGAAACTGTTGACGACGACGCCGGTCGTGTTTGCTTCTTTCAGACGCGACGCAAAATCAACCAACTGGCGCGACGTGCCGCGCGCGCGCAGCCGCAGCGGTCGGACGTAGAAAAACGCGCCTTGCGATTGACCGGGAATTGCTTGCATTCGTGTGGCAGTTGGTGGAGGTGGAGGGGTTGGCGTGGGTTGCGCTTGAGTCGGCTGCGTCGCAGCAGTTCTAGTTTGCGAAGTCGGACTCGGCAGCGGCGTGGGCAAGCGCGTCGGCGTCCAGGTTAGCGTCGGCAGCGGCGTCGGTGTGGGCGGCACTTGCAGATCGATGATCGTGACGCCGCTCGCGCGCGCGTATTGATAAAGCAGATCGACCGCCTGCGTGCTTTGATCGCCGGTGAGAAAGGCGTTTGTCGAATTCGTCAGCGTCGCGCGCGCGTCCGCGACGCGCGTCTGCCAAACCTCCGGCGGGTCCTCTTGACGACTGCGCGAGTTGATCAACTGTCGACGCGCGTCGTCCAATTGCGTTTCGATCCGGCTCCGGTTCGTCAGCCCCGGATCGATCGCGGAGACGTAAAAGAAAATATATGCGGCGGTGAGAATGACGACGAAGAGCAACGCCAACAAGGTGTAAAGATTCGTTTGGATAAATTCCTGGATACTTTTCAGCCGCTTGATCATGGCGGGAACACCTTGAGATCCAAAGTGATCACGAACCGATAGGGCATCGGTGCGCGCCACGCTGGCGCATTGTCTGAGCGCGTCCAATTCGTGTCTGAGCGGATCCACGCGATTGGCAAAATCGCGGACGCGGACGATGAAGACGCGCTCGCAAGTCGCGGCACTGACGGCGCGCGCGATGTTGCGCCGGGGCAGGGCGGCGTGAGCAGTTTGGAAGTCTCGCTCACTTTGATCTTGTAGGTTCGCTCCGCGCCGTAGAACGAAGTTGCGTTGACCGTCAACGCTACCGCGGTGCCATCCTGGGTCGCTTGAAAACAGACCGCCGAAGCAAAATTGCCGGTGCCGGGCGCGTAATCGTCGTTCCAAGCCGCAATGTTGCTGCCCAATGTGACGGTCACAATCGTATCCACGCCGAGCGCGAGATCGGAGGTGAGCACCTGGTAATAACGATTCGCTTTGACCGCGAAACTGGCTTGATCGATATCTCCGGTCGGGAAGAAATTGTGCTGCTGCGTTTCGCCGATGGCAATCGCGCGCGGAATAACGTCATCGGGTTCGTACGCATCGCGCAGATCGGGAGTGGCAGTGGGCGTGCGCGTTAATGTCGGCGTGCTGGTTGGTGTGACGGTGGGTGTATTCGTCGGAGTGGATGTCGCTGTAGCTGTGCCGGTGGGCGATGGCGTATAGGTCGAGGTTGGCGAAGGTACGCCGGTGATTGTCGGCGCGAGCGTGATCGTCGGAACCGGAAACGTCGGCGTCAGCGTCCACGGCGCGGTCGCCGTCGGCGTGATCGTCAAAGTTGGCGTGATCGTCGCGACGACTTGCGCGGATTCCAACGTGACGCGATTGAAAAGATTGGACTGTTCGAGATTGCGGACGTAGCCGAGCACGACATCGTCGCGCGTGGCGCGACCGGTGAGCGTCATGCGATTGCCTGCCCACGCGACCGAAGTGAGCGTGATGTCATTCGGATTGTAGTTGTTGATCGCCGCCATGATCGCGGGCAAATCGGAGCGCGGCGCGACGAGCGTTGGATACACTTGAGCGAGTTGATTGATCTGGCGCTGCGCTTGCGCGAGTGGAGTCAACTGACTGGCGATGTCGGGGGGAGGCGTGGGCACATTCGTGAGGGAAACGCGAATCGAGGCGATTTCTGTCTCGATCGCTTTGGCGTCTTCGCGAATCGTCAGCGCGAATAAATAGAGCGGCAGAAAAAAGATCGCCATGCCGATCACGACGAGCCAGAGGATCAGGACGCCGCGCGAAAAAGTGCGCGCGGGCGGCGGCGGCGAAAAGGGCAATCCCGGCGCGTTACTCGGCTCGTCGCGTCCAGCCGGTGTGGGTTTGGATTCTGGAGCGCCTCGTTGCAGAGTCATCGCGCGTTATGATACCCCTACCCTATCTAATTGTCAACCACGGCGCAAGGGCAAACACACTCAACGCGCCCAAACACAAAAAGGGCGCGTACGCGATCCGCGTTTGCAAGTTTCCTCGCCGCGTGAGCAAGAGCGCGAGCGCGACGATTCCACCCGCGAAAACTCCGATCAACAATGCCCACACCGCGTTGGGAAATCCCAACATCAAGCCGATCAGCATCGCCAATTTGACATCGCCGAAACCCAGTTCGCCCGGACGAACGTACGCGGCGAGCGCAAAAACTGCCAAGCCGAACGCGCCGCCCACAATCGCCGCGAGCAGATGCGTTCCCGGCGCGACGATTTGAACGAAGAGCGTCGCCGCGAGCGCGGGGAAGACGAGCACGTTCGGGATCAACCGATACTTGAAATCGATCAGCACGATGAGAACGTAGAACGCGCCGATGCTCGCGAAGAGGAAAAAATTTAACGACCAGCCATCGCGCGCCCACGCGAACGCAAAAAATAACGCCATCAACAATTCGACGGCGAGATTGAGCCGGGGGATCGCGTTTCCATTTTTTCGACGGAAGACGATTGTCGCCAAAAAATTTAGCGTGGCGGACGCGAACATGGGTTCAAGCCGGTTGCGCGCCGAGCGGTCGGCGGCAAAGCGCGGCAGGTAATCGGCAAGCCAGTTCAGCCAACTGCCGATCACGAGACCGGCGATGATAGACCAGAGAATCATTGATCAACTCGTTTCAGTGGTTCGTAGTTGGCGCGTTAACGCACAGAGCGGCGATGAATCGCCCGCTACAAACGCGCGCGCGTTCTTATCCGGGCGTAGATCGCGGCGCGCTCTGCGCGACGAACGCGCGCAGATCCCACGCCACATCTTTTGCTTTGGTGGACAGATCGTCGATCACAATCTCCGCCAAATTCTTGCAGAACTGTTCCAGCGCAGCAATCGAAGTGTCTTCTTCTTCAAAGAGACTCGCCAGATCGCCCAAGCCCGAACTGGCTTCTTCGGTTTGTTCGCTCGCCGGTGGTTCTTCCGGCTTTTTTTCCTCTTCCTTTTTCTCTTTTTCGGCCGGTTCGGGCATTGCCACTTCGAGCGTGACATCCGGCAAAAGTTCTTCGAGGATGGCGTCGGCAGCGGCTTGTTCGGTCGGCGCAGCCAGCGCAACATCAGGAACGGCGAACGCGGGCGCGCGTTGCGCGCGCACGTACGGCGCGATGCTGATCACGATTGCCGCGCCCCAAATGCCAATCGCCAAAAAGATGCCCAGCAAAAAGATCGGTTGATTGACCAACGCGGAGAGTAAAGAGGACGACGATTCAAAGCCCGGCAGGCGCAGCATTTTGCCCAACGAGTCGATGTGGCGACGCGTTTCCGGATCGGAAGTTTGTTCCCGCACAGTGAGAAACAAACGCGCCAAGTCATCGCGGCTCCAGCCCTTCATATCTTTTTGAATCTGGACGATGTCGACCGTGCGCCAATATCTTTCCATCGCGGGACTCATCGGCATTTGCTGCGTCGAAGTTTGTCCCCCCGCCGCGCTGAGCGTGCTCACCAACACCCAGCCGCCCAAGAGCAACAATCCGATCAAAATCGCGAGCCGGCGGCGCGACATACCGCGCAATCGCCGCGCGAGTCGCTCGATCAGGCTCGGCTTTTTCGTGGGAAAACTATTCAAGTCGGATGCCACCGCGCCGAAAGCCATTGGATCAGAGCCGCCCGGCGACGGCATCGGATATTCGTTTTGCATGATTGGCTTGATTTGCGCGAGCGCCATATCACATCACCCACTTGACCATCGAAGGAACGGTTAGAAAACAAATACCGGAGAGAACCAGCAAAATGGCGAGATAAAAAGTCATTTTGACAAAATGCGTGCCCTGACTGGCGACGATGGCAAAGGCATTGATGACCGAGAGCAGAATGATCAGCCCGACGGTAAGCCCGTACAAAAAATGCACTTGGCTCGAACTGAAGGAAAACATACTTTGCAGCCCCATCGTGCCTAACACCTCGGTGCTGCTGCCCATCGACGCCATGGCTTCTTCCAACTTGATGCCGAATTGTTCCAGAATGCCGATCAGGAAGATCATCAGCCCCGCCATCACGACGTGCATCGCGATGGTGAGCCACGAAAAAGTCGCCGCGATGCCAATGCGCTGCGCGCGCAACATCGCCGTCTTCATCGAAAACTCACTCGTGAGATTCCCGGCGCGCTCCGGATCGCCGCCCAGGTTGATCGCTTCGTAGAAAATGCCGACGGCTTGTTCGGCGATTTTGCTGCCGGTTTCGGTGCCAAAGGTGCGCCAACACAGTTCGGGCTTGCCGAACGATTTGAGACGCAAATCCAACATACGGATATCCGGCTGAAGCGTCGGGAACGAATCGCGCTTCATGCTGGCGAGCGCGTCTTTCAATGTCGTGCCGCGCGAGGTGGCGTTGCCGCCCAGCGAACGCAGGAATGAACTGATCTCCGCGTCTTTGGCGGTGGTAATCTGATCCGCTTTCCCACTAATGTACCCAAGCGGCGCGAGGAATAGCCCCGCCAAGATCAACAGCCACCCTTTGTCCAAGCCGAGCGCTGCGAGCAGCGTGCAGACCACGAACATGGCAGGCACCAAAATTAGAAAGAGGCGGCGACTGAGTTGCTGCATTTTGGAGCCGCGCTCCAACTGAACGAACTTGGTTTCCTGCGGCGACGCGCGAAAGATCAGCCAGGCGACGCCGAACGTGGACGCAACCGATACAAAGATCATCGCCGCCATCAACGTTGGACTGATGCTGTAAATCATCGTCATCACCATGTTGATGATCACGATCAGCGACGCGGACACGGCGACGGCGGCGTACGCGTCGGTCCACTTTTTCATGCTCTCCAAACTTTTGAGATAGTCGTTTTGATAATTCTCGCCTTGCACTTGGGCTTCGCGTTTCAAGAACGCGGGGAGCGGTTCGCCGGAGCGGAGCGCGTCCGAAAGCCGGAGCAAGAAGGTCTTGGTGTGCGGCGACTTGACTTGTTCGCCCACCAAACGTACTGCGTCGGGATAGTTGTAGCGCAAGTTCTCCGCGACCTCGTGAATGCTGCGAAAGTACTGCGCGGGCGCCGCGGGCAATTCGCGCGCCAACTGAAACGTACGGGCGCGCGAAATTCCCGCCGTCGAAGTCGCGGTCATGTACGTCAACTGATAAAAGAGATCGAAACTGGAAATCTCTTCAAAGTAGTTTTTGACGCTGCGCTTCAGCGAGGACGGCGAAGACTTCATAGAAATCCTTCAGCTTCCTTTCTTGATGGAGTCGCTGGAAAATTTTGGCGCGGCGTTTCAATTCGGTGTAGATCACTTTGCGCTTGAACGGTGGAATGCCGCGCCGCGGCGAAATCTTTTCTTCCAGAATGAAACTGTTCATAAAGCCGGGAAAATCGAACGTATCGGTCGCCGGATTCCAGCGAAACGCTTCGACGAAAGAAAAACTTTCCGACGACGGATCGTACCCGACGATTTCGTTGATGCTGGTCACGCGGCGCGCCATGCCCTTGCCCGGCACTTTGACCGCTTGCTGAATCAGCACGCAATCCAGATTGTCGATGTACGTCTTGGGAATATTGATCGGGCTGCCCGAAAGACGCTGCACCAGTCTTTCCACCGACGCCGCGTGAAAGGTCGACATGACGCCGTGACCGGTCTGCATCGCTTGAAACGCGATCGCGCCTTCTTCGCCGCGAATCTCGCCGACGATGATCCGGTCGGGGCGTTGACGCAGGGCGGCTTTCAACAGATCGAACATGCCGACTTCAGCGCCGGTGTTTTCTTTGGACGAACCGCGCGTCGTCTCGCGGATCCAATTCTTGTGCGGCACCTGAAGTTCCGGCGTGTCTTCGATGCTGACGATTTTTTTGTCCGGGCGAATGAACGTCGTGATCGCGTTCATCGTCGTCGTCTTGCCCGACGCCGTCGCGCCGACGACGAACACGTTCAGTCCTTCCTCCAGCACAAAAGAAAGATACGCTGCCATCATGTAATCGAGCGTCCCAAAATCGATCAATTCCATAATGCTGGTGGGGACTTCGGCGAACTTGCGGATGGTAAAATTGCTGCCGCGTTTAGAAACGTCGGTGCCGTAGACGATGTTGATGCGCGAGCCATCGGGCAGCGTCGCGTCGACGATGGGATTGCGGACGGTGACGGGACGCTTGATCCACTCGCCGAGCCAGATCACGAATTGATCGAGTTCGTCTTCCGTCACAAACGTAATCGCGGCTTCGATGGATTTGAAAACCTTGTGCTCGATGAAGATCGGACCGACCCCGCTGCACGAAATATCTTCGATGTGTCGGTCGAGCAGCATCGGCGCGAGGGGACCGAACCCAACTTTGTCGCGCGCGAGAATGTAGCGCAGCGCGTCCATTTCCCGCAGCGTGACGTGAATCTTGTTCGTCGCGCCGTTGGTGCTCGCGCTGGCGTCAACCGCTTTGAGCAATTCCGTCCGTTTCCCTGCGTCCGTTTCCTCCGCGCCAATCTTTTCGACGAAATTGAGCAACTTGGTTTCGACTTTGGGGATGATTTCACTCAGATCGACCGTCAAGTGCGGTTCGATGGGAACGTAGATATCGCGTTCCGCTTTGTCGTTGGGATAAATGTGAACGAACAGACCACCTTCGATTGGATAGATCAGATTGCGGCGCTCGAGGTACTGTTGATCGCGCGTGATCTTGGGGTAATAGTCCGGCACCCCGATCTCATCCAACGGCAAACGGCACACATAATCGAACAGCATTTCGCTTTCGGCACACGCTTCCTGCAACTTGGGCGCGAGGCGCGCGCGAATTTTCGCCCGCGCTTCTGGTCCCAAATCGGCGGATGTTTTTTCATTCGCAAAAGGCAGTCGAAAGGTTGCCACCCAACTTATCCTTTCACCTTGTTGATCGGGATGACGCGAATGCCCCAACCGGGCTCGACTTCAAAACTGACGATGTTGCCGGTCGTTTGCTCCGCGCCGCGCACCTTGGTCACTTCCAAGGTCTTGACCAGTTTGTTGCCGACTTCTTCGGTGCGGAGTTGCAGGTGCGCGTCGCACAGCGAGCGGATCCGCGTGAGCAGTTCGCGCGTCAAGCCGTGCGAGTGAATGATGACGACGACCGTCGAACCGTCGCCGCACATCCGTTTGCCTTCTTCAAAGAATCCCAGCACTTCGCGATCCGACGACGCGGGGATAGACGAGGTGAGCGAGTCGATGAAAACCATCTCGCGCCCTTTTTCGCGGCGCATCGCCTTCATAATTTCGGGCGGCGCGTCTTTGCCCAACCGCGAAGTTTCGAGCGGAAAGATGCGCAGTTTGTCGAGCAGCAAGTAATCCAAAATGTCCATGTTCAAACTACGCATTTGCTTGACCAGACTCTTGACGTTGTTTTCGCTGGTGAAGAGCGACAGCCGGTAACCGTCGACGAGACAACCGTACATCATTTGCTGCGACAGCACCGACTTGCCCGCGCCCGAATCCCCTTCGATCAACGTGAGCGATCCCACCGGGACGCCGCCGCCCATTTTGTTATCCAGATCGCCGTTGCCCGTCGAGATGAGTTTTGCCGACGCCTCATCATCCGTCGTCATCAGCGGTTTGATCTTGGTGATCAATTCGACCGGATTGAAGGGCTTGATGAGAAAGTCGTCAATGCTGGAACCCGGTCCGATCTCCAGTTGCTCCAACTGGCTTTCGTCCGCGATCATGATGATGCGTTCGTGGCTCGTCGCGGGATCTTTGCGAATACTCTTGCAGACCTCATTCCCTTTCATCGTGGGGAGTTTGAAATCCACCATGACGAGCGTGGGCTGCTCGCGGCGCGACTTGGTCAAGCCATCGGGACCATCCAGCGCAGAAACAATCGTATATCCTTCCTCCTGCAAAGGATATTTGATCAGTTCGATCAATTGAGGATCATTTTCAATGACCAGAATTTTCTTGACTTTGGCTGGCATGTGATTATCCGCTCGATTCCAATTCTAGAGTATATTGATCCAAGCGTCTATCCGTACACCTACGCAATTCAAGCGCATCCGCCCCGTATACCGTGCAAAGACCTGTCAGGTTTTCGGAAACCTGACAGGTCTGCCAACATCACACCGGCAAGCCCGAAGCCCAAAGAATCGCCTTGACGCGTTGCAACAAATCTTTCGCTTTAACCGGCTTGGTCAAAAACTCTATCGCGCCGGAATCGAATCCTTTCAAGCGATCCTTGACTTTGCCCGCGAGTTCGTACGCGTGATCGACCGGCTCATCCACGCCGCCCTTTGCCGTCAACATCAACACGGCGATATGCTCGGTTTCCGGATCCCGTTTCAAATGGCGGCACACTTCATAGCCATCCATCCCCGGCATCATAATGTCCAAAATGATCAAGCCCGGTTTCCATTCGCGGGCTTTGGCTATTCCGTCCGTTCCGCTCTTCGCCGTCTCGACTTCATAGCCATCGGTTTTGAGAATGCCCGCCATCACGGTCAATTGCGCGATGTCGTCGTCGACGCAAAGTATCCGCGCTTTACCCATCGGCTCCTCCTTGGCTTGCGCGCGCGCGTTTTTCCCAGTCCGGATCGGAGAAGAACGCGATCACGCGCGCGATCGCGCCATCCAGTTCTTGCGCCGCCGCTGGTCCCCCCGCGAGGTTGCCCTGCTCACCCATCGTTTCGAGACGCTGCGCGATATCGCGCGCGGCAGTCGCGCCGAGATTCCCCATGATCCCTTTCAAACGATGCGCGCTGGCTTCGACCGCTTTGGGATTTTGCTGCGCGAGGGCTTGCTTCAATTCTTCGAATTGTCCGGTCACTTCGCGCAACGACAGCGCGACCGCGCTCTTCAACAGATCGACATCGCCGCCGACGATCTCCAGCGCGTCTTGCAGCGCGACCGGCGCGACTGTCGGCGTTTCGCTCTCGCGCGACAAAAACGGTTCGAATGTTTTGGTCAGTTCGTCGATGCGGACTGGTTTGGAAATGTATGCGTCCATCCCCGCTGCCGCGCACTTGTCGCGATATTCTTTCGTCGTGAACGCGGTCATCGCAATAATCGGCGTGTGTCCGCCGAGCGCTTTTTCTTTCTCGCGGATCGCCTTCGTCGCTTCCAGCCCGTCCATCTCCGGCATCGCGACGTCCATCAAAATCAAATCGAAGAACGAACGCGCGCCGCGTCGCCCGCGCTCTTCAAACAGCTGTACGGCGATCCGCCCGTTGTTCGCGACGGTAACCGCGTGCCCGGCTTTTTTGAGATTCGCAACGGCGATGAGTTGGTTCGTCGGGCTATCTTCCGCGAGCAAGATTTCCAAATTCTGCGCCGCCTTGCCGGCGGACGCGGCAGCCGCCGGACGTGGTTCGACCGTCGCGCGTTTGAACTGCGCGGTGAAATGGAACGTGCTGCCTTGTCCGGGCTGACTGTCCGCCCAGATTTTTCCGCCCATCAATGTTACAAGTTGTTTGGCGAGCGCGAGTCCCATCCCCATCCCGCCGAACCGGCGCGTCGCCGACGAATCGACTTGTTGGAACGGCTCGAAGATGATCTCGCGGCGATCTGCTGGAATGCCGATGCCGGTGTCGCGCACTGCAAAGCGAACAGTGAGGAGTGAACTGTGAACAGTATCCGTATCACTGTTAACTGCTGACTGTTCACTGTTTACTGACAACACCACGCCGCCGCGCTCTGTGAACTTGATCGCGTTCGTCACCAGATTTGTCAGCACCTGACGCACGCGGTTTGCGTCGCCGACCACGCGCTTTGGGATTTGCGCCGCAATGCGCGTGGACAAGTCGAGTCCCTTGTCGGTCGCGTACGGCATCGCGATTTCAATCGCGCGCTCGATCGGTTCCGCCAGATCGAATTCTTTTTCTTCCAAACCCAGTTGCCCGACTTCGATTTCGGAAAATTCGATCACGTCGCCGATCAAACTCAAGAGCGCGTTCGACGAAGCGCGCGTTGTGTTGATGAAACCCTGCTGCTCGCTCGTCAATTCGGTGCCGAGCAGCAAATCGGTCATGCCCATAATTTCGTGCAGCGGCGTCCGCAGTTCGTGGCTCATGTTCGCCAGGAAATCGGTGCGGCTTTTCTTCGCCTCTTCGACTTGGTGTTGCGCACGGAGCAGCTCGGCGTGAAGATCGCCGCCGTTCCCCTTGGTGATCTCGTCGAGTTTGTTCAGCAACCGCGTCGGATCGAAGGGCTTGCGCATAACAGCCGCAATCGCATCTCCCGATGGCATGTTCGCGCGTTCGTCTTCTGCCGCGAGAATGAGCACGGGAATGTTGTGCGTCTGCGGATCGAGTTTGAGCCGCCCGACCGTCTCAAAGCCGCCCATCTGCGGCATCAACGTATCGAGCAGGATCACGTCCGGCTTTTCCATCGCCGCTTTGAACAATCCTTCTTTGCCATTCGCGGCGAGCGTGATCTGATAGCCCGCGCGTTCCAAAATCAACTGCGTGCGGAGCGCTTCGGTTCGACTGTCTTCGACGAGGAGGATTTTCTTGGACATAGATGTTTCTCTCATCAGTCCACAGTCAACAGTAGACCGTCCGCGCTGAATACTACTCACGGCATACTGTTCACTGTTTACTGTTCACTGATTGACCGGCGAATATTTGATCTTGGAAAGGGCTTTCACTTTGGCGATCAACTCGGCTTGGATCGTTTCCATACTTTGCCCGGTGAGATTGCCGGGCTTTTGAACGATTTCGAGCGCGCCTGCCAACAATACATTCAAGCCCTGATGAACCATCTCTTGCTGCGTTACACTCGTCACGACGACGATCGGAGTCGGACAATGCGCCATAATTTGTTTGGTCGCTTCATAGCCATTCATCTTGGGCATGGTAATATCCATCGTGATGACATCCGGCTTGAGTTGCGCCGCCAGCGCGACTGCCTCCGCGCCATCGGCGGCTTGACCGACAATTTGAATTTCTGGATCGCGAGTGAGAATCGCGGCAATCGCTTCGCGCGCGGTCGGCGAATCGTCGACGATCAGCACGCGAATCTTGTCGCGCGAATCAACTTGAATCTCCGACGATGATGTTTTCGACGCAATCATACGGACACCTCTATTGTCACAAGTTCTTGCAGAATTCGAGCGATGTTTTCAAGCGGCGCGACGCGCTGCACCGCGCCCAAAGCCATCGCTTCCTTTGGCATTCCAAAGACGACGCAACTCGCTTCGTCTTGGGCAAGCGTGATCGCCCCGGCGTCGCGCAGCGTTTTCATTCCGACCGCGCCGTCCGCGCCCATGCCGGTGAGAATCACGCCGACTGCCGCGCCGCCAAACGCGCGCGCCGCCGATTCGAACAACGGCGTCACCGCCGGACGATGTCCGCCCATCGGCGCGGCAGGGCTGAGCGCGATATGCCCGACACCATCGACGAGCATGTGCCGATCGTCCGGCGCGATGTAAGCGTGGCCGGGCGCGATTTTTTCGCCCGCGCGCCCGACTTGAACTTTCAGCGGCGAAGCGTCGTTCAGCCACGACGCCAATCCTTCTACAAAACCAAACGAAATGTGTTGGACGATCACGATGGGCACCGGCAGATCGCTCGGCAGCGCGCTCAGAATCTTGTGTAACGCCGCCGGTCCGCCGGTCGACGAGCCAATCGCGATAATTCCGATTTTTTGCGCGGGCAATGCTTTGGCGCCGGCAAGGAGATCGCTTGGTGAAACCGCTGCACTCATCTTCATCCGGCGAATCACTTTGACCGCGCTCATCAACTTCACTCGTTCGATCAATTTCCCGGCGAACTGCTGGTAACCTTGTGCGGACATTCCCGTTGGTCGTTTCACGACCGAGACCGCGCCGAGCCGCGTCGCTTGCGTCGAAAGATCCGCTTCTTGATCGAGATCGACGCCGGTAACGACGACAATCGGGACCGGATGCGCCACCATAATTTCGCGGATTGCGTCCAGTCCGCCCATCTTGGGCATTCGAATGTCCATCGTGACAACATTCGGGCACAATTGCTCGACCATCGTGATCGCGTCCACACCATTGCTCGCCTCGCCGACGACTTGAATCTCGGCGTCACTCTCTAGAATAAAGCGCGTACTTTGCCGGAGAACGGTCGAATCATCTACGATGAGTACTCGAATCAATTCAGACTCCGCAAGCTCCTTCGAGTTCCCTCGAGTTTCCGTAGTTTCCCTCCTGAAGAGAATCGAAGGAACCCTGGAGAACTTGGCTTAAATCAACTGCGCCACGGTTTGCAACAAGTTGCTTTGATCGAAATTGCTTTTGACGATGTACGCATCCGCGCCCACTTCGATGCCGCGCTCTTTGTCCGCGCGTGAATCGAGCGATGTGACCAAGATGACGGGAATTTTCCTCAACGTGGGATCCCTTTTCACCGACGCGGTCAATTCCAAACCGGTCATGCGCGGCATCAGAATATCGGTCACAATCAAATCGCAGCCGCCATTGGAGGTCAGGAGGTTCCACGCCTCCAAACCATCGGTGGCGGTAATTACCTTATAGCCCGCCGTTTCCAGAATGTTCTTTTCCAAAGTCCGCGTGCTCAGAGAATCGTCCACGACGAGCAGCGTGTGCTGTTTCACTTCTCTTTTGCCATTGCCATTCCCGCGCGCCGCTTGAGCGATCTTGCTTTCGCTGCCGCGCACCGACTTGATCAAATCCGCCGGATTCAAAGTCAGAATGACTTTGCCCGAACCCAGGATCGTCACGCCCGCGACGTTGCGGACGCGCGCGAGTTGTTTGCCAAGCCCCTTGACGACGGTCTCTTGCTGTCCGACGACCGCATCCACCTGAAACGCGACGCGCTTTTTGCTGGATTTGAAAATCACCACCGGCACTTTGCCATCGCCGCCTGTTTTTCGTTCGGCGCTGGGGCGTTCCAAAATATCGGCGAGCCGCACCAGCGCAACCGGTTCATCATCCACCACGATTGCCTGTCGCCCTGCCACCGCCGCAATCGCTTTGGAGGTGATGCGCTCGATTCGTTCGACGGCGGAGAGCGGAATGCCGTACGTTTGATCGCCGACCTGGACAAGCAATTCCTGGGTCGTCGCCAACGTCAGCGGCAGCGTCAACGTAATCGTCGTGCCTTTGCCCAACGTGGAAACAACATCGACCTGCCCTTGCAGCGCTTCGACATTTTTTCGGACGACATCCATCCCAACGCCGCGACCCGAGACGCCGGTGATCACAGAACTGGTGCTGAGTCCGGGCGCGAAAATCAAGCGCAACGTTTCGTCGTCGCTCAGCGTTTGCGCGTCGTCGACTGAAACTAGTCCGGCTTTCACGGCGACCTGTTTCACTTTATCGCGATTGATGCCCGCCCCGTCATCCGCAACTTCGAGAACGATATTGTTGCCTTTCTGAAATGCTTTGACCGTCAGCGTGCCGTAGCGCGGCTTGCCGATGTTGACACGGTCTTCGGGTTTTTCGATGCCGTGATCCACGCAATTTCGCAACACGTGAATCAAGGGGTCTTTGATCTCCTCCAGCACCTTGCGATCCAGTTCGGTTTCCGCGCCCTCGGTGAGCAACTCGACTTCTTTGCCGAGTTCGCGCGCGAGATCGCGCACCAAGCGCGGGAACGCATCGAAGACCGTCGCGACCGGCAGCATCCGGACTTGCATCACGCCTTCGCCCATGTCGTTCGTCACGCGCGAAAGGTGTAACGCGTCGCTGGAGAAACCGCGCTTGAGTTCGCCGATCTGCATCGCCAAAGCGCGAAGGCGATCCTGGCTTTGATCCAACAACTTGATCAGCGGATGCAGTTCCTCGTGAGCCGGATCGCGCAGCAAATCGCTGTAGGTCGACCGCGCTTGGAGCCACTCGCGGTTCCATTCTTCGATCAAGTGCGCGACCTCGCCAACTTGATTCAACCGCCGATCGATCTTGAGCCCGGCGACGAGCAATTCGCCCGCTTGCGTCATCAACGTATCGATTTTGCCGGTAGCGACGCGGATCGTCTCTTCACCCGCGGGACCGAAACCCGCGTTCTTGCGACGCTCTTCGCCTTTGTACGTTTTCGCCTTCGCGTCTTGATCGAACGCGCGCACTGCCATCCCGGCTGGTGTTGTCGCGGCAGGAGCAACCGGCGGCGCGCTCGACGGTTCCGTTTTCTGTTGCGCCGGACTGAGTTGCGTTTGCGTTGGCTTGACGAGAGGTACCACCTGTCCTTGCTCCAGCGCGTCCAAACTAGCGTAAAGCCCCGGCAGATCCAATTCGTGCGGTCGTTCCTCCAGCGCCGCGTCGACAACGGTACTCACCGCGTCAATCCCGGCGTAAAGCACATCGCAGACTTCGCGCGTCAGGTTGATCTTGCCCGACCGCGCCGCGCCGAACGTATTCTCCAACCGGTGCGCCGTCGCCTCGACTTCGCCCAGGTCCGCCGCGCCCGCCGCGCCTTTGAGTGAGTGGGCTTCGCGAAAAATTTCTTCGAGCAATTCCGCGCGTTCTTCGCCTCCTGGATTTTGCTCCAGCGCGAGCAGGATGCGATTCATCGCCTGGATATGCTCTGCCGCTTCGATCTTGAAGGTCGCGCGCAGTTGGCGCATGATGTCGTCATCGAACGTGAACATGCTCTACTCCGCTATCCATCATCACAGGATCCCTCGCCGTGTTCCCAACTCGGACAAGCCGAAATGAAATTGGAACCGCAAAGACAAAGTGTGTCTGCGAAGAGTGTCGCGCGTCACATCTTGTACTGCACGACGACTTGCTTCAACTGCGCGCTCAGATCATTCAAATCTTGCGCCGCTTTTTGCGATTGCGCCGCGCCCGCCGCGCTTTGCTGCGCGGCTTGATTGATGTCGTTCATCCCGATCTCGATCTGATCCAACCCAATCGTCTGTTGCTCTACGCCCGCGACGATCTGTTGCGCCGATTGCGCCGATTGCTCGACCACGCGCGCCAATTCTTGAATCGTCTGCGCCGTCCGACTTATTTGCTCGCTGCCCGCCTGCACGCCTTTCGTCCCTTGCTCCGTCGCCATCACCGCCAAGTTCGTCGCTTTTTGAATATCGCCCAAGATCACTTTGACTTGCTGCGCCGCTTGCCGCGATTGCCCCGCCAGCGAACGCACTTCGTCCGCCACGACGCGAAAGCCCTTGCCCGCTTCGCCCGCTCGCGCGGCTTCAATCGCCGCGTTCAGCGCGAGGATGTTCGATTGACCGGCGATGTCGGTCACCGTGTCGATGATTTCGCCGATCTGCTGAGTCTGTTCCGACAGCGCGAGGATGTTCGCCGCAATCGCTTCGACTTTGGCGCGAATATCTTCCATGCCTGCCGTCGCCGCGCCGACCGCTGCGGTGCCGTGTTTTGCCGCTTCACTCGCGCGGCTTGCTTGCTCGGCGACGCTTTGCGCGCGCTGCGCCACTTGTTCCGCCGATACTTTGATCTCCGTGACCGTACTCGTCACCTGATTCACCGCGCTCGCTTGCTCGCGCGTCGTCGCCGCCATTTGCGTGGACGAGGCGAGAATTTCGGCAGATGCGCCGGTCATCTTGACCGCGCTCTCTTCTAGGTGTCTGAGCGCGGCTTTCAAGCCATCGCGTTCCCGCTCGAGCGACTCTTCAAATTGTTTTTGCTTGGTAATGGTACGGCTGACCACATAGGTCCCAACGATCTTGCCATCAGCATCGCACAGAGGCATCTTGCTCGTCAAAACCCAGGCGTCCGATCCGTCCGCCAATTTTTGCTTTTCTTCGACGTTAAGGATCGCTTCGCCGGTGCGCATAATTTCTAGTTCGCCAGCGCGCCCCGCGCGGAAATGCTCCTCGCCAAAGAAATCGCGATCTGTCTTGCCAACCGCTTCCGATGGATCCTTCAAGCCGTGCTTCAACGCCTTGGCTTTGCTGACGCGCAAATAGCGCGACTCGGCATCCTTAAAAGTGACCGCGTCGGGAATCGTGTCGAGGAGCGCGTGCAGCAAATTACGCTCTATCGCCAACGTGGCTTCTGCCTCTTTCCGTTCGCTGATGTCGCGGCTGATCCCGATGAGTCCGATCACTTTGCCTGCGCTGTCGCGAAAGGGAATCTTGCTTGTCAAATTCCAAACGCGCTTGCCGGTATCATGTTCCATCGTTACTTCTTCTCGGTTTAACAATGGCTCGCCCGAGCGCATCGTGGCTTGATCATCGGCATAGTATTGGTCTGCCATTTCTTTCGGGAACAGATCGAAAATCGTCTTGCCGACAACTTGATCGATGGTGCGCGCGCCAACCAATCGCCAGTGCGCCTGGTTGCTCAAGATGTAGCGGCTCTCCAGGTCTTTGGCATACACACGGTCGGGCAACGCATCCAGAATCGTATGCAACAGGTTGCATTCGCTAAGCAGGGCTTGCTTGGATGCCTGCTCCTGTTGCGCTTGAGCCGATAGCCGGTTTGCCAAAGTACATATCCCTTCCGCAAGTTGACCGATTTCGTCCTTACTTGCCGAATCCACTTGCGCCGCACAATCGCCCTGCGCCATCGCGTTCACGGCTTTGATCATTCTGCCGAGCGGTTCCGTTATTTGCGCCGCCATACGCCAGCCGCCAAATACAATCGCAACGAACAGGGCAGATGTCACTGCGATCAGCTTCAGCGTCCAGTCCGGCGCGCGGTCTGGAACAGTCAGCACGACAAAAGCGATCAAGATCGCTTCGGCGAGCAGGAGCGCTCCGCCAGCCCAGAACACGACCTTGAATTGCAATGACCCAAGTTTGGCGCTGCCGCTCGCCGTTGGAATGAAATTACTCTTTCTGCCAAGACTGACATTTTCCGCCATAGGTGAAATACCTCCTGGAATTCTGCGCCGCCAGCGCGTGACCACTCGCGCTCCACTACGCATGTGTGGACGCCGTCGGCTCGCCCATCCCCTTGCGCAGGTCGCGGATCTTGCCGGACATTTCGATGGCTTTGTCCTTGCCCACCAATAACGTACCGGAAACCATCACCCAGTGCGCCAAGTTCCAAAGATCGTTCATCGTAATCTGCGCGGGTTGTTTTTCGAGATGAAACTTGCATTGACGGGAAAGAAACACATCCGCCGCCGTCCGGTCGCTAAAGTAACCGGTGAGCAATTCCAAAACTCGCTGATACATTTCCATCGCTGCCTCCAATCTCTCGTTCGAAATCACAAAGTGTTATTGGGGTTCTCAGCGCTTGAGGTAACTGGGAGAACCTCAAGCCGCAATTAGCGGCGCTGGCTCTTCCGCGCTGGACACATCCGGGTTTCTTCCATTGGCTAACTCTTTGAGCCGCGCGGTCAGAACATTCTTCAACGACTCGGCGAGGACGGTTTGCGCGTCTACCGTCACCGGATTGCCGTGTCCGAAATAGATCGTCCGCACATCTCTTTCGCAGAGCCGCGCCAGCGCGCGGACGAAACATTCCTGGTAGACGCCGCTCGCCGACCAGATGATCACCGGCGTATCTCCGACGAACAACGTGCCGTCCGCCTCGCAATAAAGACAGATCGAATCGTCGCTGTGACCGGGGGTGTGGATGACTTGCACATCCCGGTCGCCGCAGCGCAGAATTTGTCCATCGCGCAAGACGACATCCGCGCCCGCGAACGCCGAATACGCATACACGACCGGGTTGAAGAGTTCGCGAATTCTCGGCAACAGCGCGGTATGATCGAAATGGCTGTGCGTCAAAATCACCTGGTCGATAGCTTTTTTGCCGACGCGTGTCGTCATTCTCTTGATTTGGTCGATCACACTCGCGTCGTTGCCGACATCCACCAGACAATTCACGTCTTCGATTGCGTTTCGATCACCGCGAATCAAATAGACGTTGCTGGAGTAAACCATCCCGCGTGGATCGACTAGATTTGTGATTTGCATACTACACCTCATACCTCTTCGTGAACGACGATGCGCTCGTCGCGCAACAGGGCTTCCAAGTTGAGGATGATCAACATTTCTTTAGTCACCCCTTGGATGAATTCTTCTTTCGCCACGCCTTGCGCCGCCAACGGGGGCTTGATCTCTTGCAGCGGAATACTCGTCACACCCTTAACATCGTCGGCGAGAATGCCGACTTCCAGCCCGAGCGCGCTAACCAAGATCACTTTGGTCGAATCGGCGCTCTCCCTCTTTGGCACGCCAAAGAAATAGCGAATGTCAATCACCGAGTAGATCGAGCCGCGAATGTTGATCACGCCGATGACGAATTCCGGTGCGCAAGGCACGGGCGTGATGTCACGCCGGGGCTGGACTTCGCGCACGTATTCGATGGCGATGCCGTAGGTTTCATTCGCCAAAGCAAAGACGACCAACGACATACTCTCGCTGGTCTGCGTCTCGGTGGCTTGCGCAAGCGCGCGCGCGCGTTCTTCCAAGATCGCCTTGAGTTTGTCGTGGGGTGCTGTCGGCGCGGCGCCAAGTCGCGCGGCGGTTGCGCTGGCGCGTTTGCGTGTTTGATCCTTGTCAATTCTTGCTTCTTGCAGTTTTGTGTCGATCAACATAGTTGGGGTCTCTCAAAACCCTGCGGGTTTCCGCGCAACCCAAAGGAACTCCGTGCTACACTCGAAATGAAATCTCGTCGTATGCTCTGGGCATTGTCCTGCCATTCATCGAATTCTTTCGCAGCGTCTCGTCATTCTCCAGCAATCTCACAAAAATGTCCGCCAACTTGGGATCGAAATGCTTGCCCCCTTGTTCGCGAATGTATCCGCGCACACGGTCGGGGGGCCAACCCTTGCGATAGGGACGATCCGAGAGTAGCGAATCCCACACATCCACAACCGCGAATAGTCGCGCGACAAATGGAATTTGTTCCCCGGCGAGTTTGCACGGATAACCGGTGCCATCCCACTTTTCGTGGTGCAGGTACGGAATGACCACCGCGGGCTGGAGCGCTTCAATCTTCGATAATTGTTCGTACGCGATGACGGGATGCCGTCGCATGATCTCCCATTCCGCATCGGTGAGCGTATCGTTTTTTAGCAAGACGCTGTCGGGAACGCCCATCTTGCCCACATCGTGCAGCATCGCGCCGCGGCGCACGTTGACGAGATCGGCAGCGCCGACGCCCATGATGTGCGCGAATTCCATCGTCATTTCGGTCACGCGCTTGGCATGTCCCTGGGGTTCGAAATCGCGCAACTCGAGCGCGAGCGCCCACCCATCGATCAACGCATCGTACGCGCCGGTGAGTTGATTGCTCGTCAGGTGCAGTTGCCGCAGCACCAGCGCGTTGCTGACCGCGTTTCCGGCGCGTTCGGCAATGTCCGCCATGACGTTCGACCATTCGCCGTTGGGGTTGAAAGATTCGCGCTGGAAAAATTCCAACACCCCAACTAATTTGCCGGAGGCGACCAGCGGTACTCCCAGGTAGGCGACGAATCCTTCCGCCATCAGTTCGCGTGAACTCGCCCACACGTTGTTCAGCCGGCGCAAATCGGCGTAGCGCACGATCTGACCTTCGCGCACGACCTGGCTCGCCAGCGCCGCATGTGCGCTGGAACTTTCAAAGGCGGGCGCCTTGAACCCAAGTCCGCCGACGTATTTGATCGCTTGCGTTCCGCCGTCACAGATCAAAACATCCGCCGCATGTACGCCAAGCAGTCTCAAAGCATGAACAAGTATGACATTGACGGTGCGATGCAGGTCGGCGTTCGCGCCCAGCGCGAGTTCGGTTGAAAGATCACAGAGCGCGCAATTGTGTCTACTCATGGCGCACAACTCATCCTTCTTGCGCCAACTGGCTTTCCACTAACTCAAGCAAGCGCCCCACACCCATACCATCCCCTTCAGGGATCAACTCATCGCGCGATTTTCCTGCCAGCAGACTCTGAACGTTCTGCAACGATTTGCGCGCCAGCACCGGTTCGCCTCGATGTTGATAGATTTGCGCCAGATTATAGTGCGCCAAAACGAAATTGCGATCGAGGTAAACCGTCTTCTTCAACATCTCCAACGCCAGATCGAGCAAACCGTGTTGTTGATAGATCATCGAAAGTGTATAGTACGGTTCGGGACGCAGTTTGTCTTTCTCGATTGCCTGCTCGCACCAATGCTGGGCTTCTTCCAAATTGCCTTTATTGGCGTAGAGTTTGCCCAGCAGACAATACGTCGGCGCGAAACTGGGATTCAGATCGAGCTTCTGATAGAGTTTGATCAGCGCGTTTTCCACGTAACCCTGGTGGAGCAATTCCAATGCCGCCTGATAAGGATCGACCGGCGGCGGAGAAATTGGTTTGGGTGGAATTGGGGCAACGAGTGTCGGCTTGGGCGATTCCTTCGGCGAGAACACCGGAATCGTCTGCGGCGACGGCGATACGATCGGCGGGGCTTGTACCGGAGCCGTCGCGGCTTTTTGATAGACGATGGCGCCGGGGAAATTTCTGGGCGCAAAATCGTTGTAGAACAGCATGTTCGGTTCCGATGGACCTGGAATCAACCAACCGCCGTCCACGAGGCAATTGCAGAAATCGCGGATCACTTTTTGGGTCACCGGCGCGGTGAAATAAATCGTCACATTCCGACAAAAGATCAAGTCCATCGCGTTCGTATTGTTGGTCAGCGAAGGGAATGGATCCGCCGCCAAGTTCAAATAATCAAAAGTGACCATCCGTTTGATCTCATCGGCGATCACAAATTGTTTCGCCTCCGTCAGCCGAAAGTAGGAATCTTGAATGCGCTTTTCGACGCCGCGAAACGACCACGCGCTGTATACCCCTTCCTGCGCTTTGCGGAGCGCGTCGCGATTGATGTCGGTCGCCAGGATCAGAATATTCCAACTTTCGATCTGGGGAATCAATTCGCGCAGCGTGATGGCGACCGAGTACGGCTCTTCACCGGTCGCGCAGCCCGCGCACCAGATCCGGATCCGCCGGTTGAAATGTTCGCGCTGCAACAGCAGTTCAGGTAAAATACGCTGCGCGAGCGCGTCAAAGTGGTTCGCGTTGCGAAAAAAGTACGTCTCTCCCACTGTCAGCGCGCTGATGAGTTGATCCCAAATCTGGCTTGTGCTTGGACTCATGATCAACAATTTGTAGAGTTGATCCAGATCGGCGCAGCCGGTGAGTTCCATCGTCTCCGCCAAACCGCGGGATAGAATGCTCCGTTTATCCTCCGGATAGTCGAGTCCGATTTTCTCCAGCGCGAACGCGCGAAACCGCTCATAGTCAGTCTGCGAAAGTTCCAACTGCTTCAGACCGGCGGGGACGCGATACTCGGCGCGGTGCATCCCGTCATAATTCTGCTGGGTCAACACAATCCTCCCATTACCTTGCGCGTTCTCGGACGCGACCTCGAAAATTTTATTCGCCGTGGTCATACGATTATCTTTTGCGTCAAGCGCGCTCTAACTCGTCCATCAAAAATGTGTTGGGGTTGAGAATCAAAATCAACCGACTGCCGATTTTTCCAACCGCCGATAAATACTCGCTTGGCACGCCGATTTGTTCCGGCGCTTCGAGATTGGACGACGGCAGCGCCAACACTTCAGACACGACATCGACCGCCAATGCCAGCGTGTGCGCGTCCGCGCGCGCGATCAACAACTGGGTATTCAAATCGTGCGTCTTGGCGGGCAATCCAAACAATTTGCGAATATCGACGACCGGGATCACTTTGCCCCGGAGATTGAACATCCCCTCGATTATCTCGGATGTTTTGGGCGGGCGCACCATCGCCACCATGCGCGTCACTTGGACGACGTCAACCGTCTCGAGCGCGTATTCCTGATCGTCAAGTTTGAATGTAAGCAATTGGACAGAACCCTCTTCTTTACGCATGGTCGTTGTTTCCTCGTATCGTCTTGCGGATTCGTAGTCACCGCTTCAGCGATCTGACGCGCTAAAGCGCACACTACGAACTGCTACCGGGTAAAGACAGTCGTCGCCGCGATTCCGTTCGGCGCGGCGATGGTGACGAGATTGGTCGATCCAACTTTGATCGTCGGCGCGACGGTCACCTGGACCGTCAGGTACTCTCCCGGATCGAGAATGCCGGGCTGGATCACTTCTGCCACGTTCGGCGAAATGCTTTGATAAATCTGCGCCGTCCATTGAGTCGAATAGGCGTACCATTTGACTTGACTGCTATCGTCCGCGCCGGTGTACTGCAAGATCACATCCCACTGGTGAAAATCGGCAAGTTTGGTGCTGCCGGAATTTCTGAGCGTGACGCTGACCGAATCGCCCAGCGGCGCAACGGTCGCGCCGCTCGGCGTCAGCCCCGTCCGCGCGCGTTCGTTCAAGCGTTCCTGCATCTCGCGCGACGAATCGGAGATCACGGCTTGCGACGCGAGCAGATTTTGGGAGATGCCAAAGACCACCAAGATCAAAAGCATGAGCACAATTACCGCAGTGACAACGGTTTCCATTTTTCACCAACTAATAAAGTCCGCGTCCGTAATGCCATTCGGGAGAGTCATTTTGATATAGTACCTCCCGGAATTCAGCGGGCTGAAATTGATGACGACGACGCGCAGCGTGGCGCGCGGACTCCATTCCGTTCCGTTCTCGACGACGTACTCCCAGTGCGGCGACCCGCTGCCGTACGGGATACGCGCGAAATTGCCTTCGGGTCCGAAAAAGAGATCGCTCGAGTCCACGCCAACGATGCGCGTATCGCCGGTGTTCTTGACCCAGATCGTCACGACGCCGCCGGACTGCGCCGCGTGCAGAATATCGATCTGGGTTTTCATCCGGTCGCCGAGGCGAACTTGCATGTTCGTAATCGCATCGTTACCTTGATTCACCGCCGGGTACACGGCGTTGAAAAGCAAAATCGCGGAGATCACTCCGGCGGTCATCAGCAGCGCGGTCACAATGATCTTATCCAAGTTTTGCCTCTTCGATCAGCGTCAACGCTTCCTCCGCGTCCGCCGCGCGCCCCAGCAATTTGTCCAGTTTCAACAATTCGTCAAGCAGATCGTTGATCACGATCTTTTCGGGTCCCGCGTTCTTGTTGAGCGAAACGACCTGGAATAGCGCGTTCTTCGTCGCGCGGTCGACGATCCCTTTCAGGGCTAGCACGTCGATCAGTTGAATCGCGCGATCGTTCCCAAATTTGGTCGCGCCATTGACTGCCCATTCGACGAGTTTGATCAGATTGGCTTGCGGACTGCCGGAGGGAGGCGCGGCAGTCGCATCTGTTCGCGCCGCGCGAATATCGTTCAAGGTGACGCGTTTTACCGAAGGCATAGGCGCGTCCGGCAGCGGGGCAGGTTCGGCGGGCACAACCGGCAAAGGCGCGGGCGCGACCAGCGGCGCTGCCGTCGCGGCGGGCGGCGCGGGAGGTGCAACAGGCGCGGCGGGTTCGGGACGCGCGGGTTGCTTGGCGCGCGCCGCTTCGACGGCTTGGATCACCGTGGCGGGCACTTGGCTTTCTTCGAGCCGCAAAGTCGGGTAATAGTGAATGAGAACTTGCTCGTGAATATCCAAGAGCGTCCGCTGAATTTCATTTTTTAGAATTTTGATTTCGTATTCGAGTGTTTTGACTCTTTGTTCAAGTTCCACCGCCTTGCCTCCTTTCGCCGCTCCGGTTGACGAACGGTTCACCCCAACCGGCTTGCGATCATTTTAAGGGCTGGCGTCGACAACGTCTATCCGTACAGATACGCAAATCGACAGAGCAAGCCCCGTATTTGAATTGCTTGTGTTTTACCCGCCCGACTATGGTTTGCCCGCTTGGTTGCGTAACTGCGCCTCCAGATCCGCCAACAGCGGCTTCGTCTCAACAGGCGCAAGACGGATCGCCGCGCGCGCTTCGTCAAGCGCAGACGCGGTATCGCCCACTTGCCCGTATAACAACGCAAGATTTTTGTGCGCTTCCCAAAGATTCGCGGCGTCCGGCGCAAGTTCGACATACTTTAAATAGGACACGATCGATTCGGCGATCTTGCCCTGCCGATAGTACGTAAAGGCGAGTTTGCTCTGGGCTTCGACCAAGTTCGGTTGGAGCGCCAAGGCGCGCTGGTACGCCTCGCTCGCATTGGCGAAATCATTTTTGGCAACAAAGACTTTGCCCAGCAGCACATAGGTCGGCGCGAACTTGCTATCGCGCGCCAGTGAGGCGGTGAGTTTTTGCAGCGCGGCATCTGGATCGTTGCGCGTCGTCAGATCGAATTCCGCCCACTCGTTCCAGAGCAGCGGATTGCTTGGGCTGAGTCCGGTCGCCTGCGCATAGTACCGCGCGGAGAGTTCCGCCAATTTTGTTTTGGACGGCGAATTGAGCAGCGGCTCCGGCACATAGAACCGCGCCAGATTGAGTGTGTGATCGGCGTAGAGCGGATTGAGCTCGCGCGCGTGCAGCAGCATGGCTTGCGCGGCATACAACAAATCGAGGCGGCTCAATTGAGCGATTGACGCGCTGTCCAAATTCAGGATCGTCGCGCGCGCGGTGTCGGCGGACAAGCGCGCTGTCGCCGAAGGATCGGCGGTGCGGGCGTACGCTTGGTACACGCGCCCCAGCGCCATATAGTACCAATCGTTTGTCGGCGCGTACGCAATGGCTTGCTTGTCGAGCGCAAGCGCGGCGTTCCATTCGATTTGATCCTCGAATAATTTGGCAAGCCGAAAAGTCACGTCCGCGCGATTCGGATTCAAGTTGAACGTGTTCACCCAGAGAAATGTGAGCGCGACGACCGGAACGAGCGCGACCGCGCTCCATCGATTAACCGACCACACTGCCGGTATCGGCTGCGCTTCAAACAAGAACGCGCCCGCCAGCAACACGATCAACCCCAACAAGCCCATCGTGTACCAATCGACAATTCCGACGGCTTGTGCGGAAAGAGTGACCACATCTTCGATCCGCGCAACTGGCGTCGGAATGTGCAAGAGCGCGCCCACTTGCTGCGCGAGTCCGAAGGCAAAGAGCGCCGCCAATGCAAACGGGATCGTCGTCAGCCAGATCGCCGCGCCGCGCCAATCCATCGTCGCGTCGCCGATGCGGGAACGCGCCGTCTCCGAAAGAATCAGCAGAACGGCGAGCAGAGTCACACTCAGCACGAGTCCTAAAACGGCGTACGAAGTTGCGTTCTGCGCCGGACTGTACGACAGCGCGCGCCAAATGATCGTAAACGGATCCGAAATATTCTTGTCGTAGCCGATGAATTCGTACAGCAATGTCGCCAGAATAATCGCGATGAGAACGCCGTACCCTGCCGCGCGCGTTTTCGGCGCAACCACCACAGCATCTTCCACAATCCGAGCAGAGCCGAGCGCGACGAGCATCCCGGCGAAAGTGAACACCAATAGCCACGTGGCAGGCACCGCAATGCCGAACTGACTTTCGACATAGTGCCCGCCCAATCCTGCCACCAACGCCGCCGCGAGAAATTGATCCGTCAAACTGCGCGACGCGCGCGACGATTGTCGCAAGTGAATCGCCGCGCGAACTAGGATGACGAGGATCGCCATCACATTTCCGGCGGGCACGCTCACGCCCAACAAGCCCGGCTGCCCGAGCGCGATGGCTGCCAAACCGCCCAGCGCGCCCAGCCCGCTCCACAACGCGACGAATAGATTGCGCGCGCGATCATTTTCCAACAAACCGAGCCATCGGAGACCGAACACAAAGATACTCAGGAAAAGCAATTGATAGGCGACGAATCCAAGCGCGCCGGTCATGACGAGCGCGTCCCAAGTTGCATTGTGACTGCGATCGATTCCGGCTTCGTGGGAGAAAGGACTGGCGAGCGCGAACTGCGGATACGCGAGCGCCATCGCGTCGGGACCGTAGCCGACGAGCGGGCGAATCACATTCCAACGATCCGGCGTGCCATCGGGAAATTGCAGCGGCGCGTGCGGCAAGACCAATCGCGCGACGTTCTGCCAAGTGAACAGACGAAATTCGCCGGTCGGATCGGTGAGCCGGCTGAGACGATACAAGCCCGGCAGATCGCGCACAGGTTGCAGCGGTGTGTTTGGCACATTCAACGCGATCAGGATCGCTACGCCCGCGACGCCCAATCCAAACGCGCCGAGAACGAGCCGTCGCCGACCCAGAGTGATCGCCGTCAGCGCGGCGAACAGAAAAATTCCGACGAACCAGCCCAACCAGGGACCGCGACTGATCGAGAAAAAGATCGCGCCGGACTGGACGATCAGAATCACCGCGTAACTCATCGCGCCAAAAATCTCCGGCGGGTGGATGCGCTGAACCGTTTTGAGAGAACGCAGACAGTCGATCATCCGACTTGCGGTGAGCGGGAAAATCATCAGGAGATACGCCGCGAGGAAAATGGGATTGCCGAGCGTCGATCCGACACGCCCCGGAAAATCGTCGCTCCACTTGAGCGGCTCTAGACCTAGTTTCTGATAGATGCCGTACAGCGCGATCGGAAAACTAGTGAGGATGATCGTCAGGATCAGGCGGTCGAGTTGCTGCCGCGTTCGCAAACCGTGCAGGATCATCACCAAGACGAGGATGTACGCCAGCAGCGCGTACGTCCCTTGCGGACGATGATACGCACCGAAAAAGGAAATGAGCGGCGTCAGCGAAGTAAACGTCGCCAACAGATACGCGAGCGCGAGCGCCAACACCGGAATCACCAGCGGAGAACGCAGCGACCACGTGGGCTGAGATCGCGCAGATCGCCTCTGATCGATCCATTGGATTACCCACGCGGCAATCATCACGCTGACGATGACGCGCAGCAACGTCAATTTATCCGCGTCCATCACCGTACTGGAATAACCGCTAAAGTACAGCGGCGCGACAATCAATGCCGCCAGCCAACCCGCCTCGATCATCCCATTGCAGAATGTGCTCAGTTTGCTCGTTGCCATTAGACTTCCCCTCCGAAAGGATCGCCAATGCCTTTGCCATTTACACACACGGATTTTTCCCTACCGACCGAAGGGAACACGGATGATTTTCTTGCTTTCCCCATGCGTCCGTGTTCCACTCTCTCCGTGGGGAAATTATGGCAAAGGTGTTGATCGATCTACCGCTTTTGATTCTAGAGAGTTTCACGCCGAGCGTCTATCCGTACTTCTACGCAATTGAAACGGAAAACTCCCTGAACTGTGCTACGCTTGCAATCAGAAAAAAATGGTGGTTCCCTCGGCAATGTCCGATGGAACCACCAGATAGGTACGATGAGTGTGCAATGTCCAGAAATTCGCGTGCTGTTATTTCAAGTCGGTGACCTGATCGATCTGCGCGGGCGCTGTCCGTTCGATCAACATCACGGCGCCGGTCGGCGGCTTGATTTCGAGAGCGAAGACTTTGTTCGCCGTCACCGCGTTGGCGCTGCCCAGATTCACGACGAATTTGGCGATGCTGCTCTGCATCAGGATGCAGTTCGAGAGCGCCGTACCGTCGGGCTGCGTCGGAACCCACTGGAAAACCGTGGAGGGATAGGCTGCGCTGCTGCAATCCGACGAGGCGAGCGCGACGTTTTGGTTGTGGGTGGAATCGCGGTACGTCATCTTGACTTTGCTCAGGTCTTGCGACGCGCCGCCCGCGACGGTCGCCAGGTTGAAGACGACGTACTGACCCGTGGTCTCGAGCACGACGCTGCCCTTCAATTCCATCGAGCCGCGGACTTCTTGCAGCCCGGCATACGCCGCTTCCTTGCTCCGTTCGGTCAAGAACGTGCCAGTCGACAGGACCGTGAAAGCGAAGATCGCTGCGACCACCACGAACGCAATCAAGATGATCGCCGTTTCGAGTGCGGTGATGCCGCTCTCGTCCTTCACGAATTGGTTGAATTTGCCTTTCATTTTCTCTTCTCCTTTCAGAATTTTTTGGGCTCTAATTGTTAGTATTTGACAAGCAGACATTATTTCGCTTATTGCATGCCTCCTTCAGATTTTCCAGCGTTAATCTAGCATTGAATTCAATCGCGTGCCGTTTCAGTTTCATCGCGAAATTATTCGGAATCCTCGCGCGCTAGACGCGCTTTTCATCCGGGACAAATCTGCCGCGAACCCCGATGCCGCCCACCGCGACGCACAGCGCGAGCAGGGCGACGAGCGCGGCTTCGCGGCTTTGTTCCGTCAGCAGGGGGTTGGTCGAAAAGAACATGAACACCGCGAGCGTCGTCATCAAACCGGCAAAGCCAACACCGAGCGCGACTTCGAGCCGAGTGACCGTGCTTTGATTTTGGGTTGATCGATTTGTTTCGAGATTCATCGTCCGCGTCCTTTGCTGCGCCTACTATATGGGAAATGCCTGCTCTGTGCCGTTTCAGTTTTATCGCGGAATTATTCGAAAGTAGGACACAGATAAACACAGACTTATCGATGCGCGTGCAACCGCTCCCGGAACAAGTCCACCATGTCCCGCAACGCGATGCTCCCCACCGCGACCAGCAGCGAAAGCGCGACAATGATCCACGCGACCGGGAAAACGGTGTTGACAATCCCCACGACGAGAACCACCAGCGTCAGCGCGACGATGAAACCGGGACGCGCGCGCACGAATGCCACCACGCTGTGCCACACGACACCTTGCCATTCTTGATCTTCTTGCTCTAGCAACAACGCCAGCGGGTACATTTGCAACAACAGCCAGACGAACGCCAATGCAACCCAAAACGCGCGCAGCCAGAAAAGGAGATTGGGGTCAATCGCAAAAGGCAGGTTGCCCGGCAGAAACAGGTAAATGTTGGCGAACAGCGCGACTGCCATCAAAACATTGATGAACGCCAACACCCACGCCTTTTTCTGCCAACGCGCGGTTGCTGCCGTCGGCTTGTCCGGCAGACTCTCGCGGATGGCGAGCAGCGTGCCTTCGATTTCGGCGCGCAGCGTTTCCACTTCGCGCTCCAGTTTCACGATTCGTTGTTCCGTATCCATAGGAACCTCCCATTTCACGTCGGAGAAAAAAAGTAACCGCGTCCCCGCACGGTGCGGATGAACTGAGGATCGTCAGAACTCGCTTCGATCTTTTGGCGCAATCGAAAAACCGATGATCGGACGATGCTCTCGACCGTCCACTTGTCCATGTCTTTGTAACCCAACGCCGCGTCTGCCAACTGACTGTAGGCGAACACTTGATTGGGCGTCTTCATCAGCGTCGTCAGGATCGCCGCTTCGCCTTCCGTCAGTTCGACGGTACGCGGCGGCGTAGAATGAACTATCGCCATTCGCTTTTCGCGATCCAGCGTGAGCGCGCCAACTCGCAAGGAATTTTCGGAGGGTGTAGGCGGAGCAATTGACGCGAGCGGCACGGACGCGTGTTCCAGCTCCGGCTGGCGGAGATGTTCAATCGCCTCGCCGACCATCGCGAGGAGATGCTGCCGATGGCGCTCCCGCATGCGCTCTTGGATCGCTTTGGAAATGGCGAGCAGGAGATCGTCGCCGGTGTACGGTTTGAGCAAATAATCGGTCACGTCGGCTTTGACGGAGGCAATCGCGCTTTCGATAGTTGGGTTTCCAGTGAGAACGATGATCGCCAGATCGGGATGAATTGTGCGCGCGTGGCGAATCACTTCCACCCCGCCGATCCCGGGCATCATCATGTCCACCGTCATCAAATCAAACGAGGCGCGCTTGAGCAATTCCAGCGCGTCCTCACCCGTCCCGGCTTCCTCGACTGAATATCCCTCGCCTCGGATCACTTGTCCCATCGCGCCGCGCAAACGCGGATCATCATCCACGATGAGCAATCGCCCTTTTGCAGCAACCATCTGAGACTGGGAAATTTCTGCCATATCGCACCTGCTCCACGATGGACTTGGGCTCAGTCGGTCGCCGGGCGAGGTGATGGGATCGAGCACGGCAGCGGGTTTTTCGACTGTTTGACCGAGCGCAAGTCTCACGGTGCTAATTGTAGGGCGAACCTCCACTCCCGTCTATCCGTACACCTACGTAATTAAAAAGCTAAAGCCCCGTATTTCACGGGGCTTGAGAAAAGACAAAATTAGGAAATCTTTCCTACTTTATTCCATCGGCAAAATACCGCGCTTGAGCGCGAACCGGATGAGATCGATCTGCGTCTCCAATCCCAATTTGTGCATCACGTTCGCGCGATGCGTTTCCGCGGTGCGCGGACTGATCGACAGGCGCGCGGCGACTTCGGCGTTGGTCAAACCCTGCGCGGCGAGTTGCAACACTTCGCGCTCGCGCGTCGTCAGCGTTTCGTACGGATCGAGTTCCGCGGCTTGCGCCTTTTGGATGTACGAATCAATCGCGCGTGCGGAAAGCGGCGGGCTAAGGTACCGCCGTCCGGCGAGCGCCTCCCGAACCGCGTGAACGAGATCGGTGATGCCGGTCTCTTTGAGGACGTAACCAATCGCGCCGTTGCGTAACGCTTCCAGCACGTACGCTTCGTTCGCGTGCATCGAGAGAACGATAATGCGCGTATCGGGAAAACGCTGATGCACCTGGCGCGTCACTTCGAGTCCATTCACGCCCGGCATCATCAGATCGAGGACGAGCACATTCGGTTTCAGTCGTTCGACCATTTGGATCGCCTCCAAACCATCGCCGGCTTCGCCAACCACTTGCAAGTCCGGTTCGACTTTGAGCAGGGCGCGCAAGCCCTGACGAACGACTTGATGATCATCGACGAGTAGAATCGTTGCGCTCACGTTCTCTCCTTTCCAAATGCTTTCCGTTCAGCGGAAATTCGCCTTCCACGCGTGTGCCAACTCCCTGCACCGATTCGATTCGCAAGCGACCGCCGAGCGAGCCCGCGCGTTCGCGCATTCCGCTCAAGCCGCTGCTGCGATTCGCTTCCAACGCCGCATTGACATCGAACCCCGCGCCCCAATCTTCAACCTGCAAATGCAGTACGTCTTCGTCAACCCACAATCGAATGGCGGCTTCGTCCTCGTGCGCGTGACGCGCGATGTTGGTCAGGGCTTCCTGGACAATTCGATACGCGGCAGTTTCGATTTCCGCCGGAAAGCGTCTTTCCAATCCACTGTGACCAAAATCGATGTGGATTTGCGTCTGCGCGCTGTACCGTTCGATCAGCCACAACAACGCGGGCAACAGTCCCAGATCGTCCAGCATCGCCGGGCGCAGTTCGAGCGACAGGTTGCGGACACGCGTGATCAATTCGTTCACCAGCGTCTGCGCTTCGTCGAGATGCGCCGGGAGATTGTCCGTCGTGGCGCGCGCCGCGGCTTGCAATACGAATCGCAATCCCGTGAGCGTCTGTCCGATCTCGTCGTGCAATTCGCGCGCGAGATGACGGCGTTCGTTTTCTTGCACGTCCAACAATCGCTTGGACAGGGCTTGCAGTCGTTCGCGGCTGGCGCGCACCTGGCTCAACAGCCATCGCTGTCTTTCTTCCGCGCGCTTGCGTTCGGTGATGTCGTAGCATAACATCAAAAAGCCGCGCTCGCCGCGCCAATCCAACTGCTCGACCGACAAAAGCGCGTGATGCACCTCGCCGTGTTTGGGACGATACGCGATTTCGATGTCACTCAGCGCGCCGCTTTCCGCCAGCGCGCGCCGCATCCGGGTATCGTCGTCTGGGTCTCGCCACAAGCCAAGTTCGCGCCAGGTTCGTCCGCTCACTTCGGCTTTGGTGTAGCCGGTCATCCGCAAGAAACTATCGTTCACATTCGCGATGCGTCCATCGTCCAGTCTGCAAACACAAATCGCGACGGGACTGGCGTAAAAGAGGGTGGCGAACGCGCCTTGTTCCGGGGGCAAGCCGCGCGTGCGGTTGACGAGCGCGTTAACACGATCTTGCAGCGCGAGCAGACCTGTGAGGATGCCGCGTTTGATCTTCGCGGCGATTGTACGCGGCGCGGCAAATTTGGCGATCCATTGGGGCAAGGTTGTCGATCGAGGTTCCATTTTGCGTCTGGGCATCGACTCGGCGAATCGGTTGTTGACATTCAACCCCCACACCGGTTACCCAGATGTATTGTAACCGGAATCGCGCTGGGGGTCAACCGTGCTAGTTCAGGGCGATTGCATGGCACGAATTTTGGGGATTTTTGTTCCACTGGATCACCACTTGGCAAGCAATTCGTCAGGTGACTGACACGAGCAATGGGATGACATCCCACTTTGGGAACAAAATTGCTCCAAATGCGATTGCCCTAGATCAATCTATGATCCGCTTGCGCGACCGTTATGATCGCGTTATAATCACACCGCGCGAGGATTGCAATGGACCACGCCACGGAAACTTTACTCGAATTATTCGTAATCTATATCGCCGCGCAGATTGGCGCCGAGATCGTGCAGCGACTCAAATTCCCGGCGGTGGTCGGCGAAATCTCTGCCGGTGTCGTCATCGGCTCATCGGTATTGGGATGGATCAAAATCACGGAGCCGTTGGAAGTGCTGGCGGAAATCGGCGCGGTGTTGTTGCTTTTCTCGGTGGGGCTGGAAACGCGCGTGGACGAATTGAAAAAGGTTGGACGGGTTGCCACAACGGTGGGCATTCTGGGTGTGATCCTTCCTTTTGCGCTAGGCGCGGCGTGGGCGATCAGCAAGGGTTACAACACACCGAAAACGATGTTCATTGCCGCGGCATTCGTCGCCACTTCGGCGGGCATCGCCGCGCGCGTCCTGCAAGACCTGGGTGTGCTCAATCATACCGCCAGCCGCGTGATCTTGGGCGCCGCCGTAATCGACGATATTTTGGCAATGCTCTTGCTGGGAGTTGTCACCTCGTTGCAAAGCGGCGGCAGTGTGAACGTCGTGCATCTCTTGCTCATCCTCGGTCAAGCCATCGGCTTTGTCTTGGTGATCATGTTCGTCGGGACGCGCGTCATGCGCCGCACATCGCCTCTGCTCGAAGTGCCGATCAACCCGCTTTCGCCCCTCTCCATCTCGCTCGCGCTGTGTCTTGGCTTGGCTGTTGCATCATCCTATTTCGGTCTAGCCGCGATCATCGGCGCGTTTTTGGCAGGCATGGTCGCCGCCGAAACTGAACAACAGCATACCTTGGAAATCCAATTGCGCCCGATTATGACGTTTCTGGTTCCGTTCTTCTTTGTCGTCACCGGCGCGAAGATCAATCTCGCTGAACTGGGCGACGCGTCCGCGCTGGGCACACTTTTAGTCGTGACCGTTTTGGCAATTGCAGGAAAATTTTTCGGCTGTGGCTTGGGCGCATGGTCGTTAGGTCGAAAATCGGCGTTCATCGTCGGAGTGGGCATGGTGCCGCGCGGAGAAGTGGGGATTATCGTGGCGAGTCTCGGTTTAGAGGCAGCCATTTTTTCGGGGAGGACATACGCCATCATCATTGCGATGTGCTTGCTCACCTCGATCATCGCGCCGCCGGCGCTGGGCGCGCTGTTCGCCGACGCGCAGCCAGCGGAATCGCCAGCGAGATTTATCGACGATACGTAAAGCAAAATTCGTTGCGTCGCGGCGCGCGCTTGTGGTATAATGCGCGCAGGAGTGAATGAACGATGGTCCGTCGTAAACGCGTCGTTTGGAATTTCAAAGACGCGCTCAAACATCTGCAAGACGATCATGCCGCGCTCTCTGCCGAAGCGTTGAGCGCGCTTTCGAATACCGACAAATCCCAAGTCGCCGCGTTCGCGCGAACGTGGCGCGCCCTGCCGGTCGAACGCCGCCGCCGCACCGCGCAGATGCTGGTCGAACTCGCGGAGCAAAATATCGAACTCGACTACAACGCGCTCTTCCGTCATCTGCTCGGCGACGACGACACGTCCGTGCGCGCGAACGGCGTCGAAGGATTATGGGAGGACGAAGACCCCGCGCTCGTCAAACGCTTTGCCGCGTTTCTGCGCGCCGATCCGGACGCGAGTGTGCGCGCCGCGGCGGCGGACGCGCTCGGACGCTTTCTCTTGCTGGCGGAATATGGACGCCTGGCGAACGGTCAAGCCGAAGTGATAGGCGACGCGCTGCTCACGGCGACGCGCGATCTCGGCGAAGACCTCACCGTGCGCTGTCGCGCGGTCGAAGCGCTGGGGTATTGGAGCGACGAAGTCGTGCGCGAGGTGATCACGACGGCGTACGACGATGCCGCGCCGGAAATGTGCGCGAGCGCGGTCGCCGCGATGGGGCGCAGCGCAGACAAGCACTGGCGCGCGATCGTCGCGAATGAATTGCAATCGCCGGACGCGCGGATGCGGTTTCAAGCCGCGCGCGCGACCGGCGAATTGGGAAATCGCGATGCAACCGAAGCGTTGATCGAACTGCTCGACGATCCGGATCGCCAAGTGCAAAGCGCGGCAATCACCGCGCTCGGTCAGGTTGGGGGGAAGTTGGCAAAACGCGCGCTCATCGATGCCGCCGCGTCGGTCGATGAGGTATTGAGCGCGCTCGCCGACGAAGCGCTGCAGGAACTCGAATTCAACGACAATGAGGAATTTCTGCTATTCGATCTGACGCCGGAAGAAAAATAATCAGCCGCCAAAATACGGATGTTGAATCCGCACGTCATCCCCAGTTTGCAAGCGGATCTGATCGAACATCTCCGGTTTGATCACCACGCCATTGACGATAAAGACCAGGTGACTCTTGCCGGTTTTTTCTTTGAGCGTTTTGATCATGGGATCATCCGCGAGTTTTTCCTCGTACGCCGCGACAAGATCAGACAGCCGCGCGCCCGCTAAAAATTCGCACCCCGGTGATCCGATGAGAACTCGCATATCCTCTCTCCCCAAAAACAGTGAACAGTGAGCAGTGAACAGTATTCAGTGTTCGGTGTTCAGTCTCACGCATCACGGATTACACAGCACTTGTCATCCGAACGCAGACACAATCCTGCGCTGGACCCTGCAAGGGAATGATCTCAAACTCGTTGCTCCAGAGATCGAATTGGATCATTCCCGGCGCGAGGGCGGCGTGGTTGCCGGATAGAAACTTGAGCGCCTCGTTGGCAGCAAGCGTCGCAGCAAACGCCGGAATCGTTCCAAGAATTCCAATAGTATCAATCCAAGGAATGTTATCGCTGGGTTGGACATTTGGAAAGAGACAACGCAGACAAGGCGTGCGTCCTGGGATCATCAGCGCCACGTTGCCGCGACTGCCGAGCACGCCGCAATGGATCCACGGCTTACGCAACCGAAGCGCGGCGTCGTTGATGACAAGCCGGGTCGGGATATTGTCCAGCGCGTCGAGCGTTAGATCGACATCCGCCATCAATTGATCGATGTTGCTCTGCGAAATCTCGAGCACTTCGGCTTGAATCTGAACCTGACTGTTCGTCATTCGCAACTTGCGCCCCGCGGCTTGCGCTTTGAACACGTTCTGCGCCACATCCTCTTCGTCGAAAAGAATCTGGCGGTGCAAGTTCCCCAGTTCCACGCGATCGCGATCAACCAGACGCACACGCCCGACGCCCGCGCGAACGAGCAGGTGCCCCAGCATACTGCCGAGCGCGCCGACCCCGGCGATCAACACCGACGACGCGCGCAATCGCGCTTGCCCCTCGGCACCGAGACCGTGAAAAATGATCTGCTTTTTGTAGCGGTCGTTCGGATCGTTCATCATTTGCGCAAGTTGCTCGCCGCAACCACTCCGATTCCCGCGCGCACCAACGCGTCCGCCGTCAAATTCACCGAATCGTGTTTGTCCAGGTAATTTCGCAGCAGCGCCGGCATCAATCCTTTTGCTTCGACGTCGGCTTTGGCAGCAAAGTAATCGAGGATGTCTGATGGATGGTCTCGACGTTTTTCGATTTCGACTTCGCCGCCTTCGTGCTTCGCCGAAATGTTCGGCACGACCTTTGCCAGTTCCACCAATTCGTCGCGGCGATTGTACGGCTGCCGCACGATCGATTTCCAAGTTTCCGTGATGTGATGCTCGAAACGCACCTTGTCTTCCAAACCGAGCGCGTGGCGTAGTTTCGCAGACTCGATGATCGTATCGTTGTTGACTGAGTTGGAGAGATTGAATCCGATGAGACTCGTCGTGTCGTCTTGCCGCGAAAAAAGTTTGGCGGTCAGCAAAGTCCATAACACCGAAAGCGGATTATCGTTGCCCATGAACACCGAAATTTTGAACTCGATATCCACACCCAACTTGTAGAGCAAGTATCCGGCGAGCACGGTGCCGGGGTTGATGTTGAGGACTTGACGCACGCCGTAGGTGGTGTAGTGATAAAGAAATTCATCCACCCATTTGTACGGATAGTCATTCGGCTGACCAACTCCACCAAAATAGCCGGTGATCGTGTCCGGTCCTCCCAGGTGAACGTTGCTGCCGTCCGTCCCCTTGGTGTCGAGCGTTTCCACGTACGTCGCGCCGACGATCTGCATCGCGAGCGCGGTTGCGAGAATATCGCCATTGTCTTCGCGCTGCTCTTTCATGTTTCGCACGCGGATGTAGCGACCGGGCATCAGTTCGCGTTTTTCAATCGCCTGCTTGGCTTCGGCGATCAACCAGGGAAAATATTGCAGCGCGCTGATTTCCAACGTCACCGCGTTTTTCGTGTTGATCGCGGCAGGATCGATTCCGCGCTGCCGGCAATAATCAGACATCGAAACGAATGTGCCGTCATCGCGTTGCGCGGCGAGCCATTCCAGATCAGTCGCATAGTGCGATTGCATTTCTTTCAGCCGCGCCATGAGATATTCCGGCTTGCGCGCGTCGGCGGCACGCGCGTTGATCGCCTGCGGTCCGCCGTGCCGCTCTACGATTTCTAACAGCCGGTTGACCGATTCATTTTTCGGATCGGTGAGAATCGCGTTCACTTCGGCAAGACGTTCTGCTTGGATACGTAAACTATCGCGCAAATTTTCCATCGAGTTTTTCCTTATCACTTTTTCATCCGCGCCGCAAACTTGTCATGCTCGCCTTCGAGCATTCGATAGCAGTGTTCTTCGCCGGGGAACTTGTCCGCGCGCACGTCGTCGCAGTACGCTTTCATCGCGTTCGTGATCACTTGTGCGACGTTGCAATATTTCTTGACGAACTTGGGCGTGAACGCCTGAAACTGTCCGATCAGATCGCTGACGATCAACAATTGCCCGTCACAACGCGGACCCGCGCCAATCGAGAGAACCGGGATCGAAAGCGTTTGCGCGATGTATGCGGTCACTTCCGGCGGCACCGCTTCGACCAGCAGCATTTTCGCGCCGGCTTGTTCGACGGCGAGCGCGTCTTCTACGACGAGTTGCGCGCTGTCGGCGGTGCGTCCCTGCGCCTTGTGCCCGCCGAGTTGCCCGGAACTTTGCGGCGTCAGCCCGATGTGTCCGATGACGACGATGCCCGCATTCGTGATCGCTTCGATCTGACGCGCGACGCGCACGCCGCCTTCCAGTTTGATCGCGTCCATCCCCGCTTCTTTGAGAAAGCGCCCGGCGTTACGGACGGCGTCCTCGACCGAAACCTGGTAACTGAGAAACGGCATATCGCCGATGACAAACGTATTCGGCGCGCCGCGGCGCACCGCTTCGCAATGGACGATGCACTGATCCATCGTCACCGGCACCGTGCCCGCATAGCCGTACACACACATGCCGAGCGAATCGCCGACCAGGATCATGTCCATACCCGCCGCTTCGGCAAACTGCGCGGTGGGATAATCGTACGACGTAAGCCAGCAGATTTTTTCTCCGGCTTGTTTCATCCGATAGAAATCGTGTAGCATCAATTTCGTTTTTGCCACGAAAAAGCCCCCTTGAAGTGTAGGGCAAATTTCCAATTTGCCCCGCAAGTTGAAAACTTGCGTTACGGTGCAAAGAATTATTCCGCGTACGCTTCCATACCCAAACGCGCGATCAGTTCTGGCGTCGGCTTGCCTTCGCTGTCCCACTGCCGATGGGCATAATAGTCGAGAATCGCTTGATCCAAACCCAGCGGTATCTTGCCCGCCGCCGGTCCCGAATCGACCGGTTCCATGAATCGCTTTGGATAACTGAAATCGTCTGCCTTCTGCCATCCGTAGCGAATGTTGAGAATTTTTTGGAGCGTCGTGATACGCTCACCGCACTGTCGCAAATCTTCCTGGCTCCATTCCATGCCGGTCGCAGCGTTAATCACACCCAGCAGATCGGTGAGATTGTACGATGCAAATTCCTGGAACTTGCAATGCACTGCCGAGTTGATCACGTTGCAGTAATCGTGGAATTTCGCGTTGCGTTCCGCGGCTTTATCCCACGACCAACGTTCCGCGTTTTCGACGTGATCGATGCCCCACTCCGGCAGCAGGATATGACCGACCCAGATGTGCTGACTGTTGCCGCGTTCGTGATTGGGACCCGCCGCGACGCCAGTGCAATAATTCAGCGCGCTAATGTACTGTGCGCGCCAGTTGTGCGCGGCAATTTCTTGTCCCTTCATCGCCACCGCCCACGCGTCGGATCCTTTGCCGTAGTGCGCGGCAGCGGCTTGACATCCTTCGCCGAGCCACCAGCCCAGCCCCGGCGTGCGCTCGCCGATCTTTTTCACCATCTCGACCATCGCATCGGCGTTGCCCCACGTCAGATCGATCCCGTACGTATCTCCTTTGGTGAGGACGCCTTTTTCGTACGATTCCATCGCCCAAGCCAGCACGCCGCCGAGACTGATCGTGTCCAGCGAATAGATGTTGGCTAACTCGCCCGCGTATGCGACGGCTTCTTGATTCGAGACCAAGAGATTGAATCCCATCATCGCAAACGATTCGTACTCCGGTCCCTTGCCTTTGTACGCATAGGGCCCCTCGAGCACTTCACACTTGTTGTGACACTGGATCACGCAATAGCGACAGGGCCACGGTTTGGCGTTGAGTTTTTCGACGTACGGTCTGCCACCCAGGTTCGCAACGCCTTCTGGAAATTCAGCCCGACTATAGTTCTTCACCGGCAAGTTTCCTTGCGGCGCGAACAGCGCGGTCGCCATCGCGGTGCCCAGCCACGCGATCTGAAACTCTTTGGGTTTGAGCGATTGCTGATCCAACATGCGTTTGTGGAGCGCTTTGTTCAGTTCCTTGATCTTTTCCTGATCGTAATACTCACATTCCTGAGTTCCGTGTACGGTGATCGCTTTCAGATTTTTCGATCCCATAACCGCGCCCAAGCCGCAGCGACCCAGGTACGATTTCTTCGCGGTCTGCACATTCGCATATCGCGCCAATCGTTCTCCGGCGATTCCCGTGCTCGCGACTTCGAACTTGTCGCCTTCGGCGGCGCGAATAATATCTTCCGCCGCGTACGCATCTTTGCCCCAAATGTGCGCGGCGTCCTTGATCTCTGCCCCGTCGTCGGAAACTTTGATGTAGACCGGCGATTTGGCTTTGCCCGAAATCACGATCGCGTCGATCCCGCACGCCTTCATCTCCATGCCCCAGGAAGCAGTTGCGGACGATTCGACGTTCATCTTGATCGCCGGACCGATCGCGCCCGCCGTCCACTTTGCCGCGCCGCTTTGCCGCGAACCGGACAGCGGACCCGCTGCCATGATCAGCCGGTTTTCCGGGTCGAAGGGTCCCGTGCCGGCGCGACATTCTTTCCAGAGATAGTACCCGACCAGCCCGCTGCCTCCCATAAAATATTGATAGATTCCATCCGGCACATTCTCGGTGTGACTTTCGCCTTTCGACAAGTCAACTTTCAAAACCTTGTGCCAAACACCTTTCATCATAGTTTTTCCTCCCTTGGAAATGTAGGACAAATTTACAAATTTGTCCTACGGTTCAGACAATTCGATATGTTGGACAAATTTGCAAATTTGTCCTACGGTTCAGACAATTCGATATGT
>DYJA01000017.1:0-12280 GCA_020723345.1 Candidatus Aquidulcis sp. | reverse complement strand
CGATATGTTGGACAAATTTGCAAATTTGTCCTACGGTTCAGACAATTCGATATGTAGGACAAATTTGCAAATTTGTCCTACGGTTCAGACAATTCGATATGTAGGACAAATTTGCAAATTTGTCCTACGGCTCGGACAATTCAATTGGAACTTGATCCAACACGCCGGACTTGACGAACACGATTTGTTTTCCACGCAGACCCAGGATCGGCTCCGGCGTTGCCATTTGCGCGCCCTTGCTTTGCAAGGTCGTCATATCGGCGGCGATGTTGTCCGATAGCAAACAGAAATGGTGAATGAAACTTCCGCGTTCGCCGACCATGCGCGCGACCGAACCATCGCGCGAGTAATCCTCGATCAATTCGAGCGCGATCGCGCCCCACGGAATTACGGTGACCTTCATGCTGCGTTCCGGCACATCTTTGATCGCCGGCATTTCGAGATCGAATGTTTTACAAAGCGACTCGACCGCTGCCCCGATGTCTGTTACAAAAATGCCAATGTGTCCGATACCTTGAATCATGAACTAATCCTGGGTCTTATCCACCCGACAGTTTTCAAATTGGACACTGATGAACACTGAAGAACACAGATAACAAAAGGAAAAATCAGTGTCATCCGTGTCAATCAGTGTCCAATTTTCTAGATCGAACGATGAGCACGAGCGCCATCACGACGAACACCATCGCGTTGGCGGCTTGCGACCAGAACCGCCCGGTGATCGCCATCACCATTCCCAGCGCGAGCGCGGCGACGAACGTGCCGTTGAGATTTCCCATCCCGCCGACAATCACCACCGCGAACGCGAGGAGCAGAATATGGAAACCCATGTACGGCTCGGCTGATGAAATCGGCGCGTAGAGAATGCCGCCCAGAACCGCGAGCGCGCTGCCAAGTACGAAAATGATGCTAAAGTACTTGTTCACGTCCAAACCCAGGCAGCGCACTCCATCGCTGTCCTCTAACGCGGCGACGACGATTCGACCGATGATGGATCGTTTGAAGAAGACACGCAGCGCGAGAAACAATACCACCGCGCACGCAAAGATCGCGATCCGGTACACCGGCAAACCAAATTCGGCGACCTCAATCGAAATTCCGACCGGATCGTTGACCGGCTGCGAAGTCGTGCCCCAGAGCATTTTAATCGCGTCGGTACCGATCAACAAAACGCCGTACGTCGCGATGATCGCATAATCGAGTCCTTCGCCGTACAAACGCCGAATGATAAATCGCTCGATGATGTACGCGACCGGCAGCATGGCGATCACGCTTGCCGCCAGCGCGAGGAGGAAAGAATCGTCGAAAACTTTTAGAAACGCGATAAAGAGGTAGACGCCCACCGCGTACACCATACCATGCGCAAAGTTGATGATCCGCATCGTGCCGAAGGTGAGCGCAAGCCCAACGGAGAAAAAGTACAGAATCGCGCCAATGGTAAACCCGTAAACGATCGTCTGAATCATGGCGCGCTCCTCGCCGCGCGAAGACGATAGTGCCATTGGCTGCGAATCACGCCGACAACGCCTTTGCGCATCGCGAACACGATGATCAGCAGGATGATGCCCAGCCACATTTCCCACTGCGGCAGTTTTACGCCGACGACTTTCGACAATTCTGGGATCATGACCGGCAAAAAGTTCTTGATGAGCATAAAGATCGCGCCGCCGATCAACGCGCCGTAGAGATTGCCCGCGCCGCCGATCAACACGGCGAAAATGACTTCCACATTCCCAAAGGGACTGATCACCTGGGGACTGAGGAATCCGCGCACCAGCGTGAATATGCTGCCGGCGAGCGCGGCAAGCGTGGAACTGACGACAAAGACAATCCACTTGCTCCGAAACGTATCGTATCCAAAAAATGCAACGCGCTTTTCGTTTTCCTTGATCGAACGCACCAGGATGCCGAAGGGCGAAGTGGTCAACACTTGCAGAAATGCAAAGACGAGGAGTAGCATAACTCCAACAAAGAGAAATGCCGATACATCGTCGGACAAGTCAATGATTCCGAAAAGTTTCGCGCTGCTACAAGAGAGTCCATCGTCACCGCGCGTGAACTTGGCAAGCGGCGACCGAATGATAAAGAATCCGATCTCGTTGAACGCCATATTGATCAGCGCGAATGATGCGCCGTGCGTCCGCATGACGATGAGACCCAGCACCGCCGAGAGGATCGCCGCCACCGCCAGACCGGCGAACAGTGCGGCAATCGGATTTTTTCCGACGTTGACTAGGAACAGCCCGGTGACATACGCGCCCGCGCCATAGTACAACATGTGACCGAAACTGAGATGCCCCATGTACCCGTAGAGCAAATCGAAACTCAAAACGAGAATGAAGAAGATGATAAAGTCAGTCAGCCAGTGCAACTTGATATTCGTCGCGAGCAACAGGATGCCGACGGCGATGAGGGCTAACTGTCCGAAAATTTTCCAACGCGGGGCAGGGCGAATGCTCAAGCCACGAATATCGGCTGGCGTGTTCACAAGTACGTCTCCAATTGAGTTGAATCGGCGATTTCGGATTTGTCCGCGATTTCGCGGATGAGGTTGCCTTCCTTCATCACGTAGATGCGATCCGCCAGCCGCTTGACGATGGAGAGATTCTGCTCCACGATGATCGCGGAAACCGCGTTTCGCATGTTGCTCAGAATTCGGAAAATATCCTGGATCACAATCGCCGCCAAGCCCTCGGTCGGTTCGTCAATCAACAACACTTTGGGATCGCCAACCAGCGCGCGACCGATCAGCAGAATTTCGCGCTGTCCGCCGGACAAGTTGCCCGCCGGCATGTCGCGGAATTCTTCGATCTTGGGGTAGATTTGCGTGACCTTGCTCCACGCTTTGTCCATCGGCTCGCCCGCGCCGTACGCGGCAAGTTCGATGTTCGAGCGCACGGTCAATTCGCTGAATACTTTTTTGTCTTGCGCGACAAAGCGAAAACCCAAGCGCGCCAATTTCTCCGGCGGTTGACCGGCGATGGACTGATCGTTGTACGTGATCGATCCCTTCATCGGCTTGAGCAAGCCCGCGATCGTTTTCAGCAGTGTCGTTTTGCCCGCGCCGTTGCGCCCAACGATAAAAACCATCTCGCCGGGGTTCAGGGTCAAGTTGAGATCGTGGATCACTTTGGCGTGACCATACGCGACACCCAGGTCACAGATTTGCAGCAACTTGATCCTCCTTGCCCCAATAACATTCTCGAACTTGCGGATCGCGCAGCACGTCTTCCGGCGCGCCTTCGCAGATCAGCCGACCTTCGTTCATCACAACTAGCCGCTCGACTAAATCTACGATCTTGGAAATTTTGTGTTCGATGATCACGACCGTACGTTCGGTTTTGATGCGCTGAATCAGCGCGACGACTTGCGCGATCTCGTGATCGCTCAATCCAGCCAGCGGTTCATCCAAAAGCAGCAAGCGCGGTTTCAGCGAGAGGACGACCGCAATCTCCAACATGCGCTTGTCGCCGTACGAAAGTTCGGCGACGTTCGCGCTCGCTTTGTCGGTGAGTCCCACCCAATCGAGCGCGTGCGCGCAATCGTCCAGAATCTCGGCGCGCTGCGCCGTGCGGAAGAAAAAACGGGGCGGCGCTATTTCCGCGCGTTGAAAGCGAACGTTGGTCAGCACCAAGTTTTCCCACGCGGTCAGCGACGTGAAGACCGAAACCAATTGAAATGTTCGACCGACACCCAGTTTGACGCGGTCGTGCGGCGGGATGCGCGTGATGTCGCGACCCTGGAAAGTAATCGCGCCATCGGACGGAGGAAAATATCCGGAGAGGAGATTGAACAGCGTCGTCTTGCCCGATCCGTTGGGCCCGATAATGCCGGAGGTCTGACCTTCGTGAACGCCGAAATCAACCCGGTTCACGGCAGTCAAGCCGTTGAATCGTTTCGTCAGTTTTTGAGTGGTGATCAGCGCGTTCATGTTTACTCGTCGGGGCAAGACCTTCCAGGTTTTGGAAACCTGGAAGGTCTGCACGCGTGCTAGTATCCCATCGCGCTCAACGGCGGGACGAACGCATCGCCGCTGTACACGTCGACGATCTTGGCAAAGTCGAACTTGGCATCGTAGCGATCGCTCTTGCGTTCGGCTGCGCCCTTGCCGTCGACGATCCAGGTCGAGTACTTGTACACGACCGCGCCGTCCTTGCGCCATTTCGCTGGACCTTTCGCACCCTTCCAATCCGGATTGTCCATCAGCGCGGCGTACATTTTATCTGGCTCGGTGGACTTGCTTAGTTCCATCGCGCGCGCGATTTCCATCACACCATAGTACGTGCTCATCGCGTATGGATCTGGCGGCTCTTTGCGACCGTTCATCCATTTCTTGACGAATTCTTCAGACGCGTTAACCACTTCGGCGTCGCTAAAGCCGCGCATGTCGTGGTACCAGAACATCTGACCCTTGACGCCTTCCATCGCGTTCGCCGGAATGCCGGTCGCGAAAGCGTTCATCAACCAAAAGTGGAACAGCGGCGCTTTTTTGCCCGCGCCCATTTCCAGGGCTTGCTTGAGCGCGTTGACCGCGTCCGCGCCCCACGATCCGACAAACACTACATCGGGTTTGTACTCCAACGCTTTGATGAGGTAACTCGTCAAATCCGGGCTGTTGACCGGATGCCAGATCGTCGTAAACTCGACGCCTTTGCGATCCTTCATCACCGCTTCAAAACCCTTCATTGTTCCCTGACCGATCGAATAGTCGGGCATAAAGTTGGCGATGCGCTTGGCTTTCATCTGATCCGCCATGTACGCGCCTGCGCCGCGTCCTGCCCATTCCGATGCCGCGACGATGCAGAGCGAGGTGGGGGCTTTGACTTCTTTCTTGAAAAAGTCTTCCGGCACGCCGTTGGTCGCAATGAACAAGGTCTTTGTCTTTTTGACTTCTTCGTTGATCGCGACCGAGATATTGCCCAACGATCCGGCGACGAGCGCGGTCGCTTTTTGATCTTTGACGATTTCGTTAAAGCGCGCGACCGCGACCTGCGGATTCGATTCGTCATCGCGGAACACGCCTTCGACTTTCATCTTGACGCCGCCGATGGTGATGCCGCCGTTCTTGTTGAGCTCGTCAATCGCCATCTTCGCGCCTTCCATTTGACCGGTGCCGATGGCAGCGCCCGATCCGGTGAGCGAGTACATCGCGCCGATCTTTACGGTGCCGGCAGGTGCCGCGGTTGGCGCGGCGGTCGGCGCGGTGGTGGGCGCGGGAGCCGGCGCGCTCGTCGGCGCAGCGGGTGCGGCGGTGGGTTTCGCCGGGACAGCTGTCGGAGCCGGCGTGGGCGTGGGTGTCGCGCAAGCCGCCAGCGCGACGAGGATCGTTAACAGCCCGATCATTCCGATGAGTCGTTTGGTAGTGCTCATTGTGGTTGCCTCCTTGCAAATGTTGAGTGTGATTGTCATTGCGAGGAGCGGTTTTTGCGACGAAGCAATCTCCACGTTGTGGTTTGGGGATTGCTTCGGCAAACAACGCCTCGCAATGACATTCGAGTTTTACAGATCGTTCCTGAACTCCATGAGACCTGTAATGTCGCTCTTTTTCTTTTTGACGTTGGAATTTTTCACATTGGCGATGAAGATTTCCGTCGTGGTGAACACCTTCGCCGCGATCATGTGACCGCCGGTCAGTTCGCCTTTGCCATGCGACAGCAGACAGTGGATGTGCAGCACTGGATCGCCGTGTTTCAGGTTACCGAATTCACCCACCAGCGGAACGATGTTGCCTTCGACGCTCATGAGTTCAAAGGGACCTTTCATCTCGATCTTGTTCAGGTTCTCCGCGGGGATGACCGGAATCGCGAACGCCGGTTTGGGCGCGACAAAAACTACCTCTTCGAGACTGCCGATGCCGGAGATGATCACCGCGCGTTCCCAACCCTGGTCTTTGACGGTTTTGGTTAGCATCTGAAACAAATCATCGCCGGGTTGGAATCGCGTGAGAATCACATCGTCCAGGTCTACGTGTTCGATGAACCTGGGATCGGCGTTGGAAATGTTACTCATAGATAAACCTTTCTCCTCCTTTGACTTACCAACTAGACATGGGACAATTGGACACTGATGAACACTGATAAACACTGATTAAGAAATCTGTGCATACCTGTGTTTACACCTGCCCTGGCGGGAACGCAAGTGCCAGGGTCTGTGTCCCAATTAGTAACCCAGGTTGACGGTGACGCTCTTGCGCTGGGTGAAACATTCGAGCATACCTTCCAGCGACCATTCGCGACCGATGCCGCTTTGCTTGAAGCCGCCGTACGAATTGCCGGGCACGATGCCGCCGCCTTGGTTGACTTGCACGAACCCCGATTCGATTTGGTGCGCGGTGCGCAGCGCTTTGGAAATATCGTGAGTGTAGATGAACGCCGCCAAGCCATAGTGACTGTCGTTCGCCATTCGAATCGCTTCGGCTTCCTCTTTCCAAGGGATGACGACCAAGACCGGACCGAAAACTTCTTCGCGCGCGATGCGCCACTCGTTCTTCACTCCGGCGAACACCGTCGGCTCGACATAGTACCCTTCCGTGAACGGCGATGTCTTGGGCGGCAACCCACCGCAGATCGCTTTTGCGCCCGGCTGCGCGAGTCCATCGCCGATGTACGCGACGACCTTGTTGTACTGCGTTTCGTTGACGATCGCGCCCATCTGGGTTGCATCGTCGAGCGGCTCGCCGATTTTGAACGCGCGCAGTTTGGTCACGAGTTTTTCCAGGAACGAATCGTGAATTGATTCGTGCAGGAACAGCCGCGCGCCCGCCGTGCAAGATTGTCCCTGGCGGATAAAGCGCATTCCATTGATCACATTCGCGACCGTGGTGTCGTCGTTCGCGTCCGGGAAAACGATCTGCGGACTCTTGCCGCCGAGTTCGAGCGAAACGGGGATGATGCGCTCCGCCGCCGCGCGCATGATGTTTCGTCCGACCTCGGTTGATCCGGTGAAGGAGAGTTTGGCGACGGTGGGGTGATTGATCAGCGCTTCGCCACACTCGGAGCCGGTGCCGGTGACGATGTTGAGGACGCCCTTGGGCAAAAAGCGATTGCAGAGTTCGACTAACTTGATCGCCGTGAGCGGCGCTTCGACCGACGGTTTGAGGACGATGGTGTTGCCCGGCGTGATCGCCATCGCGATTTTCAGCGCGCTCAGCGCGAGCGGCGCATTCCAGGGGACGATCCCGCCGACGACGCCCCAGGGTTCGCGGCGCGAGTAACTAAAGAGTTGCTCGCCGAGCGGGATGACTTCGCCCTTGATCTCGCTGGCGACGCCGCCAAAGTAGCGGAAGATGTCCGCGGTCTGCATCGTCTCGTTGCGCGACTGGGTCGCGATCGCGTTGCCCGTCTCAGTCGAGTACAGTCGCGCGAATTCTTCCTTGGCGCTTTCAATCGCGTCGGCGATCCTGAGCAACGACTTGCCGCGTTCGCGCGCGGGCATGTTGCGCCACGCGGGAAACGCGGCGGCGGCGGCTTGCACTGCGCGATCGACTTCGGCTGCACCTCCTTTTGGAACTTGCCCGGCGTCCGTGCCTTTGTGCGCCGGGTTTTCCACGGAGAGCCACTTGCCGCTCGCGGCTTGCACCGACTCTCCGTTGATGATCATTTTGACCTGCCCGACTCCGTCTTTCCAGTCCGTCACGGGCTTGATAGTTTCGATCATGCGATAGAGACCTCCTTGTGAATAGATTGAACCATATCGGGACACTGATTCACACTGATTGACACAGATTTTTCAACTACTCGGGTTGTCATTTCGAGGAGCGAGTTGTGCGACGAGAAATCTCGTCATAGTGGCGCCGGGATTTCTCGCTCCGCTCGAAATGACAAGCAACTATGTCACCAAGTTGTTATTCTTGATCTGTGTTCATCTGTGTTAATCTGTGTCCAATCTCATACGAGTTTCGCGAGCAATCGTTCGGCGCGCTTGGGGTTGAAGATGCCGCACAAACACGGCGCAGCAAGTTCGGCGGCGGCGGCAGCGCACGTCTTTCTTCGCGCGCGAACTTGCTTGACTAATTCGAGGACGAGATTCGCGGCGACGAGACCATGCCCGCACATCGTCGTGATTTCCAAGACCCCATTCGGCGCAAGTCTTTCCGTCTTGCCCAAAATGCCGCCGGAGTATTCCACGGTGTGCATGGGCAGCCCTGACTTTTGGCACGCCGCTTGCGTATCGTCGAAGAGACCCGTAATCACAACTGAGAGTCCGAGGTCTGCGGCTTTCAAATCTTCCAAAACCCGAACGACTGTCTCCTTATCGGGAAAAACAAAATGGAGCACAGAGGTATCTTGGAATCCGGCGCGGATACTTTCAAAATCGGAGTTGAACAGACTGCCGGTTTTGACGTCACCGCAGTTGACGTGGGGATGTTTCGCCAGAATCTCGAACATCTTGCGTTTGGTTTCGGCGGAACCTTTGTGGGTAATGCCAGTCGCCGCCATCGCGAGGAGAACGTGATCGTCACCGAAATCGTGCGCCTCGCCTTTGCGGTGCAATGTATGTGTCACCTTGCTTATCCTTATTCGTGTTTCTCAAAAAGTGGACGACCTAATCCAACGTTCGTCTTGCCAGCCGCCGACGGCGTGAACCCAGCGGCGCGCATCGCTTCGCGAACGGGAATGTTTCCATCGCGCGCCACCTTGCCAATCACATCGAGACTAAATACCGTGTCGATTTCGTTCGCCAGTTCTTTGATGATCTCGAACGCGTGCGCGGCTTTGTCAAGCGGAACGATTCCTTCGACGATCGCGGAGAGGACTTTTTCTTCGCGCGCTTCGGGTTTCAGCGCGCCGGTTTTCGGATCGGCAATCAATTGCGTGAGGGGGTTCTTCGGCTCCAAAACAAAACCCAGAGGTAGCAAGCGTTGAAATGCTCTCTCGGTTTCCTTCAAGCGGCAGCCCACGCCCGGTCGTCCAAATTCCAATCCGATCCCGATGTAGCCATCCCAAAATCGCCCGGTGACTTCATTCGTCTTCATTTCTTCCGTGCCTCTGCCGGGAATATCGGTGCCGGGGTGGGAGAACCAGGGATCGCTGAACAATTGACGTAGGACGCGCGGATAAGGGAGAACATCGCGTACGAAGGCATCGGTCTCGCAAACCTTGGCGCGATAGCACGCGCCGCATTCGACGCACTCGTCGCTATTGATGATCGCGTGTGCGGCAATCCCTTTCGCTTTATCGCGCTTGAAGGATATGATGGCATCGACCGGACAATATGGGACGCACTTGGCGCATCCTTGACATCTGTCTTGAGCGATGATCATTTTTCTCTCTCAGGTCCATTTTTTTTAGCCGCGCTGTAGTAGCGCTCCATTGCCTCTTGCACTTCAAGAATGTGTCGGGTCATTTCCTTGGTTGCCTTTTCTCGATCTTTATCTTTGATCGCCTGGTAGATGCGCCGATGCGCGCTCATCGAACGATCGGACATGCCGGGCAGGACGCTGAAGGATTCCGTAATGAACTGATCCATGGATTTGCGAACTTCGGTGAATACATTGGCGATGAATCGGTTGTTGGACGCTTCGGCGATGAGATGATGGAACGCTTTGTCCTTTTCAATATATTCGGTGAGATTGTTGTTCTTGATCGCGTTGGACATTTGCTCAACCAGGATCCCCATTTGTCGAACCTGGGGATCGGTCGCTTTCTGAACCGCCAACTCGACCATGCTCACTTCGATAAAACGTCGCGCTTCGATCAGTTCTCGCGTTCCCGCTGCATCGGATACCAAGGGGAGCGCGAACCGATTGCGCGACATGTCGGGAATTTGGCGACGCAGCACCGTCCCAATTCCCGGTGCTTGTTCGATCACACCCATCAGGGCGAGCGTGTGAAATGCTTCGCGCAAGCACGGTCGGCTGACACCCAGTTTGGCGGCGAGTTCGTACTGATTCGGCAACTTGTCGCCCTCTTTCAGTTCGCCCGCCTCCATCATTCGCTTTATTTCGTCGATCACGCCATCGGCTAGGTTTTTCTTGACCACGCGTCCCATTTGCCACCTCCTTTCGATGACTTTGTAAGACAAACATACCATCAAACAATCTTTTTGTCAATACCCTGATTTTCGCCAATTTTCGACTATTTTTCGGCTGTTTTCCGTTACTAAACTAAACATAATGACAAGAAGTGGGGTTTGTCGATGTCGAGTTCCCCTTGTCATTTCGAGACTAGATACCGCCGCGCGGTATGTCCGCACTCAGAAACGCGCGTAGTTTGTAGTAAGCGACGCAGCGAAGTTCGCGGAGTCGCGTCTGCCAGCGACAACGGCACTCCGCTCCGCTACGTGCCGGACTACAAACGCAAGTTTCTGGGTAGCGGCGCGAGAAATCTCCGTCACTGAAAACGAGATTTCTCGTCGGCATCCTTCGACTCCACTCCGCTTCGCTCCGTTCCGCGCAAGACGCCTCCTCGCAACGACAACTCACTACTTTGACAACATCCCACACCCGCGCGCCAGGGCTTTGTCAAAGTCAGACCTGGCGATTAGAAATCGCGGCAACGACCGCACGAAGCCTGCCTCCGCAGGCTGGTTTTCAATCCGCGAAGGCGGATTTCGTGATTTTGTTGCTGCGAATTCATTCGCCCGGTGACTTTGACAATACCCTATCCGCGCGCGTCGAAGATGCCAAAAGCGCCGATTTGATGTATACTCCGCGCGATGAATCTCGCCAACCTCGCCTCCATCCTGATCAACATCATCTTGCCCATCATCCTCATCGCCGCCGTTGGTTTTGTCCTCGCGAAGAAACTCAACATCGAAGCGCGCCCCCTCTCGCGCACGATGCTGTACTTTTTCACTCCCGCGCTCGTCTTTTCGCAAACCTACCACGCTAAACTAAACAGTGATTACGCTTCGATCGCGATCTTCTCCATCACCATGACGATCTTGATCGCGCTCGTGAGTTGGTTGATAGTCAGTATTCTGCGCTATGATCGACTCACGGCGAGCGCGTTCATGATGGGGACGCTGTTTGTCAACGCGGGTAATTACGGTCTGCCGCTGATCCTCTTTGCGTTCGGCGAGGAGGGGCTGACGCTCGCGGCGTTTTACTTCACGATGAGTTCGATTCTCACGCAGACGCTCGGGCTTTTCGTCGCCGCGCGTGGCAACGCGAACGCGCGCGCCGCGCTCGTCAACACGCTCAAACTGCCGATTGTTTACGCCGTGACATTCGGCTTGCTGTTCAATCTCGCGCACATCGAAATGCCCGCGCCGCTGACGAAGGCGATTGACCTGGCAGGCAGCGCCGCGGTGCCGACGATGCTCACGATTCTCGGCATCGAACTCGCGCGCGCGAAAATCGAAGACAACCGCGCGGTGATCGGCGCGGCGACGATCACGAAGCTGATCGTCGCGCCGCTGTTCGCGTTCCCACTTGCCGCGCTGATGGGGCTCGACGGCGTGACGCGCGCGGTCTGCATCATCGAAGCGTCCATGCCCACCGCGGTCATGGCGACGATTGTCGCAGTGGAATTCAACGCGCGTCCGAAAATTGTCACGGGGATTGTATTCGCGTCAACGTTGGGGAGTATTGTTACGTTGACGATCTTGCTGGGGATTTTGAAATGAACGACATCTTTTTCGATCTCGAAACGCAAAAATCATTCCAAGAAGTCGGCGGGCGCGAGAACATGCGGCTCTTGCGCGTTTCGGTCGCGGTGACGTTTTCGACGGCGACGAACGCGTTCAAGTCGTACTGCGAGCCGGACGTGCCCGCGCTGATCGCGGATCTAAAAGCGGCAGATCGCGTCATCGGTTTCAATCTGCTCAGTTTCGATTACCAGGTGTTGAAGGCGTACACGGCGGAACGTCTGAGCGATTTGAAAACGCTCGATCTGCTCGACGACATCTACAACAAACTCGGTTTTCGTGTTGGACTAGACGCGCTGGCGCACGCGACGCTCGGCGCGCAAAAATCGGCGGACGGACTGTTGGCGATTCAGTGGTTTCGTGAGGGGAAGATCGAGCAACTCATCGCGTACTGCCGCGACGACGTGGCGATCACAAAGCAGTTGTTCGAATTCGGACGCGACAACGGGTACGTGGTGTACCCGGATCGCAACCGGCGGAAACAGAAGGTGAGTGTGGGGTGGAAGTAGATCAGACGATTACCTTTTCGTCCTGGTTCCTGACTTGCGTCTTTCTTGTCGTCCATGCAGTGTGCTACTTGTTGCGCTAATTGCCTGGAGAATTCTTGCAACCATTTTTCCATTGTCATCTTCTTCTCAACAGGTGCAAAACTCACATACAAACGCACATTACAAACAAATGCGATGATTGG
>DYJA01000016.1 GCA_020723345.1 Candidatus Aquidulcis sp. | reverse complement strand
GTCGCTGCACGTGTTGATCAAGTTGCTGGCGACGATTACGTTGGTGTTGGCGCCGTTGTTTATTTAACCGCAGAGGGCGCAGAGAGCACAGGGAAGAAAAAGACGGGCGAGGAGGAATCCTCGCCCGTTGTGGTTGTGGAACGCAGCAGCACGCCGACCACACTCGAAACCGCACGCGAAATGAAGACGGCTTTGCACTGTGCCAACTAAGAATACCAGCAAACTGTGTACGTGGCGCGGCCGGCGTGCGCGTGGGTTACGTGATGTGCGACTTGGATCATCCTAGGTTGGCTATGTGACTCCCAGGATCTGCTTCCAGAAATGTTCGTTGCAGTCATAGGAGTGATTTCCATAGATGAGTTGCCAGACGATCCGAGCATTCCACAAAACGGAGACCAGAAACAGGAGGGCAGGTACGGGTATCACAAAAAGCCAAGCAGTCTTGAGGCTTGTTATGCTGACTAGCACACATAGTCCCGACAGAGCGAAGAAAGTGAAATATGAAATGACCCAATAGCGGTGGCTCGTGTGTAGGGAGAATATCTCAATCCAGCGAGCAAGTCTGGAATTATCTTGTTCATTCTTGGGCGCGTTGAGTTCGCGACATGTTTGCCGTTTTCTAAACTCACCCAATGCATTCTCCCAACCGACGAAGTTGGTTGCCCGACAGTGTTGGAGAATCAATCTCTCCAGAATTCTATAGTACCCTACAATGCGGGTAATGGTTGTTGCCTTGTCAAAGAAAATCCACCACGAGGGAAACAACACAATAAGAGGGAAAAGAAAAATGACTCCCAGATCGAGTGACGATGCTAGCGTAGTTGCAAGACCCAAAAGTACTCCGGTGGCTGTGACCGAAGAGGTGAGGAAGGTAATCTGGCAACTCTTCAGATTGTGTAGCTCTTCTCTGAGCGCTGTCCGCTCATGGTCGTAGAGTTCAATTTCGTCCATCGTCTCTCCCCCCATATCGCAACCATAGGTTTCACGAGTCTAGATCTGTATGATACACATGTGGGTCGTTCATTGCTCGTGTTTTTGTGGACTGGATCGGGAAAATACAAATGGCTACCCTGTGTGGTCCGAGGCAGCCGTCACCCGCCGCGTCATTCGCGCGTTGACAACTGTTCCACACAACAACGATGCTACAAACGGAACGTCGTCGTCAACTCTTTCGCGGATATCATAACGCTGATTGCGCGATGCGTCAATCGCATCTCATCGATTCATTTTTTTCTTCTCGTCTGCTATCGCAAGAATTCTCTCTCGAACATCGTCAGAAATCCACATGCCCGTTTCGGCTAGCCGATTCACTAACGGTTCGATACGCTCTGCCAAGCCGCGTGATTTGGCTTCGAGAAGTACACGCAGAGTGCCCCAAACTTGCAAGCCGGCTGCCTCGGCGATCTTTCTGGCGCGTCCATCGTCCAGTAGCGCAATGCGCGTTGGATTTTCCAATACCAACGTCATGGTCGCGATCTCGCCCGCGCCCAAATCGAGAGCGAGCCACTCGGATGGAATGGCTTGGGCATCTTTGATCTTGAGCCAAGTATGCTTGTTGGGATCGGGGACATCGTAACCGAGCCGAATTCCTTCCTGCAACTCGCGGAGGACCGCGCTGGGTAACCATATCTCGCCAAACAACTTTGGCAGCCAGTCCAGCGCGCCAATTCGGTACAGATAAACCAACGGTGACGTGTTGGTGATAGCGTCAGGCATAACTCTTTTCCAAGTCCCGCAACTCGGCTTCCAAAGGAAATACTTTGTATCGTCCCAAACTGAGCAGGAATTCCACACGCGAAATTCCTGCCAGTTCAGCCGCGCGTCCTGACGAGAGATGTCCTAATTCATACAGCTTGACTGCCGCTAACATCAACAGTTCGCGGGAGAAACTGGCTTCATCTGTCTTTTCGGCTAGGATAATTTTCTCAGGGACTTGGACAACGATCTGGCGCATTTCCATATCCGATACTCCTGTTAGATGTTAACTGTTCCAAACTACAACGATGAAGCAAACAGAACATTGTCGTTCAAATCTTCACGAACAGTATAACGCCGATTCCTGGGTGTGTCAACGCGCGCGAACCAACCAGCCAACTACAAACCAGCCATCCATCCAACTGTCGCATGCAATGAAAAAACGCGGACGAGCGATTTCGTCCGCGTTTTTCGTTCACTCGGCTTACATCATTCACTCGCGCGTTTGCCGCAAGCCGAGAAATTGCGCCAGCCCTAACACCGCCACCACATCGGCGAAAATTGCGACGAGCCATCTTCCGGCGATGGTGAGCGGCGGCAAACCGATCAACAGCATGATCGCGCCTGCCAACGCGCCGTCCAGGTTGAGAAGACACGCCATCCACGCGACGCGGCGATTGATCGGCGAATGCCGGGCAACGTAGAATAGCGTTGCCGCGTAAGCGAAAGCGGCTAGCCCAAACGCGATGAAAAACGCGGGCGCTTGAAATCCCATGATCGTTCCTAGCGATTCTGCCTCCGCGATGCAGATCGCGCCGAAAACGGCTGACAAGATGCTGTCGCTCATCAGCGCATAGCGCAAGAGTGACGGCTGGGTGAGCAGAGCGGTAGAGCGAGTGGTCATCGGTTCCTCCTGAAATTAGATTTGCCGTCAGAATACCGCGATAACCACTGCCAAGTCTATGAAAAACAATGCCAATCACTGCCAGTTTCGATGCAATTCTACCAAATCCTCGGAGACGAGTTTTGCAGCAGACGATTGCCAATTGTACAGTGTGCGTTCTGGCACATTCGCACGGAACCAGTCGAGCGCATTTTTTTCGACGGGCTTGAGACCGGCATGATCGGCGCGTTGGCTGTACGGTCGCAGCCCGCCGACGTAGGGAAAGTACAGCGCGTTATAGTGTCGCCATTCGTCGCTCGTGCCGAATTCGTCTTTGCCGCGCGGTTTGAGCCGGAGGATGCTCTCCGTCAAAAGGGCTTTGAGTTCCGCCGCGCGTTCGAGCGCGTTGTCGTTTGCGCTGCGTGCCGCGAGTCGTCTTGCGATGATCGGCAAACGTGTGAGCGGACTCGCCGCGAGATGCGGTAGATCGCCCATCCGACTGAGCGCCTGACGCGTGAGCCGCGTAAACTCGCCGGGCGCGAGCGTTCCAGGATCGAGCGATTCGCGCGCGCGTGGCAAGGATGCGCTGACCACGCGCAGATCATCGCGCGCTTGGCGGAGCCGGGGAAATCGCGCAAAGACAAGCCGATCCAGCCCGGTCTCGATCGCGTTCGCGAACGTCTGCATCGCGATCGCCGTCGCAATCGTCGCCAGCAAAAGCGCGACCATCGAAAAAGAGACGCCGCCGCTGGCAAACATCGCCCAGGCGACGAGTCCGCCAAAGATCGACGCGGCAAATAACGCGGCGGCGAATGAACGCGCGATGTCCGGCAACAACGTTTCGCCTTCGCCAAACGCGTCGAGTACGGCAATCGCGAAGCCGAGCAATTCCAAATCGAGACCCATTGCCAATGCGACCCGTGGACGCGCCAGCCAATCGAAGGGGATGAGCAGCAAGCCAAGCCCCAAGGTGAAGAACAATGTCACGACGAGGAGAAATCCCAGAATCGATCTGGGTCGAGCAGTTCGAAGCGTACCGATGCCAAGACCGAGGCAGACGAGTAAAATCAGCAACGTCAGCGCGGCAAATCCAAGATAACCCGCGCCGACGCGCGCGGTTCCATCGGTGAAATCAAAAATCAGGTTCGTGCCGATGCCGGCAAGACAAACCAGCGCGGTGATCGGCGCAAGACCCAATTTCCAGAATTGGACGAGCCAAGGGCGCAAGGGCGCGTCCTCAGGCAGGAGATAGATCAGCGCGCCCGACCAAAAAACGGCGGGGAGCAGATAAAGCAACGCGCTGAGACGTTCCAGGGGCAAGCCGGTTGCATAGCCGCTCAAAATGTCGCCGCCAAGTCCCAGCGCGTACGCGAGTAGACCGAAACCGGTCAAGCGCAACAAGGGTTTGGCAGGGTTGCGCGCGAGCAGATAGAAACCCAGCCACAAGGCAAAGCCGAAGGTGAGAACATTGATCGCCGACACGATTATCTCACTAACTTGTACCCGCGCCCGCGCACACTCACCAAATAACGCGGCTTGGTCGCGTCGGGTTCGATTTTCGCGCGCACGCGGCTCACGAGTTTTTCGATGCGCGCGTCGTCCACCTCGTCGATGAATTGCTGTCCCCACACATTTTCCACAATCGAATACTTGTCGCAGACGCGATCCATTTTGCCGTAGAGAAACGTGAGCAAACGATATTCGAGATCGGTCAATTCCTCGACACGCTTGCCGTTCACGAACGCCGCGCCCGCGTCCACGTCGACGTAGACGCCGCGCGCGTGTGGTTGCTGCGCGAGTTGCTGCCGCCGCACGAAATCGGCGAAGAGACGCGAAAAGATGACGGGTTCCTCGTCGCTGCCTCGGACGATGGATTTCGCGCGCAAGCCGCGCCGCGCGGGATCCGTTTCGGCGATGCGCTCCAGATTCAGTAACGCGCTCTGTTCATCCGCGTCGAGGTCTTGCCAAATCTTGTTGCACTCGACGCGCACGTTCGCGTCGGTCGCGAGATTCGGTTGGACGACTTGGTGGATCACGCGGTCTTGGTGCGGGTTGCGCGTCGGCGCGCCGGTGACATTGCCGAGCGCGGTGCAGACGGCTTGGACAAGCCCCGGATGTCCATCGGCGTTGGCGTAGACAAACGCGATGTCCGCGTCGCTAAACGTCACATTTTCGAGTGCAGCAAAGCGCGCGCAAAATTTGCGCGTGTCGTCGCGCGTCATGAAACTCAAGTAATGGATGTGCGGCGCGAGCAGTTCGACCAGTTCGCCTTGCTCGCGCGACATCGGCAGGCGCGCGAATTCGCGATTCGTCGCGGCGATGTACGCGAGCGCGTCGCCGTAGCGATCTTTGTGCGCGCGCAGATTGAGGAACGTCTGCGGTTCGAGCGATTGGTACGCCTCGTCAAAATCGTCGAGCGCGAGAATGAGGGGATGCGGCAGATAATCGAGCGCGAGCGCGAGTCCGCGTTCAAAGTTGTACGTGAACGCCGTCGTGTCGTCCGCGCGGATGATTTCGTCGTTCAAGTTTTGCGCGCGCGTGATTGCCGCGCGGTCATCGCAGCAGGTTTGTAGTTTCTCCGCGAGCGCGCGCCAGATCGCGATGAAAAACGCGCGCGCAGTACGTTCGGGCATCGCGTTGCAATCCACGTAAACGAACGCGCCGCGCTTGTTTTGCGCGCTCGGCTCGCACAATTGCCGCATCAGCGCGGTCTTGCCCAAGTTGCTAATGCCGACGAGCGACACGCACGCGCCGCCGAGCGCGTGGCTGCGAATCGCGGCAACGTCTTGCGCGCGACCGATGAGAGTGGATAGGAGTGACATTTTGCCTCCGCGGCGGAATTATACTTGCAGTTTGGGTTTGCGGCAAACGTGCAATTGTCATTGCGAGGAGCATCGTGAGCGGAGCAAAGCGTAGTCGAACGATGCGACGAAGCAATCTCCAATCGCGATTTGGGGATTGCTTCGCATCCTTCGACTGCGCGGCAGAAACCGCCGCTCCGCTCAGCATGCTCGCAATGACACAGTAATGCACATTGACAACCGCACCCATTCCGCGTACCTTGCCATTACAAAATATACGCCGAGGCGAGAAAATGGTTACAAATGCCAAGTACGTTCACACGAATTTGATCGCGCGCGATTGGAAACGGCTCGCGGAGTTTTACACGCGCGTCTTTGGCTGTACGCTCGTTCCACCCGAACGCGATTTGTCCGGGCAATGGCTCGACGATGCGACGGGCATCGCGCGCGCACACATTCGCGGCGCGCACTTGCGTTTGCCGGGTTGGGGCGACGTGGGACCGACGCTCGAAATTTTCCAGTACGAGTCGGAATTGGAGAAACCAAGTACGGCGGTGAATCGTCCTGGGTTCGGTCACCTCGCGTTCGCGGTGGACGATGTAGACGCGACGCGCGATGCGGTCATCGCGGCGGGCGGGTGCGACGTCGGCAAAATCGTTTCCGTCGAAATTGCCGGCGCGGGCGCGATTCGTTTTGTCTACGTGACCGACCCCGAGGGGAACATCATCGAGTTGCAAAATTGGCGTCGACGAATCGTGTCAACGAATCGAGAACGAATAAACGAATGATGCGATTGCAACGATAGGCGGTTTGGTGCTATACTAAAGACAAAGGATGAAATCCTGCATTGTCCGCATTTTCATCCTTCATCCCTCATCCTTCGTCCTTTGAGGTACCATGGCAACACTCGCAAAAACACAAACGCAGCAAGCCAGTTGGCGCGCGATGCCGCGCAATGTGTGGGCAGTCAGCGCGACCAGTTTCTTTATGGACATTTCGAGCGAGATGGTGATCAACATCTTGCCGCTCTTTTTGGCGAATGTCCTCGGCGTCAAGACGAATATTATCGGCGTGATCGAAGGATTCGCGGAGACGACCGCGAGTCTGCTCAAGATTTTTTCGGGCTGGCTGTCCGACAAACTGCGCGCGCGCAAGTGGCTCGCGGTGTCGGGCTATGCGCTCTCGGCAATTGTCAAGCCGCTCTTTTATTTCGCGACGACCTGGGAAATGGTCGCGGGCGCGCGCTGGGCGGACCGCGTCGGCAAGGGCATTCGCACCGCGCCGCGCGACGCGCTCGTCGCCGATTCGATTGACGCGAAACAGCGCGGGCTTGCGTTCGGTTTTGCGCGCGCGGCAGACACCGCGGGCGCGATGATCGGCATTCTGATCGCGCTGGCAGTCGTGTGGTTCGCGCAAGCGGGCGCGGTCGAGTTGGGCGAATCCACGTTTCGCACGATCGTGCTGCTCAGCATCGTCCCCGCATTTCTCGCGGTGTTCGCGCTCGCGCTGCTCGCGCGCGATGTGCCGATCACGGGCGAACGCGCTATGCCCAGGTTCGCGTTCAAAGCGTTGGGCAAGCCGTTTATGACGTTGATGCTGATCGTTTGCTTTTTTGAACTTGGCAATTCGTCGGACGCGTTTCTGGTTCTGCGCGCGCAAAACCTGGGACTGAATGTTGTCGGCGTGCTGGCGATGCTCGTCGTGTTCAATTTCGTCTACACTTTTCTTTCGATTCCCGCAGGCGCGTTGTCGGATCGCATCGGGCGGCACGGTATCATCGTTGGCGGTTGGTTGATGTACGCGATTGTGTATCTCGGTTTCGCGCTCGCCGATAGCGCGTGGCAGGTGTTCGCGTTGTACGCGTTGTACGGAATTTACTACGGCGTCGCGTACGGCACGACCAAAGCGCTCGTCGCCGATCTCGTGCCCGAGAATTTGCGCGGCACCGCGTACGGCACGTACAACGCGGTCTTGAGTATCATCGCTTTTCCCGCGTCGGTGATCGCGGGCGTGTTGTGGCAAGGCGTCGGCGCGTGGAACGGCTTTGGCGCGTCCGCCCCATTCTATTTCGGCGCGGTGATGGCGCTCATCGGCGCGGTGATGTTGATGGTGTGGCTGCCGCGCGCAAGTAGGACAAATTTGTAAATTTGTCCTACGCGGAGGTTTGTATGCCGGAGAATAAAAAAATCACTCCTCAAAAACCTGATCCCGAAGAGGAAAAGAAAAAGCAACAGCAGATGCAGCGACGCATGAGTTTCAGCGTCAGTTATCTGCTCGTCGGCATGGTCGTGTTGTGGTTGTTCCAGGAGTTTGTGCTGACGCCGATGTTGATTCAGGCGTCGGAAATTCCGTACAGTGAATTCAAACAAAAACTCGCGGACAATCAAATCGTCAAAGTCACCTTGCGCGATAATGACATCATCGGCGAAATGAAAAATCCGACGCCGAACGCGACGCCCGCGACCATTCCATTCGAAACCATCGGCAACGCGGAAAGCGATCCCAAGTTGGTCGAACAACTGCAGAGCGCGGGCGTGTCATTCGACTTTCAGCGACCGCCCAGTCCGATTGGGAGTTTCTTCGTCGCGTATCTGTTGCCGTTGTTGCTGCTCGGCGGATTTTGGTACTTGATGTATCGGCGCACGACGGGCGGCGCGGGCGGTGGACTCGGCAGTATTTTCGGCGTTGGCAAAAGCAAAGCGACCGAAGTGAAAGCCGAAGATGTCGGCGTGACGTACAAAGATGTCGGCGGCGCGGACGAAGCGATTGGCGAGTTGCAAGAGATCATCCAGTTTCTAAAAACGCCGGAGCAATTCGCGAAACTGGGTGGTCGAATTCCCAAAGGCGTCTTGCTGATCGGTCCGCCGGGGACAGGCAAGACTTTGCTTGCAAAAGCGACGGCGGGCGAAGCGCACGTTGCGTTTTTTCAGACGAGCGGCTCCGAGTTCGTCGAAATGTTCGTCGGCGTCGGTGCGGCGCGCGTGCGCGATCTGTTCGAGCAAGCGCGCAAAGCCGCGCCCGCGATCGTTTTCATTGATGAGATCGACGCGATTGGACAAAGCCGCGCCGGCGCAGTCCGCATCGGCGGGAACGACGAACGCGAGCAAACGCTGAACCAACTGCTCGCCGAGATTGACGGTTTTCAGACGACGCACATCGCGCCCGTCATTATCATGGCGGCGACGAATCGTCCCGAAGTGCTCGATCCCGCGTTGTTGCGCGCGGGACGCTTTGATCGCCAGATCGCGGTCGGCAATCCCGATTTGACGGGACGCTTGCAGATTTTGAAGATTCACAGTAAAGGCATCAAACTCGCGCCCGATTTCGATTGGGAGCGCGCGGCGCGGATGACGCCTGGGTTCAGCGGTGCGGACATCGCGAACGTGATGAACGAAGCCGCGCTCCTTGCCGCGCGCCGTAACGCGGATTCCGTCACGCTCGCTGATTTCGAATCCGCGATCGAGCGCGTCGTCGCGGGCTTGGAGAAGCGCAGTCGCGTGATGAACGAGGACGAACGCCGCACCGTCGCGTACCACGAATCGGGGCACGCGCTCGTCGCGGAACTTGTGCCGCACGGCGATCCAGTGAGCAAGATCAGCATCGTGCCGCGCACGCGCGGCGCGCTCGGTTACACGATGCAAATGCCAACCGAAGATCGTTATTTGCTGACGATGGAGGAGTTGCAAGATCGGATCGCAGTAATGCTCGGCGGACGCGCGGCAGAGAATGTCGTCTGCGGCGAAATCAGCACTGGCGCGAGCGACGACATTATGCGCGCGACCGAACTGGCGCGGCGGATGGTCACCGAGTTTGGCATGAGCGAGAAACTCGGTTCGGTGCGGTACGCGGGACAGCAGTTGCAGTACCTCGGCGGCGCGGTCGAAGATAGTAGCAACGTCAGCCAGGAGACGCGCGAGATCATTGACCGCGAGGTGCAGCGTCTCGTCACGGAGCAGTACGAGCGTGCGCAAAATCTCTTGCGCGAACATCGCGCCGCGCTGGAAAAGTTGACGCAGTTGTTGTTAGCGAAGGAAACGGTGGATGGGAGCGCGGTGAAAGCGGCGTTGGGGAAAGGATGAAGGATGAAGGCAAACTGCAACAGAGGAATGGCAAGTGGACTAACGTAGAGAAAAAGGGAAACCGACTTCGCGACGAGGTTGGCTTTTCTGAGGATATTCAGTTGAGGTCAATACCACTTTTCTGGATTTCCTGTCGTACAGTCAGCAGGTCTTGTTTTACAAATTGACTCGCATCGTTTGGGCTGTAGTAGCCAAGTGCTGTTCCTATGCGACCGCTTTTCCACAACGCTAAATAGCGAACATTAAAACTCGCCGTTCTGAGTTTGCGATAGCTCTTCCAACAAGGTACCCCGAATTTTTCTTTTACCGTTCGCTCTCGGTACGCGTGTGGTTCTTCGTCATCGGGACAATTTGATTCAGTGTGCTCAATCTCAGTTGTGGCAAATCCTGCTTCCACAAGATGCACCGCAGAGTAGAAAGCCGCGGTGATTGCCCAATCATCGCACCCTCCACCCTGTAAGAATTTTTCAGCACAATCTTGATTGTGTCTGGCTTGAGCGACATGGTCGGGGAGATTTGCCATGCTCAACTAACCTTGAAAAATGAGTTTCGCCGACTCTCTGATCAAACTGTGAGTTGATGTCTCCGCAGTAAATGGGAAGTAGTGAACTGCAATTGGACGTGATTGGAGAGCATCAAGCAACCGAAGTTCACGGTCAAGCAGTTTGTCCATCAAGGCATCATTGTAGTGATCCCCTTTCACAAAAATCGTAAATATCTGCTCTGCCTTGAAATGGTCGGAGTAGACCAGAGCAACTTCGGAGACAGTACCGAATTCGATAACTGCTTGTTGTTCAGCAACAGTGTGCCAGTCCGCTGGTGCGTACACAGGTAGACTATGGATGGGCAAGTCATTCCATAAACACATATTCAACAGCAAAATAATTCTTTCCCTGGTGACGGCGTCTTTTTTCAAGGCAGTCTGACTGCCCGATGTCCCCCAGAGGTTTTCAAGCGGTAGAGGGGAATCAGCAAGAAGATCATTGATTTCCGAACACACGTTGCTGTACTTGGGTTGTGATGTAAGCAAACTTGAAAATGGGTATGGAAAGTCAACTGAGGTTTCAGAAGGATGGTGGTATTTGTTTAGCATTTGCCCTACTCCGCCAGATAAAATGAATGAGCCTCTTTGGTTTGGCGATTGGCTAATTGAAAGAAACTATTTGCATTGGCATCTGTGACAACGAAGGGACGCTCTGCCAGTGTATTGATATCCACTTCCATGAGCAGACGCGAAGGCAAATCCTTCTCCTCTGGTAATGAAATCAACCTGATCCAGCGATTGAGATGAAATCCTTCCGTTTCGGCTTTATGAAGTATATGAACTTGATTTTGGAATGCCCCCACACCATAGCGCAAATTCAGGTATCTTTGGCGCACCATCTCAGGTGCATTATCAACTTGACTAGCAACGGCAATAACGCTTGCCAATCGATTCGCGTGCGCTCCGAAACGATATTCCAATCCCTTCCAAATGTTCACTGCTAGGGTATACAACTTTTCGGACACTTCGTCAAGGCTAGGCGGTGTTTTTTGCGCGCTTGAGTCCAGCACAAGATCGAATCTTGCTGGGGCTATTTGAAAAGCCCAACCGTTCTTATCATTTTTCATAATGATGTGTGGAAATTCTGAAGGCGCATCCTGGGGCAATGGAAGGAGCACTGGGTCAACGTCCAAAAGATTCTTTGCTCGTGACCGAATCTCAGTCGCAATATCCAATTTTGAAGAAAAGTCAATATTGGTCAGAAAGAATGCTGCTTGTAATCTAATGGGTGTGTAGTTCATTTTGCACCTATAATAAGCTGTGACGGAAACAACCCGATTATATATCAGTATGAGTAGGTGTGCAAGTCCCTCATTTCACCTCACCTTTTCCCATACTCGTCCAAGCGCAACGGACCTGATCGGATGCGATGGACACTCGCCCACATGCTTTCGTCCGTTCAATCCGTTTGTGTCCATTGTCATCCTCCGCGCGCCAAAAACAACGAACAGGTGCGGATTCAACGGACGCTTGCCCGCGCGGCTTTGTCCGTTCAATCCGATCCTGAGCGATAGTCGAAGGAGTCCGTTGTCAACGCTCGCGTTGCTTGGCAATCCGCGCCTGCACGCGCGCGCCAATTTCTGGCGACAAATCTGCTTCTGGCGCGGCGCGTTCTCTTTCTGTCAGCGCGCGCTGGAGTTCATCGTCGGAAACTGAACCCAATCGCGCAAGCAGTGAGGCAAAATCGGCGTGTTGTTTCGCGGAATCTTCTCTTTCTGTCAGCGTGTATGCGGATGAAACCTGGCGGGCAAGCGCGTAGACAACATATTGATCGAGGGAGACTCCCTCACGTTGCGCCAACATTTCGAGTTGGTAGCGCAGTGTCTGGGGCAATTCAAGTATCAACGGACTCATTTTCTACCTCATACCAAAAGATGGGCTAATTTATGCTTGGGCTAACTCGACAAGCAATTCCACGGGCGTGATAACGCGCAATCCCAAAGATTCTCGCGCATTCCTAAAATCCCGCACGTTGAACGTGACGATGGCAGCATTGGCATTCATCCCACAGTCAACAATGTGTTCGTCTGCGGCGTCAGGTGTTGCAGGACGCCATGAATAGTGAATCGCCACAAACTCTGCTTTCGTCAGCAAATTTCCAAGCACGCCTTCCAGCCGACGCCAGCGCGCGTCTGACAATTTGCGAGGTAGTACATCAACGTATTCATACGCCAGCGCGTTTGAGACACACACGCGTAACAGGTTGCTTGCCCAAGCATCAACCACCAAGCCCGCGGCACTACCCTGTTTGGTCAAGCCCTCAAAGACAACGTTGGTGTCAATCACGACTTTGGGAGAATTGATTGCCACAACCACATTATAACACAGAATCGCCCGATTGTGTACCAGATTTTTCGCGCGCGATCATTTCGCGCGCGATCATTTGAAAAATATCGCGTCCGTGATATACTCTCGGTATGGAGCAACAAATGGAATTCAGTCGACTCGCAGCGCGCGCGTTCATTGTCCGCGCGCAGTACGCCGAACTGGAACGCAAGAATTTCGGCGCGGCGTGGACGAATGAAGAACTCGCACTCGGCTTTGTCGGTGATGTGGGCGATCTCGCGAAACTCGTGATGGCGCAAAGTGGTCGGCGCAACATTCCCGATGCGAAAGAGAAATTGGCGCACGAATTGGCGGATTGCCTCTGGTCGGTGATGGTGCTGGCGCACGTTCACCGAATTGATCTGGAACGCGCGTTTCTGCAAACAATGGATGAGTTGGAGAGGCGGATCACCGAAGAGATGCCTGGCAGTTAATAGTCACATTCGCGGGCGTAAAGAGGTTGTATTTCTATCAACACATCGCGAGAAAAATCGAATGGAGGACGATCAGATGAACATCCTCGATGACTTGCATCGGGTCTGAAGGGACGCTCACACACACATCGCATTGTTCCTTCATCTTCCCGCGCAAGCCCGTCAAACCGATGCGAGTCAAATCGAGTTGCCGCGCCGTCTCCAGCGCGCGCAAAACGTTCGGGGAGTTGCCGCTGCCGCTCAACGCGATCACAACGTCGCCTGCATCCGCCAGCGCAGCCAGCGGCTCGGCGAAGATCGCGTCGTAACCAACGTCGTTTGCATACGCAGTCAGCGTGGGGATATTGTCATTCAAGCAGAGCAAACGCAGGCGCGGCAAATTCGGCTGGACAGTACTCTTGAGCAAATCATTTACAATGTGCGAAGCAGTCGCCGCGCTGCCGCCATTTCCAAAGACAAAGATTTTCTTTCGCTCTGCTCGCGTCTGTTTAAGGATTTCGATGATTTGAGAGATCGGCTCTTGCGGAACGGAAGATAACGCTTGAATGACTCGTCCAAAATAATCTTGCGCGTTAGCCATTATTTGCCTCGCAACAAATGTACGTTCTCCTCGCGAAAGACGATGGCGACCTGGCTCCCTTCGGCAAAGATGCGTCCCGCCCACGGCTCATAGTCCAACACGATCAAGGTCTGGTTACCAGTTTCGATCTCGTATTCCACAAACGATCCGAGATAAGTGGCTTGGCGCACTTCGCCCCGCGCCAGCCCATCCCCTTCGCTCAGTCGAATGACTTCGGGACGCAAGACGGCATAAACCTCATCACCCGCGCGGAAATCGCTGGAGCAGGATACGCTCAACGTCCGACCCAGGACTGAAATGCTTGCTCGATTATTCTCGACCGCGATAATTTTCGTCTCGATGAAATTGGCGCGACCGATAAAATCGGCGACGAAGACCGAGGCGGGCGTACCGTAGATTTGAATCGGCGCGCCGATCTGTTCGACGCGTCCCTGGTTCATGACAACGACGAGATCGGAGAGCGACATCGCTTCGCTCTGATCGTGCGTGACGTACACGGCGGTGATGCCGAGCCGTCGCTGTAATCGGCGAATCTCGGTTCGCATCTGCACGCGCAACTTCGCATCCAGGTTCGAGAGCGGTTCATCGAGCAACAGCGCCCTGGGTTTGAGCACCAACGCGCGCGCAAGCGCGACGCGCTGCTGCTGACCGCCCGAAAGTTGATTGGGCATGCGCTGATCCAATCCCACCAGGTTCATCAAGTGCAACACCATTTCCACACTCTCGCGAATTTCGGCGTTGGTGTGTTTTTGCAGACGCAAGCCATAGGCAATGTTTTCGAAAACTGACAGGTGGGGAAACAAGGCGTACGATTGGAACACCATGCCGATGCCGCGCTCGTGCGGCGGCAAGTTCGTCACATCGCGCTCGCCGATGCAAAGCGTACCGCCATCGGCTTGCTCCAGCCCGGCGATGAGGCGCAGTGTCGTCGTCTTGCCGCAACCGGAGGGACCAAGCAGCGTAACGAGTTGTCCCGCCGGGACGCTGAAATTGACATCGTTCACGGCGATGACGCCGCCGGAGAATCGTTTAGTTACATGATCAAGCCGGACGCCGACTGATTGCAAAGTTAGTGTGGTCACGGGTATACCTCAACTTGGACTAGGCCGTGCATGGGACACAGATAAACACAGATGAACACAGATCAGAATCAGTGTAATCAGTGTTTATCAGTGTCCTATTTTCGGGAGAGTAATGCAATCACGCTTGCAATTCAAGCGTCGTTCCCATTTGCCTGCTGACGCGATACGCGATCAAAATCGCGGTAATCATCGTGGCGACGACGATCGTCGAGTACGCCGCGGCGACGCCAAAGCGTCCTTGATTGATCTCCGCCAAGATCGCCGGGGTGACGAGTTTCCACCGCGGCGAGACGAGGAAGATGACTGCCGAGATCGCGGTGATCGCGCGCACGAACGAAAAGACCAAGCCGGAGAAGATCGCCGGGATGATCAGCGGCACGACGACGCGGCGCAACGTCGTCGGCAGGCGCGCGCCCATCACCGCCGACGCTTCTTCGAGCGACGGATCGATCTGGCTCAGCGCGGCGATGCCGGCGCGAATGCCAACCGGCATATTTCGGAAAATGAACGAGATCACGATGATCGTCGCGGTGCCGGTCAGTACGAGCGGCGGCGCGTTGAACGCGAGAATGTAACCCACGCCGATGATCGTCCCCGGTACCGCGAAACTGAGCATCGCGCCGAACTCGAGCAGCCAGCGTCCCGGAAATGGTCGTCGCACGAAAATGTACGCCATCAGCAAGCCCATCAGCGCGGTCAACGGCGCGGAAACGACCGCGAGAATCAGCGAATTGACGTACGGCTCCAGTCCCAGGTTTTCGATGAACAAATAATGTTTGAGCGTCAACGTGTAATCGACGCCCCACACGTTGGCGAAACTGCCGACCAAGATCGAACCGTACAGCAAAATCGTCGTCACTGCCCAAAGGATCACGACGAAGGTCGCGCCGCCGGAGATCAGTTTGTCGTTCCACGGACGAGAGCGCCCCGACGATTTGCCGGTGACGGTGACGTACGATCGTTTGCCGACCCACTGACTCTGCAAATAAAACGCGATGAGCGACGGCGCGAGCAGAACGACCGACAGTACCGCCGCGCCGGGATGATCGTACAAGCCGGTGATGCGAAGATAGATCGCGGTGGACAAAACCGAATAGTCGCCGCCGATCACCATCGGGTTGCCAAAATCGGCGACGGAGGAAATGAACGCGAGCAAAAACGAATTCGCCAAGCCGGGGCGCATGAGGGGCCAGATGACGCGGAAAAATGTGTGGCGCGGCGATGCGCCCATCGTCGCGCTCGCTTCTTCGAGCGACGTGTCGAGACTGCCCAGCATACCGGCGAGAACGAGAAACGCGACTGGCATTTCGGAGAGCGTTTGCGTGAGTACCAGACCGGGCAGACCAAAGACCGCGCTCGTCCGCACGCCGAAGAGTCCGGCGGTGACCAAGCCGTTCCGCCCGAACAATAAAATCGCGGCAAGCCCCAACAGAAACGGCGGTGTGATGATCGGCAAGATCGCGAGCGCGCGCAGAAATCCTTTGAACGGGAGCGCGACGCGCTGCATCGCGTACGCGAAAATAAAGCCGGTCAGCGTCGAAGTGACGCCGACAATCGTCGCGAGGAGAATTGTGTTCCAGAGCGGCACCCACCAATTTCGCAGCGCGAGCATTTCCTGCCAGGGGTTGAGCGTAAATTGCCCTTCGCTGTACACGCTGATGCTGATGACTTGGAACAGCGGATAGATGATGAAAAGTAAAACGAAAAGAATTCCGAGACCAACGGCGCAGATCAACCACAGATCGACGCGTCGCCAACGCGAAAAGAGTTGTGGCATTTGTGATGCTCCAACAGATGTGATGGAGAGTGTAGTTCCGTTTGGGGTAAGCAGCGGAGCAAGCATCCTGAGCGGAACGCAGTGGAGTCGAAGGAGGCTTGCGGAGCGTCGCAGTTGTGACCGAGACGCATCCTTCGACTGCATTCCGCTACGCTACATTCCGCTCAGGATGCTATTCGCCCCCAATCTGAATTACATCCGTGATAGGACGCGGACTGATGCGATGCTTATTTGGGCAAGTTGCCGACTTCGTTCGTCCAGCGCGTGACGAGGCGTCTGCGATTTTCGGCTGCCCAGTCGAGTTTGTAGTCAATCGCTTTGACGTCGCTGACTTTGACGCTTTCCTTCGGCACTGCCGCGTTCGGATTCGTCGGCACCTGGAATGAGTTCGCGGTCGCCGCGAGTTCCATCGCCTTTGCCGTGAGCGTCCAATCGATCAACGCTTTGCCCGCGGCGGGGTTCGGTCCGCCCTTGAGCAAAGACACGCCGCCGATTTCGTAGCCGTCGAAATCTTCCGGGATGACGTAGTTGATCGGTTGACCTTGTTTCATGAACATGATCGTATCGTGCGCGAAATTGATGCCGATCAACGCTTCGCCCTGACCGACGAGTGTGATGGGACCCGGACCCGATTTGGTGTACTGCGTGATGTTCTTGTGCAACGCGGCGAGATACTTGAACGCCGCGTCTTCGCCCATCTTTTGCACGAGCGTCGCCATGATTACGTACGCGGTGCCGGATTGCGCGGGATCAGACATCGCGATCAAACCCTTGTACTCCGGCTTGATCAAGTCCGCCCACACTTTGGGTGTCGGCAAATTCTTTTGCTTCAACAGATTTGGGTTGATCGTGAACCCGATAAAGCCGACGTACATGCCCGTCCAAAAACATTCGGGGTCTTTGTACTGCGCGGGAATGTCTTTCGCGTTGGGTGAGCAGTACTTCTCGGTCAATCCAGCCAACTTGGCTTGAATGTGCGGATCAACTGTGCCGCCCCACCACACGTCGGCTTTGGGCGCGGCTTTTTCCGCGGCGATGCGCGTGTACGCTTCGCCCGAACCAATCGCGACGTAATCGACTTTGATGCCGGTGTCTTTGGTGAATTGCGCCATCGCGGCTTTCACCCATTCTTCCTGCGGCGACGCGTACACGGTCACCGTGCCGCCGGCTTTCGGCGCGTCGGTCGGTTTCGGCGCGGCAGTCGGCGGAACTGCTGTTGGCTTGGGTGCATCCGTCGGTTTCGGCGCGGCGGTCGGGGGCGCGGCAGTCGGCGCCGGGGTGGGCGCGGGCGCGCACGCGGCAAGAACCGCGAAGATGGCGATCAGCGCGAACAGCGCAAAGAACTTGGTTGTGTTCATTCTTCTCCTCCTTGGAATGTTGTCGGCTGGGCAAAGCGAACACGCGCGCATCGAAACGCTTTGCTCGGCGCGACAAATGATGCCAAGGTTCTTTCCTTGGCAACAGAGAGACACAGACGACTGAACACATCTTAGCACGCGCGCCGATGTTTGTGGTCACGCGCTCGTCACAATTGGGTAACCGATTGTAACAATCGGACTAGCGCGCCGGCATCGTATAACCCACGCTGCGGACGGTCAGAATGTAGCGCGGCGCGTCCGGATCCGGCTCGATCTTTTGGCGCAGGCGATAGATCGCCGTCTTGATCATTTCTTTGCCGCCCTCCCAACTTTCGACATCCCAAGCATGTTTGAGGAGGGCTTGCCACGACAGCACGCGCCCGGCATTTGCCGCCAGACAAGCCAGCAATCGAAATTCGTGGACGGTGAGATCGAGCGGCGCTCCGGCGAGCGTGGCTTGGTAACGCAGATTATCCAACTGCAAATCGCCAACATGCACGATAGTTTGCATCTTGCCGACTCCGCTGCGACGCAAGATCGCGCGGACGCGCAGTACGAGTTCGCGCGGCTTGAAGGGCTTGGTCACGTAATCGTCCGCGCCCAATTCCAAACCCTGGATGATGTCTTCGTCCTCTTTTTTCGCAGTGAGCAGAATGACCGGGATCGTCGTGCTCTCGCGCACGCGCCGACAGACTTCAAACCCGTCTACTTTGGGTAGCATCACGTCCAGCACGATCAGATCGGGGAGATGGCGCGCCACCGAGTCCAACGCTTGCTGTCCGTCGTACGCGGTTACGATTTCGAATCCTTCCGTCTCCAACGCGAACGCGATGATGTCGACCATTTGCGGCTCGTCGTCCACGACGAGAATGCGCGCTTTATCCATTGACTCGTCCTTCCATCGTTTGGTCTTTTTCGATCAGCCGAGGCAGCGTGAAAAGAAAAGTCGTTCCCTGTCCCAGCGTCGTGTCAACCAAAATGCGTCCGCCGTGCAGTTCGACGATTTGCTTGACGATGACCAAGCCCAGCCCGGTTCCGTTACCCAACGGACGCCCACTGGAAAATCGTTGGAACAATTTCTGGCGTTCTTCGGTCGTCATGCCTGCGCCGTCGTCGGTCACCGCGACGATCACCGCTTGATCGTTTTCGGAAATGCTCACGTAGATGCGACCGCCCGGCGATGTGTGGCGCGTGGCATTGTTCAACAAATTCGTCAACGCTTGCTGAAGGAGGCGTGGGTCTGCCTGAATGTGCGGCAATACTTGGGGGTAATCGAGGTTGATGATTTGATTCTTTTGCGCGAGGAGAGGTTGCATACCGCGCACGACTTGGCGCGTGAGCAACTTGAGATCGGTCGCCTGCAAGTTGACCTTGAACAATCCGGCTTCGATGCGCGCCTGCGTCAGCAAATCTTCTGCCAGGGTGATCGTCCGTTCGCAATTCTGGCTGATCGTTTCGAGGAAGACGTGTTGTTGCTGGGTGAGAGGGCCGGGCTTGCCGTCGAGGAGTAGTTCGGCTGCGCCTTTGATCATCGCGAGCGGTGTGCGGACTTCGTGCGAGAGCACTGAAATGCGATCCGCGCGATTTTCGGCGATGCGACGCAAGCGTGTGATCTCGGCTTGCTGACTGACGTGACGCGCCAAGCCGCGCGTCAACAGAATCATGCCGACGACAAAGGCAAGGGCTTGCAGGAACCAGCCCGCCGCGGAATCGGTGAGCGCGATTAGGAGCGCGCCAGCGCACCAGGTCGCGCCGAGTGTCAGCGCGATCAACCCGGCGCGTCGACCCAGCCGTGCGCGCCAGGTTACCCAAGACAAAACGATCAAGAGGGCAACGGTTCCAGGGAAGAGCAACCAAAAGAACGAAGGCAAGGGCAGCATCTCCGCAAGATGTACGAACTTTCGGTGGATGACGCTGATTATAATTGAATTGTCGGTGGAGCGCAAAGATAGGTTTGGAGTCGCTATTGAAAATCCTCTTTGCGCGTGTTATACTTGGCGCGGAAATAAAATTGGCGGCGGTTGGCGGTCTGTTGTCAGCGGTCGCATTTTAAGGAGGGGCAATGTTGCCCAAACGCATGAACGAATTTTTGCGCGATCTGCTGCCCGATGAGGTGTGGCAAACGCGCCGGATCGAAGACCAGGGACTGTGTTATCTGGAATTTACTTCGCAGGATGTCGAATTACTGCACCGACTGGGGATCGAAGTGGACAACCTGGGTCCGCGCCTCGTCGCGTGTATGTGGAACGAACGCGAGCCGCAGGAAATCGGCGGGTATCTTGTGGTGGACAATGTCGCGATGGGTTTGCCTTCGATGGGTGGCATCCGGCTTTCGCCTGAAGTGACGCCCGCCGCGATTCACAACCTTGCGCGCGGCATGACGCTGAAAAATGCGGCAGCCGATTTGCCGTACGGCGGCGGCAAGTCCGGCATCGTCGCGAGCACGAATCTCTCGCTCGCCGATCACACCGCGGTCGTGCGCGGGTTCGCGCATTTGATTCGGCGTTACGTGCGATTGTACAACCCCGGTCCTGATGTTGGCACGAACGATCAAGACATGAAGACGATCGCGATTGAAAACGGACTCGACGCGGCAGTGTCCAAGCCGGTCGATATGGGCGGCAATCGGATCGATCAACTCGGCGCGGCAGCCGGTGGCTGTGTGATCGCGCTCGACGCATTGTATCGCGAAGCGCCGCGCTTGCGCGTGCTGCCGCAGTTTCGCAATCTCGAAATTCCCGCGTGGGATCAAGTGACGTGCATCGTGCAGGGCTTTGGCGCGGTCGGCGCGGGCGTTGCGCGATTGCTGCTGGAGATGCGAAAACAAAAGGGGAGCGCGCCGCAAATTATCGGCATCAGCGACGCGTCGGGCTATTTATTTTGCGAGAGCGGCTTGGATGTTGGATTGCTGCTCGCGCTGCGCGATATGAATCCGCTCGTCACCAAGCCGTACTTTCTCGCACATCCCGACTCGCCCGACCTGGGCTGCGTGCTGAAATTTTCGAGCGCGCGCGATGATTTGTTGCGCGAAAACGCGTTCGCGCTGATTCCCGCCGCGCCGCAAGCGAATTATCTCGACGTGGACGAAATGTCCAAACCCTCGATGACGATTGACAAAGTAGGACGCTGGTCGATGATCGTCGAAGGCGCGAACACGTACTCGCCCGATCCCAAACGCAAAGCCGCGCGGCGACGGATGGAGCGCCGCGTCTATCAAGAACGCGGCACGCTCATCGCGACCGACTTTCTCGTCAATTCGGGCGGCGTGATCTTTGCCGCGCACGAACGCCTGATTCCAACACCAACGGATTTGCGAATTCCGAACGAATTGCTCGGCAATCGCGCGGCGGTCGACAAGTGGCTCGCCGATCACGCGAAAGAATTCGCGGAACTCGCGGAAAAACGGCGCGTCGCGGCAGAAAAGAAACGCGACGATGTGATTCGCAAAAACATGGTCGAGTTGGTGGACGGCTTGACGGCGGAAGAAGACGCGCTGCCGTGCCAGGTCGCGGAACGGATCAGCATCAATCGTATCGTGAGTCGCGAGAGCAATCGCGTCGTGCGCGAAGTGATGATCGAAATGGCGACGACGCCGCTCGGCTCGACGGTGCAGGATGCTGCGCGCGTGCTGACCGAAAAGAACACGGACATTTTGTCGGTGCTTGCGCCGGATGGTCGCGTCGTCGGCATCGTGACCGATTGGGATATTACGCAAGCCGCCGCGCGCGGCAAGATCGAAGGGATCAAGGTGGACGAGATGATGACGCGCCAAGTCGTGTCGTGCGGTCCGCAGGACAGCATCCTCGAAGCGGTGACGATGTTGGAACAACACGATATTTCCGCGCTGCCGGTCTTGTCGGCGGAAGGACAACCGCTCGGCGTCGTCAGCGCGGATTTGCTCGCGACGCGAACGCTGTATCGGTTGTTGTTGGGGGAGCAGCAAACATAGGACGCGGACAAACGCGGATGAACGCGGAAAAATCCGCGTTTATCCGCGTTCGTCCGCGTCCCTAAATTATCGCGGCGATACGCAGGAGGAAAAATGACAAACGTTCCGGTAGCACCAAAACGCCCCGGTTGTTTGCATTACATCTTGTTCGTGATCGTAGGTTTTGTAATGATTGGCGCGAGCGCGGCGATCCACTTGATCGCGTGGTTCACCGAACAAATGCTCCTCATCGAAAGCATCTACTCGCCGTGGTTCGCGTGGCTCGGAATCTCATTGGGTCACGCGTTGTTGCTCGCGCTGATCACTTTGCCGCTGGCGTGGTTGATCCACGCGCCGCGTTTTCGCGCGGCATACCAGACGTGGGCGGCGTGCGCCGCGCTCGTCGCGTGGTTCGCGCTTGCGCGCGTTTTCTCCGCGATGCACTTGCGCGCCGCGTTGCTGGCATTCACCGTGCTGAGTCTGATCGGCGCGCTCGTTTTGCTCCGAATCGCGCGCCGCCGCCAGCAAATTTTTTCGCGCGATTTCGGCGCGCTGCCGGTCGCGTTGATGCTTGCGCCGATCATCGGCGCGCCGATGATCGCGTGGGGCGCGCTTGGCTCCCCGGTGGACGCGCTGCTCGGGCTGCTCGCGGGATTCGGCTTGGGTTTGAGCGCGAGCATTTTGCTCAACACATTTTTGTTCCAGCCGCTCGCCGCCGACGAATCGAAACCCTCGCGCGTCTTTGGCGCGCTCGCCGCCGTCATCGCGCTGGTGATCTTGGCGGCGGGCTTTGGCGCGCCGGGCGCGCAGTTGTTACTCCTCGTCGTCGTGCCGCCGCTTGGGCTGATCGTCGCCGCGCTGAACCGCACGTGGATCGCGATGACCGCGCTGATCGGCTTGGTCGCGTCAGCCGTACTGATTTTTTTCGATCCGGTCGAACTCGCGCTCGTGCTCAGTTTTGCGACGGACGGCGAGATTCTCGGTTGGGTGCTGCGCGCGGTCGGACTCGCGTTTGTCATCGCGACGATTATGGGCATTCTCGCGCTGATCGTCGCGCGCTGGCGTCCTTCGACTCCATCTGCGCTTCGCTCCGATTCCGCTCAGGATGCGACTCCGCGCAGGACGCGCGCAGTCGCGTGGGGTGGCGTCGCGGTGATTTGGATCGCCGCGCTCGCGTTGTACATTTTCGTCGGCAGACCGGGTTTCTACGGCGATCGGTTGTTCGTCATTTTGAAAGATCAAGCCGACTTGAGCCGCGCGCCCGCCATCGCGGATCGCAACGAACGAGTGCGTTTCGTCTACGCAACGCTGACGCAGCAGGCGAATCGTACGCAGGCGAATTTGCGCGCGACGCTGGATCGATTTGGCATCGCGTATCGCCCGTACTATCTCGTCAACGCGGTGGAAGTAAATGCGGGTCCGATTTTGCGCGCGTACTTGATCGCGCAGCCCGAAGTGGATCGCGTGATTGATAGCCCGCGTTTGCGTCCGCTGCCCGCGCCGCTGCAATCGGGTCGCGGCAGATTAGCCGCGCCGACACAAGTGCCGTGGAACATCCAGTTCATCGGCGCGAATCGCGTTTGGGACGAATTGAAAATCACGGGCAAGGGCATCGTCGTCGGACAATCCGACTCGGGCACGCAAGGCGATCATCCCGCGCTGCGCGATGGTTATCGCGGACGCAACAGCGGCGATGATTACAACTGGCTCGATCCGTGGTACGCGACGCGCGTCCCGACCGACATCGGCGGACACGGGACGCACACGCTGGGTACGATTGTCGGGCGCGGCGGCATCGGCGTCGCACCGGAAGCGGAATGGATCGCGTGCGTCAACCTCGCGCGCAATTTGGCTAATCCGCCGCTGTATCTCGACTGTATGCAATTCATGCTCGCGCCGTATCCGCAACAAGGTGATCCGCTGCGCGATGGCGATCCGACGCGCGCCGCGCACGTGTTGAATAATTCGTGGGGCTGTCCGCCGATTGAAGGGTGCGACGCGAACTCGCTCAAGCCCGCGGTCGACGCGTTGCGCGCGGCGGGTGTTTTCGTCGTCGTGAGCGCGGGGAATAATGGTCCGCGTTGCGCGAGCATCATCGAACCGCTCGCGATTTACGCCAACGTGTTCAGCGTCGGCTCGATCAATCGCGCCAGTAAACTGTCGGTCTTCAGCAGTCGCGGTCCGGTGACGGTCGACGGCAGCAATCGAATCAAGCCGGACATTCTCGCGCCAGGCGAGCAAATTGCTTCGGCGTTTCCTGGAAACTCGTATCGCAGTTGGCAGGGCACCTCGATGGCGGGACCGCACGTCGTCGGCGTCGTCGCGCTGATGTGGTCGGCGAATCCGAAATTGATCGGCGACATTGATCGCACGACGAAAATTTTGATTGACACCGCGAAATCGTACGCGGGGCAAGTCGACGCGTGTGGCGGCGGCGCGCCGAGTAACGCGACTGGCTATGGCATTGTGGATGCGTACGCAGCCGTGCAAGCCGCGCTCGCGGCGCGGTGAAGCAAAAGACCCGAAGGATTTCCAAAATCCTTCGGGTCTCTTATTCCCACGTCGGCAACAACCGTCGCGCTTCCACATCCACCACGCCTTTGTCGCTGAACTTGAAACGCGGCGAGACAGTGAGCGCGAGTAATGCCAGCATCAAAAATGGACGCTGATGCCGTACTCCCAAATCGCGCAGCGCGTTCTCAACTGATTCGAAAGCGCGCGCGGTTCGATTGAGCGGCGCGTCGCTGAGCAAACCGAACACCGGCAACAGCAATCGCGCGAGCACTGCACCGTCGCGCACGACCGCGACGCCGCCGCGCATTTCGCGGACTGCGTTCGCCGCCGCGCGCATTTCCTCCGCATCGCGTCCGACGACGAGCAAGTTGTGGCTATCGTGCGCGAAACTGGACGCGCACGCGCCCACGCGCAAACCCAGGTCTTGTACGACGCCCACCGATTTCGACGAACCATCGCGCGCGATCACCGCGACGAGCGCGAGTGGATCGTCGTCCGCGAATTGCGCGAAACCATTTTCGACGCGCACGCGCACGCGTTCGAGATCGGTGAGACTCGTGACCGCGCTCGTGATGACGACGGCGTTGGCGAGAACCGTGTTGCGTGTTGCGTCTTGAGCGGAGCGGAGCGGAGTCGAAGGATGCGTGATGCGTGATGCGTCGCGTACAAGCGCAAAATCGTCGCGCGTGAAGGGATCCGGTAGTGTCACGCCATCGGGGGCAGGGAGCGTTGGCGGAAAATCACGCGCGATCATTTCGCCATTCTGCGCGACTAGTTTGCCTCCGACAAACACTTGGCGCGGCGGAAACGCGGCAAGTTCGTCGAGCACCGCGAAATCTGCGCGGAACCCCGGCGCGATGCCGCCCAGATCGCGCAAGCCGAGATAGCGCGCCGGGCGAATCGTCGCGGAGGCAAGCGCTTCAATCGGCGGCATACCCGCGTCAATTGCCGCGCGCACGATGAGCGACAAATGTCCCTGAGTCAGTATCGACGGTTCGATGTCGTCGGTGACGAGCAGAATGTGCGAACGATCGGGCAGCGCGTTGACGGCGGTGATGTTCTCGGTTACACAAGACTTGCTTTGCAGCATCACCACGACACCTTTGGAGATTTGTTCGCGGATTTTCTCCGGCGTCGTCAACGTGTGATCCGAGGTGATGCGCCACGCGAGATAATGCGACAACTCTGCGCCGCGCAAAGTTGGGATGTGTCCTTCGACCAACAGCCCCGCGTCGTGTGCCGCGTCCACCATGCCGCGCAAGCGTTCGCCGTTCGCGAGAACCTGCCCATAATCCATCACTTCGCCGAGCGCGATCACGGAGGGTTCGCGCGCGAGTCGTTTCACCGTGGTCGCATCGAACACCGCGCGCGTCCATTCGATTTCGGGCGAGGTCGCGGGGACGCAACTTGGAATCGCGTAGAAAATCCGCAGCGGCAAATTCTGCGACGCGCGGATCATCCAGCGCACGCCTTCTTCGCCCGCAACGTTGGCGACTTCGTGTGGATCGGCGAGGACCGCCGTCGTGCCATGAGGAATGACCGCGTGCGCGAACGCGCGCGGCGTCAACAGCGACGATTCAATGTGCATGTGCGCGTCGATCAAGCCGGGCGCGAGCACGCGCCCGCCGAGATCGCGCGTTTCGTCGGCGATGATTTCCTTTGGCGGCGCGCCCTCTTCGACGTACACGAATCGTCCATCGCGAATCCCGATCCAGCCATCGAACACGCGCATTCGAAAAACATCGGCGATGCGCGCGTGGTAAATCAACAAATCAAGCTGAAGCATTTTTCACTCAAGCAAAGATGGGACGCGGACGAACGCGGATGGACGCGGAAAAACAAAAGCCGCGTTTGTCCGCGTTCGTCTGCGTCCTATTGTTATATTCCGCGCTCTGCAAGAATCTGCACCGCGCGTAACGCGATCGTGATCGCTTTTTTCTCGCCGATGCGAAACAGTTTTTCTTTTTCTTCGAGCGTCGGTTGTACCGGCAACCAGATGTTCGAATCGGTCGAAACAATCGCGCCGACGCGCACGCGGCGCACGCTGCCGACGATGAACAACAGCGATGCCTCTTGCTCCGCCGCGACGACGCCGACGCTTTTCAACAACTCATTCAACGCCTTGTCTTGCACGTAGTACGCATCGCGCGTAAAACCGACGCCGACGCGGTACGGTTGTCCGCTCTCACGCGCCGCGGCGACGAGCGCGTTCGTCACGTCGAGATCGGCGACGGCGGGAAATTCAACCGGCAGGTACACTTTCGACGTGCCTTCACCGCGATGCGCGGCGGTGATGATGACCGGCGTACCGATCGCGATGTCGTCTTGCCGTCCGCCCGCGGAACCGACGCGAATGAAAACTTGCGCGCCAACCTTGACGAGTTCTTCAATCGCGATGGACGCGGCGGGTCCGCCGATGCCGGTCGAGCAAACGCTCACCGGCACATCCTGGGTCGTGCCGGTGTAAACCACGTACTCGCGATTCTCCGCGACGAGATGCGCTTCGTCCATTTGCTCGGCGATGCGCTTGACGCGACCTGGATCGCCGGGCACAAGCACGTACCGCGCGACATCGCCGGGTTTGCAGCGAATGTGTTTTTGAATCTCGGTCATGGTTCTCCTGTAGGACAATTTTTCAAATTGTCGTGCGTAGGCAATTTAGAAAATTGTCCTACGGTTTTTCGACGATCAGATTCTCCGGCGCGACGACGACGTGAATCGCACCCGGCGTGAACGATGGCGATGTCTCCGCGAGCGCGACGGTGAATTCGCCGAGCGCGCAGCGCACCAAGTATTCGCCCGTGCTGCCTTGAAACGTGCGGAACACGATCTCGCCGGGAATCGCGTTATCGCCCGGCGCGCGCGCGAGTTGCGCGACTTCGGGGCGGAACAGCACGTCGACCGGATCGCCGACGCGCACGTCCGGAATAAAGTGCGGACGCGCGATTAGACGACACGTCCCGGCTTCGATCTCGACCTGATTGTCGCCGATGTTTTTCACGCGTCCGGCGAATTGATTGTCAAAGCCCATAAACCGCGCGACGAACGGCGTCGCGGGGCGATAGAAAATTTCTTCCGGCTTGCCTTCTTGTTCGATCTTGCCTTTGTTCATCACGAGGACGCGGTCGGACAAACTCATCGCCTCGACTTGATCGTGCGTCACGTAGACGGCGGTGAGTCCGAGCTGTCGTTGCAAGCGGTGCAATTCCGCGCGCATTCCGACGCGCAATTTCGCGTCAAGATTCGACAGCGGCTCGTCGAGCAAGAGCAAATCCGGTTCGATGACGACCGCGCGCGCGAGCGCGACGCGCTGCCGCTGTCCGCCGGAGAGTTGCGCCGGGAGACGATTTTCATAGCCGGTTAGATCGACCATTGCGAGCGCGGCGGCGACGCGTTTTTTCGTATCGCTGGTGTTGACGCGACGCATCCGCAATCCGAACGCGACGTTTTCAAAAATCGAAAGGTGCGGAAAGAGCGCGTACGACTGAAACACCAAACCGATGTTGCGTTTGTTCGGCGGCGTTCGGGTGTAATCGCGTGCGTTGATCAGCACTTGACCGCGCGTCGGCTCGATGAAACCGGCAATCGTTCGCAGCGTCGTCGTTTTGCCGCAGCCACTGGGACCGAGCAGCGAAACGAGTTCGCCTTTCTCGACGGTCAAATGAAAATCGTTGAGAACCGACGAATCTTTTTCGTAGCCGACTTGAAGGTTGTTGAGTTCGAGAAATGACATTGGATTCACTCAAATATGTTGCGAAATACCGAACGCGCGCTCGGCGGTTTGCACGATGGCGAACGTGATCACGATGATGATCGATGACAGCGCGGCAATGGTTGGATCGAAATACATTTCCATGTACGCGAGCATTTGAATCGGTAGCGTCGCGACGCCGGGTCCCGTCAGAAAAAGCGAGACCGAAACGTTGTTGAACGATGTGATGAACGCGAGGATGAACGCGGCGAGAAATGCCGCGCGCAAATTCGGCATTACGACGAGTAGAAAACTTTTCAGCCGCGACGCGCCCAGACTGATCGCGGCTTCTTCGATGGCGGGATCGAAATTGCGAAGCGACGTCGAGACGACGCGCACGGCGTACGGAAAGAGAATCGCGGTGTGTCCAAAGTACAAGCCGGGAAAAATCGGCATGTTCATCCGCAACGCGAAATATTGCAGCAACCCGAAACCGAGGACGAGTTCTGGTACAATCGCTGGCAATGAAAATAAAATCTCGACGACGTTCTGCCCGCGAAACTTGAAACGCACGAGCGCGTATGCGACCGGCGTGCCAAGCACCAACGCGGTGAGCGTCGACGCGACGGCGAGTTGCAAACTCGTCCAGAATGCGTCGCGGAACATCCGGACGTCAAGCACTTTTTGGAACCACTGCACCGAAAATCCTTTCGGCGGAAACGCCATGGACGCGTCGCCGCTGAAAGACGCGATGAGAATGACGAGGAATGGTCCCAACAAGAATGTAAAGACGATGATGAACGCAGTGTAGAGCAAAGGCGATTTCTTCATTTTGACTACTTTGGAAATTTCAGATTATACCCTCCCCACTGATCGAAAGGCACACGGATGCTCGTCCTCTGCTTTATTTTCTGTGTTCCTTTCCATCGGTGGGAAAATCTGCCATTGTCGAACTACACAGATCTAGGACGCAACTGACGTAACAGTCCGTTTATCAAGAGCGTCGTCATGATCATCACGACCGCGATGATCGTCGCGCCGCTCCAGTCGAGCAGCACGATCGCGCGCTGCTGCAAAAGCGTCGCGAGCATCAGCACGCGCGTGCCACCAAGGATCGCGGGTGTGACGTACGCGGTGATACTGCCGGTGAAAACGAGCGTGCCGCCCAAGACCAAGCCGTCGGCAGAGAGGGGCAGAATGACGCGCAGAAATGTTTGCAGTCCGCCTGCGCCTAAACTGCGCGCGGCTTCTTCGACGTCGGTCGGAATATTTTCCATCGCGCTGACGAGCGTGAGTACCATCAGCGGCAGGAAAAGTTGCAGCAGCCCGATGACGATCGCGTTTTCGGTGTAGATAATCCGAATCGGCTCGGCGATAAGACCGAGACCGACCATCGCTTGATTGAAGAATCCGTTGCGTCCCAGGATCACAAGCCACGCGTACGTGCGCGCGACCGGATTGGTCAGCAGCGGCAGAATGACGAGCGACATCGCGAGCGCGCGGCGATTCGCCGGCATCCGCGCGATGAGGTACGCGGCAGGATAGCCCATCAGCGCCGCCAGTCCGGTGACGATCACGCCGAGTTGCAGCGTGCGCAAGTACACGTTGCGCGTTTGATCTTGCGCGAGAAAATCGCCGTAGCGCTGCAGCGTCAAGCCGCCCGGATCGCGCACGCTGTCCGCGAGCACGAACACGAGCGGCAGCAAAAAGAAGAGCGCGAGAAACGACAGCGCGGGCGTGATGAGCAGAAGAATCGTGCGCGTTTGAAAGAGTTGGCGCATTGATATTTTTGTAGGGGCGTTTCACCCTGGCATGACTGTGGCGTACTTCGCCACAGCCACGTCCCCGCCAGGGCAAGTGTGAAACGCCCCTACGCGATTTTATTTCGCCATCAACTTGTTCCAGCGATCGATCCAACCTTGGCGCTTGTTGGCGATTTGCTGATCGTTCAGGAACATGAGCGACTTGATCACATCGTCGCCATACGTCAACTTTGCCGCAATGTCGGCTGGCACCTTGACGTTTTTGTTCGCGGGCGAGTCCACCAGATCGAGCGCTTCCGCGAGTTGGACTTGTTCCGAGATCATAAAGTCAATGTACGCCTGCGCGAGTTCGGCGTTCGGCGAGCCCTTGACGACGCTCAGCGTGTTGACGAAGCCGACGAGACCTTCTTTCGGTACCACGGACTTGAGCGGTTTCTTGGTGTTGAGCAAATTGCCCCACGCAAACGTCGAATAACCGGACACCCACACTTCATCTTGCTGAACGAGCGTGATCAGTTCCGCCGAATTTTTGTACGCGGTGATCAGGTTGGGTTTCAGTTCGGCGAGTTTGTCCCACGCGATTTGATCATTGTTGAGATCGCCGCCCCACGCTTTGGCGATCAAGGCAATCGTCGCAGGACCGTTCGTCGTGGTGATGTCGGGCAGCGAGACGTACCCCTTCAAATCGGGACGCCACAAGTCTTTCCACGATGTAAGCGGCTCTTTGACTTTGTCTTCGCGATAGAACATGGTGTAGCCGGAAATGGTGTAGCCGACGCCCATCTTGTTGCCGAGCGGATCTTTCGCCCAATCGTACAGTTGATCGATGTTTTTGATCTTCGCCGGATCGTACGGTTGAATGACTCCGGCTTGAACCGCGCGCAGCAAGAATTCGGTCGAGAACGCGACGACGTCGATGTTCGGATTGTCTTTGCGCGCGACAAGTTTGGCGAGGCGGTCGGCGTTGTTGCCGGTGTCGTACACGATTTTTGCGCCGTACTTTTTCTCAAAGGGCTGATTGATGTTTTTGTTGATGAGATCGACGTTAAAGGCAAAGAACGAGACGTTGAGCGTCTTGCCGGCGAAGTTGGGCGTCGCCTCCGTCGGCTTGGGCGCAGCCGTCGGCGCGACAGTGGGCGCGGTGGTCGCGACCGGCGCGGCAGTTGGCGCAACCGTCGGCGCAACGGTTGGCTTGGGCGCGGCGGTCGGCGGCGCGGCGGTTGGCGCGGGCGTCGGCGCGGGCGCGCACGCTGCCAATAGTGTTAGGGCAAGCAGCAAGCCGACGAGGCACACGTACTTTTTGTTCTTGGCGTTCATACTTCCTCCTAAAGTATTTTTTCGATGGACTGGAATCATCGTCCAGTCCTTGTCGACACCCTTGCGAAGGTTGATCTCGATCTCGAGTCTGCCTCAAGTCAACCTTCGCGAGGTTGATCTCGGGCCGGGACATAAATTATTTGCGGTGACGCACGACCGTCACTTCAAGTAGTTCCGAGTCTTGGTACGATGTGCTACAGTACACCGGTTGATCGGTCGAAGTGTACGCCACGTGCGTCAATTTGAGGAGCGGACTAGATTTTTTCACTTTCAGTTTAGCCGCGAGTTCTTTCGTCGCGCTAACCGCGTGGATTCGCACGTACGAGCGTTGAATGCGCGTGTGGAATGTGCGTTCGATGAAATTCTGCATGTGACCATCGAACGTGTCCCAGCGGACGTGATCCGCGCGTAGAACAGGACTCAGCCAGTACGTGATATAGACGGCGGGACGTTTGCCTGCCAAGTGCAACAGCGCGACGGCTTGGATCTTCTCGGTAGGCGGCACCCCCAGGATCTGGTGGGCATCCGAGGGACCGACGAGCGCACTGATTTTCAACTCTGCGATCTGCGGCTTGAAACCCGAAGCCGCGATGAGTTCGGGAATGGGGAGGATGCGGTTCAGACTGGTTCTCAAATGATGAGGCGAGGACGCCACGAACGTACCGGTGCCGTGCCGACGAAACACGATGCCGTCTTGCTCCAGCGACATGAGGGCGTCGCGAAGGGTGTTGCGGCTGACGCCGAGGGTTTGGCTCAACGCCGTTTCACTGGGCAGTTGATCGCCGGGTTGGATGCGGGGCTGGTGGATCAATTCCAGAATGTGTTCGCGCGTTTGCAGATACAGTTGGGACTTGGGCATTTCCAATGACCACCGCTTGCCAAAGAGGTTGGACGTCCAACAACTGCATGCACTATACCGCGAATCGGGTGATTTGTCAAAATAGAGTCGGGACGTTCAACCGAACGTCCCGACTCTATTCCCCTGCAAGTTTCGATGAATACCACATCAAGTAATCGCTCAAATGCTCGGACCAGTAATTGCTGTCGTGAACGCCGCGCCAGGAATTTTGGAACTCGTGCGGCACGCCAAGCCGCACGAGCAGCGCGCGGAAATCGTTGACCGCATTGCCCCACTGATTGTCGTCCGCACCGACATCAACCCAGAGCGCGAGTTGCCGCCACGTCGTCCGATTCTGGAGGAGCCAAACCGGATCGTACTGCTTGAAATATTCGCGGTCGCCAAAAATCGCGAGCGAGCCGTCCGCGCCGCGAAACGATGGGCTGTGCGCGCCGACGATGCCGAATACTTCGGGGCGCGTCAAGCCCAGCATCAGCGCGCTCTGTCCGCCGGAGGATAACCCGCCGATCGCGCGACTGGCGCGGTGCGGCAACGTGCGATAGTTCGCGTCCACGTACCCGACGACATCGCGCCAAACGTAATCGCCCCAGGGTTTGCCGTCACTGCCGGGAATCGGCGCGTGGTTGAACCACCACGAGCGGTCGCCTTCCGGCATCACCAGGATCATCGGCTGGACTGCGCCGCCGCGAATGAGTGTATCGAGCACGCGGCACAAGCCGTACGTCGCCCATTCGCGATAATCGCCCGCGTAACCGGAAAGCATGTACAACACCGGATAACGGCGCGTCGAATCGGAATAACCGGGCGGCAGATAGATCAGAATCGGCAAGGACTTGTCAATGAGCGGGCTGTGGAACGTGGCGTCGATCAGATCGCTGCGCGCGTCTGCGTAGATCGGCTGCGGCGTGATTGTGGGAATCGGGATCGTGTCGGGGCGCGGAATCGTCGGGCGTTCGGGCGCGAGTTCTGCGACGGCGTCGCAGGGTGCGTCGACGGGGAGTGGCGCGCCGCTGGACGCGCCGGTCAACGGGAGCGGTTTGGCTGTGCAACTCGCGCTGACGAGCGCGAGCAGGATCATCCGAGCGAGATTTCTCGCTGCACTCGAAATGACGGATCGCGTTATCATTGTCCCACCAATCTAGACGAGTACCAACGCAAATAATCGGGAATGTGCGGACCCCAATAATTATAGCCCTCGTGATTGCCGGACCACGTGTCGCGCCATTCGTGCGGAATGTTTTTCGACACGAGCAGATTGTGAAACGCCATCACGCAGCGATCGGATCCTTCGCCGCAGTCGCGGACTTTGTCGTCGCCGTACGCCACGTCGATCCAGAGCGTCAACCCGCGCGCGTTGTCGGTGTAGCGCACGAGCCAGATCGGATCGAATTGGTTGAACCAGTTCCAATCGTTGATGTATGGAATCGATCCATCCGCGCCGCGAAACGATGGGCTGTGCGCGCCGACGATTTTGAAAACTTGGGGTTGTGTCAGCGCGAGCGATAGTGCGCCCTGCCCGCCCAACGAAAATCCGCCAATCGCGCGGCTCTCGCGGCGCGGCAGCGTGCGATAATTCGCGTCCACGTAATTCACGACATCTTGCCAGATGTAATCGCCCCAGCGTTTGCCGTCGGTGCCGGGACCGTGGTTGAAAAAGTACGATGGCTGACCGTCTGCCATGTACCCAGTCGGCTGCACGATGATCATCGGTTGGATTTCGCCGCTGACCATCATCTGCTCGGCGTTGGTTTGCAGCCCCCATTGTTCCCATTCGGTCGTGTTTGTCAAGTTGAAACCGCCATAGCCGTGCAGCATGTACAACACCGGATAGCGGCGCGTGGTTTGCGTGTTGTACCCGGGTGGCAAGTAGATCAAAATTTTCCGATCCTCTTGCAGAAGCGTGCTGCGAAATTTTGTGTCCACGCGCGTAATTTTGCCGGTCGGGCGCGGAAAGGGCGTCGGTGTTGAAGTGATCGTCGGCGTCGCGGTAGATGTCGGCGTCGCTGTGATCGTGGGCGTGGGTGTACGCGTCGATGTGCGCGTCGGCGTCGGCGATGGACCGCGCGTCGGCGTCAGTGTTGGCAGCGGCGTGTACGTCGCGGTCGGCGTTGGCGTCGGCTGAATGATCGAACAGCCGGAGGTCAACGCGAGGATGATCAAAGCAAGGTGGAGATTGCTTCGGACAAAAAACGTCCTCGCAATGACATGTCGCAAGAAAAATGATCGTATCATTGTCCCGTTAATTTGATGGAATACCATTGAAGATAAGTTGGCACGAGCGGCGACCAGTACGTCGGATCGTGCGTGCCGGGGAAAATGTGCCACTCGTGCGGAATGTCGAGCGCGGCGAGCAAATCGTGATATTCGCGGATCGCGCTGCCCCATTGATTATCGGCGTCGCCGTCGTCGATCCAGATTGCCAAATCGCGCCATGTCTGCGTATTTTGCGCGAGCCAGACCGGATCGTACTGCTGATAATACGCCGGATCGCCAAATGCTGCAACCGACCCATCGGCGCGGCGAAACGATGGACTGTGCGCGCCGACGACGCTGAAGATCTCCGGATGTGTGAACGCGAGCGTCAACGCGCCCTGTCCGCCCGCCGACAGCCCGCCGACTGCGCGGCTGGCGCGCTGTGGCAGCGTTCGATATTTCGAATCGATGTAATTGACGACGTCTTGCCAAATGTAATCGCCCCAGCGTTTGCCATCGCTGACGGGCGGCGGCGCGTGGTTGAACCAGTACGAGCCCAAGCCGCCTGCCGGGTTGTCGTTGCCGGAGGGCATAACGACGATCATCGGTTGAACGCTTTCGTTCGGAATGAGTTGATCCATTTCCGCGCACACGCCGTAGATCACCCATTCGCGCGGGTTGCCGCCCAAGCCGGAGAGCAAATACAGCGTTGGATAGCGGCGTCGAGTTTGTTCGAAATAGCCGGTGGGCAGATAGACGTAGAGCGATAGAGTGGTGTTCAGAGTCGGACTGCGAAACTGCTGTTCGCTGCATTCGCTGCGTCCCGAAGGAATGGGCCAAGGTGTGGAGGTGGGTACCGGGGTGAAGATGCGCGTCAAGGTTGCGATTGGCGCAGGCGTACGCGTAAACGCGCGGGTTGAATTATCCGCGCGCGTGACGGAAGGCGTCGTCACGCGGCGCGTGGGGGAAGGCAACTGAACGCGAGCGGGCGTAAAACTTGGCGCGGGAGTAGGAGTTGGGGGCGGGATCAAGTGGGAACAACCGCACAAGAGCAAGGTGACGAGGATGCTCGTTCGCAGTTCAAGCGATTGATTCACATTCTAATCGTTCCAATTATCAGCCAATTCGTCATCGCGCAAGAATTTCAACGCGTTTACACGCATCTGCCCGGTCAAGTCGTGGGAGGCATCTGGGAAGATGACCAGCCGCGCGTCGATGCCAAGTGTTTGGAGCGCTTGCTGGAATGATTTGGCGCGATCGACGCGCGTTTTGCCGCCGTACTGATCGAACGCGCGCGCCACGTCGTTGGCATTGTTGTCTTGCGCGCCTACGCCGATCCAAAACGAGATTTTCTTCAGCGCTTGCCAGTTGATCGACTGTCCGACACATTCCCGCAAATCGCCCACGCCGTACGGGAACGGAATTACCGGCGCGTCTTTTTCGCTCGTTCGTTTTTCGGTCGGCATCGTGTACGCGCCCGCCGAGAGCGCGACGACGCTCGCGACGCGGTCGGGGTAGAAATAGGCAAAGCGATGCGCGAGTTGCGCGCCGCGCGAGAATCCGTAGAGCAGAACGCGTTGGCGCAGTTTCAAATTCAGACGCTGCGGCAAAACGTTGAGCGTGTCGAGAATTCTCTGTCCAAACACGATGTCGTCTTCCCTCAAGAGTTTGGGATCGAGATAGTTTTGATACTGGAATGTCGGCGCGATGAGCACCCAATTGTTCCGCTCGGCATCTTTGATCAAGCTCTGAGAGAAAGCATCACCGCGCCCGCCCATGCCATGCAGCACGACGAGCACGCGCAGCGGTTGGCGCGAATTGGCTTGCGGTGGAACGTGGACGTACAGTTCGGTGGTTTCAAACGGGCGACTGGGTCTGGCGACGGGCGGAGCCGAAGTTGGCGGCAGCGATGTTGGGGACGGATCAAGCCACGTCTTTGGATTTGCGCGCAAATCAGAATCAGCACGCGGGTCTAGATTGGCTTGATTCAGCCCGGCGGAGGCGACTCTGCCGCCGGTCGCGGGAATCGGAAGGAGTGTGGCGGTGGGGACAACTGTGGGAACGCCGGATGTCGGAAGCGAAGTTGGGGTGGGCGCAAGCGCGTAACTGCCTACACTGCTGGCGGGTACGGGGTTGCTCGCGAGCGGATCAACTACGCTGGAAACACAACCGGCAAGTATGATCGCCATCCCAAACAAGATGGCATGTCGAACGAAAGATTTCATCTATCCTCTGCGTCAAGACGATGATAGGGTGGTACTCTGGCAGTATTATATCACAAAATCATATCTTTGTGGAATGGAGATCGTGTTGGAGAGTTGTACCGACCGCTTGACTTATGCCATTTTAGACCATTTGAGTCTGAATTAAGTCAAAGCGTGGTCGTATATTTGTCGCACTTGCCGCATCTGGCGCGCGGTTCAGAATCGTTGGATCAGTGCTAATGCACGAAATCGATAATCGCAATGTTGCAGCCGGGACCATCGTGTGTTTTGATGTACTGCCCTTTGGAAAGCGGACTGCCGTCTGGAGCGATGACGAAAACCCACCAGTTGCCATCGACATATCCTCCTTCGGCGGGTGACAAGCGGTACATGCCTTCGCGCTCCGGGGCTTTGTGATTCGGATCATTCGGATCGATCCCCGTGACGAAATCCGGGAGCAGCGGATCGAGATGCTCGCCGTGCGACAAGCGAACGGTGACGCCGTTCTTTTTCATCCCGTTGTCGTAGACGGTGCCTTCGATGCGCGTGTTTGGCGACGCGGATGAAGAACATCCTTTGTTGACCGGGCGATAATAGAAACCGCCGAACAGATCTGCCGTTGGCGGGGCAGGCGGCGGCGCGGCGGGCTTGGGTGTGGGCACGCGCGTCGGCGCGGGACGCGCGGTCGGCGGGCGCGTCGGCAGCGCGGTTGGAGGCGGCGGTACTGTCGGCGGCGGCGGGGGCGGTGGCTCGGTCGGCGGCACGCGCGTGAACGTCGCGCGCACGGTCGGCGCGGCAGTGCGCGTCGCGCTCGGATTGACGCGCGCGACGAGATCGGTCATTTGACAACCCAGAATCACCAGCCACCCAAACGCGGCGAGCAGAATCAATTTGTGGGCGCGAGAAAATGGCTTCATCGGATCCATCTTTTCGGCGAGGACGGAGCGCGTATAGCGAATCGCAAATCGTCGTTGGCAATGTGCCATACGCTATACGGCATTTGCCATCAGTGGTATCGCTTGACCTCAAACCGGTACAACTGCACCGGCTCGGTCGGATTGGTGATGTTGGCTTTGTGGACGCGCGTGTAGTACAGTTGCTTCTCCGCTGTATCGATTTCGTCCAGGTCGGGCAAGAGCAGACCGCGCTTCCAGGAATTTTTCAACGATTGCACGATCAAGCCGTGCTTCTTGGGATCCTGATCGCGAATCGAATCAATCGGCACTGGCGCGGTCAGCACGTCGACCGAAATGTCGAGCGCGTCGAGTTCGTCCGGCGCGACCGGCGGAAAGCGCGGATCGCGCGTCGCCGCGCTGATCGCGTTCTCGATGATTTCTTCGGCGAGATTCTCGCGCACCGGCTCAATCGTGCCGATGCAGCCGCGCAGTTCGCCGTCCGGCAGATGCAGCGAGACGAACGCGCCCGCGCGCGCCTGCATCTCCGGCGGCAAGGGGCGCGGTGGCTTGAGATGTTTTCGCTCGCGCACGTACGCTTCAATTGCCGCGCGCGCGAGCGCGACGAAAGGGTGAGGTTTGTCTGAGGCGCTCATCGGCGAGACCTCCGTTCTGATGTTATCTCCAAAAATCGACCCATCCGTGCCAGCAGCCACCGTTGTCGGGTCCAAGTCCATTGAAAACCATCGGTCCGCCAATATCGGAAATCCGTTTGCCGCCAGCGTCAATCAGCCAAACGTAAACAGTTCCTTTGAACGGCGGCGCGCCATCGGGGGATAGTGTGAAAGAGTAGGTACCATCCCAGGTCGTGGTGACGGGAGGAATATCAAAGCGGTTTCCACTTCCATCGCCCAAAACTACGCGCATTCCTTCCATGCCGCTATCGGGATTGTTCTTATCGCCATAGACGCGGGCTTTGACGTAGACACCGCCGGAGTGTTCGCAACCGGGCGCATTGACGTGCCATTCATACGGAGACGCGGTGGGACCTGCCGGGGCGGGCGGCGGTGGGGGTGCTGGTGGCTTGGTTGGCGGCGGTTTGGTCGCCGGGCGTCGCGTCGCGGTTGGGGGCAATTTGGTTGGCGAGGGAACCGCGGTCGGCGGTTGGGTCGCGGTTGCTGATGGGATGGGTGTAAAAGTCGGTTTGACGGTTCGGGTTCGGGTTGGTGTGAGCGTGGCTTGCGCGAGGAAAGTATCACTCAGGTGACAGCCGAGCGCGCCGATGAAAAAAACAAGACCCAGCGCGAGGCGGATGCCCCATTGTCTCATTTGCATTCGCTTTCGATCTCCTTGAAAGTTGGACGGAGAGCACGCGCGCTCGCCGTGGACTAGTGCCGCGAGGATTATACCACAAAGCCCGAACGGGGCAAAAGATGGGGAACGGGCAATCGGTCGATCAGGATGAAGGTGGGAAACCTTGCGAAGGTTGCCGAAGTACGCGATCGGATCGTACTCGAACCTTCGCAAGGTTGTTGCCGATCAGGATGCATTGCTGGCGCGCGCGCGACGATACCCGCTTTCCGGTTTGGCTTGCGCGCGGCGATGCGTCGTGCGATAACTCGGCGCGAGGATTTCATTCACGGAACTGCGCGCCAGATCGAAGATGCGCGATTGGATGCGCGCGTCGATTTCCGCTTCGCGGTGAATCGTGATGATCGTGGGCAATTTCGCGACGTAGCGATAGTCAATGATCTGAAAGAGTTTTTCGCGCGCCCACGGCGTCGCGTTTTCCGTGCCGAGATCATCCAGCACCAAGACCGGCGCGCTGCGCGTCTCGTCGAAACGCTGATCGTACGTGACCGTACTGCCGGGCGCAAACGTCGCGCGCAGATGATCGAGCAGATCCGGCACGACGACGAGCGATGCCGATCCACCGCGCTGGGAGATCGCGTTCGCAATCGCCGCTGCCAGATGCGTCTTGCCGCAGCCGTACTCACCGGTGAAGACGATGAACCCGTGCGGTTTTTCGGCATAATCCTTCGCGGTGAAGATGATGCGCCGCAAGTTGGTGCGCGCATCGCCTTTCAATTCGTCGTCGCGCGAGTTGAACGATTCGAACGTCATATCGCCATAGTGCGCGAGATTCGAAATGCCCGAACCATTCGTATCAACGCCGCCCTGCCGAAAATCGGGCGCAAGAAGCGTGACGATTTTGCAGAACGTCGCGTCGGCGAGGCGCGAGCGGACGCGCGGATCGATCTCTTCCAACTCGCGATTCGTCGTGATGACCGTCGGCAGTTGCGCGTTGTAGCGATAGTTGAAGAGTTGGAAAAGTTTTTCTTGCGCCCACTGCGTCGTCACCTGCGCGCCCAGATCGTCGAGAATCAACAGCGGCGCAGTCTTGACCGATTCAAAACGGTCGTCGTACGTGACGCGGCTCGTCGGCGCAAACGTCGCGCGCAGATGATCGAGCAGATCCGGCACGACGATGAAAAGCACCGCCTCGCTACGCGCGAGGCGTTCATTCGCAATCGCGGCGGCGAGATGCGTCTTGCCGCAGCCGTAGCCGCCCTTGAGCAAGAGCCAGCCGCGCGGGTCGCTCGCAAACGCGCGCGCGCTGTCGTGCGCGTCGCGCAAATTCTTGCGCTTGTCCGGCGGCAAGCCGATGCCTTCCGAACGAAACGCGCTGAATGTCATCTGCGTCAGATGCGCGAGTCCGCTCGTCTTGCGCAAATCGTCGAGTTCGGCGTGCTGGGTCTCGCGCAACTTGCAGACGCACGGCACCGCGCGCCCAAAGTCGGGATGATCGACCGGCACGTCGCGGCGCAAAAAGCCGACGCCGCCGCAAATTGGGCACGGCGTTGGCGCGTTAGCGTTTGACGAATTTGCCATATTCATCGTACCACGTTTTCTTTTTCGATTTCGCCGCGCGTCCGTCAGTTTTCCAGCGTTCCAAAATCTTGCGCGCGTAACTCCAGCTGCGTTTGTTTTGATCCACCGCAATTTTGATCGCCTCCGCGATCCACTCGGCGGGATATTGTTGTTCTGCCTCTTTCAATTCCTCGGCGAGCATCGGCGTCAGCAGTCCGATGTTTTGTTCGTACAGCGCGAAAATATTCGGACGCGCGGCTGTCGTCGCGGGTTCGGGCGCGCGGTCGCTGCGCGGCAGTTGTTCGCTTTCCATTTTTTCAAGCGCGCGGCGTCCGCGTTCGGTGTTCAAAAAGTACAGCGCGTCGTCCGCCGCCAAGCGCAACAGCGTGCCGCGTTCGACTGCGCGCGCGAGCGCGCGCTCCAATTCCTGCTCCGGCTTGGCGTCGTTCGCCTTGAGCGATTGCGCCAACGTGCGATCCGCGCGCAGTTCGCTCGCGCGCACGAACACGTTCTTGCTGTGCGCGAGTAGCCAAAAGGTATACAGTGTCACTTTTAACTCGGCGAGATCGTCAATCGCCGGGGCGAGTTCGCTGAAAAATAAATTCGGCAGCGGCGTCACGTCGAGTTTGCCTGCGGGAAAGCCGGAGAAGAGTTTCATTGCGCGGCTTCCAAATTTCTAAACGTCGCTTGGTCTTCCGCGAAGAACAATTGAATGTCGCGAATCGGTCCGTGCCGATGCTTCGCGACAATGATCTCGGCGATGTTTTCCGGGTACGGTTTGTGCGGGTGCGCCTGCTGCCATTTTTCCAGTGTCGGGTAGTACGTTTTCTCGCGGAAGATAAAGATGACGACGTCCGCATCTTGCTCGATGGACCCAGATTCACGTAAATCCGCCAACTGTGGACGATGATCCTGCCGCGCTTCGACCGCGCGCGATAACTGCGACAGCGCGACGACCGGCACGTGCAGTTCGCGCGCGAGTTCTTTCAACTGCCGCGAGATTTGCGAAATCTCCTGCACGCGATTTTCGATCCGCCCGCGAATCGTCATCAATTGCATATAGTCGATGATGATCATGTCGATCCCAAATTCGGATTGCAGTCGGCGCGCTTTGGCGCGGATTTCAATCGGCGTGATCGCCGCGCTGTCGTCGATAAAGATCGACAATTCCGAAAGTTCGCCGGTCGCGCGCGCGAGTTTGGAATAATCGTCGTCGCTGATTTTGCCCAGCCGCAGATTCTGCGAATCGATTTCGCCCATGCTGGCGACGAGTCGCTGCACCAATTGCTCCGCCGACATTTCGAGCGAGAAGAGCGCGATCCGTTTCTTTTTTTCCGCCGCATATTGCATAATCGAAAGCGCGAACGAAGTTTTGCCGGAGCCCGGTCGTCCTGCGACGATAACCAAATCCGACGGCTGAAAGCCGCCGAGCAGTTTGTCGAGATCGATGAAGCCCGTCGGGACGCCGAGCAGTTCGCCTTGATGCCGCTGGACGTAATCGAGGTGATCCATGAATTGATCGACCGCGATCCGCATCGAGATCAGGTCGCGGCTCATGCGGCGCTGCGCGACCGCAAAGATCGTCTCTTCGGCGTGATCGATCATCGCGTCGATTTCTTCCGCGCTGTCGTACGCGATTTCGGCGATGTTGCCGGCGGCGGAGATGAGGCGGCGCTGCGTGGACAAGCGTTCGACCAGGCGCGCGTAATGTTCGATGTGAATCGCGGTGGGGACGGCGTTGATGAGCGCGGTGATGTACGCCGCGCCGCCGACGTCGTTGATTTTGCTGCGGCGTTCCAGTTCCGCGACGACGGTCAAAAAGTCAATCGGCTCGCGGCGTTCGTGCAGCGCGAAAATCGCCTCGAAAATCCACGCGTGTTTTTCGAGATAGAAATCTTCGGCGTGGAGAATCGGGACGACTTTGACGATCGCGTCGGGATCGATCAGCAGCGCGCCCAGTACCGCCTGTTCGGCTTCGATGTTGCTGGGCACCATTTTATTCGGCGCGGCAGTGGTTTGAATATCCATCCAAATCTCAAGTCAGACTTCCGAAATCTCCAAGATTTCGGAAGTCTGACGTCAACTCAATTCTCCTTCGGCGCGTCACTCTTGCCCAGTCCGCCCAGGTCGAGGTCTTGGAGCGCGTCGCGGAACGCGTCGAGTTTTTCTTCCGGCTCCGGCGCGCTTTCCGCTTCTTGGCTGGGGCGAATTGCCGCGCGCGCCATCACCGTCTCGTTCACGCGGATGGGGACATCGAGGCGGACGGCGAGCGCGATCGCATCGCTGGGACGCGAGTCGAGCACGACGCGCTTGCCCGCAATGTCCATCACGATCTCGGCGAAAAACGTATCGTCGCGCAAATCAATCACGTCAATGTGTTTGGCTTTGCCGCCGACTTGCGCGATCATCGTTTTGAGCAAGTCGTGCGTGAGCGGGCGCGCGGGCTGAGTGCCTTGCAGCGCGATCGTGATCGCGTCCGCTTCGAAGGGCCCGATCCAAATCGGCAAAAAGCGTTCGTCGTCGTCTTTCAGCACCACGAGGCGATGCGGCGAAACGAGACTCACGCGCACGCTGTCAATTTTCACCGTCACCCAATTGGAATCCATTTTGCCTCCATGCGAAACGCCATGACGCGAGTCAGTGCGTTACGGGAACATTATACCACAACCTCACGAAATAAGACAACAGAATCCAGACAACAGAACACAGAGTACAGATCAAAACCTCGAAATGATTTTATCTGTATTCTGTGTTCTGTGTTCTTCCGTCTTTTGTCTGATTCCCAAGATGATGTTATAATGCGTCCCGATTCTGGACAGGGAGAATTTGCAATGTCATTGCCTTTCGATCTCGGCGCGCTCGCTTCGCTTTTGCAATTGATCGGCGCGTTCCTCGGCGTGTACCTGGTCGCGGTGTGGCTCAGTTTGATCGTGTGGGCGTTTCGCGATATTCGCGCGCGCTCGCACGATCTGGTGATGCAGGTGGTCTCGGTCGCGCTCGTCGTCGTCTTCAATATTCCCGGATTGCTGCTGTACTTTATGCTGCGCCCGCGCGAGACGCTCGCCGCGCAGTACGAGAGCGAACTCGCGCAAGAAGCGTTGATGCAAGACATCGAAGAGAAATTGGCGTGCCCGATGTGCCAGCAGAAAATCCACTCCGATTTTCTCTACTGTCCGAATTGCCACACGCGCCTCAAACGCCGCTGCGATAATTGCCACCGCATCACGAGTTTGCGCTGGAACATTTGCCCGTACTGCGGCGCGCCGAATACGATGCCGCAGGCGGAAGGATGAAGGATGAAGGCGGAAGGATGAAGGATAAAAGAATCCCTTCAATCTTCCGCTTTGTCTTTTGAGGAAGGGCTTGTCACAAGCGCGTGGAGAAAATTGGGCAGAGGGGCGTGCGGGTTTTATTTTCGTATCGCGGGAGGCATCAAACGATTCTTGGGAATTGTCCGCACATACATATCGTACATCGCCGCCGTGTAAGCGCCTTTGAACGCTTGCCAGAGCGTTTCATCGTCTAGCGACAGCGCGTCCAAGATGTAATCCATCGTCGTGTACGGAATGGTGTCAATGCCCATGTCTACCATCGTCGTGATGGTATGGGACTCGTATTCAAGCAGAGGACACGCTTGAAAAACCAAACGTGATCGTCCTTGCCGCGCTTGGTGTCTTTGGCGAAGCCCAATTTTTCTAGAGCGCGGCTGGCTTCACGAGGCTTCCAAAGATGTCGGCGTCCCACGATTCGCTCCGATGACGGATGAGTTCGAGCCATTTGCGCGGCAAGGCGCGCGGTTTGTGCGGACTACGCAGCGACGCGTCCGCAAGGGAAGGCAAGACGTGTTGCGCCAGGAGCGCGTAGTGTTCTCGATAGGGCGCTTCGTCCTTGAAATCGTGCGCGTCGAGAAATTCGAAATACTCGAATAGCGCGTTCACGAATTTATGCCGCACTTGCGCCTCGGTTTTGCCTGACGTGTGGATGTTCAATTCGGGACAATACAACGTCACGCCTGAATTGTCGCGCGTGATTTCGACGGTGAGAAGTGGATGCTCTGCCATCGTTCAACCTCGTGGCTAGAGTATAATATTGTCGAACACGCGTGTCAAACGAAACAAAACGTGATAGAATGTAGGAGCGGGGGCAACGATGCCATATTATCATTTCATCTCGTACTCGGCGACTGACACGGAAGAATTCGCGCTGAAACTCGCCGACGATCTGCAAGCGGGTCCGCCATCGTTCCCCGTATGGATTTTTCGGCGGGAACTGCACGCGGCGGCGGGCGATTGGGACGCGCAAATCCGCGAAGCGATTCGCGACTGCGACAGTCTGATCTTCGTCATGTCGCGCGACAGCGTGACCGACGAATCGAACTGCAAGCCCGAATGGACTGCCGCGCTCAAATTCAAAAAGCCGATCCTCCTCGCGCGTCTCCACGCGGACGCCGACGCGCCTTTCCGCATCGCGTCGCGCCAGTACATTGATTTCGTCGGCGATTACAAGACCGCGCTCGCCAAACTGCGGAACGATTTGCAGTGGCTCCACTCCCCCGAAGGCGAATTGCGCGCGCTGGAATTTCGCCTGAAGGATGCCGTGCGCGATTTCGAGCGCGCGTCCGACGCCGACCGCCCGCGCATCCAAGCCGACATCGAACTCCTCCGTAAGCAAGTCGCCGCGCAAACGGAGGTGGTGAAAAACCCTGATGCCGCCGCGCGCCGCACGGATGAAAGCATCAAGGCGGGGATCGAACGCGAACGCAGACCCCCTCCCCTGTCGGCGACGGGGGAGGGACGGGGTGGGGGTACGAAGTTCATCAACCCGCCGCCGCTGACCGCGCCGCGCTACTTTCAGGATCGCCACGTCGAAAACAAAATCGTCGCCGATTTTTTGCGCGACGACGCGTGCCGCATGTTGACGATCAACGGGCGCGCGGGCATCGGCAAAACGGCGATGGTGTGCCGCCTCCTCAAAGCGTTGGAGAGTGGACAACTGCCCGACGACCTCGGCGCGCTCAGCGTGGACGGCATCGTCTACCTCAGCGCGATCGGCACGCGGACGATCAACACGCCGAACCTCTTCGCCGATTTGTGCCAACTCCTCCCCGCCGACGTCGCGCAAAAACTGGACGCGCTGTACCGCGATCCGAAAATCAGCACGCATAACAAAATGCTCGCGCTCCTCGAAAAATTTCCGCGCGGGCGCGTCGTCGTTCTGCTCGACAATTTTGAAAGCGTGATGGATGCGACGACGTGCTGCGTCCAGGACGCGGAATTGGACGACGCGCTGCGCGCGATTTTGTCCGCGCCGCATCACGCGGTCAAACTCATTCTCACGACGCGCATCCCGCCGCGCGAACTCGAACTCTTCCAGCCAGGGTGTCAAAAGTATCTTGCTGTGGACGCGGGGCTAGAAGCGTCTTACGCCAAACGACTCTTGCGCGAGATGGACGCGGACGGCAGAGTCGGTTTGAAAAATGCGGACGATGCGCTGCTCCAACGCGCCTGCGAGCGGACGCGCGGCTTTCCGCGCGCGCTCGAAGCGCTGTACGCGATTCTCTCCGCCGACCGCTACACGTCGTTGGAAGAAATTTTGGGCGTAGGGGCGTTTTTAAAAACGCCTCTACAACCGCCCCTACCAGAGAATGTCGTCGAAGCGATGGTGGGTGAAGCGTTCAGCCGCCTCGACCCGACCGCGCAGCGCGTGATGCAGTCGCTGGCGGCGTACGCGCGCCCCGTCAGTGCTGCGGCATTGGATTACCTGCTCCAGCCGTTCGTCGCGAGCGTGGACAGCGCGCCCGTGCTGAATCGTTTGGTGAATATGCAATTCGCGCATCGCGAAAGCGGCAAGTACTATTTGCATCCCGCGGATCGCGAGTACGCGTGGTCGCGTGTGACCCCCACCCCAACCCTCCCCCGTTTTCAATCCTTCGACTCCGCTGCGCTCCGCTCAGGATCGAAAACAGGGGAGGGGGCAAACTCCCTTCCCCTGTTCGGCGAATTTCCGAACGGGGGAAGGGCAGGGGATGGGGGTTGGACGCAACGCGATTTGCTCACGCGCGCCGCCGATTATTTTGCCCAGACGCGCAAGCCGCGCGAGACGTGGAAGACGCTGGCGGACCTTGAGCCGCAGTTGAACGAGTTTGATTTGCGCTGTGCGGCAGAGGATTACGACACGGCGGCGAGTGTGGTGTTGGAGATTGATGGTGAGTACCTGCTGTTGTGGGGACATTACCGATTGATGGTGGAGATGCACGAGAAGTTGCAGGGGAAAATCAGCGACGCTGATTTGAAACGACAGAGTGTCGGCAACTTGGGGCAAGCATTAGCCGCGATTGGCAATACACGTCGCGCCATTTCTTGTTACGAGCAAGCACTTGCAAACGCGCGCGAAAGAAAAAATCGCCAAGCCGAAGGTGTTTGGCTCGGCAACCTCGGCAACGCGTACAGCGCGTTAGGCGAGACGCGCCGCGCGATCCAGTTCTACGAGCAAGCGCTGGCGATTGATCGCGAGATTGGCGACAAACGCGGCGAAGGCGCAGGCCTCGGCAACCTCGGCAACCGTTACGCCGAATTGGGCGAGACGCGCCGCGCGATCCAGTTCTACGAGCAAGCGCTGGCGATTGCGTGCGAGATTGGCGACAAACGCGGCGAAGGCAACCACCTCGGCAACCTCGGCAGCGCGTACAGCGAGTTAGGCGAGATGCGCCGCGCGATTGCGTTCTACGAGCAAGCGCTGGCGATCGCGCGCGAGATTGGCGATAGACGCGGCGAAGGCATTCGCCTCGGCAACCTCGGCAACCGTTACGCCGAATTGGGCGAGACGCGCCGCGCGATCCAGTTCTACGAGCAAGCGCTGGCGATTGCGCGCGAGATTGGCGACAAACGCGGCGAAAGTTTTGATTTGAACAACAAGGCAGATGTGCTTGTTGACCAAAATAAATTCGATGACGCGACGGAATCATTCAAGCAAGCGGCTTGTATCGCTGATGAAATTGGATTGACCACAATTCAGAATTATGCGCGCTGGGGTCTTGCCCTCGCGCAACTGTACGCCGTGCAAACAGACCTGACAGGTTTCCAAAACCTGTCAGGTCTCCAAGCCGCGCGTGCCGCCGCAGAATCCGCGCGCCAGTACGACGAGCCGCAAAACAATCACAACGTCCTCGCGCTCCTCGGCGTCATCGCGTTGCGGCAGGCGGCGGTAAACCCGAAGGGTCTCCGAGACTCTTCGGGTTTGGGTGACGCGCGCGAAGCATTCACCGCCGCGATTCAACACGCGGACGCGTTGCTGGCGCAGACGCCAGAATTGTACGACGCGCTGGATGCCAAGGGCGTGGCGCTGTGCGGGTTGTCACTGTGTGGTACGGGTGAAGGTAAGGGCGCAATTCAATTGCGCCCCTACGTAAGCGACGCCGTCGCCGCGTTTCGCGCCGCGCGCGCGATTAACCGCGACGCGGGCATCGTCGCGCGCGTGGCGTGGCTGCTCGACGCGCTCGCGCTCGCTGACCCAAATGGAACCGAAAAACTGACTGAGGCGCGACGCGCCGCAAGCGGCGAATGAACGCGCCTTGTATTAGATCTCTGTCCGTTCAATCCGATCCAGTCCGTTGTAATCTTTCGCGCGCGCGGCAGGGGATGATAACGGACGAAATGGGATTTAACGGACGTGCGTCTTCGGAAATGTCCGTTCAATCCGATCCAGTCCGTTGTAATCTTTCGCGCGGCGGTCGTCACTTTGAGGAGGGATCATGCAAACCACGCTCTCGCGCATTTTCTTTTTCGTTTCCCTTTTGATCGTCGTCGGCTTCGTCATCACCGTCGTCAACCAAACCGCGCAAATCGTCAATCTCGCGGCGATGATCGATCCGCGTTTGGGGCTGGGGCTCCTCTTCACGCTGATTCTGATCTACGCGATTTGCATCGTCGTGCCGATTGTCCTCTTCGTCAGTTTGCCCAAGCCGTTGCGTCCGCCGCGCGCTGAAACCGCGCCTGAATTTCCGCAGCATCTGATCGCGCTGCAACAACGCCTGAACCAAAACGCGATCCTGAAAAAGCAAGGTCTCCGCGTCACAAATCGCCAAGAAGTAGACGCCGCGCTGCAACTCCTCGACAAACGCGCGCAAGAGATCGTCACGAACACCGCGGGCGTCGTCTTCACCAGCACCGCGATTTCGCAGAACGGCAACCTCGACGGCTTGCTCGTGTTGGTGACGCAGACGCGCCTGATCTGGCAAGTCGCGCACGTGTACTATCAGCGTCCAACGCTGCGCGAAATGCTCGACCTGTATGCGAACGTCGGCGCGACCGCGTTTGTCGCGAGCAGTATCGCCGATATTGATCTGAGCGAGCAAGTCCAGCCGATTGTCTCCGGCGTCCTGGGATCGGCGGCGGGCGCGATTCCCGGCTTGAACATCGCGGCGACGCTCCTCGCGAATTCGATTTTGCAGGGGAGCGCGAACGCGCTGTTGACTCTGCGCGTCGGCGTGATCACGCGGCGGTATTGCTCCGCGCTCGTACTGGAGGATCGTCGCGCGCTCCGCAAATCCGCGACGGCGGAAGCGGTCGTGCTGCTCGGCAGCATCGTCGTCGAAGGCACCAAGGGCATCACGAAAGCGTTCGTCGAAGCCGCGACGCGTCAAGTTTCCACGGCGAAATCGAACACGACGCAGTCGATCAAAGACCTCGGCGCAGCAGTCAAAGACGTGATGCTCGGCGCGAGCAAAACTCCTCCCATGTAGAAAAAGACCTTCGAGGCGCTTGCGCGAAACCTCGAAGGTCTGTCCACCGTCCCACTGTTGACTGTTCACTGTTGACTGTTCACTGTTGACTGTTCACTGTTGACTGTTCACTGTTCACTTCCAACTTTCCCAACGTTATCAAACTCTCCAGATCATTCAGATCTGCTGGTGCATACTGTTTGAACAACGCGCGTGTCGCGTCAAGTGTGGCGTCATCGGCTTGTCCCAGCATTTGCGTTATATCACCCAGATCGCGCACACGACCTGCTTGAAATTTCATCAACACCAGATAGCGCAACGGCAAAATCGGCAGTCCTTGCGCGTCGCGATTCGTTTGCGCTTCCGCGAGCGCGTCGCGCCACCACACTTCGCGCCCTTCGATCACGTCAACCATTTGTCCATTCGGCGCGCGCCACGTCGCGCCGCCGATGCTCAATTCACCTTGAAAAACAAATTTGGCGTCGGCGAGTTTTTTGCGCGCGGCGGGCGCGTCTTCGGCGCGAATCGCCGCGTCCAAATCGCGCGTCGCGCGTTCCGGCATATACAGCCGCGTTGCCGCCGCGCCGACGACTGCCCACCGAATCGGAGAAAGAATCGGAGAAAGATCGAGCCACGCCATTTGCGTCGTCCTTTCCGCGAGGAACGCGAGCGCGCTACCCGCGCCGCCGCGCTGATGCCGCTGCGCGATGTCAATGATCGTCTGTCGCGTTCTGGTCCGCGTATCCGTAATCATCGCTCACCGTTCACTGTTGACTGTTCACTGTCCTACTGACACCCGCTCCCCTGCAAAAACCGCTCCACGCCATTCGCGATTCCCAGCGCGAGTTGCTCGCGTTTGTTCACCAGCGTCGCGCGATCCGATCCAAGAAAACCCAGTTCGATGATCGCGGCGGGCGATTTGGGATCGATCTTCATCAAATTGTGATACAGCGTCATCGCCGTCGTGATGCTCCCCTCGTGAAACGGCAATTGCGACGCCGCGGCGTACGACGAACTGACGCAGCGCACCAGGCGGTCTTCCTCTTGCGGCGACGCGCTGTTCGACGCGCGCGCGACTTTGTAGCCCGACGCGTAGTACACGCACGAGTCCGCGTGAATCGCGAGCAGTACGTTCGGCGCGTAATCGCGTTTGGTCGCGCTGAAGCGCGGATCGAATTCCGCGAGAATGTCCACGCGATAACCGCGCGCCTCCAGCAGTGTTTTCGCGCGCCGCGCGACATCGGTCGTCACGTCCACTTCGCGCAAGCCATCGGGACAGTTCGCGCCGGGATCCTCGCCGCCAGAATGTCCGGCGACGAGCCCGACGAGCGGCGGCAGCGGCGTCGGCGTGGGGGTGGGCGTCGAAGTCGGGATCGGAATGAGCGTGGGGATGAGCGTTTGCAGCGGCGCGGGCGCCAGCGCGATCACTTGCGCGGGGCGCGGTGTGCCGGTCACCGCGAACCAGAGCGCGCCAAAGACCGCGCCGATTGCCGCGATCAGCGCGAGGCGCGCAAAGCGTTCCAGCCACACGCGGCGAATCGGCGATGGCGCGGACGCGTTGCTTTTCATCGCGCGCCGAACGCGATTGGGTGTTTCAATCGCGCTCGACAAATTCCGCGACTCGTGCGGCACTCGGGGGCTCGCCCTGAGCGAAGTCGAAGGGTCGGCGGTCGTCGGTCGTCGCTCGTCATTCATCGCAGCACCCGCGCATCGCCCACGCGCTTGGTCACGCGGATCGTGTCGAGATATTCCAGCAAGCCAACCGCGTACTTGCGGCTCGTGTTGAATTGATCGCGCACTTGCGCGGCAGTCACCTCGCCCTGCGCGCGAATCGTCGCGACAACCCAGTCCTGCATCGCGTTGAATGCTTTCGGCGCGAGCAAAACTTGATCGTTGAGGCGCACAAGTTTGCCTTGCGTCACGAGCGCGTTCACCGCGTCTGCGCCAATCGCGGCTTCCGCGTCTTGCGCCGACGGCGGCGCGTACGGCGCTCGGTCGAATTGCGCGAGGAGCGCGTCGATCTTTTTCTGCAACTCGGGCGCGAACTTGACGACAAAATCCGGTCGCCGCACGAGGTCTTCACTCGCGGACAGAATATTTTCCGCCGTCGCGCGTTCGATCACGCGATCAAAGACGCGCGGCGCAAGCCCCAGCCGACTTTTCAATTCCTCGCGCGACAAGCCCGCGCGCAGCGGATTCTGCCGATGAAACTCGTCGAGCGCGGCGCGAATTTTTTCCGCGAGCGCGTTCCAATTCGGCAGCGTGATGTACGCCGCGCCGAGCGCGACGACGTTCGCGGCTTGCGCGGTCAATGCTTGCGCGACAACTTCGGTACTCAAGCCGGTGCCAGTCGCGATTTCTTTCGCGTCGGCAGGGTGCGCGCCGCGCGCCGCGAGAAATTGCAAAACGATTTCGTCCGGCGTGCCGCGCGCGAGCGTTTCGAGCCGCGCGATCACGTCGGGCTTGAAGCGGCGATGGCGCGTCGTCGCGTTCGGATCGACGATCACGCCGCCGCCAATCGTGATGCTCGGCGATGGAAAGCGAATGATAAAGCGGTCGTTCTTCGCGACCGCGACCGGCGCGGCAAGTTGCAGTTGCACCCAACCAATGTCGCCCGGCTTTAGTTCCGCATGATCGAGCAAGCGGACGCGCGCGGGCACTTCCGCCGACCCGGTGAAGAAATCCACCTCGGCGTTATGCTCCAACGCTTTTGGCGCGGACGCAAGATATTGCACGCGCGCGTCGAGCAAGGTCGTCGCGGCAAGCGTGCCGGGCAGCGCGACAACTTGCCCGCGCGCCAAGTCTTCGACCGCGAGACCGGAGAGATTCATCGCGACGCGACTGCCGGGCGTCGCGCGTTCGAGTTTCGATTTGTGCGTTTGCAAACCGCGCACGCGCCCGCGCTTGCCGCCGGGCACAATTTCGATTTCTTGCCCGACCGCGAAACTGCCGTCGATCAGCGTGCCGGTCACGACCGTGCCGAACCCGGCAATCGAAAAGACGCGGTCAATCGGCAGGCGCGGCTTGCCCAAATTGTTTTTCGCGGCAACCGTTTCGAGGAGTCGATCTAATTCGGCGAGGAGGTCTTTGATTCCGTCGCGCGTTTTGGACGAGACGGGAATGATTTTCGCGTTCGCGAGGATTGTCTCGGCAAGTTCTGTGCGAACGTCCGCCGACACCATTTCGATCCATTCCGGATCGACGACGTCTTTTTTCGTCAGCGCGACGACGCCGCCTTTGACTTGGAGCAAATCCAAAATCGCGAGGTGCTCGCGCGTCTGCGGCATCACGCCTTCGTCCGCCGCGATCACGAGCAGCGCCGCGTCGATTCCGCCGACGCCCGCGAGCATGTTCTTGATGAACCCCTCGTGTCCCGGCACGTCGACGATGCTGACGGTTTGGCCGCTGGGCAGCGTGAGCCACGCGAAACCCAGGTCAATCGTCATCTCGCGTTCTTTTTCTTCTTTGAGCCGGTCCGGATCGATGCCGGTCAACGCTTTGACGAGCGTCGACTTGCCGTGATCGACGTGTCCGGCGGTACCGACGACGCGCACGCGTCACGCTCCTGTCGCGGCAGACGCCGCGGCTTTGATCTTTGACTTGGCGCCGGCTTTTTCGCCTTCGATGCGGGTGATGAGTTCGTTGAGAACTTTGTCGACTTGGGTCGCGTGCGAACGCTGAAGATCGATTTCCGCTTTGACCACATCCACCATCATCACCAAACGCTCGCGATGTTCCCGCTCCATTTTCTCGACGAGGTCGTGCAATTGACTGACCACTTCGGGTCGCCAATCTTCCAGTTTGCCCACGCGATCGGTGATCGCGGAGAGGCGTTTGGTCCATTCGTCGCGCAGGAATTGCCACTCGCCCAACTGTTGTTGCCAGCGCTTGTCCACGTCGGCGAGGAGTTGATCGCGTTCTTTGCGCCGCGTCTCTTCGAGCAGGCGCTGCCACTGCAGGAGGCGCGCTTCGGTTTGCTTGAGTCGTTCTTCGAGTTCTTGCATCTCGTTGTAAATCTTGCGGCTGTCTTTGTGTTGTTCCTGAATCGCGCGCATTTGGGTGATCCACTCGTCCACTTCGCGGCGGCTCGCTTTCATTTGCTCCGCCCATTCCGCCATGTGGCGCGCGCGCTGTTGTTCGGCGCGGCGCGCGGCTTCGACAGCTTCCGCGCGTTCCTTCGTCAAGCGTTCGCTCAGTTGGCGTTGCTCCGTCGCCATTTGCCCAAAGCGCGGCACCCACTCTTCGAGCAATTGCAGACGATGGTTCGATTCTTCGTCGCGATGAATCTGTTCTTCGACCTCGCGCTGTAAGGTTCCCAGGGTTAGATCGGCGCGATTGATCAGTTCGTGGTCGCCGGTGATCGACCGCTGCCATTGCTGCAGTCCTTCGATTTGCAGTTGCAGTGTGCTCAAAATCTGATCGGCGCGCTCGCGTTCGAGTTGGCGGAGACGGAATTGTTCTTCTTCGGCGAGCGCGCGCTGCTTGTTGTGTTGCTCGAGCAACATTTGGACTTCGGCTTTGGTCTGCCCGGCGGTTTGTTCGAGTTGGGCATAACGCAGCGCCTGACTCTGCACGCGCGCGAGTCGTTCTTCCAGGTCTTGCACGGTCTTGTTCAATCCGGCGACGAGCGTGTACTGCTGAGTCAGCTGACTTGCCAATTCGGCGATTTGCGTTTTGTCTTTGCGATGTTCTTCGTCCAACCAGTTCAACAATTGGACGGCTTGATCGAGGTTCATGCGCGCCTCCTTGTTTCCACTGCGGCGATTATAACACAACACAACGTGAAACGTGAAACGTGATACGTGACTCTTTTTCACGTATCACGCATCATTTTAACCACCCCTTCGCGCGTTCGACTGCTTTCTTCCATCCCGCGTAACTTGCCTCGCGCCGCGCCGCGTCCCATTGCGGCTCAAAGACGCGATCCACGCCCCAGTTCGCGCGCAGTTCGTCGAGCGATTTCCAAAAGCCGACCGCGAGTCCTGCCGCGTACGCCGCGCCGAGCGCGGTCGTTTCGTTGACGATGGGGCGCACGACGCGCGCGCCGAGAATATCGGCTTGCAACTGCATCAGGAAATTGTTTTTGACCGCGCCGCCGTCGACTTTTAATGTTTTGAGCGGCACGCCGGAATCTTTTTCCATCGCCTCGATCACTTCGCGCGTTTGAAAGCAAATTGCTTCGAGCGTCGCGCGGACGATGTGCTCGCGCGCGGTATAGCGCGTGATGCCGACGAGCGTGCCGCGCGCGTACATATCCCAATGCGGCGCGAACAACCCGTTGAACGCGGGCACGAAGTACACGCCGCCCGTGTCTGCGACCGATTGCGCGATTTCTTCCGTCTCCGCCGCGTTCGCGATCATCTTCAAATTGTCGCGCAGCCACTGCACCGCCGCGCCCGCAATCGCAATCGAACCTTCGAGCGCGAAACAGGTTTGCCCGTTCGATGCCGCCGTGGTGAGCAAACCGGATTTCGAAGGGACGATTTCTTTGCCGGTGTTCAACAGCAAAAAGCAGCCGGTGCCGTACGTGTTCTTCGCTTCGCCCGCGTCGAAACCGACTTGTCCGAAGAGCGCGGCTTGTTGATCGCCGAGATCGCCGCAGATGGGCACGCGTCCGCCGACGGGACCGAGCGCGTCGGAATAACCGTACAGTTTCGGATCGGAGGACGCGCGGAGTTGCGGCAGCATCGCGCGCGGAATGTCGAAGAGCGCGAGCAACTCGTCGTCCCAATCGAGCGTCCGCAAATTCAGCAGCATCGTGCGCGACGCGTTCGTGTAATCGGTGATGTGGACGCCGCCATTTTTGCCGCCCGTGAGATTCCAGATGACCCAGGTGTCGATGTTGCCGAAGATCGCTTCGCCGCGTTCCGCGTGCGCGCGCAGGTCCCTCACGTTTTCCAGCAGCCACTGGATTTTGGATGCGGAAAAATAAGTTGCAATCGGCAAGCCGGTTTTCGCGCGAATGAAATCGGATTTGCCGTCGTCAATCAATTTTTGGCAAATCGCTTGCGTGCGCGTGTCCTGCCACACAATCGCGTTGTGGTACGGCTCGCCCGTCTTCGGATTCCAGACGACGGTCGTCTCGCGCTGGTTCGTGATGCCAATCGCGGCGAGATCGCTCGCGTGGAGCGTGCGCTTCGACTCCGCTCCTGACGTCGCTCCCCCTTCGACTTCGCTCAGGGCATGGCTCAGCGCGCCTTTTGCCAGCGCGCCGCCAATCGTCGTGCGCGTGCGATCCCAGATTTCGCCCGCGTCGTGCTCCACCCAGCCGGGTTGCGGATAAATTTGGTGATGCTCTTCGTAATGCGACGCGACGACTTGCCCCGCGTGATCGAAAATCATAAAACGCGTGCCAGTTGTGCCTTGATCGACTGCCGCGACGTAGTTTGGCATTGTGTTGCTCCTTGATTGGAATTCGGGACAAGGAGACAAGGTGACGGGGTGACAAGGTGAATAAGTCACCGTGTCACCATGTCACCGTGTCACCCTGTCAATCTCTTTCAACAAACTCTCCGCGCGCTCATACGCGACCTTGTAATGATACGGCGGACCATCGCACCACGCGCGTTCTTTCGCGCGTTCCGCATGCTCGCGCGCTTGTGCGACCGCCGACGACTGACCGCCGACCGCCACATCCTGAGCGGAGCGCAGCGGAGTCGAAGGAAGCCAAGTCGAAGGATCTGCGGTCTGCCGTCGGTTGTCGGCGGTCGTCATCCACCACTCCGCCAAAAAATTATGAATCTCCGCCTGATCCAACCGATACTCGCACCGCTCCGCGATTTCCAGCGCCTCGCGCGCGAACGTGAGCGACTCTTGCATCAACGGCGCGACCGCCGACTGCTGACCGCCGACCGCCGACCCTTCGACTCCGCTCAGGGTGACAGCGGCGGTCTGCCGTCGGTCGTCTGCGGTCGTTCCTTGCACCAACCGCAATTTCGCAAACTCCAACAGAATCGCCGCTTCGATGTCCACCATTCCGATGGCGCGGTCACGCGATAATGCTTCGGCGAGATGGTGTTCTGCCTGTTGTAAGGGCGAGGCGCGTTGTAAGGGCGAAGCATCCTGAGCGGAGCGTAGTGGAGTCGAAAAATGCTTCGCCCCTACCGACGATACCTCCGCTACCAACGCCGTGCCAATCATCCACTCCGCGCGAATGAAATCGCGTTCGGTCGGCGCGTCCGTCCGCGCGTCTTCCTCCGCGAACTCGCGCGCCTTGCGAGCGGACGCAAGCGCGGCGGACGCATTGCCCATCAGCAAGGCGCGGAGCGCGCGGTATGCGGACACAACGCTTTGCGATTGCACGGCGTTTTGCTTCCCGAACATCTCAAACGCTGCGTCCAACTCCCGCTCCGCCTCCGCAAACTCACCGCGATACGCCAGCACGCGCCCAAGTTCCTGATGCCCGATGGCTTCGTTGAACTCATCCTTGATTTCGCGGCAAATCTCGATTCTGCGCCGCAGGTTCTGCTCCGCCGCTTTCAGTTCGCCTATGCCAAGTTGCTGTATTGCGACGTTCCCCAAGCCGATGGCGAGATTTTTCTTGTCGCCCGCTTTTTCTCTCAAATCGTTGTGTCTCAAAGTCAGAGGAACTGCGCGACGCGGTTGTCCCACAAGCGAATAAGCACTAGCAAGTTCAGCTAATTCCTTCGCTTGGATACTTACATCTTTCAAACGCGGCAGATTATCCTCGCCATCAGGAAAAAGCGCACGCAGAATTTCGATTTGAGTCTGGTACGCGCCAAGTTGATAGTATAGTGTGCGCCAAATTCGGGAGTTGAATAACTGCGCCGCCTCATCATATCGCCCCGCGCGGACGGTGTGGTGATAGAGTTCAATCGTCGGCTGCAGGTCGGCAAGCGTTTGGATTTTTTGCGGCGGCTCAATCTTTTGGAAATAGACAATGAAAATCGCGTGCGTTTGCGGTTTGTCGGCAAGCATGTCGTAGCAATAGCGGCGGATGACGGGATGCAAATCAAATGTGTCGGTCGCGGCATCGCGCATATACAAGCCGCGCTCGCTCAAGTTGGAAATCGCGTGCGCCAGTTCGTCTTCGTTGTCATCGTAGGGGCGCAATTCAATTGCGCCCCTACTGCCCCTACCGCCCGCGAAAATATCGCGAATCGTCTCGTACTTCATCGGACTGCGGAACGCGGAGAGTTGGCTCAACAATTTTCGTTCTTGCGGCGGCAACGAGTCGTACGCAAACTCCAACATCCTTTGCATTCGCTTGTCCCTGTCCGCCTCGCGCATCTCCACACTCGGCGCGTTGCGAATATCGGCGTGATAGCGCGGGTCTTGTTTCAGCGCGCCCGCGAGCAAACGGAGCGTCAGCGGATGAAAGCCGTACGCCGCGCCCGCGGTTTCAATTTCGGTGTGCGTTCCGTTGATTCCCTGCTTGTGAAAAAACTCGACCGCGTCGTCTGGATTCATCCCCGTCAGCGGCATAAGGCGAACACCCGCTAAATCGTCGAGTTCACGGGGAAATAGGCGAGAGGTAATGAGTAATTTCGTCAGCGTCCCGCCGCTCGCGAGACATCGCAAAAATATGCCGATGTTCGGATCGGCGCAGGCGCGATAATCGTTGCGCGCGTCCGCGTCCACCGCGTCGCCGCGATACGCCGCGTCCATCCGCGCGTACGCGCGCAGCACGCGCTCGAATCCATCGAGGACGGAGAGGAATCGCGATTGGCGCAGGAGATTCGCCAGCGCGTCCACGCGGTCGCGGTCGGAAGAAATTTGCTGGGCGTCCATCGTGCCGCCGCTCGCGTACGCAATCGCTTTATCGAGAAAGCGACTGAAATCGCGCTCCGCGTAGAAACTCCACCAAAAAACGCCCGCAATCGGAATGTTGAGCGAAAAAATCTCCTGCGTCCACACCCACGCGAGCGCGGTCTTGCCCATCCCACCGATGGCTTCGAGGACGAACGCCGCGCGCGCGTCGCGCCCCATCCAATCCGCCAACTCCGCGCGTTCGATTACGCGCCCCGTAAAGTGGGCTTGGAGCGGATAGGTGTGGACGAAATAGGGGACAGGCGGAAGCGGATGCGTGATGCGCGCGACTCGACCGCGCTCGACGAGGTGGCGCGACAAGTCTGCCGAAATTTTCGCGAGCAAATCGTCGGGCGTGGTGAACTTGCTCCGCACGAAATCTTTTTCGATGCGCTTCAAAAACGCGGCGAGTTTTTCCGTCGGCTTGTGCTTGTCCGTGTCTTTTTCGACGAACTCAAGCAACCAGGGTTGTTTCGGACTCACGCGATAACAGAAAATCGGTCTGCCGAGTTTTTTCGCGTGCTCGAATTCCTGCTCGGTGATGGATGCCGTGTCGCCGTCGGGAACGAATCCGTAGCGATGCGCGTAAATGCCGACGAACACATCCGCCTGCTCGACTTCTTTGAGGCACGCGGCTTTCGGTTCTTCGGGACGCGCGCCGAAATACTCCATCCCTTTGAATTGCTGATCGAGCAGATTGATCGCGCGTTCCGCCGCCCTGCGGTATTCGATTAGGTCAACGTAGGTGGAACTGACGAAGATTTTCATTGCGCCTTGTCGCGTCGAACGCCGTCGAATCAATTCGACGGCTAATCAGGTGGAAATCGGCTCAAGCCGATTGCGCGCTAACCCGATTCATCGGGTTTCCATCTCGTTAGCCCCCGAATTTTATTCGGGGGCGTTTGCCTTGCTCAACGCTATTTCCGCGCCGAACGCCGTCGAATCAATTCGACGGCTAATCAGGTGGAAATCGGCTCAAGCCGATTGCGCGCCCACCCAATTCATCGGGTTTCCATCTCGTTAGCCCCCGAATAAAATTCGGGGGCGTTTGCCTTGCTCAACGCTATTTCCGCGCCGTCTTTCACTTTCTTGAACACGCGCGCGTCGCCTTCCACTTTGCCGATGATGTTGACCGCGCTCGCCGCGCGAATTTCGTCGCCGCGACTCGCGGGCGTGCGCCCGAAGAAAATGCAAAAGGCGTGACCAGGCGTCCAATAGCCCAGTTCGCCCATCTGCACGACCTCGCGCGCGTCTTTTTCTTGTCCGCGCTTGACGGGAATCGCAAAGTAAATCTCGTCGCCCCAGGTATTCGCTTGCGCTTGAATCGGCAGCGCGTCCCAGATCGCTTGCGCCGTCGGTGAGTCGTTCAGTTCCGCGAACGCGGTGATGTCGCCAGAAGTGATTTTGATTTTGTTCATGCCAGCATCATCCGCATTGGTTGTAAAGTGCGCGTGAATGGATTGAGCACGAGTCCAAGAATTTCCAGTGTGACCGCGCCTAACAACGCTTCGTCCCCTGGTTCGCCGAGAATCACAGGAGTATGTCCCTCGCCTTGCGGTAATGTGATGTGACATTCAGAGATGTTGCGCTTGACAATCGCGCCGTCCGCAAGCGTAAAATCCATTTCTCGTTTCGCTTTCAATCCAATCGCTTGCCAATCGGAATGTGGCAACAAGGTATAACTCGCTCCACTGTCCACAAGAAAACGCACCGAAACTTTTTTCCCTTTGGGTCCCGCGACCGAACCATCAATATACGTGATTCCCATATTTGCCTCCCCACGCACGGAACGGCGTCCGCCTGCTACTGAATACTGAACACTGAATACTGCCCCACTGTTCACTGTTCACTGCTTACTCGCGCGCGCTTCCGCCACAATCTTGACGCCCGCGCTCGCGCCGATGCGCGTCGCGCCTGCCGCGATCATCGCCTGCGCTTGCTCGTAGTTGCGAATGCCGCCCGCCGCTTTCACGCCCAACTCCGCACCGACCGTGCGCGCCATCAGCGCGACATCGTGGACCGTCGCGCCGCCGGGTCCAAAGCCCGTTGACGTTTTGACGAAATCCGCGCCCACCTCTTTCGACAATTCGCACGCGCGCACTTTTTCGTCGTCGGTCAGCAGCGCGGCTTCGATGATCACTTTGAGGATCGCGCCGCCCGCGTGCGTCGCGTCGCAGACTGCGCGAATATCGTCGCGGACGAAATCGTACTGCTTCGCCTTGAGCGCGCCGATGTTGATCACCATATCGATTTCGCGCGCGCCGTCGGCGACCGCTTGCTTCGTCTCGAACACTTTCGTCTCGGTCGTGTGCGCGCCGAGCGGAAAGCCGATCACCGCGCACACGGTCACGTCGGTGCCGCGCAACAACGCCGCGCATTGTTTGACGTACGGCGGATTGACGCACACGGCGGCAAAGTGGTACTCTTTCGCTTCCTTGCACAGCTTTTCGATTTCGGCGGGCGTCGCTTCGGGTTTTAGCAAAGTGTGATCGATGAACTTGGTAATGTCTTTCGGCACCACAGTTACTCCAGTCCGCGCGGAAATACGCGCCGCGCCCGCGTCGAGCACTTGGCGCACGCGCTCGGGACATTTCTGCGCGCAGAATTGGCAATCGGTACAGCCGTGCGCTTCCGCGACGCCGCACGGCGGCACCGTGTAGCGGCTGAGCGCGTCGAGAATGGCTTGGGTGATTTGTTGGACTTGCGTTTCGGGCATTGTCATAGTTTTCATCCTGAAAGGACAGAAGGGAGAAGAAGGGAGAAGAGGGCAGAAGAAGGCGGAGAGGGCAGAGAGGGCAAGAGGGCGAGAGGGCGCGCCTTCTTCGCCTTCTCTGCTTTCTCAAGCCCTCTTATGCCTTCTTATCCCCTCTATTTCTTCAGATACCGCTTTTCCACATCCATAATCTTTGCGACGCGTTTCTGGTGGCGCGCTTCGGTACATTCGGTTTCGAGAAAGATTTTGACAATGTCGCGCGCGAGTCCCGCGCCGATCAATCGCGCGCCGAGCGTGAGCACGTTCGCGTCGTTGTGCTCGCGCGCGTTCCGCGCGGTCGAGAGATCGTAGCAGAGCGCGGCGCGCACGCCCGGCACTTTGTTCGCGGTCATCGCGGAACCGATGCCGGCGCCGTCGATGACGATGCCGCGCGCGGCTGCGCCGTCGCTCACGAGTTTCGCGACCGCGTACGCGATGTCGGGATAGTCAACCGGATCGGAGGAGAAGGTGCCGCAATCGTTGACCGCGAAGCCAAGTTCGTTGAGGTACTTTGTCAAATCGGCTTTCATCGCGACGCCGCCGTGATCCGCGCCAATCGCGATTGTCTTCTGCGCGGACGCGGCAGGCGCGGGCGATGACGGCGCGTTTTGTTCGGCGAGGACGCGCGTCACGACTTGGCGCACGATTTGTTGGAGTTCATCGTCCTTGATGGTCACGGGGATTTTTCCTGCGGTGTCATTCTGAGCGGACTCTGAGCGGAGTCGAAGAGGTAGTCGAAGAATGTGATGTCCTTCGACTCCACGTTGTTCCGCTCAGGATGCCGCATTCATTTTCCAGCCGCGGACGTATAGTCCGGCACCAAGCCCATCATTTGGGGGGGCCAGTACGAAAACCACGCCTTGCCGATGATGCTCTTTTTGGACACGGTGCCCCACGAGTGCGAATCGCTCGAATAGTTGCGATTGTCGCCGAGCACGAAATATTCGTCCGGCGGCACGACGAGCGAGCCGGTCGAATAGGATGCAGGGTTGAGCGGGTACGTCTCATTCAACGCCTCGCCGTTGATGAATACGGCGCCGGAACGAATCTCGATTCGGTCGCCGGGCAAGCCGATCACACGCTTTATAAAATCGCGCGAGTTGTTGTTCGGCGGCACGAAGACGACCACGTCGCCGCGTTGGGGTGGTTGGAGCATGTACAAAAGTTTATTCACGAACAGGTACTGCCCGTCGTGAAAATTGGGTTCCATGCTCAAACCTTCGATGCGAAAATTTTGAACTGCGAAGCGAATGACGAGAAAAATTACCAGCGTCAAAATGAGCGTCTCAGCCAATTCGCGCAGCGCGGATCCCAAATTGCTCCACCAAGAGGGCTTCGCCGGTTGCGGCAAAGACTCGGGCGCGCCGAACGGCGCATCGGGATTGGGTATGGTCGCGTTAGGATCGTTCGATAGTTCCAAAGGACTTTCCTTCCATGCTTTGTTTCGCTTGCCATTATAATCCAAGTTGACCTATCGCGCAACGATTCGAGTGACTGGCAAAATTAACCGCAGAGCGCGCAGAGACGCAGAGAAAAACTTTACCTCTGCGTTCTCTGCGTCTCTGCGGTTGCCATGCGCGCGCGAGTTATTCAGCGGGAGAGCAACATCGCCAACGCTTGTCCAAATGGAAACTGCAAGCGTCCCTGCAAATTATTGCCGTGGTTTCTGCCTTGCACCAAAAGGTTGCGATTGTTGTTCTGGTACGTGTTGCCGGTAACCTGGTTCTCGGTCGAATCCAAAAGGTGTACGCCAACTGTGTTGTTGCTCAGCGTGTTGCCGCAGAGGCAATTGCTGTGCGACGTGTAATCGCCGGAGGGCAGCCAGCCGTACTCGGTCCGGTTGTACTCTTCGGAATAAAAGTAGATCGCTTCGTTGCTGTTGATGATCTGATTGCCGGAGACGGTATTGCCGCGGCTGTTCAACGAAATGACGCCGTGATTCCGCATATTCGCGATGACGTTGCCCCGGATTTCGGAATTGTTTGCAAAACCCAACCAGACACCGTCGAGCGAATCGCGCATCTGGTTGTTGTTGACTTTGTTGCCGGTGCAGAAACTCAGTTCGACCGAATTGTACAGCACCGAGTTGATCGTGTTGCCGGTGATCGTGTTGTTGCTGCCGCATGGCATCGCGTGCGCTTTGATGAAAATGCCGTTGCCGTTGCGCCCGGTCACGGAATTGTTCGCGACCAGGTTTCCGTTCGAGCCATCCTGCAAGACGATGCCGCCCGCGTCGCAGCCAAAGCCGACGGTGCCCGCGCCCCAGGTGCATTTCCGCACGTTGTCCGTCGTCGTGTTCCCGGACGCTTCGCTGTTGTTCGTCCGCACAAAGTTGATGCCCCACGCCGAATTGTTCGACGAGGTGTTGCCGCGCACGACGACGCCGCTGGAATTGCGAACGTCGATGCCGATGGCTTGCGTGTTTGTCGTGTTGTTCAGCACTTGGGAGTCGGTCGTGTGATTCAGGCGGATGCCGCCGCCTTCGGTCATGCCCAAGAATTTGCCAAAACGCGACCCGGGCTCCACGTCGTCGAAATTATTCGAACTGTCGTTGTCCCTGATCACCAACTTGTTTCCCGCTTCAACGTAAATGCCGTAGAGAAAATTCGAGAGTCGGCAGTTGCGGACTTCGACGTAGCCGGGCGTTTGCGCATTGAGCAGACCGTACTTGCGGATGGCGATGCCATAGCCGGTGTCGTTCGTGCCGCGAATCGCGTGCCCCGCGCAATCGAGCACGACGTAACTCGCTTTGATTTTGATGCACTCGCCGTTCGCGGTGAGATCGGTCGTCAAGCGATAGTTACCCGAGTCGTCAATCGTGTCGCACTGCGTCAGCGCGTTCGTCGGCGGCGAGGTAGGCGGGCGCGTAGGGCGCGGCGTCGGCGAGAGCGAAGGCGTGGGCGAGAGGGAAGGCGTCGGCGAAATCAGCGGCGTCGGCGTCCTGGAGGGTGTTGGAGAAAATGGCGGCGTCGCGGTGCGCGTGGGGGTGCCGGTGGTTGTGCGGGTGGGCGTCGCGGTCGGCGGCGTCGCGGTCAGCATCGCGACGAAGACTTGGGTGGCGCGCGCGACGGCTGTACGTTCGACGATCTTGTTCTGCGCGCGTTCGTACTGATCCATCAGCACGCCAAATGCGCCCATCGCGACGAGACCGAGCGCCGCCGTTTCGATGACGACGAGAACAGCAAGGTTCTTTTGCTTCATACGTCGCCGATTCTAACACAGGGAGCGCGGCATGTCAATTTGTCTTATGCAACTGCTTCTTGCAATTCAAACGCCATTGCTTTGGGGCGCGTAACCACTTTCGACGCGGACAAAATCTCAAAGCGGACAATCTGCCCGTCGTAGCCAAAATCCGCGATGACACCTGGACGCACTTCATCCGATTCGCGGATGCGCTCGTCGCGTAGCGTGATTGTTAGCGTATCAGTTTCAGGATCGTAAACAACTTTCATTTCAGTAATCCTTTCAAGTAGCGCGCGATCTGCGACGTTTTGTGAATTGTCACGACAACGCGCTCGGTCTCTGTCTCCTCAACAACCACGCGGAGAAGCATTTCCTGCGCCAGTACGCTGTCTTGATAACGGCGCAGATAGACCTCACGATTGGCATACCCAGGAGCGATAAATTCTGGTTGTTGCAAAGCGCGTTCTACCTCTTCCTCTGGAATCTCACGGTCGCGGAGATTCAGTCTGGCGTGCAATGAAAAACGCATCGGTTTTATCACGGACATTTTCCCAATCAAATTCTACCACGTTTGAGGAAATTGGGCAATCCCTTTCTCACACCACATTCACTTCCTGCACCAACCGTCCCTCCGCAAACCGTTCGAGGTCGAGCATCGAGATATCAATCGTCGTCGCTTTGCCGTCGAGGATCAGTTCGCTCATCACTTTCCCGGTCGCGGGTGAATGTTGAAAGCCGTGTCCCGAAAATCCCGCCGCGATGTAAAATCCCGACAGCGCGCGCGCTTGCGCGAGAATCGGATGCGCGTCGGGCGTCACTTCGTACAAGCCCGCGATCTGACTCGCGACGCACGCGTTTTCCAACAATGGCAGCCGGTAAATCGCGCGTTCGAGCGTTTTGCAGTGAAAATCCTCGTCAATCGCGTACGTGTCTGCGGGCTTTTCGTCGGGATTCGACATGCCGACGAGCAAGCCCGCGCCTTCGGGATGAAAGTACAGCGACGTCGCGAATTCGATGACAAAAGTGTGCTCGCGCGGAATCTGCGGCAGCGCGTCCGTCGTGAAGAATTGGCGGCGCACGGGAAGGATCGGAATGTCGACTCCCGCCAGCGCGCCGATTTGCGCCGCCCAGGGTCCGGCGCAATTCACAACCGTGCGCGTCGCGATTTCGCCGCGATTGGTGACGACTGCCGCGACGCGTCCGCGTTCGGTTTTGATTCCCGTGACCGTTGTTTCCATTTCGATTTGCGCGCCGTGCGCCCGTGCGCCTTTCGCGAATCCTTGCGTTACGCTATTCGGATCGGCGAGACCGTCGCGCGGACAAAACGTCCCGCCGAGCACGCCGTCGAGATTGACGAGCGGAACGAGTTGCGCGATTTCGCGCGGTTCGAGATAGCGCACCCAGGGCACGCCGACGCGTCGTTGTAATTCGACATTCGCCTTGAACACTTCGACTTCTTTCGGGGTCTGCAACAAAAAAAGATAGCCAATCGGATGATAGCACGCGGAGATGCCGCACAGTTCTTCAAAATGCGAAATCACAGCGAGCGAAAATATCGAGAGACGGATATTCACTTCGGTCGAAAATTGGTAGCGCACGCCGCCCGCGTTGCGTCCCGTCGAACCCATGCCTAAGAATTTTTCGCGTTCGAGCAAGACGACTTGTCCCGCGCCGCGCGCGGCGAGATAGTACGCGGCGCTCACGCCCATACATCCGCCGCCGATGATTACGATGTCGGCTGTAGTTGGTAGCATTCGAATCATTCCCCTTTATGTTTGGACTGCGCGCCATCGCGCGAATGTATGGTGCGCTTCTTGTATGCGGCTCACCAATCCGACGATCAGCGGTGGCGCGAAGATGACCGCGACGAACATCGCGTTCACTTGCAAAATTTGCCACGCGCGATAATTCCAAATCCACACGAAATTCGCCGCGTACGACAAGAGCGCGGACGCGGTGAAGACGACGAGAACGCGCCGCGCGAGCGGATGGCTCACCCAGATGCCGAGCGCGATGGGCCAGATCGCGAACCAGGGTTGAAAGTGCATGCACGCGATTCCGAGATACGCGACGATCAACCAGGTGCAGACGACGAGCAGGCGGTGCGGTCGTTGTTCGCGCGTCAATGTTCGCACGCTGAGCGCGTACAGCACGAGATACGAAAAGACGCACACGCTGATCGTCAGAATCTTGGCGATGTCGTTGCCGTGGATGCCGCGCAAATAATTGTACGCCAGCGAAGGAATCGCGAGCGCGCTGTAAAAATTGGCTTCTTCGAGCAGTCCTTGCGGCACTTGCAGAAAAGGCAAAATCAGCGCGCCGACGAACGACGCGGTGAGCGCAATCGTCCTGCCGAGGTATCGCCAACGCGCCGCGCGATCGTTCTGCGCTTGCCAGCAATAGACCAGAAACGGCAGCAGCAAAATCGCGGTGATGTACTTGATCAGAACCGATGCCACGAGCGCGGGGATGACCCACAACCATTGACGCCGTACGAGAAAATAGATCGAGAGCAACGCGAAGAACATCATGATGATTCCGTTGTGCCCGTTGCCCGGTGCTTCGAACAAGACAAGCGGATTCCACGCAAAGAGAAGCGTCCCGATGATCTGTTGTCCTGGGTTTTTGTGACGCAGAGTTGCCGCAATCACGAGCGCGCAGCCCAGGTAAAAGATCACCGCTAATGCCTTCATCAAGACGAGATTGAGGATCAGATCATCGCCCGCGATCAACGAGCCCGGCACCGTTAGCAGCACCCACAGTGGTCCGTAGGGCGAAGGATGGCGCTGCCAGTTCACGGTCGGCAAGAAGGGATCGCCCCGGAACACCATCGGCGGAACGGCGAGCGGGTTTTGTCCGTAGTGAACCAGAATGCGGCTGTGGAAGACGTACTCGAAAATATCGGTGGAAGAAACGGGGTACATCACGAGCAGCGTCACGCCAAAAAGCAGCGCGAACGCGAGCGCCAACCAGAGCAGACGGCGATCTTGCGAATGGCGGCTGACGATTCGCCACGCGATCAGGTAGAGCAAGAACGCGCCCAAGATCGAAAACAGAAAATCGGCGAGCGTCCACTGGCTCCAATTATTCGCTCTGCCAAAGTCAGTGAGCGGATACTTGTCGACGAACGTTTTGAGCGGATATGTGAGCGTCAGATCGAGATACGCCAACCACATCAGCAATCCGACGAGAGTGAATTGCACGAGCGGATTGCGCGCCCAACGCGACAAAGAGGGAAAGAGTCTTTTCATCGGCACCTACGGCGATGTTCACAGGGTTTGACTCCATTTTATCGCGAGAGGTGGTGATAGTCAATTTTTCGTTGTTTGACACGCGGCGCGCGTGATGGTATTCTACGTTCATTCATGAATCAATCTTCGTTGCGCGGTTACCTCTTTGTCATCGTCGCGGCGATGTTGTGGAGCATGATCGGATTGCTGGTGCGCGCGCTCCACGACGGATCCGGTCTCCCCGCGTTGACGATCGCGTTTTTACGCGCGGGTGTCGCCGCGATCATTTCACTTGGCGCGATGATGTTGACGCGGCGCGATCAGTTGCGCGCGACGCGGCGCGGGCTGGGAATTTTCGTCGTCTATGGCATGATCGGGATCGGCGCGTTTTATTGGTTGTACGCGCAGGCGATCATTCAAACGACGGTGACGATGGCGGTCGTTTTGTTGTACACCGCGCCCGCGTTCGTCGCGTTGATCGCGTGGCGCGTGTGGGGCGAGGCGCTGGACGCACGCAAACTCGGCGCGCTCGCGCTCGCGTTCGGCGGCTGCGCGCTCGTCGCGCGCGCGTACGATCCCGCGCAATTGAGTCTGAACGTCGTCGGCATCGCGTTTGGGCTGGGCGCGGGTCTCACGTACGCGCTTTTCACAATTTTCAGCAAAGCGATTGTCAAGCAGTATTCGCCCTGGACGGCGTTGACGTACCAACTGCTTTTCGGCGCGTTGTTCCTCGCGCTGTTTCAAACCGGAGACGCGTTCGCGCCACTGATCCAGCATCCGCAGACGTGGCTTTATTTGCTCGCTTTAGTCTTTGGTCCGACGCTTGGCGCGATTTGGTTTTTCACCGCCGGACTCCGCAGCGTCCCGGCGAGTAACGCCAGCATTCTCGCGACGATTGAACCGGTGCTGGCAAGCGTTCTCGCGTTCGTCATTCTGGGTGAACGATTGGAATGGTTGCAGTTGCTTGGCGGGGGGATGGTGATTGGAGGCGCGGTGTGGTTGAACTTCAAAGCGCAATAGTTGGATAGCGCAATAGTGCGATAGTTCCTCGCATCAACTATCGAACTACCGAACTAACGCACTATGGTACTAACGCGGGCGCAGCCAAAAGAGGAGCGCCGTCGCGCCGAAGACGATCAGCGCGAATTCGGCAAAGACGATGCGGTTGAGACGATTCCACAGATATTGCTGCGCGATGCCGGTAAACGCGTAGAAGAAAACGAGGAGAAACGCGCCGCCGATCAAGCCGGAGAGATTCCAATAGTTCAGCGTCCACACGATTTCCGCCATCGTGAGTCCGATGACGGTGGCGTACAACCAGGTGCGTCCGAAATCCGCCTCGCTGCTGCGTAACAATTCGAGCGCGAGCAATCCGCCCGCGATCCCGATGGCGGGCGCAGAAAAGAGACTGCGGACTTTGAGACTGTAAACGGTCGCAAACAAAATCAGCGCGACGAGGTACACCGCGAGATTCACGCCCAGACGCGCTGCGCTGTACACGCGGTCGTTCAAATCGATTGTCAGGTATTCGCCAATAATCGCGACGACCAGAAACGCGCCCGCGAGCGCGACGAGAATCAACGCGGATACGCCGTACGCGCGCACGTCGGCGAACGAAAGCAGCAGCGTCGCGGTGACGACAATCGCGGCGGGCAAAATCCACAGGATGAAGATATACCGCGTATCGGCGAGATGGACGCGCGGGTGCTGGCGCGCGATGGAATTGACGCCGGCGGCGGTCAGCGCGGCGAGCAGCGTCGCGATCAGCCAGGTGCCGGAGACGGTGATGCTCGCCTCCGAACCCAGGAACGAGAACAGGATCCGCTGAGAAGGCAAGTCGAGGATCAGCGAAAGCGTCAGTCCGACGAGGACGAGACTAGTCACTAAACTCAAACGATCCAACGGCGTGTGCCGATGGGGCGTTTGGACTGGCGGTGGTTCGAGCATGTTTGCATCATAACCGCCAGGGGAGATTTTGTCAAACAATGGAGATTTTTCTCTGCGCGTTACTCGGTTTGATCGTCGGGATTATCGTCAATCGTGTCGCCGATCATCTCGTCGCCGCGCGCGCGCTGCCGAATGTCCGACATCGCTTGCGCGCGCCGATAGTCGTCGTCGTCACCGCGCTCGCGTTCGCGGTTCTCGTCGCGCGTTTCGGCGTGACGATCCAATTCGCGCTGACGGCAATTTACACATTCGTCTTTCTCGTCGTCCTCGTCACCGATTTGGAACATCGCCTGATTTTCGATGTCGTGATCCTGCCCGCGACGCTCTTCGCCGCGATTGCCAGCCCGCTCGCGCAGCCGAATTGGCGATTGCCGCTCCTCGGCGGGGTGAGCGCGTTCGTCATCGTTCTGGGCATTTACCTCTTCGCCGAAATTTTCGCGCGCGCGCGCAAGATTCACATTTCAGGCGGCGCGTTCGGTCAAGGCGATGTGAAACTTGCGGCGTTTATGGGCGTCGTCGTCGGTTTCCCGAACGTGTTTCCCGCGATTCTATACACAATCTTGCTCGGCGGTCTCGGCGCGTTTGTGTTTCTCGCGTATCAACTCGTCGTCCATCGCCGGGTCGCGCTGACCGCGGCGATTCCGTATGGTCCGTATTTTTGCATCGCGGGGTGGTGGATGATGGCGTTTCAGTGACGAGGCGCGCGGCTGCCTCCTGTAACTGCTCCACCTGGTATTTCGATTTCCGTTCCGCCGCGCGCAGTTTTTTCACTGCATCGTACACCGCGATGATTTCTGCGGCGATTTTCTTCGATGTACGCGACGCGTCCGCGCTCAAGCGGACGACGGCGACCGCGTTCATCCAGAACAGCAGCGATTCGAACGCTTCTTTGTCGAACCACCACGTTTCTTCGTACCGATTCACGCGCAGAAATTCGCGCGTCGCGTTATCGCCGAACCACGCGTCGAGCAGCGCGGCGGCGCGGTTAGGACGCGCGCGCGGACGATGGCGCGACGCGCTCACCTCGACGGCGTACCACTGTTGGTGGGCGGTCATCAACTTGATCATTTCGACGGCGCGCCACGCATGTTCTTCGCTCAGTCCCAGCCCTTGCACCGCGTCGGCGATCAATTTGCCGAGCAGCCACTCGTCCAACCACGCGCGACTGCGCGCCGCGTCATCGCGTTCGCCCTGCGCGCGCCCGAGCGCGTGGACGAACACCCACGCGCACAGTGTCGCCCGCGCCGCGTCCTCCTTGAGATTCGCGCGGAGATATTTCATCGCGGCGGTCGGTAGTCTGCCCTGAGCGTAGTCGAAGGGTCGGCGGTCGGCGGTCGTCATTTGCAGCACCGCTTCCAACTCGCGCCGCATTTGCGCCGCGAGTTCAATCGCGTCGCCGCTGCCGCCGCTGAATTGTTTGATCGCGCGGACGAGTCGCAGATATTTTTGTTGGATGCTGTCAAGCAGTTCCGCGTCCGAACCGAACCAAGTTTGCCTCTTGCGCGGTCTGCTGCGCGCCTCTAGCAAACGCCGCAGCGTTCCCGCGTTGACAAGTTCGCGAAAGGGTTGGTGGATCGGTTGGAGGCGCAATTCGCGCAGCGCGTCGTCGATGCTGGACACGCCGCGTCCGTTCAACGACGCGCACAAGCGCGCGCACGGATGCTGCGCGTCGTCGCGCGCCTCGCGAAAATCGAGAAAGACGTGACATTGGTACGCGCCGAGTTCGACGTACAGACCTTGCCCGCACAATGCTTTGCCGCTGCGAATATATTCCAAGTTGCCGACGAGATCGCGAAAGATGACGAAGGAATTTTCGTCGGCGGACAACGCGAGTCCTTCGCCCAGATTTTTCTGCGCGAGTTTGTTTTGCGCTTTGTCGAGGTACGCCGCCGAGGCGCGAATCCAGCCGCGTGTGTCGGCGAACTTGTTGTGGTAAACGACCAGCCCGCGGTCGCCGCCAAAGCGATTCGAGTACGCGAACACGTCTTTGTTGACTGCGCCATTCGGCGTGAAAAAATCGTACAGCAAGAAATTCTCGACGCCCGCGAAAAGATACCGCCGGTGCAGCAGCGGCGAAATCTCGCGCTCGTGCCGCCAGACCAGGTGCGCGTCGGCTTGCTCGTCCCACAGGGCGCGGCGAAATTCCATGCCGTACCGTTCGGCGAGTCCTTCGAATTGCCCGTGTCCAAACATCGGCAAACCGGGGAGCGTCGCCATCATCGTCGCCACGCCGAAATATTTGTCGCCCTTGCCGAATTGCTCGACCGCCGTTTTTTCGTCCGGGTTGTTCAGGAAATTCACATAGCGTTTCAGAATTTCTGGATCGAACTCGATCGTGTTTTTAATGACGGAACGATACTTGGCATTGTCCTCGTCGCGCAGCATGATCATAAACGCGCTGTTGTAGACGCGGTGCATCCCGAGCGTGCGGACAAAATATCCTTCCATCAGCCAGAATGCTTCCGCGAGCAAGAGCGTATCCGGCGCTTCCGCCGCGACGCGATCCACGACCTCGCGCCAAAATTCTTGCGGCATTGCCGCGTCGAATTCCTCTTTCGTCAAGCCAAATTCCGCGCGCGATGGAATATCGCCGCCGGAGCCGGGCTGGGGAAACCACAAGCGTTGATAATGCCGCTTTGCCAGCGTCATCGCCGCGTCGAGCCGGATGATCGGGAACTGGCGCGCGACGCGCAGAATCGTTTGGATGACCGCCTCGCGCACTTCGGGCTTGAGGAAATTCAACTGCGCGGTGTCGTTCCACGGAAAACTGGTGCCGTCGTTGCCGTGATAAATGTATTTCGTGTCGCCCGTCGCAAAATCGACGCGCTTGCAGACGACCGCCGCATCGCTGCGATTGAAATAATGATCTTCGAGAAAAATTCCAATGCGCGGATCGCGCGACAAATTTTCGCCGTTGAACGAGTACGCGGGAAACGGCGCGTACTCGGACGCGATGAACCAATCGGGATGCTCGCTCACCCAGCGCGAATCGATGCCCATGTGATTCGGCACCATGTCGCTGGCGAGACGGATGCCGCGCTGCCACGCGCGCGCTTGCAAATTTCCGAGCGCGGCGTCGCCGCCGAGATCGTCCGCGACAGCATAGTCGAAGACCGAATATGCCGACGCTTCCGCGTTCAGCGCGCCGCACAATTCCTTGATCCGTTTCGACGCGGAACTGCGCTGCCACACGCCGATCAGCCACACGCCCGTAAAGCCGCGCCGCGCGAGCAAGTCGAGTTCTTCGTCGGGAATTTGATCGAGCCGCGTGATCGCGCGCTGATATTTTTTCGAGAGTTGATCGAGCCAGACGTACGTGCTTTTGGCAAGCAGCACCAGGCGCGGCATCCAATCGAGATCGCGGCTAAAGCGTTCGTATTCGGGATATTCGCCGTCGTAGACGCCGCGCCGACCGCGCCTGAATTCAGGCGCGCGCGCTTGCCCTGGTCCGAAAAACAGCAGACGCGTTTCTTCTTTCAACAAATCGAGTCCGGTCAGCAACACGCGCAGATATTTGCCGATGAGCGCGAGCCAGCGCGCGCGCATGAATTCGAGTTGCCCTTCGAGCGAATGCGGCGACGCGCGCGCGGGCGCGCGGAGCAGATCGATCAAGTTTTGGTTGTCGGGACCGAACTTGGGTTGCGTCTCGAAGAAAGAGTGGAGAGTGGAGATTAGAGATTGGTAGGCAGTCGCTTTTTCGAGCGCAGTGTCGTCGAACAATTCGAGGAACGGCGCGAATGCGGGATTTTCGTTCGCGAGCCACAACATCAACATTTCTTCGAGAATGATCTGGCGATGCGGCACGCCGTCGGTCGCGCCGTCGAGAAACTTCGCCGCGTCCATTTCGCCGCGATAGACCGCGACGTTCGGAAATTCGTCCGCGAATTTTTTCAGCGCGGCGTCGACCGCGTTTTTGCCGATGGCGCGTTCCAGGTGCGCGAGCGCGTTTTCCATCGCGCGCGGATTGATCTGTTGCCGGTACTGCGCGACGATATAGTGCAGCAACTCGTCGATCAAGCCCATCGCGTTCAACTGACCCGCTCGGATCGCCTGCTCGGGATGCGCGACGAGATCGCGCGCGGCGTTGATCTGCTGCGCCAATCGACGCGCCGCGCGCACGTTCGCTAGAATGACGTTGCCGCTCAGCGCAAAAAGCGTGTCGTCGCACTGGTACTTTTCGCGCGCGCGGCGCGCGATGTGAAATTCAAACTGAGGCATTGAAGAATCCTTACGGACAAAGTAATCAAAAACCAGATGATAGGACACAGATTGACACTGATAAACACTGATTTTTAGGGTTTTCAATCTGTGTTCATCTGTGTACATCTGTGTCCAAAACTATTTCCGATAAAGTCTAAACAATAACCTGACGATGGCATGGGAGCCGTCTCTGCTATTGATATACGCGAACGCGGTTGCGCCCGGATTGCTTGGCGAGATATTGCGCTTGATCCGCGCGCTCGATCAACGCGGCGAGATTCGGAATCTCGGATGTCAATTCCGCCACGCCCAAACTGATCGTGAATTGCAAATGTTCGCGTCCGAACGACACGCTGGCACTGGCGGCGGAAACGCGCAGACGCTCGGCAACCGGAATGGCATCGGCGAGATCGGTTTCGGGCAGCAGCAGGACGAACTCTTCGCCGCCGTACCGCCCGACGATATCGATCGTGCGGACGTTTTCGCGGCAGCACTCGGTCAGCGCGCGCAAGACGCGGTCGCCGGCCGGGTGTCCATGTGAGTCGTTTACGTTCTTGAAATGATCGATGTCCAACATGATCGCGGTCAGCGGACGCTTGAAGCGTAGCGCGCGTTCGACTTCGCGCTGACCCAGTTGGAACAAACCGCGCCGGTTGAACAAGCCGGTCAGTTCGTCGGTGATGGCGAGTTGCTGCACTTGCTCGTACAAGTGCGCGTTTTCCAAAGCGATGGCGGCTTGCGCGCCAATCATTTCGAGCACGCGCACGTCCTCGGGTTGGTAGGTGTCCTCGCGGTAACTTTGCGTCGAGATCACGCCGACGACGCGCGCGCCGGCGACCATCGGCACGTACAACGCCGCGCAACTGGGCTTGCCGACGTTTCCAAAGTGCGCCCCGCCCACGCGCGCGAGATCACTGGTGCGGTTTAAGAGCAAGGGCGCGCGCGTCCGAATCACTTGACTGGTGGGTCCGAGATCGAGCGGGCGCGTGACGCTCGGCAGTTCGCGCTCGTCGTCCAAGAGGAATGGAAAATGAATCTCGCTTTGCGATTCGTCGTAGAGCGCGATGAAAAATGTGTCCACGCTCAAGACGCGACTGACTTGCTGATAGATCACCCGATAGAGTTCTTCGAGTTTGAGCGTCGCCGTCAGCGCTTGTCCGATCTCGTTGAGGACCGCCATGCGCTCGGCGCGGTGCCGCGTTTCGTCGAACAGGCGCGCATTATCGATCGCGATTGCCGCATGACTGCCCAAGAGTTCCAGCACGCGCAGTTCACTCGCCGAAAAGGCGCGCGGTTTGGTGTACGCGATGTTCATCACGCCGACGACGTGGTGACCGATTTTGAGCGGGATCCCGACGATGGCGCCTTTGATCGTGCCCGGCGCGTTCGCAAACAGAGAATGCGCGCGCATGTCAGAAATTGCGATCATCTTTCGGCTGCGCGCGACAGTATACGTCAAACCGTTGGCGCGCGGTTCGGCAAATTGGTGACCTTTGCTCCCGTTCTCCCACAACGAGGCAGCAAAAGACAAGCGCTCGTTCTGATATAGGTAGATGTGCGCGTCTTGCGCGCCCGGGCGCAGGCGAAACGTCGTTTCCAGGAGCGCGTCGAGTACGGCATGCGAGTCCAGACTTGAAGTGAGGGTGAGACTGGCTTGGCGGACGGCTTCCAATTCTTGTTCGGCGCGGACGCGCTCGGTCGTCTGACGGTAGACAAGTTCTCCAATCAGAAATAGCGTCAAACTGCCCACGATGATGGTCGCCAGTGAAGATGGAAAGTGCATCGAAATCTGCCGCGTCACGCTCAGCGCCAGAATCGCCAGAATGATCAACGCCCATAGATAAATCCGTTGCGCGTATCGCATGGCGGCGAACAAGACCGGCGCGACCATCACGATCACAAGTTGATCGGGCAAGCGCAAGATCACCAAGATCAGTCCAAAGCCGCAAGCCGCGAGTGCGTATCCTGCGAGGAATAACTTTGGCGCTGGCAAATTGTCTTTGGCGTGCTGCATAATGGACTCCTCTTGTCCACGCATCCTTTGACTTTTCCAATCGCTATGCTATACTCACTGCCGTTCAGTCGTCATCAGCCGCACGTAGATTTCTTCCAGCGCGGATTCTTGCACCGATAAATCTACCAACGCCCAATCGTTCTCGGAGATCTCACCCAAGATTTCCGCCATCGCGCCGACATCGCTCGTGCGAAAAACATAGTTGCCGTCTTTGCGCTCGTACTCCAAGTGTTCGTCCGTTCGGAAAACAACTTGATATTCGCGATTGCCCAACGTCGCGCGGATCGCATCCATCGTGTCGCACACGATCATTCGCCCATTCTTGATGATTGCCACGCGGTCGCAGATGTACTCGACGTGAAAAAGGTTGTGCGCGCTCAAAATGATCGTCTTGCCTTGACGTTTGAGCGTCTTGAGATAATTGATAATGAAGAACGATGTAAGCGGATCAAGCCCCGAGTTCGGCTCGTCGAGAATCAAGACGCGCGGATCGTGCAAGAGTGAACGCGCAATCGCGACTTTGCGGCGCATTCCTTTTGAAAACTCGCCGGTCAGTTTGTCCTTCTCCGGCAAGTTGAGCGAGCCGAGCAGTTCGTCGATCCGCGCGCGCGTTTTCGCCGCGGGCAGCCCGTACAACTCGGCGAAAAAAGTCAGATATTCGCGCGCGGTCATGTTTTCGTAGAGCGGATTCTCTTCGGGCAGATAGCCGATGTCGCGCTTGGCGAGCGTACTCTCTTTTGCCATATCGCGACCCAGCACGCGCACGACGCCGCTCGTCGGCGCGATCAATCCCGCGATCATCTTGAGCGTCGTGCTCTTGCCCGCGCCGTTATGCCCGATGATGCCGATGATTTCGCCGTCGCGCACTTGCAGATCGAGCGCGTTCACGGCGAACAAATTGCCGTACCGTTTGGTAACCTGTTCCAGTTCGATCATACAACCTTCTGTGTCATTGCGAGGACGGTTTTTGTCCGAAGCACTCCCCGCATCGCAAGGTGGAGATTGCTTCGTCGCATCGTTCGACTGCGCCGCTCCGCGGCTCCGCTCACGATGCTCCTCGCAATGACATTCTAGAAAAAATGCGAAACATTCTCACGATCTCGAAACGCGAATTGACGCGCCTGCGCGCCCGGGTGGGCGGCGACGCGCGCGCGACGTTCATCGCGTTCGCGCTGGGCGCGCTCGTCCTGGCGTGGTTCACGCTGCAATCGCCGCCGACCATCGGCGCCGGCATCTACCGCGTCGGCGTTTCGCCCGACGCCCCTGAAATCCGCGATGGCAGATTCAGCATCGTCATCCTGGATCGCGCGACGGGCGTCGCCCGGCTCAATCAAAAAGCGATTGATGTTTTCGTCGACGGCGCGCAGGTCTTGACGCGCGGCGACGACAAATCGTTGTACGCCGCGGGCGCGCTCAAACGCTACTTGGAAAAACGCGAGACCGCGCGCGTCAACGCGGAATTCGATCTCGCGCACGCGTTTCCGCTGCGGATCGAGGTCAACTATTTCGACGCGGTCAACGCGGCGCAATCGTTTGCCGAAATGCTCGCGACGCCCACGCCCGCGCTGCAATCGACTGCCGCGCCCGCCAGCGCGAGCGACGCCGCCGTGCGCGAACAAATTCGCGAAGCCGCAAGCGGCGCGTTACCACAGATCAAGTCGCTGACCGACCGGCAGATCGTCGTTCCGTCGCTGACCACGCCGCCCAATCCCTTCGGGCAAGTGATTCTCGCGTTTCTTTTTATTTTGCCCGTCTTTCTCGTCAGCGTTTTTTTTACCAGCGGTTTCATGGACGAAAAGACAAATCGCAAATTGACGATGCTCTTGTCCGCGCCGATCACGCCGTTTCAAATCATCATCGGCAAAATGCTGCCGTACGTCACCTTTTCGCTCGTGGGCGTCGCGGTCATCGCCGTGGCGACGCGCGGCGATCCCCTGCTCGCGCTCGCGATCTTTGCGCCCGCGGTCTGTTTCATTTTCGGTATTTATTTGATAGTGCCGATGCTCTATCGCACGTTCAAAGATACCACATTTATCTCGATGTTGGCAACTTCAGTCACGACCGCGTATTTGATTACGCCCGCGATGTTTTCGGGCATTAGCGATCTGGCGTACATGTCGCCGATCACGCTCGCGGTGAAAATGTATCGCAACGAACCGTTCGGGTTGCAGGAATATCTTTTCGCGGCGACGCCGCTCGTTTTGATTTTTGCATTGGCGTTGTACGTCAGCACGCGCGTGCTGAACGAAGAATACTTGATGGGCTTTCGCCCGATTCATCGCAAACTCGCCGACGCGATTTTTCTGATCATCAACCGCGATCATCTGTCCGCGTCGATTTTTGTCTTGAGTCTCCTGCTCATTCCGCTCGTCTACGTCGCGCAGTTGATCGCGCTCGCGATCTCGCTCAACCTGCCGACGACGTTGATGATTGGCGCGATCATGGGCGTCGCCGCGACGATTGAAGAAGTGGCAAAGTCAGCCGGGATCGCGGTGCTGCACGAGCGCGGTCTGCTGCGCTCGACGCGGCAAATGCTCGTGTTGGCGTTTCTTTCCGCGCTCGGTTTCCTCGCTGGGGAGAAGGGTCTGCTTCTCGTGACGCTGAGCGCGGTCTCGCAATCGCGGATCGCGGGCGTGCTATTCAACACGGGCTTGCTGCCGGTGCCGCTCGCCGCGCATTTCGTCTTCACGTCAATCGTCTGCCTTTTGACGACGCGATTCCGTGTGCGGTATCCGTTCGCCGTTCTCGTTGGCGCGTTCGCGCACGCGCTGTACAATCTGATTTTGATTCGAGGAATCCAATGACCGCGCTCCCTTCGACTTCGCTCAGGGCAGGTTTCGCCATCGTCAAAAAAGAATGGCGTTCGATCACGCGCGAGAAAACGATCGTCATCGCGATCACGATTCAGTTGTTCGTCGCGTCGTTTTCGTCCGCGCTGCTGATCGGCTTGCTTTCGCTGTACGATCCCGAATCGATCAGCGTGAACGCGCGGATGAATCTGCGCGTCGGCGTCGTGACGAGCGATTTCAATACGCCGCTGGCGCGCTATTTGCGCGACGGCAATCTGCGCGTGAGTTTATTCGCGGATGCCGCCGACGCGACCCGCGCATTCGAGCGCCGCGCGATTGACGTGATGCTGGTCGTGCCGCCCGACACGCTCGAGCCGGTTGAAATGAAAATGATTTTGCCGCGTTCGGAAACGTTCGCGTCGTTCATCCTGTTGATTTTGCGCGAGCCGCTCAAACGGTACGAGAATTCCTTGCGGCAAGAGCGCGGCGTCGTCGTCAACTATACGGAGGTTCCCGGTCAGCCCGACACGACGTTCCAGTTTTTGTACTCGGTGATCATTCCGATGTTGATGCTCTTTCCCGCGTTCGTCGCGGGCAGTTTGGTGATCGACTCGCTGTCCGAGGAATTGGAAACGCACACGTTGGAAACGCTGTACTCTGCGCCGTTGTCGCTCAACACGATTTTTGCGGCGAAAATTTTTGCGGCGTTCGTCGTCGCGCTCGCGCAATGCGTGCTGTGGCTCGCGCTCTTGCGGCTGAACCGGATCGACATTCAGAACATTGGCTTGGTGCTTTTGCTTGCCGCGTTCATCGCCGCGACGAACATCGTCCTCTCGGCGTTCACCGCGACCACGCTGCACGACCGCGAACGCTCGCAGTTCGTCTATTCGCTTTTTATCGTCATCGCCACGAGTGTGAGTTCGGTCATCGACGCCGCGCCGATTCAAATGGTGACGCGTCTGGCGACGGGCGATTATTACACGGGGATCGCAGATGTGGCAAAGTACGCGCTGGTGTTCCTCGTCGCGCTCGTAATCTTCTTTCGCGTGACGAAAAAGATGGTAGTGGTGTAGAAACCCGTTTTCTCGCAGAAAACGGGTTTTTGGTCGATCATTCCCCAAACAATTTCATTTCCACAACCTGGCTCACGTTCAGTGCCGGCAATTTGAGCGCGTGCGCCGCGAGTTGCGTCAACGCTTCGAGCGGCACGAGTCCGACGATCTCGCTTTCGAGTACCGGCACGCCGCGTTGTTCCGCTTCGACTTTGACCGTCTCGAACGCTTTCAGAATTCCCGTGACGTTGAAATCGGTCAGGTTCATCGAAACCTGGACGATGCCGCGATCCTTCAACTCGAATCCCAACGCCTTGACGCTCGGCAAACCGCCGCCTTTTTCGCGCACGATCTTAGCGATGTCCTTTGCCACCTGCACATCATTCGTCGCCAGATTGACGTTGTACGCGATCAGGAACGGACGCGCGCCGATCACCGTCGCGCCTGCTTTGCCGATTTTCTTTGGACCGAAATCGGGTTCGCGTTCGGGATTCATCGCGATTTCTTGCTTCAACGTTTCGTACTCGCCGCGCCGAATGGAGGCGAGGTCGCGGCGTTCGGGGCGCATGGCGGCGCGTTCGTACAGGTACACCGGAATATCCAATTCGCGTCCGACGCGCGCGCCCAGACGCTGCGCGAGCGCGATGCAATCCTCCATCGCGACGCCGCGAATCGGCACGAATGGCACGACGTCGGTCGCGCCGATGCGCGGGTGTTCGCCGCGATGCGCGTCGAGATCGATCACGCGCGCCGCCGCCGCGATGCCGCGAAAGATCGCTTCCTCCATCGCGCCGGGATCGCCTGCGAGCGTGATGACGCTGCGATTGTGATTCGCGTCCATCTCGCGATCCAGAACTTTGACGCCGCGCATCGTCATCGCCTTGACGATTTCATCCACGACGTTCGCGCGCCGACCTTCAGAAAAGTTTGGGACACATTCGACGATTCGATCCATGGTTACCCCTGACGAGCAGTGTGGGAAATTCAGTATCCAGTTTTCAGAATTCGGTATTCGGTGATTCGTTACTGAACGCTGTGAACTGATTACCGAATACTTTTCAACACCTACAAGAACCGCTCCACTTTATCTGCCGTTGACAATGTCTTGAGTATTTTTTTGATGCGCGCCGATTGCGCCGGAGACAACGCGCTTTGCCGCTTGGTCAAGACCGCCATGTATTTCTTGCGGTTCTGGACATTCACCGCGCACAGCGTACTTTCGGCGTACTGCGCGATACTTTGCGGGCGACAATGTTCAAGAATTTCAATTAGGTACGGAAATATCTCGCGATTGTGCTCTGGCTTGGCGGCAGCGACGCGCGCGAGCACCTTGACGCCATTGTCGATCGTGATCACCGAGCCGTTTGCCATCGCGCGGCGGATCTTGTCCACGTGAGGGTAGACTTGATCCGCCCGGCTCGCGGCGACAGTGGACAAGGCGAGCATTCCACCCCACACCAAACGATTGTGTCGGCTCGACAAGAGTTTGACAAAGTCGGAAGCGTAATCGCCGATCAGGGCGGGCTTGAGGTAGCCGATTTCGTAGAGAACCTTGACGCAGTCGAACTGAATATTCTTGTCCTTGTTCCACAAATTCTCTGCGATCTCCCGGATCCCTTTGCGATCCGCTTTTGCCGCGAGTTCCTTCGCCAATTCTTGATTCGGCGCTTCGTCGCGCCGATTTTGCATACATGCGAGTTTGGGTAGGACTGACATTGGAATAACCTTCCGCCGCGCGTTATGCGCCCGCGACGCGTCCCAGGATTTCTTCTTGCCGTTTCCACATTCGCGCGCGTTTGCGCGGCGTCCGATCGTCGTAGCCGAGCAGGTGCAAAATACCGTGGACCGCGAGCAAGTCCAATTCGTCGGCGACGCGCCAACGCGCGGTGCGCGCCTGCGCACGCGCACGGTCGTATGAAATGACAATGTCGCCCAGGTAGGAGCGTTTAATCAAACGCCTCTCCATTTCAAACGGAAACGCCAGCACATCCGTCGCTGCGTCAGTGCCGTGAAAAGCGCGATTCATTTTGTGGATTTCCGCGTCGTCGGTGACGTAGATTGTCAGCGCGACGTTCGCTTTTTCCGCGCGCAAAGTTTTGCGCGCGACGCGCGCGAGGCGAGCGCGTGTCACACGCGAAGAAAATTTTGACTTGACCCGAATTTCGATTTCCATTTTTGACTCGCGGCTTGGGGATTGCTTCGGCTTACTGTTGACTGTTCACCGTTGACTGTTCACCGCCAACTGCTTGCGGCGGTTCGGGATAGCGCACGCGCGGATGATATAACCCTTGCAGGACGCCGAAGAACGCTTCCTTGATTTGTTGCAAGTCGCGCAGCGTCAAATCGCTTTCGTCCAATTGCCCGTCGCGCAGGCGTTCGTTGAAGATGCGATCGATGATGGCGCGAATTTGTTCCGGTGTCGTCGGACGTTCCGCGCGCGTCGTCGCTTCGACGCCGTCGGCGAGCATCAAGATCGCGGTCTCGCGCGATTGCGGTTTGGGTCCGGGGTAGCGATAATCTTTTTCGTCAACCGCCGTGTTGCCGCTATTGGTTTTGATCGCTTTGCGATGAAAGTACGCCGCGAGCGTTGTGCCGTGATGCTGGGGAATGAAATCGCGCAAGCGTTCCGGAACACCGTACTTTTTCGCGAGCGCGATGCCGCGCGGCACATGGTCGATCACAATGCCCGCGCTCGTCTTCGGTTCGAGCGTGTCGTGAACGTTGATGCCGTCCATCTGATTTTCGACGAACGATTGCGGCTCGCGCGTCTTGCCGACATCGTGATAGTACGCCGCGACGCGCACGAGCAGCGCGTCCGCGCCGACGCGCTGCGCGGCTTGTTCCGCGAGTTGGCTCACGATCAAACTATGATGATACGTGCCGGGCGCTTCGACCAATAATTTTTTCAACAAGGGATGCGTGGGGCGCGCGAGGTCGAGCAATTCGAGCGACGTGGTGATGCCAAAGAGTTTGCCGATGACGAACAGACTGCCCAGCGCGATCAGTCCGGCGAGCGCGCCGTTGACCAACGCGGCGAGCAAGGACGTGTTCCACACCGCCCAATCTTTTTCGAGCGCGAGCGCGCGAAAGATTGCGACGACGGCGGCGTTCGCCGCCGCGACGTACGCGCCGCTCCACAGAAATACATGCAGGCGTTCGATGCGCCCCAAACTGAGCGCCGCGACGATGCCTCCGGCGAGCGCGTACATCGTCAATTCGAGCGAGCCGTGGACGAAAAATCCAAATGTCATCGCGAGGATTATCGCCGCGCCGAGCGCGATCGTGGAATCGACCAACACGGCAAGCAACATCGCCGCGGCGCTAAGCGGGTAGAGATAATGGAGCAAGGTGGGGCGGTCGCCCAGGGTTTTGGCGCCTGCCGCGAAAAGCAGAATCAGGCACGCCATCAGCAGCAGCGCGCGCGGATGCGCGATCAGCGAGGGACGCAGGCGGATTACAAACACGGCGAGCAGCAGCGCGAGCAACAACGCGAACAAGCCGGGGCCCGCATAATCGGCGGCGGTGAGATTGGGACGCAGAAAGCCGGTTTCCGCCAACGCTTCGAGCGCGAGTGCCGTGACGACTTCGCCTTCGCGCACGATGGCTTGTCCTTTTTCCAGCGTGCGGTACACCGCGCCGACGCTTTCGCGCGCGCGGGCGCGCTCCTCCTTCGTGCGGATTGGGTTGAAGAAACTATTCGGCGTGAGGAAAACTTGGGTCCAAGCCGTCACGAGTTCGGCTTGTTCGGCGGGGAGCGCGAGACTGATGCGCGAGGGAATCAGCGCGGATTGGGCAGAGAGATCGCTGGGACGAATCACGTCGCGCATCGTCAGGTCGAGCACGTACAGTGTTTCGCTGACGACGCGATGGTACACCGGTTCATCGAGCGCGAGGGTCCGGCTCATGATGAGCGACGGCACGGTGAGCGTGGGGATTTGCTGAACCCATTCCAGTTTGCGGTCGAGCGCGCTGTACGGATCGTGACGGACGGAATCGTAATAATCAAAGACGCGATTCGCGTATCGCACCTGCTCGCGCGTGCGATGGGCGTCCGGCGGATCGTACGCTTCTTTGACTTGCGCTTCGGCTTTGGCGCGCGCGTCGTTCGTCAAGATCGCGCTGACAAAGGTGACGCGTTCCGGCGCGAGGATGGTCTTGGGACTCGCTTTGCCCAATTCCAGCCGCAGCGGTTCGGAGGCGGCTTGAAAAGCCAGGAGCGCCACGAGCGTCAACGCAAAAAACGCGCCGATCAACAGCGCGCGTGTGGCGTGCCAGCGTGAATACCGCGCGGAGCGGTCGAGCAACGAATCGCCCGCGATCATTTCAGCCCTCGGTCAATTTCCCAACGCGTGTGAACACGGCGCGGCGCGCCGCCAAGGGCGCGCCGCATTGGCTCAGCGAGGAAAGCGCACGCGCAGTCTAGCGTCTTCGCGGACGACTGCCCAGGTATTCGTCTTCGTCATCGGATTCGTCTTCCCACTCTTCGTCCTCGTCCGCTTCATCCTCTTCATCTTCCAATTCTTCTTCGAGATCCGCGTCCAGGTCTTCGTCTTCCCATGCTTCGTCTTCATCAGCAGCATCTTCGCGCGCTTCCATCGTCAGGCAGCCCGCGTCCGGCTCGTATTCGATTTCGTCACTAGCGCAAATGCCGTTCTTGTTAAAAATGCACCGCCGCTCACGGCATCGAATGCGTGTCATCAGCCAGCCTCCTTGAAATAAGAATTGTCCGGGTTTGGAGCGACGCTATTATAGGCGAGTTGACAAGTTTTGTAAAATAGTTTGCGCGCGCCGGTAAGAGATAAAAAGGCAAGGCAACTTCGTACTCGACGCAAGAGAACGAAGGTTGCCTCGCCAACATGATCGGTCATACAACTTACGGAATTTCTTCCAAGACGCGAAACGAGGCAATCGCCGACCAGGGCCCCCAGCCGCTTTCGTTGCCTCCGCGGACGCGCCAAAAGTACGTTACCCCGAGCCGCAAGGTCTCTTCTGCCGGCACTGTCGCTTCCGTTGCGATCGAAAGAAGCGTATGACTCGCAGTCAAGGCAGGATCCTCGCCCCACGCGATTTCGTACCGTGTCGCGCCCCCGACCGAAAGCCACCGGAAAGTGGGATGAAAACTGTCCACGAATTTTTCGTTTTCGGGCGAGAGCAAGATCGCGCGTCCGATCGGCGGAACGGGTTTCGGCGGCGGCGCGGGTTCCGCCGGTTTGGGCGCAGCCGCCGGAGCGACCGGAGCGCGCAGTGGCGCGCGCGCGCGTCCGGCGACTGGTTTACCGCGCGCAACGCGGCGCGGTCCGGGCTTGGTCGGACGCGCCGCTTTTTTTGCGCGCGTTTTTTTGCTGTGCGCGCGTTTGACGCGCGAACGCGCGGCGGGAGCAGGACGCTTGCCGCTTTTTTTGATCGGCTTGCGTTTGCTTTTGGTTGCCGCTAGAACGAGCGGGCGCGCGGCGCACAGGATCCAATCTGCAATCAAACTCATCAATCTGCCATGTCCCTTATGGCCAGGTCGGCGTGGTGGGCGGCGGGACTGGCGCGGCAGGCGGCGGTGGAGGTGGCGGGGGCGGTGCCGGGGCGGCTGCAACGGCAGGTGCGGGCGCGGCTTTCTTCACGGCTTTTTTCTTGGGCGCCGCCTTCTTCACGGCTTTTTTCTTGGGCGCCGCTTTTTTCTTCGCGACTTTTTTCTTGGGCGCCGCGAGCAAGATGGGCGTCGCCAATCCCAGCAGGGTGTCCAACAATTCGCTCATCATGTCCTCCGTTTGAACCGAATAGGTTACCCCGGTCTAAAATAGTCGGGGGTCGTCCACGATCAAGCGCGAGCACTGAGACGTACAACAAGCGATGAGGTCAAAGCCAATTTCAATTTGATAATCGCCGGGCGCCTCCTCTCCATAACATTCAAATCGAAATGCTTGGGCAGAGTATAGGGCATGGTTCAAAAACTCTGAAAAGTTAGATTGACACTTTTGCACAACGGTTCGGAAATTTTTCGGCAACCAAGTGCCTCGAAGTGGCTATTTTGAGCATAAAACTGTGGATTCTTGACTCTTATGTCCAGTTCGCCAAGTCTTCTGTCCTGGAAAAGTGTCAAGCTAACTTGAACCATGCCGAGTATAGCATACATCACGCGCGTTTTCAAGACCCGGTTGATAATCCTGGGTTAGCCAATCGCGTTATCTTGGCTCTCGAAGAAATCGGAGGCAGGCGATATTTCGCTCGCCTCCGATCATCGTGCGGTGAATGTGAGCCGGAGCGACGGCATGATCACTGTTGACGTTGGTGCGATTTTGCCGGGTGACTTTTGTGCGATAGTGCAAATCTTGGGCAACGATGTCAAGTCAACATAAAAAGTACCTACTTGTGGAAGTAGTAGGTGAAAGTACTTGTGCCATTGAAATCAACGGCTTTGAGACTGGTACCGGCAGCATTATTTAGCGTGATAGTGAGTTGATGTGACCCTCCACTTGGAAAACCACTAATGACAAACGGTTCTCCACTGAATGTCTGGGATTTGGTGCCCCAATTACAATCCGTCGGAGTACATTTGCCATAGGGGTGAACATTCAGCGTTTGACCGGAATTACTGATGATGATCCTCGTCACGCCGGATGTTCCCGAATCGTTATTCAGCCATGTACCAGCGTACTGCGACGCGCCGGTATTGAACGAAAATCCACGCCAATCGCTCTTCGCGCCTTCGCCGGCGGTTGAACTCGTCGCCCAGACGCGCCAGCGCCCTTGGTTGTCTCCAGAGAAAGCGGACATGGCATAATTCGTGCCTGCGATTCCTGTTTGAGTGACTTTGTTTTGCCACGACCCGGTGTTGATCTGGATTTCGATGTTATAGGTTACGGTACCGGGAGCACTGACCGTGTTCCACGAGAATGTCGCAGTGCGCGGGAAATTCCGAAAAACCCACCCTTCGGCTGGCGATGACAAAGAGGGTGCCGGAGGCACGGCGACTGGCGGCGCAAGAACCGCGATGGTGACTTGCCGCGTCGCGACATTCGCGCCGCACCGCGCGGTCAGCGTGTAGGTCGTGTACACCGTCGGATTGACCACGCGCGAGCCGGGCGTTTCGATGCCGCCGATCCCTTGATCGATTTCGGCTGATTCGGCATTCGTCACTGCACCCCAATTCAGCGTGACCGGATTTCCAGAAGTGACCGACGCGGCTGACGAAGTGAACGACGCGATGTTTGGCGTTCCACTGCACCCGCCCGATGGTGGGCTGCCGCCACCGCCGCCGACCACGACAATACTCACCGACAGCGTTGGACCAAACAGACCGGATGGGCTTTTCAAACGCCATTGACCGGCGTGCGCTCCGGTGCTCGATGGCGCGGTCATCGGGACCAAAATATCCGCGGTCGCGCCGGGCGCGGTGCTTGGCACCGCGGCAGTCGAGTTTGTCGTCATCGCTTCGCCACTCGCGAAGACGAGTTGATAACCCGACCAGGTGCAGGTGCCGGTATTTCGCACTTGCCAAATCTTGTTGAACGCCTGCCCGGGTGCCCAATTCGTTCCATCCGGTACCGTCACATCTTGAACGAACGCGGCGGTGTTCGTGCAAGACGATGGACCCGGCGGCGGCGAGGTGGGCGATGGAGCCATGGTCGGCGGAACCGGCGAAGGCGGCGTGATCCCTGGCGGCGGCGGCGCGCTCGGAATCGTCGGCGTGGGCGTGGGCGCTTGCGCGACTCTTTGCAAGACGTTCACCGACACGCCCGCCGGATCGCTGACCGCGCCCGACGCGTTGTACGCGCGCACGAGAATCGTGTGAACGCCGCCGGTCGCCTTCCAAGTTTGAATCAGCGTAAACGTCGGCTGCCCCTGCGCGGTCGGCGACGGATCGACGCGCACGACCGCGCCATCCACGACGAGTTCGACGCGCACGACGCCGGTCGCGTCGGTCGCGGAAGATTGCACGGCGATGTCTTCGCCTTCGAAGTATTGACTGCCGCTCGGCGGCGACATGATCACGACGTTCGGCTTGCCGGCTGCCGCACACGCGGCTAACAGCGCAAGCCAGAGCACAGATAAAGTAACAACGAGACGCGTACGTAGTTCCATCTGTCTACCCCCCTTTGTAGAAACAAATGCGTGAATGCGATTTGGGCAATCACATCGGATTGCCTCGTTCTTTATTCGGTTATAGGGCAATCACACAGGATTGCCCCTACCTTGGTCCGGTTACGGAGTCACGGTGATCGGGACTTGGCGCGTGTCGATATTTGTTCCGCATTTTGCGGTCAGAATGTACGTTGTGTTCGTAATCGGCGAAATGCTCGCAGAGCCGGGCGTCGCGACGCCGCCGATGCCTTGATTGATCTCAACTGAATCGGCGTTACTGACCAATCCCCAGTTCAATGTCGTCGAAGTTCCTGCTTTGATCGAGGTATTCGCCGCGGAGAACATCGTGATGACCGGCATGCCGCTGCACGCGACCGGCGCGGGGTTGACGGTGATCGTCACTTTGGCAGTTCGGACGTTCGCGCCGCATTTCGCGGTCAGCGTGTACGTCGTCGTCGTCGTGGGATTCACAACGCGCGAGCCGGGCGTTTCGACGCCGCCGATCCCTTGATCGATTTCCGCCGATTCTGCGCCGGTGACCGCGCCCCAGTTGAGCGTGATCGCCGTCCCGGCGGTGATCGTCGTCGCCGACGCGCTGAACGACGCGATGTTCGGTGTGCCGACACAACCGGTCGGGCCGGGCACGACGATTTTCACGGTGACGCGCGCGCCAAAAAGTGTACCGGTCGACGAACGCATTTGCCACGTCCCGGTGTAGGTACCCGGCGTGCTCGGCGCGGTCATCGAAACTTTGAGATCCGCCGTCGCGCCCGACGCAGTTGCCGGGACGTTCACGACGGTGTTCGTCGTCATTGCCGTACCGCCGACGAAAACGAATTGATAGCCCGCGCCCCACGCGCACGTGCCTTTGTTGGAAAGTCGCCAGACCTTGTCGAAGGTTTGGCCCGCCGCGTAGGTTGTGCCATCGGGAACGGTGACGTCGCGGTCGAATTGCGCGTCGTTCGCGCAACCGGCTGGCGCAGTCGTCGCAGTTGCCGCGGCGATGGGCGTGGGCGCGCCGATCGGCGTGGGCGTGATCAGCACCGGCACCGTGACTTGCGCGACGGAGATCGAGACGGCGGCTGGTTCGCTGACCGCGCCGGAAGTGTTGTACGCGCGCACGCTGATCGTGTGCGTGCCGGGCGTCGCTTTCCACGTTTGAATCAGCGTGAACGAGACTTGGGGACTGGGCGATGGATCGGTGCGGACGACTGTACCGTCGATCAACAACTCGACGCGCGCAACGCCGGAGGAATCGGTCGAAGTGGATTGCACCGCGACTTCTTCGTTTTCGCGGAATTGACTGCCGCTCGGCGGCGACGCGATGATGACGGTGGGCTTGCCGGCGAAAACACTGCACGCGGTTACAGTTGGAAGGAGCAGTAAAAATGCAAACAAAAATTTCGGTAGAGCGTTGAACCGTCGAATCTTCAAAGTTCCTCCTTTGAATGAGCGGGTGGAATGGCTGGAGAGGTCGCGCAGCATGGCGACTGATGTGAGTATAACATAGGTACGGATGGTTTTCAAGCGCGAAATAAAGAAATGCCCCCGAATGAATTCGGGGTCTCAGCAAGGCGCGGAGCGAATCGGTTGGAAACCGATTGTGCCCAACTCGATTGATCGAGTTTTCACCTCGTTGAGACGCCGATTTCCAATCGGCGGCGGTACTCCAAGTTTCTGGGTAATTTCCCATGAACTTGCGTTCGCCAACTTTCGGATGAAAATGTTGCACGGGCGGCTCGCCCGTCGCAGAGCGAGCCAGCGGCTCGCGCAACAGTCCATTTTCAGGAGAGCGGAGCGAGAAATCTCAGACATACGATTGCGTGATTTCTCCTCGGCACCCTTCGACCCCGCAGCAACAAACGCTGCTCCGCTCAGGACGCCTCCTCGAAATGACAAACAGCAATTACATCACTTGGGGTACACTTGCACGAATGCGCCGTCTTTCACTTGAAAAACGTAAACGCGCTGGTCTTTCAAATCGCCATTCGCATCGTACGTCACCTTGCCGATCAGCGCGTTGAAATCGAGCGCGCGGATCGCGTCTGCGACGCGCGCCGCGTCGAACGTGTTCGCCTTCTTGATGCCTTCGGCAAGCACGGCAGTCGCCGCGTAGCCGGGGACGCTGTACGTGTCGGGGTTGCGCGCTTCGACTTTTTGGTAATCGCTCCACCAACTTTTGTCCGCGACGATTTTCGGATCGGGCGTGATCGCGCCGACGTACGTTCCCTCACTCGCGGGCGCGGCTTCGTCAACGTAGGTCGAGTTGAAGCAGCCGTCGGAGCAGATAAATTTCGCGGTGACGCCCGCGTCGCGCAGTTCGGGCAGCAGTACCATTCCCTCGGTCTCGTAACCCGCAAGGAAAACGACATCGGGTTGTGCGTCTTTGATCGGCGCGATGAATTTTGCGTACGTCGTTTGTGCTTCGGGAATTTTCACCGTCGCCGCGGGCGTGACGCCGAGTGATTTGAACGCGTTCGTGATCTGATCGCGCAAGCCGTTGCCGTACTCGTTGTCCGCGTGGACGACGGCGACGCGCTTGCCGCCAAGTTGCTCGACGATAAAGCGCGCGAGCGCGGGACCTTG
>DYJA01000101.1 GCA_020723345.1 Candidatus Aquidulcis sp. | reverse complement strand
CCAATCATCGCATTTGTTTGTAATGTGCGTTTGTATGTGAGTTTTGCACCTGTTGCTTATACCACACCTGTTCTTGTCGCGGTGGCGATCTCCAGGGAAATTTGTCGTTTGATGGTACTCCGCATACGCTGGAACGCAACCGATACCGCTTACCGCAAGCGCCTAACGGAACAGGGGATGAGCCGCCGCGCGGGCCGGGTCAGGCATGCCGCGTGTACTGCGCGCGTAGCGCGGTCGGCTCGATCCCCAAGTTAGGTCGCTGTTTGACGACAATGCGGAGACAGTACTGTGTCGATTCTTGCTTCGCCTGCTGGCAGCCTCTCTGTTAGCCGTTACTTCACGCTCGCAGTGACGATGTGTCCACAATCGGCACAGTAGACGACTACACCAGCCTTTCTTCGCCCATCAACGCACTTGATCGGTTTACAAATGATACGATGACCTCCGCATTCAGCGCATTTCGGCTCAGCGATCCCTAGTCGTTCAACGCGGGTGGTGACGACGCCCCCAATGCCGCCGAGAGTCTGGTCATGTTCGCTACCCTCTATTCGGAGTAATTGCGTGATCTCGAAGATGGCATCCAACTTTTGTGGCACCTCTACTAGGCGCAAAGCTACCTCGACCACCCGTCGCTCGCCCGGCGACAGAGGAATCCTCGCCGGATCGAAACCCAGCGCTTCGAGCAGTAGTCGGTCGTCTTCGCTTCTAAGCACTAGCCGGGCCGTCGCCCGCTGTTGCCAAGGATTAGCGATCTCGAAGTGCAGTGGCGGAGGTGGTGGGCCACCCTGCTTGACTGGCACATTGACGAAGTTGTTTTGCGCTTGGTTGTTTGTGGTATTGCACTCCTTGGCCTTGATCTGGGCGATTACACAGAAGTGGTCAAAATTGGCATACTTCGCTGGTAACTTCGGTGCCGTCAGGTCCCAGTTGACGATGAAATGGTCAATGCCATTGGCAGCAAGCGCGGGGCGGCCAACCTCATCGATCAGTATCTCGTTTGCCAAGTCAATTACTGTGGTGAATGGCACAAACGACACCCGGACCTCAAAAGGTTGGGAGATCTTCTTGCCGACGTTGCGTACCTGGATGTGCAGGTCGTTCTTCACCTGGTTGCACACCGGCGTGCCCCAGATGTCCGGTGTTTGCCACCAAGGCGGCTTGGGGGGAGTCTGTGCGTAGCCCCAGGGCGTGATAGCGATGTCGGACTCCTGGGTGTAGGGTGCCAGCTTCTTGCGGATCACCTCGGCGCAAACCATGCAGAATGCTGCGTAGTTGCGCATCATGCAGTCGTGTACAGGCCGGTACGCGCCGCAGTGGTACCAGTGGGCACCCTCGTAGAGCCCGACTGTGCCAGCCGGCATTGGGTCAGCCTGGGTGTCGCACTTGGTGCAGTCGGGGTTAGTCGTCGTGGGGACAGGTGTGGTAGGTAGGATCAGGTGTCGCCACTTGACTTTGTCTCGCTGCTTCTCGATGGTGTCATTAGGATAGACCGGCTCGACCGCCGGGTGGTGTTCGTAAGCCGGTTCCGGCGGGGGTGGACAGCCAGACCACGTCTCATATTCGTCTCCCAGCCCGAACGCCGCATGGCCAAACTCGTGGATAGCGGTGTAAGTCCAACTACCAGAAGTGCTAGCGATAGCGATGGATCCGCCAGCGCCGCCGTAGATGGAGCTGTTGACGATGATGAGCGCCTGGTCCCACTCCGGCACTTCCTTGTTCAGCAATTGGATTGCTAGGGCCGTGTCGAACCCCATGAGCCGCTTGATCTTGGGATTGCCCGTGCAGAAAGTGGCATCCAGGTAGGTCTTGGGTGCCGCGCCGGTGCCGCCACAGTCGGCAGGATCTTTGGCACCAGAGTCAGCCGAGCTGATGTTGATGCGGTAGAAGTTGACCCCCATGCCGCAGTCGCTAAAGGGGCTGGTGTTATTAAATGCTTTGACGAAGGTGTCGCAGTCCTGCTCGAACTTCTTCTGTTCGTCCGCCTTGTAACCCTCGGCGATCAGCACCACGTTGTAGCAGTCCTTGGCAGGCCCCTTGCCTACGATTTTGGTGGTCTTGATGTCCTTGCCGTCACTGGCTCCCATGTTGCACCTCCTGTTTCGTCTGGGGCGGCAACTGGATTCGCCACCTGGGTTCGGCCGGCAATGCCGCCGACAAAGGATCGAGCGGGCTGCTGAACAGAATGACGTGTGTGCCTTTGGGGAAAGCCGGTACCAGCAGCGAGAAGGTTTTCTCGTCCGGTAGTGATTCGGAGTGCACCAAGCGGGTCGGGTCCTCTTGACCGGGCAGGTCAATCCAGGTCCTGATCGGGTTGCCGATGATGCGTCGGTATAATACTTTCCCGTCCGCATCATGCAGCTCGTACCAGAAGCCGGATACCGGCCGGTCGAGTTCGCGCGGCAGCTCGTCGGGGGGCATCAGCTGCTTCTCGATGTGCAACACTTCGCGCAGGGTCACTTCCTCCCCGGCGGGCGCGTCCCGCCGGTAGGTCAGAACAAGACGCAAAGCCTTCTCAGGCAATTGATGCTCATTTATCTGTGACATGGGACCCTCCTTCTTGCGGTCTCTTGAATCGTGTTACCAACAAATTCTCGGACCCGCTGACAGATACTCTCTAGACCTTCGCCTGTCATCACCTCCCTCTTACTTCACCCAACCGGGGTGGGAAGAACTGGGATCATCTAGCTGCCTGCTGTGGTTTGGGGATGTAGCGGCCTAATTACTGATTAGACAGAATCTTTCCGTATGATACCCCTTATTGGGGTGTTGTGCGGAATTGACGTTCTCTCATCTACCAAGGGCTTATGAGTCTTGTGGTCAGTCGTGGTCTGCCGCGCTCTAGACTTTGAAAGAGGGATGATGGCAAACATACATCTGCGACACAAAAGTTTCGGGAAGCATTCCGATGGGAGATAGATTCACGCCAGGCTTTGTGTTGGAAACCCACGCAGTGTAGTTGTGCCTTTTGTCTAATTATACCACAATAATCTGCAACTGGCGCGCCCAGTTTGGGAGAATGTTTCAACCTTAAATTCAGTGAGATGTATAGTGGCGGAGAGGTTGAAATTTGTTTACCTGGGATGTTGCGTCTCATATTTCGACGTCGGTGGCATGCGAATGATACAAGAAATCCCCAAGACGCTCGCGCGTCCTGGGGATCGTCGTGCGGTGGTTGTTTCGATTCGACTCAGCGAATTTCGCCGCTGCCTTTCTCGTGACGCTGTTCGTTGACGTACTGCATAAACGTCTGCTCGTCAATCCGAAACGTCAGCGTTTGCGGCGTGAGATCGAGCGGCATGTCACGCGCGGGATGCCAATCGTTCTTGAGTGACGCGGTCAACCAGGCGGGCGGCGTGTGCACGCGCTGGCGATCCATCAACCAGATACAACGCAGCGCGTGCTCCTGCACTTGGGGTTCGCCGTACTGCCCGATCAACGCTTTGGCGGCGGTCTCACTCAAGCCGATCACATGGATCAAGAGAAACGGCAAGTACTCAGTGGGAGTAAGTTCGTCAATCAGCATCGGGTCTATCCTCCCAATACTCGTCCACGTCGTAGCCCAGTGCTGTGAGTTTGTCGTGCAGCAACGCGGCGAGTGAGTGATTGTTGATGTCAGTCAGATCGTTGAGCAAGCGACGCAGCGATTGGACAGACAGTTTGGGAACAATCGTGTTGCGCTCGATGGCTTGCCATTGTTCCTCAGTGGTTGCGCGCACCCAATCGCCGTTATCGTCTTTGTCGCGCCACGCATACGCTTCGTCCAGCAGCGCGGCATAGTCCAAACCGAGTTGCGAGCACAGGCGATAAGCGATCAAGTGAACGGGATCGTCAATCGTGCCGTCGCATCCGTCCATCTGTCGGAACGGTCTCACCGACCATTGTACGTATCCCCACGCATGTTCGGGGTAGCCGCCCTCTTTGTCCCACACGATTCGCAGCACCTTGCGTTTGGTCGCGCGGGCTTTGGCGACGACGTGTTTGGGCGCGCCGATCTTCTCGGCTTGCTTTGGCGTGAAGAGTTCTTCGCTCATTCGTCCTTCTCCTTCGGGTGCGCTCGGATGTATTCGCCAATAGGCACGAGTATCATTGCCGCGATCTCGAACGGCACATCGGTTATCTTGATGTCCACGCCTTGCGTGTCTACCTCGACGTGCCCCCACATCTTTTCGACAAATCCCAAGTGGAATTGGCAAACTTCTTGCTCGCTCACTTCGGGCGGCGTGAGATTCAAGATTGCGCCGAAGTGCAGCGCGGCTTGCGCGACTTGTTTCATTCGTTCCAGGTGCTCGACGTGCCGCCGTTTGACGTACTCCAAATCTTTGAGATAGTCGGGGAGCAGACGCCGACGAATATCGTTGACCATTTCGGGTGGCGTTTTCTTGGCGCTCACGGTGATCTCGTTCTTGCCGTGCCGTTCGTAGCGCAGATATTTGTACAAATCCCCGAAACCGCCAGAGATGCGGACGCGTCCTCGATCATCGGCGATCCAGAGCACGGCTTGAGTCGCGGGATTCTCGATTTTGCCATTCCATCCGTTGTGCTCGACGTATTGCCATCGCATCACATCGGCGATGTCTTGCGCGATCGCGTGAATGTTAAGGTCATTCATCGTCCACTCCTTGCATTGCCATTTTCGATTTTTGATAGACGCGCTGGCTGCCGTAACGCGCGCGAATGCTTTCCATGTCCATCGCAGACGGTCCCCACCCGGCGGGAACTCCGGCGAAATACCATTTCAACTTGGGTTGTGACCATCGGAAATGCGCGTCTTTCAACGCCTGCCGATGCTCTTTGGTGTTGCCGCCGACCCAGACCCACAAACCGCAGATTTCGATTTCCAAACCGTCGAGCGTGATGATCTTCTCGATGGCTTCACGGATTCGTTCGTCGACCGCGGCGGCATCCGCGTAATCTTGTTCTGTCGGTTCGGGTCTGCCTTTCGCTTTGGCGCGTTCGCGCATTTCCTCGAAGCGATGTCCTGCGCTCGCGCGTGCGTACGCCGCGTTGATCTCTTGCATGATGCGCGTCCGTTCTTGCTTCTCTTCCTGCGGTCCCAAGTCGGGATGCCACAGTTTGCACAGACGGCGATATTCGATTTTGACTTCCTCGTTCGTTTGGCAACCCTCAAAGTAACTCATCGGAGTCTCCTCTACTCGTAGTAGAATTGTCCATCGCAGAACTCGATCACGTTGCAAACCTGGTGTTCCGCGTATGGGAAATTGATGTAATCGCGATAGGTGATCACGCCATACTCCTTCTCGTCAAAGTCGCTTTCGAGGAGCATCACAAAGTAGGCGGTTTCGGGATTCTTCCTGGCGCGTCGATGCGCGAGTGCGTTCGCTTGTTGGTACGTCATTGCAGCCATCCTTCGTGAAGTGCCTGGCGCGTGCTGTCACGCAGCGCGGTCATGGCATACGCGGTATTCTCTCGGCACGCGTGAAAGTGCTCGGCGAGGTGTTCACGGATTGACGCGCGGGGTTGCAGTCGGTTGCGCTCCACCTTGAACTGATTCTCCCATTCGGGAAGTTTCAGCGGCGCGTAATCGTACTCGTCGATCCCGATGCCGGCGTCGAGGTTCGCGTTCTCGCGCAAGAGCGTTAGAATGTCATGCGCGAGTGCGATCACCTTCGGGCGGGTCGCACGGTGTTTGTAGTTAATTGATTGATCGAGGATTTCCTCGATGCGACTGATGAACTGCTCGTCAATCGTCTCGATGTACGGTAGGTATTCCTCACCTGGCAAGGTTTCCTCGATGTACGCGTCGTCGTCCTCGCGGTCGTCGTCCTTGAGATCGGTGAACGGGATCGCGCGATGCTTTTGCGCCTGGCGCAGCGCGTAGTTGAACGCGCACTTCGCCACGTACGTCGCGAGTGACGCATCGCCGTTGTACATTCGCGTCGCGGCGAGCAGTCCTTCGGAGAGGGCTTCGCTTGGATCGCACCAGGCCGGCGGTACAACGAGAGCGACTACTCGCAACAAGTGCGCGTAATCGCCCTGGGTCATTCTGTGGAACGCGTCTACACGCGCGGCGCGTTCCTCGATGGTGATATCCGGTTTCACAGTTTGCCTCGGTTTTGCCACGCTTGCGGATTGCACAAGGGACACAAGCGCGGAGTGTTTTTCTGATTCTTGAGTCGGCGTTCCTGGGTGCGTTCACCTTCCCAGGTACGCACAAGCAGCAGCTGGCAACCTGCGCCAACTGCCACCTGGGTTAGACGTGCGCCCCGTTTCTCGCGGTGTTCGGTCATTCGATCCGCAACGCCGTTCGTGGTGAATCCGATGTAATGTCGCGCGTGCTTGTACGGCGGATCGAAGTGGATGAGGTAGATCGTGTTCATCATCCGAACCCCAATCCGCGCTCTTTCAGCGACACGAAACCTGGGTCGCCGATGACGATATGATCGAGCACGTCGATGTCCAAGAGTTTGCCTGCCTGGACGATCTCACGCGTCACCGCGACATCTTCGGGCGATGGAGTCGCGTCCCCACTGGGGTGGTTATGCAGAACAATCACGCCTGACGCATTCGTGAACAACGCGGCGCGGAACAACTCACCGACTCGAATGACCGTCGTGTGAACCGAACCGCGATACACCGTCGAACTATCCACGATGCGGTTTTTCGTGCTCAACGAAACGACGCGCATTTCTTCGTGATCGAGTCCGCGCATTGCGGGACCCACAATCTCTACGGCATCTTGCGGCGTCTTGATGATTGGCGGTTCAGTCGTCGCATCGCGTCGTCCTGCCAACTCCAACGCAGTTTGAATCAGCACCGCGCGCCGTCGCGTCATCCCTGGGATGTTTGCCAGTTGACTGATCGCGGCGTGATGCACGCGCGACAAGGTTTGAAACTGCGCGATGATGCGCGCGGCGGTCGTGGGGGTTTGCTCGCCAAGTAAAAGCGTCAACAGTTCAATCGTTGACAATCCACCCGCGCCTACTTGCCCAAAGCGATCTGCAACCGTCTGCACCGCAGCGGCTTCACGAAGCACATGCTCGACGTCGTCTTTACTTTCGTACGCGTCCGGCGCATTGCGCTGCGCGCGCGCGAGTCGTTTCGATGTGTGGTTGAGTAACGCTTCGCGGACGGCGGCTTGTTCGCCGATCTGACACCAGCAACGGCGGTCGTGCCCTCTGATTCGCACCACGCCCGTATCAAAACAAATCGGACACTCGGCAAGTTTGGCTTGCGTCGTGCCCGGGTCGTTCTGCGCGTGCGGGTGATTGCTGACGTGGATCAGCGTGCCTGAGAAAATCGGCAAATCCTCGCCACTGGGGAACATCGGATTACTCATCGCGTTCCTCCTGCTCGCGCAGTACCGCGCGCACTTCTTCGCTTTCGGTGTGGAAATCGTTTTGATTTTCGGCGATCACCTACGGTTGTGGCTCGACCGTCTGATAGCGCACACGCGATTCGGCAAGTTCGCTTTGCACTTCCGCGCGATCCAGCAGAAATTCGGATGTGGCGGCTCGAATGTCGAGTGCCATCTTTGCCAGGTTGATCGCGATGCGATGCGCGCAGAGTTGCGCGATGCCGCACGCACACACCTTGTTGACAATGAGAAACTCTTGCGATCCGCTCACGGTCTTGACGGTGAACGATCCGTTTTCGTTGTCATGCACGCAACCTTCGCGCACGAACTTCGCCGCCCATTTCATCGCGGTTTTGTGCGCGCTCGCCTGCGGATAGCGTTTCTTGAATTCGCGCACCGCCTTGACGACGAACTCTTTTTCAACTACAATCTGCGTACACATTTTCAGGAGTCTCCTTTTGGAAATGTGAGTCCCGGCAAGTGCCGATTACACCTGCCGGGACGTTTTCTGTTTTACGGATTGAACTTCAAACTGCTAACGATCTCAGGTTTGCAGGACGCTCTTACGAAACAAGGACAAGTCAACTTGTCGCGCAGACCACGTCTTTCGCGTGCCTTTTCACTGATCGTCATTTGGTCGTGCAGTTTGACGCCCCACGCAGTACGCTTTATGCGATGCGTGGATATTTGTGTTTGACGACGGAGGACAGACTTGAAGCGACCTGAGGCCCTTTGATCGCGCGATTTCCTTTTGGGAACAGGTTTTCCTCTCTGGCTTGGTCGTTTGTGTCTGACGCGGTTCGTTTCGCTCTGCTGGCAACCTTGCGGTCGGGAAACGGCCGAGCATTTGCTCCGTTTTTCGCTTCCCCTTGGGCGCGGCTACTCCGTCCGTCGTTTTTGTGTTAACGTGCGCTTTCTCGCCACTTCAAAGCAGAATTGAAAAAAGCAAGGTTAGAGAAAATTAGAAGATGGAAAGTGTAAAAGTTGGTGCAAATTTCTAATGAAAAAAATCTGCCCTCGTTCGCCGTTTGAACGCGGACAGATTTTTTCATTGTTCAGAAACTTGTATCAAGTTTTTGCTTTCTGCTCATCTTCAATTTTTGCTTTACCTGACCTTGCTTTTTTCTGCTTTGGAGTATGCTGGCGAGGCACGTTAACGGGACAAAACGGCGGACGGAGCGCGCCTCATTAAGGGGAAGCAGGGGCAAAGGCTTGGTTGCCCGTTGACCGCAAGGTGATTTGCCAGCGAGCGAAACGGTGGCAGACATAAGCAAGCCAGGGGAAAACCGCTTTCGTTTCCTCTTGTGGGCGAGAACATCACGCACACAACACAAAGGTAAATCCCAAGTGCAGTAGCACTTGGGTCATTCAAGGGGGCGTTGCAGGGAATGATCACGCCTGTGCGGTTTTTACGCCGGCGTGTCCCTTGGTGGAAAGGGGCATATAAATCTCACCGTTGTTTGGCGGATAGAAAGACGACGATTGTGTTTCTGCATGAGATGGGGTATACTTCAAGTGTAAATTTTTCCCTCTGTCCCGAGGATAACTGATCAGAAGAAAATATTCTTGCATCGTTGCTGATTGATCCAGTGTTGGAGGCAACCGCTGACCATCTCTTGCCATGTGACAAAATCGATTTGGCGAACCAAGCACCTGTAGTTCGAGGCGCATGATTTTGCGCCAGCGAAAGGTGCCCCATTTGGGAGAATAGAGATGAAAACACGATCGCGGATAGTTTATTTTCTTTTTGCAAACATTATCTTGTTCAGTCTGCTTGGGTCTAGCAATCTACCAGCCCTATTTACCGAATCTCGGTCAGATTATGCCGCGCAAACTGCCACGCCAACTCGGAGGCCTATGGCAACTCCATCAGCCTCTAGTAGGGCTAGTTTCCAACAAGGTGTTTGTACTACCACCCGTGTTTCTGTTGCCTCCGATGGGACACAGAGCAATGGATCATCAGATGATGCACGAATCTCGGGCAATGGCCGTTATGTGGCATTCAAGTCCCCAGCAAGCAATCTGGTCTCCGATGACACGAATGGATTCAATGATATCTTTGTTCATGACTTGGTTACTCATCAGACCACTCGGGTCTCTGTTGCCTCTGATGGAACTCAGGGCAACGGAGACTCCTACGGCCCGGCTATATCCGACGATGGCCGCTATGTGGCGTTCATGTCCAATGCCAGCAATTTGGTAAGTGCGGACACAAATAATGTTTATGATGTCTTCGTACATGACCGACTAACGGGACAGACAATTCGGGCATCCGTAAGCACAGAGGGTATTCAAGGAAATAACGAATCTGGACTTTTCGGCGTAGCAATTTCCGGCGATGGACGCTACGTTGCGTTTAATTCTTCTGCAAACAACTTGGTGGCTGATGACACAAATAATATATGGGATGTTTTCGTTCATGATCTTGTGACAGGCAACACGGAACGCATTTCAATAGCATCCGACGGAACGCAAGCAGTGGCTGGTTCTGGGAACCCGTCTATCTCCCTTGATGGTCGTTTTGTCGCATTCCAATCTGGGGCAAATAACTTGGTGCCTGGCGATACGAACAATCAACTGGATGTCTTTGTCTATGATCGCGTCAATCGTCAGACAAGCCGCGTTTCAGTTGCGTCTGACGGTACTCAGGCAAATGATCTTTCAGGGCATAACGTGGTCATTTCGGCAAATGGTCGCTACGTGATATTCGATTCGTATGCTAGCAATTTGGTAAGTGGGGACAATAATAACCAGGAAGATGCCTTCGTTCACGATATGCTAACGGGTGATACTGTACGGGTATCGGTCGCTTCAGACGGAACACAGGGAAATTCCATCTACTATGGGGTTTCGATTTCCGCTGATGGGCGTTTTGCTGCCTTTACATCTCTTGCCAGCAACCTGGTTGACGGAGATACTAACAATCAAGGAGATGTATTTGTGCACGACACGCAAACTGGGCCGACAATTCTCGTATCAGTTGATTCTAACGGGTTACAAGGAAATGCTTTGAGTTCACAACCGTGGCTCTCAGCTGATGGAAGATACGTTATATTCGGATCTGCCTCTAGTAATCTGGTACCAAACGACACCAATAGTGCCACCGATGTTTTCGTGTGTGATCGGGGGGTGGTGTCCTATTTCATCTCCGGCCGCGTGACTGATGACAGTAATAACCCTACTTCTGGCGTAACCATCTCTTCCAATTCAGGCAGTAGCACCACCACAAGTGCGAGCGGATACTACACATTCACCAACGTCATCACTGGCACGTACACAATTTCGCCAACGAAGAGTGGTTATGCATTCTTACCATTATCGCGCAACGTTACTGTGCCGCCAAACGCACCAGGGCAAAATTTTACTGCCAGATCAATTCTCCCCTGGACGGTGATGTTCTATTTGGATGGCGATAACGCGGACCTAGATGGTTCTTATGTTGCTGTGTTCAATCTACTGGAAAGTGTTGCCAACAATACGAACGTCAACATAGTCGTCGCTTGGGATCGTTTTGGCAGTAACAAGGACGCGTACTACAAGGTCAAATACGATACCAATGTGAGCCAGTTGGCATCGTACACGGAGAATATTGATATCTGGACAGCAAGCGAGTTGGAAATGTCCAATCCAACTACACTGAGCGGTTTTGTCCAGTGGGCACGTACTAACTTTCCCGCACAACGTTACGCGCTTGTCATTTCGGATCATGGCACAGGGCTGCGTGGCATAGCCCGTGACTCGAGCAGTGGCGGAGCGTACATGAGCATCCGTGGTCTCGGCGATGCGCTTTCAACCGCAACCTCAAACGGTGCGAACAAGATTGACGTTGTCTTTGCAGACGCCTGTTTGATGGGTATGATTGAGCCAGCGTACCAGATCAGAAACTACGCCTCCTACTACGTCGCTAGCGAGAATGAGATTTTCTTTCCACCGGGGGGCGCGGCAACGGGTCCGTATACGGGCTATATTTCTGGCATCGGAGCAACAACCACCTCCCGTGATCTCGCAAGTTTGATCGTGACCCAATACGCTACCTGGGCAGGAAATTATTGGGGGGATCCCAATAATAATTCCCTGCCCTACACAATCTCGGCAGTGGACTTGGCGCAGATTGATAACTTGGCGACCGCTATGAGCGACCTGGGATCCACTTTGAGAGCGCAAATGCCAACCTACGCTTCCCAAATTCAAGCCGCGCGCTCCGCAACACAGAGGTTTGACTCGACAGTAAACTTTGTCCTGACCACAAGTGATGAGTACCTCGATGTTGTTGATTTTGTGACACAAATCCAAGCGCGAATCTCTGACTCCACAATTCAGAACCAAGCAGCGTCTGTGCAAACTGCTGTAGCGAACTATCGCGTTAATGAGTCGCACCATAGCGGAACGTATAGAAAAAACATTCTCCAATCATACTACTGGAATCTAGATCACAGCAATGGCGTTGCTGTATTTGTGCCGAAAAGTTCACGCAGTTTCTACACAGGGCCCGCACTTGATTTTGCGGCCGGCACAGTTTGGAATGTTCAACAACATCCAATTCCTAGAACAACGGCTGCTGCGATCGGATGGGGACCAATGTTGGTTGAATTTGTGAAAGCCACAGATCCAACCACGCCTGATGATCCCAATCCACCATTACTAGCCCCGCCATTGAGCCCAAGCATGGATAATAACTTTTACCTACCCTTCATTCGGAAACAGTAGCCAATTATTCTTCACAAAAACCGCAGATACACGTCTGCGGTTTTTCTTTCTCCGCTTCATGCTGTACTCCGCGCAATGCAAATCGGCATCATCAGCTCGTCCCACTGCACCAAGAATGCGATCTTCGACGCGCTCAGCGCACACGCACAGCGTCCGTCCATCAATCCACAGCAAAGGCAGAAACCACTACCTTCCTTATTGGCGAAAACATCACACGCACAACACAATGAAAAAAGCAAACGCCGCGTAGTTTGCGTTCGGCGTTTGCTCATTCACGGGGGCGTTACGGGGGGGGCGCGCAGTTCGCGCGCTTCCCCCGTTAGAAATGGGTGCACGAATCCCGTCCGCGTTTTTCGCGGCGGGATAAGTGCAGGGAAAAGACTTTTTCCCTCAACCAGATTAGGGCTTTTCCATTTAGAAAATGTGTGCTATAATCTGGTCGTCAGATTGCGCGTGATGAAAGGGCGCTAGAAGATGGTAAGCATTTGGGATTTGCCTGCCTTTGAATCGAAAACACCTTGCCTGCCTGTACCGGACTTGCTCGAAGAATTGGCACTGCTCGGCGGGATGAAGGTCAAGGTCGAGTTTCAGCCGTTGCGGAGTGACTACGGAACGGCGCGCGTCGAAGTCTCCATCAAGTCGTCCACGATGGCGATTCCCTTCGCGCGGAATTATTGGATGTACCAGAGACAAGAACTTGCCACGTGGCTGCGCCAAGTCCGGTTGCATGTCGAAATGGTTCAAGCGTATGATGCGAAGCACCCCCCGCTCTAATGCCAGAACGCATCAAACGGAAATTCCCCGATAATCTTGTCAATGTTGGCGCCAAGTCCTTGTGACTTGGCGATTTCATTTAGGACGAGTTCGACAGCCTTGCGAAACTCCTCGCGCTGCCCCAAAGCGTAGATTACATCCTTGCTCAAACCGTTCGGGAGTTCGATCTCGATGCCCTGCTTTTTCAAGAGAGCACTCGCGCGCCCGAAAAGTTCTTGCCACGAAATGGCGATGATGGTGCACGGATCAACCTGATTGTTGGGCAAACGTCGCATGATGCGGAGATACACCGTCAAGCCACAATCGTTCTCATGCTGCTGTTCGGGATAGTCAATGAATTGAAGCGTGACTGACTCAGTGCCCCCAATGTGCATGATTGCCGCCACGCGCGGATCGGTGCGGTGTGTCGGCGCGGTCGTCGCAACCATCTGCGGCATAAGCAGCGCAAGCGCAATCAACAAAAATAACGCGACGATCAGGAAATTGGTCGGTCGTAAAGTGCTGGTCATTTGATTCTCCTGGTTGAATTTTTCTTCGGGTGTCTCGGATTGGATTCTTCTTGTTCCTCTTTTGCCTCCCTGCGCCGGTGTCGGTAATAGAGACGCCGGCACTCGCGATTGCAATAGACCTGGTTTTTCGATCCGAACAAAACGGACCGTCCGTGTCCCCGACATTTCCGCGGCGCGACTGCGACGAACAGACGTTGCGGAATGTGATACCGCGAAACCAGGATGCGCGTTTTGGTTTCAGGCAGCACGCGCGGGGTCTCTTTCATGAACGCGCGTAATTTCTCCTCAATCCTGGGTCTAACTTCCCATCCGTTGCGATCGCTCTCGATGTGTTTGATGTACGATCGCGACACTCCCAACGCGTCGGCGAGTTTGTGCGCCGACCATCCCACTTGCTTGCGCCACGCCTTGATTGCCCTGCCCCACCGCCCATGCGTCCAGAGCGTTTCTACGGGCGAACCTGTATCATAGGTCATTTTTGATTCAGAAGACGTTTTTCGCGGCTCTCGGTGCGATTTCACTAGGGGTTTCACTAGGGTCTTTTGGGTCACCGACAATCCCCCTTTGGGTCGTTTCGGCGAGCAAGATTCAGGCACGCGTCATCGCGATAATTCAGGTTGGCGGACGCGTTGTCTGATTTCGATTTTGACCAGCGCGTAGCGCGCCAGCAGTTGGTCGAACTCGCGCTCGGCTTTTCTCGCCGCGTTGAATGTGGTTTGATGTCCGCGTTGTTCGCGTCGTTCGCGCCGCCATGCTTTTTGCAATTGGCGCATGAGCAAACCTTGTTCGGCTATTTGGTCAAGCAATGTGTGTGACATTTTCTTTCCTTTCATTACGTACTGTTTCCAATTTTGACTTAGAACGGGTGTTCGTATACAATCAAAGTGTGATTGTGATTGATTCCAGCGCTGCCGCGCTGCTTGTCCTCGCGCTGATCGGCGCGTTCGCGTTTTGGTTCTGGCGTAAGCGTCATCACACAGCAAACAAATCTTTATCGGTCGAGGTCGCCGACAGTCCCCCCGCGCACCAAAATCGTCAATGGCTCTGGGATTCGCTGACGCGACGCGAAATGGAAGTCGCGCGCCTTGCCGCGCAAGGTATGCAGAACGTAGAGATCGCGCACGAATTGACGATCAGCGTCCATACAGTGGAAAGCCACCTGCGACATATCTACGGCAAGCTCGAAGTGCATTCGCGCATGGAACTGGCGCGCACGATTCGCGATCTGATGGATTGAACACCTGAGTTTTCGCAAATCCATCAGAGCGGTTCCGATGCTGCGGCGTGCTGTCTGCGTTGCTGAGCGGCGAGTTGGCGCGCCCGCTTGACTTGCCAGTACGCTTTATCCCCCACGTGCGCGGCATCGCGCGCGCGTTCGCGCTGGCTTTTCAGTACCGGCATGGGTAGATCGCCTTGCTTGAGGTGTTTGACGAAAAAACCTGGTCCCAAAACATCCTCGTCGCGATGCGCGGCGAGTTTTCGCTCAAGGTCTTTCTCCGCATACGCGATCCAGGTTTGCAAGTACTCCGGCGTTACGTGAGGCATCTCGGCAATTTCTTTCGCGACCAGTGGCTCAATGCCAAAATGCATCATCATCATCTGCCAATGTCGGTCGATCTGTTCTGCCGAATGGGGCGAACGCGTCGCGCGTGATGATGATGGTTCTTTGACGGTTCTATCTGACGGATCTGATGATGGTTCCGGATCGGGGGAAGCCGGCTTCCCCCGATAATTTGCGCGATTTTTGGACACTGTAGCACGGCTACCGACGTAGAAGTGCCAAAATAAGAGTTTTG
>DYJA01000100.1 GCA_020723345.1 Candidatus Aquidulcis sp. | reverse complement strand
CATTCTATTCAGCCCAAACTGGCGCGATCGCTGTCAAAGATTTCGGACGGGGACAATAGACGACGAACGGGCCGCTGGACTGCGTTTGCGGAAGAATAACATTGCTATTGGTCGCCCGGAGCAAATAGCTCGACTGTTTGCAAATGTGGCAGAGAGCAATGCCAGGTTCAACGACTATTACATTGGTGAAATCCATGTGGTTAGCCACGAAGCCGTACCAAACGCGCGACGCGATGGATTTGAAGACGCAGGCGCTTGGCCGAAGATCAAATCTGATCTGATGCCATTCGTACGCGCGCGTTCCGAAGAGATTCGAGCGCTTTCGGAAGCCCGCAATCGCCCTACAGAAAAAGTCATACGCTCCGCCGAGAAAACAATCACTGACGCTAGTGAGCGATTGCAGACAGGTATAGTATCTGAAAAGGAACGCGCTTCTGTTTTAGCGCGCGTAGTCAAAGAAGAAGAGAAAGCTGTTCGTGCACTTGAAGCGCGTGAAGGCACTCAAGATGCTGCCAGCATCGCGCCGGTAGTTGAGAAACTTCAGGCAACACGCCAAGCTCTGGAGCAAGAGAGACATTTCGCCGTCAAGAAACTACGGTCTCACCTGGACCGCAAGCAACGTCAAATCATCAGGGAAATTCTTGTCATTCTGTACGAAGCCTTGGATGAAGCAGGGTTCAAGAAAGCCAAGGCAGCAATTTTGGCCAAGTTCCAGATGAGTGAGAGTGAAACGAATTCATGAGTAACGTTCTTTTGATTGAACCAAATTATCGCGCGAAGTTTCCCCCTCTAGGTCTAATGCGAATCTCGACGTATCACAAAGGAATCGGAGATACAGTAACCTTTGCGCGAGGCAAGGCATCCAAGCTGCGCGAAGCAAGGTGGCACAGAATCTACATCTCATCGCTGTTCACTTATGAATTGCCGCGTACTGTAGAAACAATCAAGTACTATGCACAATCGGTAGAGAAACCCAATGATATTTTTGTTGGGGGCATTGGTGCTACACTTCTTCCGCAATACATCAAAGACCGTGTCACGTGTCAGGTTATTGAAGGTCCACTAGACCGACCAAACATGCTCGGTCCAGGTACGCCTGCAATAGCAACGTATGTTCCCGATTACGACATGATTGGCTCAGTCGAATGGGAATACAAACCCGAGGATTCCTATTTTTGCAGAATAACCAAAGGCTGTATCCGGAAATGTAAGTTCTGTGCGGTTCCCATCCTCGAACCTGCCTTCGGCCATTCAAATAGCATCGGCGAACAGATTGGCGAAGTGAAAAAGCAATTCGGGGAGCGGCAAAACCTTGTACTCTTGGATAATAATGTTCTTGCGATTGATGGGCTCGAGGCAATCATCAAGAGCATTCGAGAGGAGGGGTTCGAGACAGGAGCATTGCGAAATGGGCGGCAACGCACTGTCGACTTCAATCAGGGAATAGATGCCAGGCTAATAACCCCCGAAGTGGCACGGCTGTTGTCCACAATTTGTCTTTCTCCAATACGACTGGCTTTCGACTATGATGGCATAGAAAAACAGTATCGCCGAGCTATTCACCTACTGGCTCAGAATGGCTTCCGGGAATGTACAAACTATATCATGTTTAACTTCAATGATACTCCGCTCAGCTTTTACAATCGGATGAAAGTCAATCTAGAATTATCTAGACAACTTGATATCCGGGTAACAGGGTTTCCCATGCGGTATGTGCCAATCAAGGATGTCAACAGGCGATATGTGTCTGAAGGTTGGCGATGGCGGTATCTCCGAGGAATACAATGCGTGCTGGGAGCAACACACGGCATGGTCAGTCCCAATCCAGAGTTTTTTGCTACAGCATTTGGTGGGAACTTCGACGAGTTTCTGGAAATCCTTTCAATGCCAGACCGCTATATCATTTACCGTAGCCATTTCCGAAAAGAAGCAGGATATTGGAAGCGACTTTTCTGCAAGCTTTCGTCAACAGACCGAGAAGAATTTCTGGCAGTTTTGGCGAAATTAAACAAGTCAAAGACGCGCAAGGCAGATATCAAGACACAGCGGAAATTCAGGACTCTGTTGGAACACTATTATCCGAATGGAGAAACACCACCGAGCGAAGTAGGGTGAGTTGGTAATGACATGCATAGTCATGTGTATGGACAATGCACTTTCCCAAGAATCTGTAGTCTTGACCTGACTTGTTCTCCGGCTTATTGCTTGCTCCATCATCCAAGGTCGCAGTATTCTACTAGGCATCGGTCAATCTCCGCCTGCGTGATTGTGTGTCCTCGGTATTTCCGTCAAACTCGTTGTCGCCCAGCAACAAAAAAGACCTTCGGGGCTATACAACCTCGAAGGTCTGGAGTCACGTCAGGTCTAGATCGCGAGATACCTGTTCGGCGTTTGATCCGAAGAAAGTTGATTGCGCTGAACACAGAAGGCAGTAATGCCTTCCCACACCGCGCGCCCCTCTTGCTCCTTGCGGTCGGGGCTATCTTTTTACTAGACCGAGTGCACTACGTATACTATACGCTCTCTACGCGTACTCAACCACTGCGGCGATTGCCGCCGCAATGTCTTGCATGATCGTTGCCGAGACACGACCCAGATATAGGTGAAACCTCTCAAGGTCGAGCGACTTCATCTGCAACACATCCGCGGCAACAACTTTGGTCACACCATTCATGGCATCTGGCTCGATCTTCACATGCCACGCAGTGTTGGCGAACCGCTCATCCCATTGTGTCAGTGGAACTACCAACTTCACAGGGAGAACCCCCATCATATCCGAACTGACCACAATTCCTCTACGCTTCTTCCTTAACTCGGATCCAATGGTTCGTCCTGGATCATAAAGCCAGACCTCGCCACGTTTGGGCACCCTGGTTTGCTGCTTCATGCGATAGGGACCTCCATTCCATCAATCATCCGCGCGATTGATCGAGTAGTATTCGACCATCTTCGCGGATTGTTCTTGAAGCAATCTGCCGCGCTCCTCAACAGACAATTTCGCAAAGGCTCGACGTTGAGTGAGAGAAAGCGGTATCTGCACATCTACGGCTTTGCCAAGTATCGTTTCGGCTTCTTCCTTGGTAATCCATCCCTCGGACAAAGCGCGCAAAACATTCTGGCTCAACCATTTCGGTTTTTCCTCATCCAGCGGAAAAGGTTCTTCCTTCCGCCATCCATGTCGGTTGATTTCGATACACCAATCGCGATAGTAGGCGTTCGAAATGATTTGCAAGTCCCGAAAGCGCCGAAGCAACGCCTGAATACTAATTCCAAAGCGGCGCTTCAACAGAATCAGTTCGGGAAGTGGAATATTCGCTCGCTTGGTTCCGACTTCGCGATAAATCACAGTCGCAGGAGCAAGAAACGCGGCTCCGAAACGAAAAGCAGCTGTCTCTTCATCCATACTCGCAGGAATGTTAAGGACAAGGTGTCCCAGTTCATGTGCTTTGGTGAGGCGTTGGCGATCTGCGGGAACACCGCGACGGATTATGACAGCGGCTGATTTCACCTGTTGTCTGTCATCATAAGCAATCGCCGAAAGACCATCGAATTTTTCATCCGCCTCGATCTCTATGACATGGATCAGATGGTCCTCCAAAATATCAACGACACTCGAAATGGGATCCTGACCCAGGTTCCACCTCTCACGGACTTGTTCCGCTGCCTTCTCTGCGTCTTCTTCGTTTCTAATCTTCAATGACTTGATAGAAAGCTGCGGACCAACGACCCGGCCACTCAATTCCTGTAGCCGATATCGTTGTTCCAGTTCATGACTGACCAAGCTCTGGATTCGTTCATCTTCTCGTTTGGCCAGCCGAGACCCCTTTCGATGCGCCAAAAACTCGGCGTGGACAACTGGTTCGCTCCAAAGATGGATGGCTTTTACACCGAGTGCCGCCGCAAGTTTATTTGCTACGGTCGGCGATGGCATCATCTTGCCTTGCTCATATTTCAATAATGCCTGTCTTGTGACAATCCCTCCAAGTTCTGCCGCCAGTGCTTCAAGCGACAGTCCGCGCGCTAAACGTAATTGTTTGAGCCGCTTGCTCAACATGGTGCCCCCTCTTTCTAGCCTTCTGGTTGACAAGTATACTCTTTTTTTTACGATTTGTCAACCGTCGCATCACCGCCGCATCACCATGCGAATTTGCGCGCTATTCCTCCAAGCATTGGGCAATCTCCGCCGGCGTGATCGTGCGCCCCTGATGTTTCGCGGCGAATTCGACGATGCTCGACCGCGCGATTTTGATCGCGGCGGTTTTGCCCAGTCCCACGCGGAACCCCTTCAATTCCCCGTTCGCAAAATAGCGCAGCACCTGCACCTTCGATAGATACAACACGCGCGCCGCGATCATCACGGGCACATAATCATGCATCGGCTTGTCTACGCGCGCGAGTTGCATCAAGCCGATTTGGAGATTCTTACGCTTCTTCATATCATAAGTATATCACATCGTTCCAAATAGACCAAATGTTCTTTTTGTATCATCTTCGCTTTGGAGTATTGACATATGGATTCGCGTTGGCGTATAGTGTGACCGTGGAAACCAAGAAGTTGATCGAAGCGATGATCCGCACAAAGCTTGCAGAGTGGGTTGAATCCATCAAGCCACTTTTGGAATGTCCGAAATGGCGAGGGACTATCGAACTGTCCCTGGATGTGGACATGGAAAAGCAAGACGTAAAGATCAAGAATCGCATCATTCCCACCTAACATATTCGGCGCGCTGGAAAATGCAACCGAACCCTTTCCCTGGGTCGGTTGCATTTTTGTTTGTCTCTGCCCGACGGAGAGTAATTCTTTCTGCAATCGTGGGTGCAGTTGTGACCCAGGATAATTTTCGCGCGAAAGCGCAATAGGAGTAGGAGCGTGATTGAGGTTCATGGTACGGTGCTCGGTTCAAAGGATGGGTCGTACACGTCCAAGAAGGACGGCAAGCAGGTCGCGCAGCTGAACATCGACCTGTACGACAAGAATTGCGGCGTGCTGCCCTGTCAGATTGGCGGGGCTGCCGTTGTGCCGCCGGCGGATGGGGCGAAGATCGTCGCGGAGATCGTTGCGATTCGCAAGATCAACTTTGGCGTGGGGTACGTGTTGACGATTGCGAACATTCGCCCGGACGATGTGCCGGCAGCTCCGCCGCCGGGTGTACCAGGAAAAGCGCCAGGGCGGTAACTCGGGCGTTAATCCCCGGAGTCTTGGCGGCGGTAACGTGTCGAGGTGCGTGTGCCACGCCGCGCGTATGTGCATTTAGTCGCCTAACAGTCTCGACAGACTTCTTCTAACCAATGAAAAACATTCCCCTGGGATTGGTACTCGTTGTTGCATGTCTGCTGTGCTCGGTTTCCCTTGCGCTCGCGTACGGAGCCGGTAAATATGACGACACGGATAGCGTGTTTGGCTGGGTAGGGAATTGGACTTCAAACGCTTGCTATCCGGGTGTTTGCTACAACGGTTCGGAGCGATACGCAAGTACTGGAGGTAGTTATGCACGGTTCACCGGGACGGGGAATCGGTTTCGCCTCTACTTTCTCAAAAATTCTGATCGCGGAATTTTGCGTTGGGATTATGGGACTGGCATGCCTGGCGCTTACGTTGACATTAATCAATCCAATTCGTACTTGCAGGGCAACCAATATCAAGAGGTCACTCTGCCCTGGGGCACATACGATTTTCGGTTTACCTATCTGTCGGGTGGGTCGTATGTGGGGATAGATGCCATCGAGGTGTTGGCTGATCCGACACCTACCCCGACTGTAACAAAAACTGCGACACCCGGACCAACATTCACGCCGGGCGCAACATTAACGCCGGGCGCAACGCGGACTTGGGCACCGGTGGATGCAGCGGAGGGTCGTACGGTTTTCACAGTGACGCAAGTTAGTGCTGACGTGTCGCGGGTGACACTCGCGATGGATCCGGTGCAGATGTTCGGGGTCGCGCTCGGGTATCTGCTGATCGTCGTAATATTCCTCTTTGTATTCAAGTTTCAGCAATGGGCTTTGATTCTCGCCCTGATTTCTACGCTGGCTTGGCTGCCCTTGAGCGTGACCGGCTTGTCGTTGATTGCTTCGGTCATCGCATTGTTCTTTATGATGATGGCAACGGCGTTACGGGCACTCTCAAATTTTTTCAAGTGAAAGGTGAAAGATGGCAGAACCTTCATTTACCTGGGCGGACATTATCGGCGCGGCAAACAGTTTTCTCGAAAATCCGTTTGTCGCGGGTTGTATCATCGTTATCCTCGCGCTCGCGGTGGTGGGCAAGATCGCCGATTTTGTGAAAGGGATTGTGGATGGCTAAATCTGCAATTGCAATACATCTTTCTAACGGAGGTGATTGCAATGTTTGACAATTTCACCTTAGCTGGCTTGACGATCAGTAATCTGCAAGCGCAGGTGCTTGGCTTCCTGGGCAACCCGTTCGTGGTTGCGGCAATTGTCGCGGTGCTCGCGTTGTTCTTTGTTTCGACAATCGGCGCGTTTCTGGCGAGCATTGGCGGCATGGAGCGTGTCCTGCGTGATGTTCGATGGCGCGTGACGAATCAAGAGGGCAAACTGTACGACATGGGCGAAGATCCCGGCGACGTTGAATTTTGGTATGACCATGACGTCCGGCGCGGTTGGAGTAAACCAGTTGGTTTCAAGCGCACGGCAAATTATCGCCTGCAAAAACATCGGAGCAAGGCGGGTTGATCGCCTTGGGGTTATTTTGGCATCGCGCCGGCGTGGCGGCGGTTGCATACTATTCTCGAACAGAAGGGAGGTGAAAACGAAATGTTCGGTACCGGATTCTCGCTCTCGGGCTTGACGATTGAAGCGCTCACCACGCAGGTCACCGGCTTGCTCAACAACGCCTTCGTGGTCGGCGCGTTGCTGGCGGTCATGGCTCTGCCGTTCGCGCGCAAGATCGCTGCCACGATCAAGCGCGTCGTCGGCGGTCGCTAGTTCAAGCCGCAATCTGTCTCACGCAAGGGCGGGGCGATCCCCTGCCCTTGTCAACTCATTGTTACGGAGGTGACCCATGGGGACTCCCACTTTCCCTTCAATGTGGGCGGACGTGCTGACCCAGCTCAACAATGTGCTCAATTGGGATTTCGTCAAGGGCGGCATGATCTTTTTCGTTTCGATTGCGCTGGCGGGGATTGCGATTGCCACCATCCGCCAAGCCATGCACCGGTGATCTATGATCCCCGATTTTCTCGCCGATTTGTTCAAACATCAAGGCGGACCGTTCGATCCGTACACGTGGAACTCGGACGTGTATACGCTGATGATGACGGTTCTGAATTGGGATATCGTCAAGGGTGGGCTTGCCTTTACGCTCGGCTTGGGCATTGCGCTTTACGCCGTGCTGAAAATTCGGCAAGCGTTCGGAGGTTGAAATGCTCGGAGGGCTAGGACTCAACATCGATCTTTGGACCACCCAATTCAAGGGGTGGATCGATTTCCTCATCGGACCGTCCGGCTTTTTGCGCGGACCCTTGGTGGCGTACGTTGGCATTGCACTCGTGGGCTATGCAATCTATTACGCGCTGTCGTCCGGCGGCATCTTGTTCGGTTCGCTGCATCCAAGCGCGCGGCGAAACCGTGTTTCGTTTGAAGGGGCCGGTACGGTGTGGGGATCGGACCGGGAACTAAAGGATTTGCTCAACATGGGCGATTACCAGAGAGTCGAAGGGAAAGCGACTACTACCGACTATGTTTCCATTGATGCCGATGGCAACGAGCAAAGCAAAATCCAGGTGACGAAATGGTCAAGCGATTGACGCGCATAGACGAGCGACGCCGCCGCGCGGTGCTGCAAATGCGCGACCGTACTGCGGTCGTGACCCTATTCGCTTTGGCGCTGGCGGCTGCTCTGGCGATTATCCCGGCGCTGGCACAAGGCACGGCTCCGGCGAATGGCTGCTTGCAAGGCTCGGCATCCGATTGGTTGCTTTATGCCGGGGAATGGAATAGCGGCGGCTACGGTTCGTGCGGGGCAATCAGATACCCTGTTTGGGGATCGGATGCGCGCGGTTTCATGTCGCGTCCGTTTTACGCCAACTCTGGCTCGACGATCACCTTTTGGGCCAAGATGAGTTCGTGGGGCGGATTCGATCTCAAGTTGATTGATTGGGACAACGGAACCTCAACCCTGTTGACTTGGTTACAACCTGCAGCAAGTTACACGCAGTATAGTTACAGTGTGGCTGGGACGGGCCAAAAGAAAAGTATCTGGATTGTGGCAACGGGCGGCGACACGACGACGACCGGATATTTTTCTGACTTTCAAGTGTCGAACTCGTCAGTCCCCGGCGCAAACCTGCCTGGTTATCTCAACGGTGATTTCGGCGGCGCGAAAAAGAACTGGCTGGCGACGTACGGAAATGTCGGCGAGCTCGGCACCGTGGGACACACTACCCCGCCGGCTCGAGAAATGAGCTCGGGGACGAGTTGGATGAACCTGGGTTCGCTCCCGTTCGTGACGACCAGTAGCGATCAACTCGCTTGGTCGATCTGGCTTTCCGGAACGGCATCGACGTTTGGCATGTATGCCTACAACCTATCAAACAATACCTGGTCGGCTGTGCTGTCAGAAGCGGTGAGTTGCGCGAGTTGGTGTCAACGCTCGGTCACGCTCCCGAATGGTTTTTTGTCCGTGCCCGGGATGTGGGTGTTGCACGGAAGCCAAGGGGCAAACTTGTGGATCGACGATCTGTGTCCAAGCACGGGTTGTCTTGGCTATGAAAATCCGACGCCAACTTTGACGCCTTCCGCAACCGCAACAGGGGGCGGTGGTGGCGCTTATCCCACCATCGACTGGTCGCAATTTCCAACCCAGGTCCCTTATCCGACCTTTCCCCCTTTTCCAACGCAAGTGCCTTTCCCCACATCAATCTACGAACCCGGTACGCCTGTGCCGATCACGGGGAGCGTGTCGATTTCGGGAACGGTCAAGATTGATGATCGAACGCCGGTGCGGGTGAAGGTGGACGACTCGACGCCGGTCGCGGTCAAGGTCGATGATCGAACGCCGGTACGTGTGATGTTTGGCAATGGACCGAATTACACGCCGGTGCCCTGGCAAAACTCCGGGGGCGAGCAGCGGGCTCCGGCAGCAGGTGCGGTACTGCCCACCCTGATCACAAGTCCAAGTCAATCGACGATTCAGTACGGTCAAGCGGGCTCGTCGGCCAACCCTCTGAATTTTCATTTGCAACAAGTGGATTATTACTTCGCCAATGTCGGAGTTGAACCGCTTGGGCTGAGTTTCAATCTGCTCATCCACTATTACTATCCGGACGCGTTTTCGCTCGCAGGGATAGACATTTTGCCGGGTCTGTATGGTCTTGCCGCCGTGTACGTCCTAGTGGTTGTCATCCGGCAATTGCAAGCGAGGTAAAGATGCCTGCGACTTTGGAATTTTCGATTATCTTTCCAGCGCCGCCGGAGGTGTTCTACTTTCTGATCTCCCTGATGATCGTGCTCATCATCTATTGGGTCGTCAAGTGGGCGGTCTCGATCTACACCGGCGCGGGAGGGGGCTAATGTTTGGGATGCCACTGGAGGATTTTACCGAAATGTGCCAAGTCCTTGCGGTATGGATTGGGGGTAGTCTGCTGCTTCAATTCCTCTACGGGATGATGATGGGGCGCAAAGAGTGATCGCCCCGTTCGATCTGTTTGTCTCTATCGTGGTGACACTCGTAGGGTGTGGTGTCGTCGCCAACGTCTGTACGTGGATCTGTGATCGGTGGTGTCGGGTGCCGACGGCGGACACCGTTGCTGGCCTGCGCTCTGACCTGGAGATTATGCTGATCTGTTCGCTCGGACCGCTCTGTACACTGCCGGCATATTGGTTCGTCTTTGTGATCAACACCAACGGACGTTATTGGTGGTGATGGGAGGTTGAGAAATGGTTCAATGTCCGTACTGCCTCGAAGAAGTGGACGACGATGGCGACGGTGACACAATTCTTCACTGTGATTGCGGCGCAAACTTTTGGCGCAGTCAAGGTTTGTTTGCGCCTGACGCTGACGGCATCGACATCGACGATGATGACGACGACGACGAGGACTAATGTTCATCAACGCCGAAGCGTTCTTTGAAACCTATACGCAGATCCGGGATGGCTTTATCACCGGGCGCAAGGGCAGCGGCAAAACGTTGCTTGCCTTTGCGATGGCGCGTTACGCGCTCGATCACAAGTTCGTCACCGGGGTTTTTGCGAATATCCCGCACAGGATGCCGAAAGCCGAATCGGTGGTCAACGCGTTCGTGATTGTCGACGAGTCCTGGCAATTCATCGACAACCGATTCTCGAAGCAGACGTTTTCGTTTATGGGCGCGTGGAGTCGCAAGACTAACTCGCTGTGGGCGTTCCCCTCGGTCTATGGCGTCGATCTGCGCGTCCGCAATCTGCAATGCGAACGGATCGCGGACATTAACTTGTTGCCTATTCGGGCCTGGCTGTATCGTTGGCAAAACGTGTGGGGTGACAAAGGGCATTTCATTCTCGCGCGTCCGGAGGAATATTACGGCTCGTATGACACGAAAGCGATTCCGGTCGACGACGGAGGTGCAGTCGATTCTTTGATGTCGCTCGTTCCCGAAGGAGCGCAGTTGGTGCAGCGGGCGGGTGGCGGTCGTGGAGCAAGGAGAAATGGAAATGGGTCTGAAAGCGTTGTGGCAGTTGCTTCAACTAGCGATCTGGTCGCACTTCAACAAAGGGTCGCCGATCTCGAACAGTCCTGCGGAGAGCTCAACCGAACCGTCAAGCAGCTCCGCGAGTTCTGCCGTATCCCCGAATCAACCGGCGCCAGGTCAACCTGAACCACTCCAAGCGTATGACACCGGCGCGGACATTTACGCTCAACGCCGCTTTCGTCAATTTCTGATGTACGTCGTTTTGCCAATCGTCGTGTTCTGCGGCGGCGGGTGGTATTTGATCATGGGTCGTCCGCCGGAGCAACAAACGTCGATCCTGGGAACGAAAATGAGTTCGCCGACTGTTCGCGCGACGAAGATCATCAGCGGTGATACAGTCCTGGGCGGTCCCGTTGGAGTTGTGGGGAGCGTTACGCCGACGGCGGAAAAAGTGGCGTACGTAGTTCCCTCCGCGACGCCGGCGGGGCGGATCAAGTGTTACGCAATTCGTGACGCTCATTCGCCGTACACGGACAAGGTGATCTTGTCGCAAGGTCTTTTCTTCGCCGATGCGTTTACGCGCGTCAACGGGGGAATGATCTGGAATAAACAATTTGGGTGGTTCAAGCTGGTGGACTTTGGCTGTGCGCCGGGCATCGAGCAATTGGAAATCGAGTTCGTGCAACCACCGCCAACGGCGATGCCGAAACCGATTGTGATTGTTCCGACCCGAACCAAAACGCCGATTCCCTCGGCGACACCGCTGCCTACACCTGTGCCAACAGTGACGCCGCAACCTGGGATCATCTTCTTTGACTATTTCGATTGCGGCGATGTGACTTGGCTTGCCTGGGGCGTGACCCGCGTATACCTGACTGTTGGGACAAGCCGGTCGGGTGTCCCAGGTGACGAGAACGGTCGAGCCGTCCATCGTTCCCTCTGCGATTCGGTTGGCAAGAAGGTACGCCTCGATGCGTTCTTGCCCAATGGACAACAGATTTACCGTGAAGGCGTGTTGCAGTAGGCACGTCGAGAATACAGGAGTAAAAAGGATGGAAGCGTTAGGCGATTGGTTCTTGCATCTGTACGACGATCCCACCCAGGGCATCACGGCCGGCATTGTGCTCGTGTTGGTCTGCGGTGGCTTGCTGTGGTCAAAGGGCGCATTGATCGATCTCATTCGCGGCAAATGGTTTGAATAGCGCCGCGTCGCGCCACTGCGGCAGGGTAGCCCGTAGGGATGCCGCAGGCGCAGCGGCGCAAGGTGATTGATGATCTCAAGTGGAATGTTTAGCTCGGCAACCGATTTGTGGGAAACTCCCCAGGACTTATTCGACGACTTGGATCGCGAGTTTCATTTCACGCTCGATGCGTGCGCGATTGCGGCAAACGCCAAGTGCAAAAACTATTTCTCGCCGGAGCAAGACGGGTTAGCGCAAGAGTGGCGCGGCGTGGTCTGGTGCAATCCACCGTACGGCAGACAGATCGGCAAGTGGGTTCGGAAAGCGTTGGACTCGGCAAACGCCGGCGCAACGGTGGTCATGTTGGTGCCGGCGCGGACGGATACGGCTTGGTGGCACGAGTACATCATCGACCGGGCTGCCATTCGGTTTTTGCGCGGTCGCGTGAAGTTTGGCGGCGGCAAGAATAGTGCGCCGTTTCCAAGTGCGGTCGTGATATTCAACGCGGGATCTGAGTGAAGCAGATCGTCGTCGCCGAATCTCGTTTCGGAGTAGGGACGTGGTACGTCTTGCCAATTCCGTCTCGACGTGCCTGGCGCTGTTCGGATTGCGGACGGCATCATCGGTGGGGCGTGACATTTCACGTTCGCTTGGTTGCGCGTCCGGCTTTCATTTGCAAAGTGTGTCTCAAAAGATTTGGTTGGATGACCTCCGTACAGTAACACGGAGGTCATAAATACTCGGTGCATCATGTTTATTGATTGGCTTTCGATTACAGTCCCAGGTGATACTCTGCCCGTTGTGGATCGCCTGATGGCGTATTTTGGAAACTGGGAAGCGCTTGACTACGGCGGAAGTGGATACGATTGCAGCGCCAAAGTCTGCGACACGGGGCGGGTGTTCTGGAACTCGGAGCGCAAAGACATGGGCGTGCACGTCAAACTTCCGGCGAGTGCTCTCAAGGCATTGCCGCGTGATGCCGTTACCGTCCTCTGCGACCTGGTTGCAATGCAAGGCAAGGCATCCCGGCTCGACGTCGCGGCTGACGATTTCGAGGGGCTCCTGGATATGAACGTGATGCGCGAGAAGATTCTCCGCGGCGAATTTGTCTGCCGTGCACGGAATGGACGCGAGGAGCGTTCTACCTTCGGGCAACCTGGACACACACTCTATTTCGGGTCTGGTCGAAGTGATACGCTCTTGCGGATTTATGACAAAAAAGCGGAGCAAGCCAGGCAAGGTGTGGATGTGTCTTTTTGCAAGTCGTGGGTTCGCGCGGAATTGGAATTGAAGAATGATCGCGCCGATGGTGCAGCCCAATACATTTCCAAACATCGCGGGGATTGGCACATCGAAGCGGCGGGCTGGCTCTTGAATTTTCTGGACTTCAAGGATCCGGGGACGGATAGCAACGTGTCGCGTTGGAATACCTCGCCGTGGTGGAGTTTGTTTGTGGAACACGCCAAGAAAGCAAGGATTGTGTCGGCGCAAGAGGAACGGACAGTTGAGGACGTGAAAGCATGGGTCGAGAAACAGGTTACGCCCTCGCTGTTCGTGCTCGAAGCGACGGTCGGACACGACGAGGTATTTCAAATGGTCGCCGAAGGTTCGGGGCGTCTCAAGGATCGTCATAAGAAGATGATTGACGATTACAACAAGATGCTTTCGGCAATGAAGGAAGAAGATTGATTTTTTCTTTTTTCTTTTTTCTTCTTTCCGTTTGATAAAAATGGAACTCTACAAACAAGTCAATGGAATCACATTGTACCAGGGTGATGCACGCAACCTCGATGCGCTGGAGGATGAATCTATCTGCATGGTCATCACCTCGCCGCCGTACAACGTGGGAATCGAATACGATGCTTGGAATGACTCGATGCCGACGGCGGAGTATTGGCAATTCTTCGAGGATTGGTTGCGCGAAGCGTATCGCGTCCTGCGCGTCGGCGGTCGCATTGCGATCAACGTACCAAACATCGCGAATAGCCAAGAGAAGGACAAATCGAGTAGGCTGCTGCCGATGAGCGAGCCAGTGTGGAGTCTCTTGGCGAAAGTGGGCTTCACGCCGCGCGAGCATATTGCCTGGGTCAAGACGCACGACACTGAACTCACCGAAGCAAACTTGTCCTTTTGCGGCAACGCGACCGCGTGGGGATCGTGGCAGAGTCCCAGCAATCCGTTCTGCCGCAGTTTCCTGGAATTCGTCCTGGTCGCGCACAAGCAATCGCCAGCGTTGACCTGGCAAGGCAAGTCGGACATCACGAAAGAGGAATTTCTGCGCGACACGAAAAACTTTTGGCTGCTCCCGGCGGAAACGAATCGCGATCATCCTGCGCCGTTTGCGTTGGAACTGCCGATGCGCTTGATGAAACTCTACACCTATGTCGGCGATACGGTGCTCGATCCGTTCGTTGGGAGTGGCACGACGGTACGCGCGGCGGTGAACATCGGGCGGATCGGCGCGGGGGTGGATGTGTCTGCCAAGTATCTGCAACGCGCGGCGTTGCGGTGCAGCCAGTTGGCGGCAGAGGGATTCTTTTAGCGGACGCATGCGATGCATCAAGGTGGCGTGCGAATGGTACAAAAAAATCCCCAAGACGTTCGCGCGTCCTGGGGATTGTAGCGGAGTGGTTATGCAATTTGGAAAGTCAATTCAGCCGAGAGCACTTGATTCGCTACGTCACCGCATTTTACTGTCTATTCCTCTTTGCCAGATATGTTATCAAATCCGAGTAGTCCTGGGGAGTCCAACTCATGCCTGGCCAGATGCTTGATACTTGGTTTTGCCACTTCCAAGCCTTGCTATTGGCGTCGATCACATAAATGTATGGTTGATAAATAGCCTTTTGATTCCTATCTGATCCGACTATGTGGCTTCTTGTTAGAGCGATGAATGTATCTGACAACCATTGTATATTCCCTATGCGTACGTCACTTGTAAGACGATCAACTTGTTTTTGGTTTGAGTCTGTTACATAGATTCTGTAGATCGATGGAAGGGTAGTCGAACCCGGTCCAATCCACCCAGCGGAAAAAGACAGTCTGCCTCCATCTGGTGACCAGTTGATGTCACTTATTTGGTCGGCATTGTCCATAAGCCTAATCTTGCCGATACCGTCGGTATTCATGATGTAAATCTCTCGTTTGCGATTTCTAGAACTGAGAAAAACGATCTTCTTACCGTCAGGCGAATAGGTGGGTGAGTAGCAATCTTCCAGATCGGCAGTCAAATCAGTTTGACCGGTTCCGTCATAACGCGCAGTCCAGATATCTCTGGTCTGCGAATTCGCTTTTCGGCAACTGAAAACAACCTTGCTATTGTCAGGCGCCCATTGCGCTTCACCACAATCTTTTTGCCCCTTGTTTACCACGGACAGTTGTTGCTTTGCTATTTCTAAAGCATAAACATTCCCGTTAGACAAAAACACTATCCTGCTGTCGTCGGGAGACCAAGATACGGATTCGATATTGGGTATGTTGTCTACCATCTTAGTTGTCTCGACCTTGTTCGCCCCGTTAGTGTTTCCTGTTACGGGCTGAATTGATTGGAGGTGCAAGTCTGGAATAGATGGTGGTGGC
>DYJA01000099.1 GCA_020723345.1 Candidatus Aquidulcis sp. | reverse complement strand
TTCCGAATTTGCTCGACGGCGTGTTTCAACGGTATGGCGGCGGTCCCTTCGATCCCAACCAGTGGGTCACTGACACATTTCAAATGATCCAAAAGTTTCCCGATTCATAGATTTCGGGCGCAGTAAAGCGGTAACCCGACTTCGCGCAAGAACACCGCACTGAACTTGACGCGAATCGGATCAGCGAAGCGTTCCAGTTCGACCAGCGCATCGAACACTAGGCGTTTGACTTGTCCAAGCGTCTTGCGGCGCAGACTCGGCGTCATCAGGCGCGTCACCACCACACACAGATACGAGAGGAAACTGAGCGCAATGTGCCCAAAAGCCTGCCCTGAGCTTGCCGAAGGGTTGGCGTTGAAATTGCGTGCATGATATTCCGCGAACCCATGCTGCTGACGTAGTTCGCGGTAACCCACTTCGATCTTCCAACGGAGTTTGTGCGCCCGATACACCTTGTCCGTCGGAAAGCGCGGATCGCTGCGCATCAGGACATATTTCTGCACGATGCGATTATGTGCGCCCAGTTCTTTTACAAACACCAACTTGACGCAACCCAGTTCGCCGTGTCGCACGTGCAGAGTTGCCAACTTGACGCGCTGCCCATGATGCGTTTTCGTGCGATAGCGTTTGGCAGGAATCTGGCGCTCCAGTTGCTCAATCGTCTGTTGCTTGCCGTGATAGCCATACGGGATATTGCGCTTGGCTTTGAGGATGACGCGCGCGAAGCCCAACGCCAACACTTGACGCAGAAAGCCCGTCACATAGAACCAGCGATCGAAGACGGCGGTCTCTGCTACAACGCCCGCGCGACGGGTGCGTTGCAACAAGTCGAGCATCATCGTCAAGCGCGCCGAATCGGTCTCGCTGGACTGGCTCAACGCGAGTTCCACGCGTTGCCACAGGTCGGCGTCGGGCGCGGGGCGCGTGACGAATAAGGTGCGTTCCTGGGTCGCCAAGTCTTCGACCAGCACCAGTGCGATCTGCCCCAGCCCTTCGAGCGTGCTCTGTCCAACGCGGAGCGCGCGATGACCCACATCGGTCAACTCGACCCATTCCAAAGTCGCGTAGTGGCGGGTCAGCCAATCATGGGCTGTCCCCCGCGCGGTCGTGGTGCGGTGCGGGCGAGCCACAATATAGCGGCGTGGTCCTGCCGCCATTGCCAGCCACGGTATCTGATGTGCTTCGCAGGTTTCCACAACGGCGGGACCCAGTTGCGCGCCGTGGAGCAGCGCGAGATCGGGCGCGTGGTGTTGGGCGAGTCGAAGAACAAGCCATAGTCTTTTTGGTCGTCGGCGTAATGCGTCGACACGATGATATTGCCCAAGCCGAAGCGTTTGCCGCTACTCTGGTAGACCAGCGTGACGTAGGGCATCCGTGCGCCATGCTTGAAGACAACGGTATCGTCTCCGATGACCACGCCGTCGCGGCGCGTGGCGGTCTGGGGATGCCGTTGCAGTTCTTTGACAATTTCACCCAACCACCCCAAGTAGTGCGCGTCGGACACTTGACCCAGGAAGCGATACAACTGCTTCCGCTCGAGCGCTTGAACGTAGCACGCACCCAAGAGCACTGGGTCGCTGCGCGCTTGCGTGGTCAAGTCGGAAACCGAGTGCGCGTTCAAGACGCCAAACATCAGTCCGACCAACATCAGGGTGACGGCGGGGGTAACCCTTTGAATTTCTGTTTGACGCCCGCCTTGTGGAGCAACTTGCCCAGGTCGAAATATTCCCAGAATTGGGTGACCAGGTAGGCGCGTGCGCGCGGCGCAGGCAAGGGCGGCGACGACGCGCGGGCGACTTTGATTTGACGCCAGTGGCGTTCCTTCTGAGCTTGCTGCGCGCGGCGATGCGGCTTGTTGGCTTTGCGGCGGGCTTGACGGGAAAGCGATCCCTTTCTATACTGGGTCATGGCGCTGCTCCTGTATCAGGTTGGGTTTGAGTCACCACAACCATACAGGACAGTGCCACTTGCGTCAACTATTCACGAATCGGGAAACTTTTGAACAATCTCCAGAATCTAAGGCATGAAGTCGTGCTAGCGCGAGAGGAATGCCCTGATGGATTTCCTTATCTCTCGTCCGCAAAAGATGTTAGCACCATTAGAATCAATCCACGCCGTCTGCCAAAAGTGATCGACGCAAAAGGACAGAGATCGGTGAGGTGGCTTGTTCCAGACGTGATATCAAATCGATTTGTCGCCGAACGATTATGCTTTTTTGAGGGCGGCGATTTTCTCATCAGCGACACTTTCTTTATCGCAACTCTCAAGAGGGAATTCAGAAAGAAAACTGTCTTGGCTCTGCTTAACTCCACACTCAGTCTTTTGATGCTGGAACAACTTGGGCGCAAGAATATGGGTGAAGGAGTGTTGTGCATTTACGGACCTGAATTGAGCGGTCAAGTTCTTTTGCATCCTCGAATTCTCCGTGCAGAGCAAGCCACGGAATTGGAATCCAGGTACGATGTAGTTGCCACTCGCGAAATAAAGAAAATATTTGAAGAGGTCAAAATGCCTGATCGTCGCGCGTTGGACAAGGTCGTCTTCGACACGCTCAAATTGACGCGCGGCGAACAAGACGCGGTTTACGAGGCATTGGTGGAATTGGTGAAGAAACGAGCAGAAAAAGCGGGGAGTGTGTAAGAGCGTTTGGATTGCGAAACTCGCGAAATTTGCGAAAGCGGCGAAAGAAAGCGGCAGTGGTGATTAGACGCTCTGTCCTAATGCGAGACAATCCGCAATCAAGGTTACCAGGTTTGGCGCGGTGGAAACAATTCCGTGCGCGGGCAAGCGATGGCGCTTGATGTCAGGTTCTTGATGATAGTGATGCGGGAATGTCGCTTTCAGCGAAGTGTCTTCGGGGTGCGATTGGGGATCGTACCACCGAATCTTGTCCTCGCCGCGATACACTTCGTAACTGTAATCGAACAGTTCGCCATCGGTCAAATCGAGGTATTCAAACACGCGTAATTCCAAGCCGTTCTGAAACTGCACCGCGCCGCGCACAAACGCCGTCGTCGCGCTGTTCGCGTACAAACGCAGCGTGCTCGTCGTAATCTGAGGATAACGGCTGGGCAGGGTATAAAGCAGATTTTCGTATTCGCCGCGTGAAAAAGCCATTACGCAACTCTCAAAGAGGGTTCGGCGGGAAACAAACGCACCAACGGTTGATTCGGGTCGCGCTGTAATTGTTCGAGTCGCTGTTTGGAAATTTGCGCCAAAGCCGATTCGCGTTTCTGTTTCAGTTTGTAATGACCTGCCCATTCCGCAAGGTCGGCGGCGTTCTCGCCATTGTCCAGTACGCCTTTCGAGTACAAGGCAAAGAAATCGTCCGAACTGATCCAGTATCGGCGCTCGAATTTGTGCAAGCCCTCTTCGGCAACGCGCAAATCATCAAGGATATCGGTGAGACTAAGCGTGTCTAACATTTCGTATTTTCCTTTCATCGGCTCGCATCTCCACGCGCTGGCGTAATTGCGCCGCAAACGAAGCGGTATCGGTAATGTCGGAACGCTTTGCCCAAATGCCGAACGCGGGATGCCCAGAGCCGTGACGCGCGCGACGCCTGACAGGTTGGGCAGATAGGTGCAATACGATTATTTCCACTGCGCCAGTCGCCATATCGCGAGGGATGCGAACGACAAGGCGGCGGTCGCGCGTGATTTGTCCTTTTAGTTTCGTAGCAATCATTGATCCATCCTATTTGTAACCTTACCACGAAATTTATCGCGGTCTCAACTCTGCCCTAACGCGACACAATCCGCGATCAAGGTCGGCTGATTCGGCGCGGTAAATGAGATAGCACGCGCAGGCAAGCGATGGTGCTTGATGTTGGGTTCTTGATGATAGTGATGCGGGAACGTTGGTTTCAGCGAAGCATCTTCGGGATGAGGTTGGGAATCGTAATAGCGAATACGTTCTTCACCGCGCAGAACGGTGTAACTATAGTCAACGATGCGCGCAATCCGAAAGTCAACAAATTCTCTGACGCGTAACACCAAGCCGTTAGTGAATTGGATTTCACCCTCGACCTTTACAGTCAAACGGCTGGTGCTGTACAGCCGCAAACTTGAGACCTTGATCGCGTTGGGATAACGCTACGGCAGTCCATAAACGAGCGATTCGTATTCGGCGCGAGTTGGAAAAGGCATATTTCAATTGGCGACGGGTAGCCGCAGAGCGGGCTCGCGCGTGTCTATCGTAATCGGCTCGTCCTGCCCACTAGCCGTCAATTGGCGAACACGCTCTTGCGATAAGGTCTGGAGCATGGCTTCGCGGTCGAGTTTGATTTGATAAAACGCTGACCATTCGGCAAACTCTTCGAGATGCTCGCCGTTGTCGAGCAGACCTTTTTCATAGAGCGCGAAAAAATCCGCCGAACTGAGCCAGTAGCGGCGTTCGTAGCGGCGCGTGGTTTCGTCTGCCGCGCGCAAGTCGTCCAGAATTTCCGTAATCGTCACTTCCATCGTGTACCTCTCGATTCTATTTCGCAAACCAGGTTGCGTTTGAATCGCTCAGATTATAACATAGACGACAAGCAAGCGTCAAACGCTGGTCTGACGCAAAGAATTCTCCAGGAGTCGTAATGCCTACCCACGACATCATTGATAATCGCAACGAAAAATTGGTTGACCACATCAATCGCATTCTCGGCTCGACCGAAAGCGCGCGGTTTGCAGTCGGCTACTTTTTCGTTTCGGGTTTGGAAAGCATCGCGAGTCAGTTGGCAGGAATGAAGGAATTGCGCCTGCTCATCGGCAACACGACGAACCGCCAAACGATTGAACAGATCGCGGAAGGGTATCGGCGTTTGGAAATGGTCGAAGAGGCAGAAGCGCAAGCGTATCCCAAGCGCGCGCAAATCAAAACGATGACAACCGAAGCGGCGGAAAATATTCGCAGCGCGGTTGAGTTGATGGACCAAACCGACGATAGCGAAAAATTGTTGACGACGCTCGTGCAAATGATTCGAGATAAGCGACTTGAGGTCAAAGTGTACACCAAAGGTCGCTTGCACGTCAAAGCGTACATCTTCGATTATCGCGACGATGGACGCTATGAGAAAGGCATCGCGGTCGTTGGCTCCTCGAATCTCACGCTGTCGGGTATCACGAGTAACACCGAGCTGAACGTCGTCGTCCCTGGCAACGAGAATCGCGCCGAACTTGTCCGCTGGTTCGACGATTTGTGGAAAGAAGCGGAGGATTTCGACGCCGCGTTGATGCAAGAGATTCAGCAATCGTGGGCGGCGACGTTGGTGCGCCCGTACGATATTTACATGAAGACGCTGTACGCGCTCGTCAAGGAGTGGCTCGAAGGCGAAGAGGAAAAAGATTTTCTCTGGGACGATGAAATCATCTCGCGCCTCGCTGATTTTCAGCGTGTTGCCGTCAAGCAAGCGATCCAAATCATTCGCGATCACAATGGCGCGTTCGTCGCCGATGTCGTCAGTCTCGGCAAGAGTTACATCGGCGCGGCAATCGTCAAACATTTCGAGCGCATCGAGCACGCGCGCCCGCTGATCCTTTGCCCCGTGACCGCCATCGTCCGCACGCGAAAGAACGTGCCGATCCAGAACGCGACGGACGCGAGCAAGTACAGCGCGACCGCTTGTTGCAGCACACCGACGTTGCCCGCCGCGATCCCACCATCGAGCGCGACTTTGATGAGGTACGGTCCCGCGATGTACGCGCTCATCGCGAACAACATCCACAGCATCGCGGAGAGCACTTGCCATTTGTACGGCAGCAAATAGCGCGCCAGCCGCCGCGCGAGTTTGGGATCGTACGCTTTGCCGATGATGCTGTCTTCGTCAGGACGCGCGGGGAGGGAGAGGGGTATGGGTTTTTGGGTTGTGGTTGCGGGTGAGATGGTCATGGTTGGTTAGTGCAATAGTGAGATAGTGCGATAGTTAGTTTCGATCGGTGAGCATTCACAAACGCCGTTGTACTGCATCGGTAATTTGCTTCATCAATTCCTTGTCGCGTTCGTAATCGAATTTAACGGCATCTAATTGGCTAGCTGGGTAATTCCAGGCGGCGCGTGTACGGAATTCTTCGGGTTCGGTCATGTAGCGAGGACAGACGTGTGCATGTAAGGCGGGATCTAGGTTGCCCATGATTGTATAATTGATACGATAGGCATTCGTTACCTCAAGCAGTGCATCTCCCAGGATCACCATATCGCGAAGAAACTCGATTCGGCGCTCGGCATCCAAAACGTTCAAATCTGGGATAACGGGATCGGGCAAGAGCAACGAATAGCCGCGTAGAAATTGCGTGTCACCAAGAACCATCCAACCTGACGGTACGCGGCAAATAACCGTTGGATTTTTTCCCGCCCGCGCCATTTCGACGCGCTGATGAACAAGAGTTGACATCGTAAAGTCCTTCCTGCCGATTCAGCCCGATTCCATCGGGCTTGCGCCTAATTAGCCGTGACGACTTATCGCACGGCGGAGTACAGCGGACAAACCTACCACACCAAACGCCCCGACGTGTGATTGTTCATCGTGCACGTTCGGGGCATCTACGATTACTGCGCGCTAGACTGAGGAACCAGTCCAAAGTGAGAACCGGCGCGTCCAGATTTACGACGCCTGTTACGGATTGAGTGTTGTCTTTGCTTCAAAGTGTCGGTGCGGTGTTGCCAAAAAGCCAATTCCTGTTCGGTAGTCATCCCAGCAACCTGTTTGTAGATTTTTTCTGCGCCGCGCCGCTTCATCGCGACGCAATCAAAGGTTTTCTTCATATCGAATCACCTCCTGTGGAGAATGAATCGCAATCGTCGTATGTCCGTTCAGCGTATTGACCGCGTTGTAGCGTCCAATTTTGTCGAAATGGACGATGTGCGTGAAATTCCAACTGACGATGAGCGAGCAAGTTGAAACCGTCGCAATGGCGACGTGCAAGGCATCGGTTTCCCACTTGGGCGTTACAATCTGCGCCTCCAGATACGCTTGGGCTAATCGCGCGGCTGCTTCAGTGATATTGACGATTTCTGCGAACGCGAGCATTTCGTCGAATAATTTTTTTACTGGAGCGGGCGCGTTTTCAATTTCCGCTTGCACGATTGCCGAAGTCACCAGTCGAAATCTGTGGTCACGGACTTGATCGAAGAATATGCGGCTAGCTTGAGCAAATTCCTTGTCGAACACACCGCCAAAGACAGATGAATCGGCGTAGATTCGTAGCAAACGTTTTTTCATTTTCCCCTCGGCTTCGCGGTCGGTACCACGCCACTCGGTCTACGAGAAAACAACCTTCAAGTCAGCGGTAGTGTACACGGGACTAGCTTCATTTTCCATTCCGCGCATCGCTGTTGTGAGAGACAACACTGACCAGTTTGTTTCTTCTTCACTCTCGCGTTCTACTTTTGACAGCAGGTACTCGGCGAAATCGAGCACCTCTGCCTGCAGCGGTTGCGGCAACTTGGCGACATACTGTTGGACTTGTTCGGCTACTCTCATCGCTCAACATCCTTCTTCACGCGCGCTCGTCACATCAAAATCATATCGCCGCAATTGATTCACCAAGCGCGTGGATAGATTTTCGTTCAGGTACAATTTAGGCGAGTTGGGGAACGCGGGCATGATGCTCTAACCAATATTCGTAACTATTCTGCTGACGAACTCGATCAATCTCGTCTTTGTTGTCGTGATAGTACGCCAGCGCGCTAAAAACTTGCGCGGGCGTCAGATAATCCCAGTCCGCCAGAATATCGTCCACCGACATTCCTACTTTGTAATAATACCCAACGATATTCCAGACCGCGATGCGCGTGCCTTCGACAATGGCTTGCCCGCCGCAAACGCCGTCAATCTTCACGATGTGAGGATATGCGGTTCGCTGAACGATTCGCTCTGGCGTGCTCATGGCGTACCTCCTGACTTTAATTATACTCGCGTCTCAACCCGATGGCAAACGCACTTACGCCTCATTTGTCATTTTCAATTTGTCATTTGTCATTCGTGCCCCATGCCCATCGCCGCGATCTTCTTCCGCGATTTCACTTTCGTCCAGGAACATCATCTCGCGCGCGAACTGTTCCTGGTCTTTCAACTGCAAATCGTAAATCTGTTTGTACAGCCCGCCCTCTTCCAGCAGCGCGTCGTGCGTCCCGCGCTGAACGATGCGCCCGCCGTCGAGCACGAAAATCTGATCCGCACGCTTGACGGTGGACAAACGCTGCGCGATCACGAACGTCGTGCGATTCTTCATCAACTCGGACAGCGCCTGCTGAATCAGATATTCCGTCTGGGTGTCCACCGACGAAGTCGAATCGTCGAGAATCAGGATGCGCGGATTCATCAGCAACGCGCGCGCAATCGCGATGCGCTGCCGCTGCCCGCCCGACAGCGTGACGCCGCGCTCGCCGACAACCGTCGCGTATCCTTGCGCGAACGCGGTGATAAAATCGTGCGCGCGCGCCGCCTTCGCCGCCGCGATCACTTCATCCTCGCTCGCGTCGAGACGCCCGTACGCGATGTTGTCGCGAATCGTCGTCGAGAACAAGAGCGACGTTTGCAACACGATGCCGATTTGCGAACGGAGCGATTTCAAATCGAGCGATTTGATGTCGAGACCATCCACGCAAACGCGTCCGCTCGTCGCATCGTAAAAACGCGGAATGAGGTTGACGAGCGAGGTTTTGCCGCTGCCCGTCGGGCCGATCAGCGCGATGACTTGATTCGGTTGCGCCTCGAAGGAAACATCGGTCAACGCGTCGCGCTCGCCCCGATACGAAAACGAAACATCGTCGAACGTGACGCGTCCGGTGAGCACCGGCGCGGCAATCGCGTTCGCAGGCGACTTGATTTCTTCGTCGAGGTCGAGCACTTCAAAGATGCGCTGACCGCCCGCCACCGCCTCACCCGCCGAGTTGACGATGAAACCCAGATCCTGGACGGGTCCCGCGAGCAGAACGAGGTACGCGTTGAACGCGACGAGTTCGCCGACGGTGAGCGCGCCCGCGAGCACCATCTGCCCGCCGAACCAGAGCACGAGCGCGGTCGAGAGCAAAATGAAAATCGTCATCGTCGGCATATAAAAGCCCCAGTTGCTTACCACGCGCACCTGCGCGTCGTACAATTTGCGATTCGCGTTGCCGAATTTTCCCTTTTCGAATTCCTCGCGCGCAAACGCGCGCACGACTTGCGCGCCCGTCAAATTTTCTTGCAACGCGGACGACAAATCGCCCAGCGATTGGTCGACGCGCAGAAACATCGGGCTAACCATGCGCCCCAGGTGAACTGTGATGAAGGTGAGCGCGATGATCGGACTCAAGCCGATGATGGTCAGCGTCGGACTCGCGCTTGGCAGCAGAATCAAAATCCCGACGAGGAGCAAAACGATCTGAATGAATTCGACCGCGCCTCCGCCGACGAAACGCGACAGCGCGCTGATGTCTTCGGTGCAGCGGCTCATCAATTGCCCCGTCTGCGCCGAATCGTGGTACGAAAACGAGAGTCGCTGGATTTTGTCGTACATCGCGTTGCGAAAATCGTACCCCGTGCGATTGATCAGCCATTCGGAGGTATACCGCCGCGCAAACGCCAGCAGCGCGCGCGCCAACCCCACGCCGACGATCAACCGCGCGACTTGCGCGAGCGCGTCGGCATTGTGCTGCGCCAGCCCGTCGTCGATCGCGCGGCGGATCAGCGCCGGCGTGACGAGTTGCGTCGCGGTCACGCCCAAGACCAGCGCAACCAGCGCGCCAAGTTGCCAGCGATACGCATTGAGCGATTTGAGGAGACGGATCAGAATTTGCATAAGCGATTTGGAAGTAGGGGCGACGCATTTTTCGTACTTCGACTCCGCTGTGCTTCGCTCAACATGCGAAAAATGCTTCGCCCTTACACTGCCACAGAGCACACAGAGAAAACCGCGCAATCGCGCGCGCGAACAGTTTTATATTTTAGCACAATTGCCGCACGAAGGGAAATTTAGGCGCAACCGCGGGTGTGCGTCAAACTTTTGGTTGAGACCGCCGTCGTTTCAAAACGACGGCTCAACGAGGTGGAAACTCGACACCTGCACTTGCGTAACCGCAGGTGCAAGTGTGAATCGAGTTGATGCCAATCGGTTTCCAACCGATTTTCACCTCATTGAGACGCCGAATTCATTCGGCGGCGGTCGCCCAAAAACGTGACGCACACCCCGCAACCGCAAGGAACTTCGCACACTTGACAAATCTAGTAACTCGTAGTACAGTTTTCACCGAAATAAGGAACCGCGATTTTATGTCAGTTCGCCACGCCGTACTTGGATTGCTTGCTCAGCACCCGCGTCACGGGTACGAATTGCGCGCGGCATTCACCGCCGTCGTCGGCGGCACGGAAAATTGGGACGTCAAGCCCGCGCAAATCTACACGACGTTGGCGCGCCTGGAAAAAAGCGGCTTGGTCGTCGAAAACGCCATCGGGCAGGATGCGGGGCCGGAAAAGCGCATTTACGCGATCACACCCGCCGGACGCAAAACACTGCGCGAGTGGTTCGCCTGCGGCATCGCACTGGAGCATCAGCGCGACGAGTTCTTTATCAAGTTGATGATCGGGCTCGTGTCCGGCGTCGCCGATCCGTACAAACTGATCCAGACGCAGCGCACGCACCTGTACCAAAATCTGCACGCGATCACCGCGCAGCGCAGTCGCGCCGATCCCAAGACCGAACTCGCGAACATTTTGCTGCTCGACAAAGTCGTCATGCACCTGGAAGCCGATTTGCGCTGGCTCGACATGACCGAAGCACGGCTCGACGAAATTCGCAAGCAACCACTGCCCGAACCGGAAAGCAAGCCGCGCGGCAGACCGCGAAAAATTTAGGATTTCAGATTTATGATTTAAGATCTAGAACACCGGCACGGGAGCAATCCTAAATCATAAATCCTAAATCATCAATCGAAAATTGGAGAAAAAATGCCTCTCATTCAAGCCGAAAATCTAACCAAAGTGTACGGCACAGGCGAAACCGCCGTGACCGCGCTCGATCACGTGAACGTCCGCGTGGAACTCGGCGAATTCGTCGCCGTGATGGGACCGAGCGGCTGCGGCAAGTCCACGCTCTTGCACTTGCTCGGTGGATTGGATCGTCCGACCGATGGCAGCGTCAGCGTTGACGGACAACCGCTCGCCAAGTTATCCGACGACGCGCTTTCGAAATTGCGCCGCCGCAAAATCGGATTCGTGTTCCAGTTCTTCAACCTCATTCCGATTTTGTCGTCCATCGAGAACGCCGCGCTGCCGCTCTTGCTCGATAGCGTGAGTCCAACGAGAGCGAAACAAAAAGCCGCCGATTGGCTGACCAAAGTTGGACTCGGCGCGCGCTTGGGCAATCGTCCCGATCAACTTTCGGCGGGACAGCAGCAGCGCGTCGCGATCGCGCGCGCGCTGATCACCGATCCGGTGCTTGTGCTCGCCGACGAACCGACGGGCAACCTCGACACGAAATCGTCGGATGAAATTGCCGCGTTGCTGCAACAAGTCGCCAAAGAGTGGGGACGCTCAGTGCTAATGGTGACGCACGACCCGCGCATCGCCGCGTACGCGGAACGCATTGTGTTGATGCGTGATGGAAAGATTGTGGAAGACAAACGCAATGCGAAGGCAGAAGGATGAAGGCGGAAGGATGAAGGATGAAAAAAACCTTCATTCATCCTTCATCCCTCATCCTTCATCCTTTTGGATTTGAGGTGTACGATGAATCTTCAACTAACACTCGCCGCCCGCTACCTGTGGGGGCGCAAACTACGTTCGTTCCTCACCACACTCGCCATCGTGATCGGCGTGATGGTGATTATGGGCACGGGCATTTACATGCCGACGTTTATGGACGCGTTCAACAAAAGTATTCTTTCCGCATCGGGACAAACCGACGTGATGATCACGCACAAAACCGGCGAAGCGTTCTCGGTCAGCGTGTTGAATCGCGTCAAGACAGTTGACGGCATCCGCGTCATCGCTGGCGCGATTGACCGCCCCGTCGCCTTGCCGCCGAATTTCTACGGACGCAACTCGACCGTGTCGGGCTTTGCGATTGTCGGCGTTGATCCGAATGTCGCGCCGTTCTTGCACGATTATCAAATCACGCAAGGACGATTTTTGAAACAAGGCGATGGCAACGTCGCGGTGATTTCGCAGCGGCTCGCCGATTCGCTCAACGTGAAACTGGGCGACGCGCTGCGCGTGCCGACGACCGAAGGCGTCGTCAAGTTGACGATTGTCGGACTGATGCCTGGGCGCGCGCTCGTCGGCAACGAACAAGTGCTGATCACGTTGTCGCAAGCGCAGAAACTGCTCGATATGTCGGGGCGCATCAACGTCATCGAAGCGAACTTGACGACGACGGACAAAGCGCAGAGCGAAGCCATCGTCAATCAAATCAAAGCGCAACTCGGCGACAACTATACGCTCGGCGGATTGACGAGCGGCTCTGAATTTCTGGGCGCGATGCAAATGGCGCAAGTCATGTTCAGTATGTTCGGCTTTTTCACGCTGCTGATGGGCGGCTTTATCATCTTCAACACCTTCCGCACTATCGTCGCCGAACGCCGCCACGACATCGGGATGCTGCGCGCGATTGGCGCGAGTCGCGGCACGATCATCGGACTCGTCCTCGCCGAAGGATTGGTGCAAGGCGTTGTCGGCACGACGATTGGCTTGGCGCTCGGCTATCTCTTTGGTATGGGCTTTACGGGTCTTGCCGCGCCGATGATGAAACAGTTTATGAACATGACGATCAGCGCGGTCATCGTCGAGCCGTCGCTCGTCGTCGTGTCGGTCGCGCTGGGCGTGGGCGTCACGCTGTTCGCGGGATTGTTGCCCGCGTTCACCGCGAGCCGCGTCACACCCATCGAAGCGCTGCGTCCGTCCATCGGCGTGACGATTCAGCGCGTCGGTCGCATCGGCGCGATCGTCGGCGCGGTGCTGATCGCGATCGCGCTCGTGGGTTTGCTCTCGGGCAGTTTCGAACTGATCGCGCTGGGCGGCATGTTGTTCCTCGTCGGCTTGGTGCTCGTCGCGCCCGTGCTCGTCAAGCCGTTCGCGAACGCGTTCGGCGTCTTGACCGCGCTGATTTTCGCGCGCGAAGGGACGAGCGAACTCGCGCAAGGCAATCTCACGCGCCAACCTGGGCGCGCGGCGATCACCGCGAGCGCGACGATGATCGGTCTCGCGATCGTCGTCGGCATAGGCGGAATGATGTTCTCGCTGAGCGACACGATCACGGGGCTGTTCCAGAAATCGCTGGGGAGCGATTACTTGTTGCTGCCGCCGTCGGTCGCGATTTGGAAAGGGGACATCGGCGCGGGTCAGGGACTCGCGAACAAAATCCGTTCGATCAACGGCGTCGGCGCGGTCAGCACGCTGCGGTACGCGCAATCGTACATTCAAACGGCGACGGTCAAGGGCGCGGGCGAAACGGCGATTGCGGTCTTGGGCATTGATCCTGTCGAATATCCCAAGATCGCGTCGTTGGAATTTCAAAAGGGGAATCAGCAAGACGCGTTTGCCGCGCTCGGGCGCGCTGAACGCAACGCCATCGTCAACGGCGTCCTCGCCGCGCAAGCCAATCTCAAGGTCGGCGACCTCATTCCGCTTTCGACGCCCGAAGGTCAGCAAGAGTATCGCATCATCGCGATCGGCGGCGATGTGCTGAGCATGAAAATCAACACGGTGTACGTTTCGCAAGCGGTGATGCGCGAGGATTTTCGCAAGAGCGAGGATATTTTTTATCAGATCAATCTTGCGCCAGGCGCGAATCCCGCGACGGTGGAACAATGGCTAAACGCGATTGTGGACGATTATCCGCAGTTCCGTCTCGTGGTCGGGCGCGAGTATTTGGCGGAGTTCCGCCAGCAATACGACGCGATCTACGGAGGATTTTATTTTCTGCTCGGCATCCTGGCATTCCCGTCGCTCATCGCGATTCTGAACACGCTCGCGATTGGCGTGATCGAGCGCACGCGCGAGATCGGAATGTTGCGCGCGATTGGCGCGACGCGGCGGCAGGTGTGGCGCACGATTGTCGCGGAAGCGTTGTTGCTCTCCGCGCTCGGCACGGCGTTCGGCATCCTGGGTGGATTGTACTTGAGTTACGTGATAGTGCAGGGCATGAGCGCGAGCGGCATCTTCAAGATGGCGTACTCGTTTCCACTCACGGGCGTTCTCGCGGCGACGGCGGTCGGCCTGATCTTCGGCGTGATCGCCGCGCTCTTCCCCGCGCGCCAGGCGTCGCAGATGGAGATTATCAAGGCGTTGAGGTATGAGTGAGGACAGTATTCAGTGTTCAGTGTTCAGTAGGACAGTGAGACAGTGGGACAGTGAACAGTAAACAGTGAACAGTGGAAACCCTTGCGGAGGTTCATTCTGAGCGGGGCGCAGCGCAGTCGAAGGAACTTTCGCAAGGGTTTTTGCTTGCCCGATTTTTTCGCTTGCAACCGACCTGGGTTTCTGGTAAAATAGAATTGCCTCGCGATGCGGATAACATCCGAGGGAATGACCAAGCGCACGAGGAAAACTATGTCATCCGAAAAATTAAATGCGGCAATCAACAGCATTGAAGCAGGTGACAAAACTGCCGCCATGCGAATCTTGGCAGAGATTGTGACAACAGACCCCAAGAATGAAATGGCGTGGTTCTGGTTGTCAAAATGTGTTGAAGAAATTGATAGAAAAAGATATTGCCTTGCTCGAGCACTTTCTATCAATCCAAACAGCACGCGAACCCGCCAAGCGCTTATTGAACTTGAATCGTTGTCACAACCGACATATACAAACCACGTTGACGCGCCTTCGGAACCACCACAACAATCAGAACCTATTCCAGAAACACCGAAGACACCTCTATCCCTAGAATTAGTAGAAAAAGATCAGCCCAAACAAGAAAGATCTTCCGTTCCCATACTTATCATAGCAATTCTTTTGCTATGCGCTTGCGTATATGTTTTCGTAATGCGTGGCGGGACACCGTCTGCGAGTGTCACCACACGGACAGATAGAAGTGAAGCAGTATACGCTTGGGCATCTGCCAAGATACTTGTATCTAACAAACTCAAAGCACCGTCTACCGCCAAATATCCAGACAACTGCTGGAATGGAGAATGTGTCACTCCTCTGGGCAACTATCGGTACATGGTTAAGAATTATGTTGATGCACAAAACAGTTTTGGCGCAATGATTCGGACAACATTTGTCGTAATCGTCGTAGACAAGGGAACAGAATGGGTACTCGAAAGTGCGGATTTTTTCTAAATCCCATCGTAGGTGATAACATTGAGGGGTGCCTTGTGTCTGCGAAAAAGGTAATGACTCTTTCAATGAAAATCCAAGAAACGGGATACTCAACAGAAAACTCTTTGATAACCCGCTCGCGACTTGAAATGCGTGTAGAAGCACTGTATCGCCTTAGCGACAAGAACGGCTTTTCAATTTGGCGCAAGGAATTCAGATACGCGGAAATGATGGGTGACCCTGGCTTTGCCGCGTTTTCTCGCAAATTTGCAGTTGAATCCAGGACATACCCCGATTTGTCCCTTGAGATTGTCGTGACGGGCATACACACAGAAAGACCATTCGACCTGGAATTGCTCAACCCAGATAAGCCGCTTCCGCGCCAAGAGATTGCCGAGTACGACCGCATAGCGAAATTAGTTGATGGGCTGAATGCAGAAGACCAGATGGCACAAGCACCCAAGTCAACAGCAGACAAGCGCGTCAAGCCAAACCAAAAAGATAAACAAAGTCGGCAGTCTCGTGTCAAGCAGTACTGCGAAACTGGTACCAAGACGATAGCGGAAATGGCCGAATGCGAGAATGTTTCGGAAGCCACGATTAATCGCGATATAGCGGAATTGAGAAGAGCGGGGCAGATAGTTCGGTGACAGTTTCCCGATAGGTTAATGATACCCAAACCGTGCTACAGTTTGTTCGACTGTGGCACGGTTTTGGTTTTCCAAGTGGCGAACCAGCGAAATTGCTCAGTTTGTTAACCAACAGCGAGTTCCTTGCCCAGTCGCGAGTGTTGTGATTATGTTAAGTTGTTGTGATGATCTGACGCGAAAAGCGTATAATAGAGTTCTCTCGGAAACGCGGTGTGAAAATCTGGGAAAACTGAATGAAGACGAG
>DYJA01000098.1 GCA_020723345.1 Candidatus Aquidulcis sp. | reverse complement strand
TGATGCGCTTGAGGGGATAGGCGAAACCGGAATTTTTGATCGCCGCGCGAACGCGTTCGCGCGATTCCTGCACCGCCGCGTCCGGCAAACCGACAATCGTAAAGCCGATTTGACCGCTAGACACATCGACTTCGACGTCCACGAGCGCGCCGTCGAGTCCGACGACCGCGCATGAGGTGACTTTGGCGAGCATTGACGCGCCTCCGAAGAACGAGAATTGGAGAAAGATTACAATGCAGGTATGGCAGAATTGTACTCGATTGCGCGTGGTACGTCAAAACCAGAATGGCGTCTGCGCGACCCAGGTATTCGCATTGCTGGCGAATTCTATGCTCGTCGCCGCGATGAACCCATGTCCCTGCGGCTATTACGGCGATCCGGTGAAAGAGTGTACGTGTTCGCTCTCCAACGTCTTGCGCTACCAAAAACGCATCAGCGGTCCACTGCTCGATCGCATTGACATTCACGTCGAGGTGCCGCGCGTCGATTACGAAAAACTGTCCGGCAATCGGCTCGGCGAAAAATCGGAAGCGATTCGCGAACGCGTGGAGCGCGCGCGGCAGCGGCAAGGTCAACGCTTCGCCGGGACGAATTTGCAGGTGAACGCGGATATGGGTCCCGCCGAGGTGCGGCAGTACTGCGCGATTGACGACGCGGGAAAAGATCTGTTGCGCGCGGCGATGCAGCAGATGCAAATGAGCGCGCGCGCGTATCATCGCATCCTCAAACTCGCACAGACGATTGCGGATTTGGCGGAGTGCGACAAGATCGAAACGCCGCATCTCGCGGAAGCGATTCAGTACCGACCACGGAAGCAGGTGTAACTGAATCTTGAGCGACAAAAATTCGTGCGCAAGCCACATAGATTCTGCGGCTTGCGCACGATGCTGTACGGAGAAAGTGATGCTGAACGCGAGATGGAGCAGGAGTTCAAATTGACTGTTTAATACTCGGGCATCTGCGGCATGGAGGTCGGTCTTCCCTTCTCTGGCATGTCCGTGATCAACGCTTCGGTCGTCAGGATCATCGCTGCGATAGATGCCGCGTTCTCGAGCGCGCTCCGCACCACTTTGGCGGGGTCGATGATGCCTTTTTCAATCATGTCGCCATATTCTTCCGACATGACCTCAAAGCCGATGTTGAGGTTGTTCTGCTCTTTCTGAATGCGACGCACGTCTTGCACGACCACCGCGCCGTCATGCCCCGCGTTCTCCGCGAGCTGGCGCAGCGGCTCTTCGAGCGCGTGCCGGAGAATCTGCACGCCCGTCGCAATGTCGCCGGTGTCGCCGAGTCGGTCGAGCGCGGGAATCACGTTGAGGAACACGACCGCGCCGCCGGGGACGACGCCCTCTTCGACCGCCGCACGGGTTGCGCTCAACGCGTCTTCGACGCGATGTTTCTTCTCTTTCAGTTCGGTCTCAGTCGCCGCACCGACGCGTATGATTGCCACCCCGCCGGCGAGTTTCGCGAGTCGCTCTTGTAGTTTCTCTTTGTCGTAATCGGAGGTCGTCTTTTCGATCTGCGCCTTGATCTCATTGATGCGTCCCTTGATGTCCTTGTCCGCGCCGGCGCCTTCGATGAAGGTGGTGTCGTCCTTGGTCGCGATGACCTTGCGGCACTGACCCAGGTCACTGACCTGCGCGGTCTCAAGCTTGCGCCCCAGTTCCTCGGTGATGACCTGACCGCCGGTGAGGATCGCCATATCGCGCAACATTTCCTTGCGGCGGTCACCGAAACCGGGCGACTTGACCGCGATCACGTTCAGCATCCCGCGCAGTTTGTTCAACACGAGCGTTGCCAACGCTTCGCCGTCCACATCTTCGGCGACGATGACGAGTTCGCGCTTGCCCATCTGTACCAATTTCTCGAGCAGTGGGACGATATCGGTATGCGCGGAAATTTTCTTGTCCGTCAGCAGAAGGTAGACGTTCTCGAGGATCGCTTCCATCCGCTCCGGGTTCGTGACGAAATAGGGCGAGATGTAGCCGCGGTCGATCTGCATCCCTTCGACATACTCGGTCTCGAACGCGAGTCCGGTCTTGGACTCTTCGACGGTGATAACGCCATCCTTGCCGACCCTGTCCATCACATCCGCGAGCAGTTTGCCGATTTCGGGATCAGCGGCAGAATTCGCCGCGACGTGCGCGATGTCTTCCTTGCCTTTGACCTGCTTCGCCATTTTCTTGATTTCTTCGACGAGGACAGCGATACCCTTCTCAATCCCACGCTTCAACAGCATCGGATTCGCGCCAGCGGCGACGTTCTTCAAACCTTCGTTGACGATGGCTTGCGCCAGGACAGTCGCGGTCGTCGTGCCATCGCCTGCGATGTCATTCGTCTTGGTCGCGGCTTCCTTGAGAAGCTGCGCGCCCATGTTCTGGTACGGATTTTCGAGTTCGATTTCTTTCGCCACGGTCACGCCGTCGTGCGTGATGGTCGGCGCGCCGTATTTTTTGTCGAGCGCAACGTTGCGACCTTTGGGGCCGAGCGTCGTCCTGACCGCATTCGCCATCGTATCGACGCCAATCTTGAGATGATGGCGTGCCTCTTCCGAGAACGCCAGTTGTTTTGCAGGCATTGGGTATTCCTCCTAAAATGAATTGACGAATTCGACTACTGGGCGACGACAGCGAGGATGTCTTTCTCGCTCATGATCAAGTATTTCTTCTCGTCGAGTTTGATTTCGCTGCCCGAGTACTTGGCGAAGACAACTGTATCGCCAACCGCGATTTCCATTTCGATGCGTTTCTTGCCGTCCTCGTCCCAACGCCCGGGGCCGGCTGCCACGATTTTGCCTTCCTGCGGTCTTTCCTTGGCGGTCTCGGGCAACAGAATTCCACTCGCCATTTTCTCTTCCTGTTCGAGTGGTTCTACGATTACGCGATCCGCCAGAGGGCGTAGATTGAACTTTTGGTCAGCCATACTGAAATCCTCCTTGATAGAACTAACTCTCTCCGATTTGCTGTCCTGTTTACCCCAACCCAATTACGCGATTTGCGCGTTGACGACTTTGACAGGAATCGCGCGAAAGGATGAAATCGTAAGTTCTGAGGTTGGGAGAGCTACGACTTTTGCGATTCCCGTTTCTGTTCCTGTTGCTGCTCCAGTTGTTCTTGCTCCTGTTGCCGCAATTTCCGTTTCTGTTCCAATTGCTGTTCCAACAGTTGTTGCTCCTCTCGTTGCGGTTTCCGTTTCTGTTCCTGTTGTTGCTCCAATCGTTGCTGTTCTGCTTGTTGCAATTTCCGTTTCTGTTCCTGCTGCTGCTCCAGTTGCTGCCGCTCTGCTTGTTGCAGTTTTCGTTTCTGTTCCTGTTGTTGCTCCAGTTGCTGCTGCCCTGTTTGTTGCAGTTTCCGTTTCTGTTCCTGTTGTTGCTCCAATTGCTGCTGCTCTGCTTGTTGCAGTTTCCGTTTCTGTTCCTGTTGTTGCTCCAATTGCTGTTGCTCCTTTTGCGTTTGCCCCAGTTGTTGCCGCCGTCTCCGCAACTGGTCCTGTTGCTGCTCCAGTCGTTGCTGTTCCAATTTCTTTTGCTGATCCGGCTGTTGTTGCTGTGTCATTTTGTTCTCCTTCCTGATCACGCGTCTGGTCTACCTTCGCGCATCTAGCCCTCTTTCAAGGACCACTCGGCGGAAGATCCAGCAGCAAAGCAAAAGGTCTTGCTCTTGTATTCTCCATCGAGAATGTTGTAGCAGTTCATGATCCCCAAGACGCCTCCGCCGACATCGTCGATGACCGCCCCCGTAAACTCCAGGTGCGTGCCAGCCGGAACGAATGCCCCAGGTGTGCCGGGCATAGCCAGCTTGTGGTTCAAGGTACAGCGTTTCCCGACCACTCGACCCGTAAATTCTAGGAGAGTCGAAGGGACGAAAAACTCATCATCGTTTCCCACGAATTTTACTTTGACGAGGTGGTCGCTGCGCACGAGCGTGATCACGCCCTCTTTTCCAATTCCGATTCCGGTTCGACCGAGATGTCCCTGAACGTAATTCTTCACTCCCTCGAAATCTGCGACCTCCATCGCTTTGGCGATCGAGTCGCTGTCTTTCTTGGCACGGGACAGGTCGAGGGTTTTTAGGCATACGGTCCTTCCTTTTTGATTGTCCATGTCAACCTCCTTCCTCCGTTCGTTTTCTCAAATCAGTTTGACGAACTCATGGTGGCTAAACGGGAATGTTACGTGCCTTGCGTGCCGCTTGCTTCAAGCGCCGTACGTGCGTGCGCTGCCCTTTGGGCAATCGTTTCGATTTGGTCTTGCCTGTCTTGTTTGCCATTGTTGCCAACTCCTGCATGTAACATGTAGCTCAACCACCTGGCGGAAATGGAAACCGTAGATGGCTAGCGTGATTGCGAGTGGAAATAATCGAGTTTGAAACTCGAAAAGGTATCCGGAAATTCCGGGTAGACGAGCAGGATTTTCAACAGGGACTCCTTTTAACTGTGTCCTTCCAACCACTTCAACATCGCGTGAATGCTGCCGGTCGCGAGGGCTATGCTCGTATCCGCCGCGCCGTAATACAGGAAAATTGTGTCTCTATCAGGCGCGATGGTATAGCCGCAAGGAAAGACGACGTTGTCCACATCTCCACGTACCTCGAACGGTTCTTCAGGTCCAAAGACCCACTCGCTGCCGCGTTTTAGACATCGGTCTGGGGCATTCAAATCAAACAACGCGAGTCCGAGACGATAGATCACGCCAGAGGCAATCTGCCGCACGCCGTGATAAATCACCAGCCAGCCCTGCGGTGTTTCGATTGGCGGGGACGCGAGTCCGATTTTATTCGCATCCCACCATGCGCCCAGCCGAGACTCTAGCATCAGTTTGTGGTTGCCCCAGTGTCGCAAGTCGGGTGAGTAGGAGATCCACATGTGCACGCGCGGAGCGCTGACCGGGCGATGGATCAACGCCCAATTGCCAGCGATGCGATGAGGTAGCAGCGCCGCGTCTTTGTCCTCCGGTGGCATGATCACGCCATAGCGCTCAAAGTGATGGAAATCTTCTGTAAATGCCAGGGACACGCCTGGACCATCGCGTGTGTATGCCGTGTAGACAACCGCGTATTTCTCTAATTCGGGAACAAAAGTGATCCGCGGATCCTCAATTCCCCACAGTTCCGCCGGAAAGTGATCGGGATCGGGTAGCAGGGTTGGCTGAGGATCAATCTGCCACCCATCTACGCCATTGGCAGAGCGGGCCGCGCACAAGTGCGAAAGCCCGCGGCGATCTTCGACGCGACACAAGAGCAAGGTGTTTCCATCGGGTAACAAAGTCGCGCCGGCGTTAAATACACTATGAACTGGATAATGCCAATCGGCGGCGGTCAAGATCGGATTGCGTTGATGACGAAGGAAAAGTTCGGTATGTTGATTGCTCATTCCGTTCATGTCTCCACAGATAAAAGAGTATTCTCCACCAAGCGCAGTTCGAGCAAGGACTGGAGGAAAGCGAGTGTCGATTCGGCGCCTTGGTTTTCGTTTGGACGGTCGGGATGCAAACCATCGCGGCAACCGCCGGTTGTCGGATCGTAGATCGGATGGTTCAAATCGTTGCGACCCAGGAACCATTCAAAGGCACGGCGGGCTTCGTTGCGCCAACGCTTGTCACCGGTGATGTGGTACGCTTCCAGGCAGGCGGAGACCATCGCTTGCGCTTCGACCGGTTGTTGATCGAACCGCGCGCGCGCACCGCCGCGCTGGTAAAATCCGTTCGATCCAATCGGGACAAAATGTCCGCCCTCCAAATCCGCGCGTTGCAAGTCGGCAAGCCAACTGAGGGACTCGAGTCCGGCTTTTGTCATCGTGTCATTCGGCATCCCCTGACCGCACATTAACAAAGCGTGTGGCAACGCCGCGTTGCAATAACTTAGCCGATCTTCGTACCAGCGCCATCCATCCGCGTGATGACGGGTATATAACGCGAACAGCCATCCTGCCAATTCCTCGCGCACTTGGTCTGCCCTGCGATCACCGGCAAAGCGGTGAAGATATTCGTGGATGCCGATGAGTGCGAATGCCCAGGCGCGCGGGCTGGTCGTGCCGAGAATCGCCGGGAGTGCTTGCTCAAACACTCGGCCTGCCATACTTTGAAGCGCTGGCGTGTTCGACCGTCCTAGGACAGTGCCCAATGCCCATAACGCGCGACCGTGACTATCGTCTGAACCACCGTCTTCCAACCAGCGCCGTTGGTAATCCATGAAATTGCGAAAACGCCCAGTTTCAGCATTGAACGCAAACCAGATGAAAGCGAGGTAACGCGAAGCCAGTTCGCGTGCGTCGCCGTTACCCAGTTCTTCCAAAAGCGCGCTCACCATCAATGCGCGCGCGTTGTCGTCGGTAGTGTAACCCTCGCGATAATTGGGCACGGTGAAAATCGCGTGTTGCAACATCCCGGTCTCATCGGTCATGTGCTGCAAGTGATCGAGTTTGAGCGGCGGGAATTCGCCGAGGTGCTTGTCAAGTACCTTGGCCGAAAAACCCGGTGGAGTGAAATGGCGGCGTTCGGCGCGCGCGCGTTCGAAACTTTCCATATAGCGGTGTGCCACATTCGACCAAACCATCTCGCGTCCAAACAGATACGCGCGCTTGCGCATCGCGTGCCGTTTGGCTTCATTGTCCAACAATTCAATCACTTGATCCGCGAGCGCGGCTGGATCTCGGAACGGCACGAGCGCGCCGCGCTCGTCGGCGAGCATCTCTTCCGCGTACCAATACGGCGTCGAAATAACGGCTTTGCCTGCGCCGAGTGTGTACGCCAAGGTCCCTGACGTGATCTGCGCCGCGTCGTGGTACGGCGTAATGTAAATATCTGACGCGCTGATAAATTGAATGAGTTCCTCCAAACTGACAAAGCGATTGTAAAAGACCACATGGCTTTCCACGCCTTTTTCTTGCGCCATCCATTGCAAGGACAAGCGATATGTCTCGCCTTCGTCTCGGACGACATGCGGATGCGTCGCGCCAAGAATCAGGTATACGACGTTCGGATAGCGCGCCACAATCGCCGGCAAAGCAGCGATGACGTTTTCAATTCCTTTGTTGGCAGAGAGCAATCCAAAACTGAGCAGAACGATTTTGCCCTCGACCCCAAACAGATCCTTGTGAAAGCTTGGATCGACAAATGGCATATCGGGAATGCCGTGCGGAATGAGATCGGTTTTTTCCGGTGATACGTGATAGACTTCCTGCAAAAATTCCGTGCCGCGCTGGCTCATCACAACCAAGCGATCTGACAACGCGGCGACTTGTTCCAACACGCGTCGCTGATCCGGGTTGGGGGCGCGCAGGATAGTGTGCAAAGTCGTAACGACAGGCATGCGCAATGCGCGCAAGAGCGCCAGAATGTGACTGCCCGCGGTTCCGCCAAAGATGCCATACTCGTGCTGCACGCAGACGAGGTCCACATTGTTAATGTTCAAAAAATCGGCGGCGCGGTGGTACGAATCAATATTCTTCTCGGTCAGCTCGAATCGAACGCGCGGCGGATAAGCATACCCGGCTTCCATGTCGTTAACGGGCAGAGCAATGCACGTTGTTCCAGGGTATTCAGTCGCGACGGCTTCACACAAATCGGTGGTGAACGTGGCAATGCCGCACTGGCGCGGCAAGTAATTGCCAATGAACGCAATGCGGTTGAGGGTCGAATTGGTTGAATTATGACCCAACACAACATCTCCTTTCAGCAGCGCCTCCTTGACGCAACTGCGCCAACACACCGTACACGATCACGACACGCTTCAGAGAACGTACATCCACGCCGTTCGTGACAGGTTGGATTTTGACCATGTCTTTTCATTCCGTTGACAGCTAAGCCGTCGAGCTATTCGCCCGTTGGATGAGTTGCTTCAACGCTGGGACAACCTGATCGAATTCGGTAGATTTGACAAAAAAGAAATCCGCGCCGGCTGTGAGGCACTTTTGGCGGTACTGCGGATACGGATAGTCGGTCAGGATAATCACTGCTGGAGCGGACTCGGCTTTCTTCAGATTTTGCAGTACGTCTATGCCACTCCCGTTGAGCAAATGGATGTCGAGTAGAATGACATCCGGCTTTTCTTCACGAATTGCATCCGTCGCCTCTTGCGCGCGCCCCGCTTCGCCGATCACTTGAACTTCCGGCACGTCGGCAAGCAGTCGCTTCAATCGCTGGCGCATTACCTCGGAATCATCTACCAGAAATACCTTCATGAATCCACCTTCCGAACCAGGTTGACTCAAGTGGTTGGCTTGTTGACCTGCTTCGGATATACACACAGCATACAGCCGTTTGTCTGAGAAAGGAATCGCTTGGGATGGTTTATTTTTGTCGTAAAAGCAACGAACGCGTTGTCGTTTAATACGACAACGCGTTCGATAGGGTGAGAGTGCGGGTCTATGGCGAGTTATTCAATCAGCCCGTGTTCGACGGCATAGCGCGATAGTTCCACATTGGACCGCATTTTCATCTTCTCAAGGATGCGCATGCGATACGTGTTGACCGTGCTGATCGTTACCGAAAGTTCTTCTGCAATCTCGCTGCTCGTCTTGCCCGAGGCGAATAGACGCATCACTTGAAACTCGCGGTCGGAAAGGGTTTCGTGGGGCAGCTTACCGCTTCCGGTTTCCAACTCGGTGGCTAGCGCTTCGGCGAGTGCGGCACTGACGTACTTGCCTCCGCCGACGATCTTGCGGATCGCCTGCACCAGTTCCTCCGTCGCGCTCTGCTTCGTGATGTAGCCGGACGCGCCCGCCTTCAAGGCGCGCACCGCAAAGCGATGTTCCGGGTGGAAACTCAGGATGAGCACCGGCAGATGGGGATATTTCTGACGCAACTCTTTCAAGGCGTCCAGTCCGCTTTCGCCTGACATCGTAATGTCCAGCAGTAGAATGTTCACGGGGAGTCGTTCGAGTTGCTTGAACAGTTCCACGACATTGCTCGCTTCGCCGATCAGCGTCATGTCCGGTTCGCCGCTCAATGTTTTCTTCAACCCTTCGCGAATCAGCGCATGGTCGTCCGCAATAAAGACGTTAATCATCGCATTTGCCCTCAGACTAGACCGGAATCCGAACCGTGACGACGGTTCCCTCTCCCGGCAATCCGTGAAACACCACATCTCCACCGAAGACATGCGCGCGCTCGCGCATACCGAGGAGTCCAAACGTATTGACGTTTGAGATTTGCGCTTCGGAAATTCCCTGGCCGTTGTCGCGCACTTCCAGAATCAGGTGAAGGTCTTCTTTCCGCAGATTTGTTTCGACGCGGGTCGCACGCGCGTGGCGCGCCACATTCGTCAGTACTTCCTGCAGGATGCGGAACACCGCGGTCGAACGCGCCGTGTCCAGATGGAGTTCGTCTAAGTCGGAATGGAACTGGCACTCGATTTTCGCCCGCTCCTGAAATTCCTGCAATTGCCATTCCAGCGCGGCACGCAGCCCCAGGTGGTCCAACACACCGGGGCGTAACTCGCGCGCGATCTGGTGCACCGACTCAATCGCATCATCCACGAGTTTGGTCGTGGCATTGATTTCCTCGCGCAGCGCGTCCGGCGATTTCGGGGAACCGGTTCCGTTGATCTCGCGACCCAGGAATGCCAAATCCATCTTGATGGCGGTCATCAATGTTCCGATCTCGTCGTGAATCTCGCGCGCGATGTGGGTACGTTCCTCCTCGCGTGCCGACTGAAGATGCGCCGCCAGCAGGCGCAGTTGCTGGTTGGCATCTTGAAGCTCGGCGGTACGTTGTGCGACCCGCTGATCCAATTCCTCGTTCAGGGATTGCGCTCTTTCCGATTTCCTCTGCGCCGTCAAGTCGCGGGAAACTAGGATGACGATGAGGAGCGCGATCAACAGAAAACCCGTGATGCCGAACGCGCCGACTGGTGAGAGGAAAAAGTAGATGCTCGCCATCGTGGCACAGAGAGTCGCAAACAAGCCGGGTCTCAAGCCACCCAAACGAGTAATAATCACAATCGCGGCGATGAACAATAGAAAGGGGCTGTCCGTTGCCAACGGAGTGGTCAAGGTCAAGACGAGTGCCAGGATGCTCGCCGCGAGTGCGGCACTGTAGGTCCAGAGTGGTGAACGCCTAACTCGAATCATCTTGTCTCCCTCGCGACAGGGATAGAACTGCCGAATGTCGATCTGGCTTTATTATACCGCAGGTGCGTATCCACGTAAACAGGGTTTCCGGTTCGCAGGGTAGACGCATCGCGTCCCCGTTTCTCGATCGAGCACTCGTTCTTAAAGCAATCAGGCAGGACTTGCATCCTGCCTGATTGGTAACGTATTCACAACTTGCCGCTAGTTTCTCTGAGAGAATAAATTCCTATTCTTCGTTGATGATGGCAGTAGAATCGTGAAAGCGCATTTCACCCGTGAGCATTAACCCACTTTGGTGACGTTCGTTGCTTGGGGACCTTTGGGGCTCTCTCCAATCGTGAATTCGACTTGGTCACCCTCGTTCAGACTGCGATAGCCATTGCCCGCATCCTGAATCTCGGAAAAGTGGACAAACAGGTCTTTGCCTCCCTCATGGGAGATGAACCCATAGCCCTTTCCAGCATTGAACCATTTAACCGTTCCGGTCGCGCGATCAGCCATTTTCTTGGCTCCCTTCGTAGAAATTTTCCGGAACTAGCCAAACTGAGAAAAAGAAAAAGCACCTTGGCGCTGCATTCCTGACAGAGCCCTAGTGCTCGTTAATTCCAGAATTTGCTGTTCCGTACTGGTTATTAGTATACTCACATTTCCATTCTTGTCAAATCGAACTAGCCATGCTAGAAACTGTATTTGCTTAGAATGGCGAACTGTGCTATAGTAAGCGCGGTAGAGACAAGTAAATATGGTCTATTTACGCCGCCCGAACTACATGACCGGGCGGCGTCCTGTTTTCTCTGCTTCTCGAATGCGTATCGTCCGCCAAAGACGTGGAGACGGACGGCGCACGATCCATCAACATGAAATGGCCCAGGCCACGCACTGGACTTTTCCAACCGAAAGGAGATTCTCACGTGGAATCGAAATTGTACGTAGGCAACTTGTCTTACAATGTGACCGAGGAACAACTGCGCGCGCTATTCAGCCAAGCCGGCGAGATCAAAGAAATCGCGCTGATTATGGACCGTGACACAAAGCGTCCCAAGGGGTTTGGCTTTGTCGAAATGACCACGCAGGTGGAAGCCCAAAAGGCGATCGAAATGTTCAACGAGCATGAAATGGACGGCCGTCGCTTGGCGGTCAACTTTGCGCGACCCAAGGAAGACCGCAGCGGCGCGCGGGGCAGCCAGCGGAATCGCTACTAACCCAGACGCCGGGCTGTTCAAATTCATGTCGGTGCATTCCAGATTTCGAACGACAGTTGTCCGCGTCATTGACTCGTACCGACACGCGTTTGAAGCAGGCATCGCTGAGCAATGGTTTGCTTGGCGATGCCCATTCTAGTCCAGAATCCCATTATACCCTCAGCACGTCGTTGCAGCAACGTCAATTGGACTAGAAAACAACACTATGATTCAGAATAAATGGTTCCGTTTCGGATTCACCCTTTTGGTAGTGGGCATCGTGGCAGTGGCTGGCTATCTCTACTTTTTTCAGCCGCGACAACCAACGGCTTACATTTCGATCAGCCAGCTTGGCGAAGATGCGCAATTAGGTACCGTCAAGACCATCGCGGTTGATGGCACGACGATCAACGTAACGTACACCGATGGAACGACGGCAAAGTCGGTCAAGGCAGCGGGCGATAGCGGTATCGAGGAAACCTTGAATAACTTGAATGTGTCCCCCGATCGAATCGCCGCGGTTGAGATCACGTATGAGAAACCATCGCAATGGAGCGATGCTTTGCCTCTTCTCCTTGGGTTCTTGCCGTTGATCTTTATCGGCGCGATGTTGTTCTTCTTCCTGCGTCGGGCGCAAAGCGGCAACAATCAGATGCTCGCGTTTGGCAAATCGCGTGCCCGTTTGTCTTCCCGCGATAAACCCGCGATCACTTTTGCCGATGTCGCCGGAGTGGATGAAGCGAAGCAGGAACTGCAAGAGGTCGTAGAATTCTTGAAAGAACCAGCCAAATTCACGGCGCTCGGCGCGCGCATTCCGCGAGGCGTGTTGCTCATTGGGCCGCCGGGCACCGGCAAGACACTGATGGCGCGCGCAGTCGCGGGTGAAGCGAATGTGCCGTTCTTCTCCATCAGCGGTTCGGAATTCGTCGAGATGTTCGTTGGCGTGGGCGCATCCCGAGTCCGCGACTTGTTCGCGACCGCGAAGAAGAATTCTCCCTGCATCGTCTTCGTGGATGAGATTGACGCGGTTGGGCGGCATCGCGGTGCGGGTCTGGGTGGTTCGCACGACGAACGCGAGCAGACGCTCAATCAGATTTTGGTCGAAATGGATGGGTTTGATACTGATACGCATGTCATCATCGTCGCAGCCACCAACCGTCCCGACATTCTTGATCCGGCGCTTTTGCGCCCCGGTCGTTTTGACCGGCGCGTGATCATTGACCGCCCCGATATGAACGGGCGCAAGCAGATTCTGGAGGTTCACATCAAAGGCAAGCCCATGTCTGACGAGGTTGATCTCGGAGCGGTGGCTAAATTGACCTCCGGCTTTTCCGGCGCGGATATCGAAAACCTGGTGAACGAAGCGGCGATCCTCGCAGCACGGCGCGCGAAAAAGGCGACGGGGATGGATGAACTGCAAGAATCAATCGAAAAGGTGCTTGCCGGCCCCGAGCGTAAGAGCCGATTGATCCAACAAGAGGAAAAGCGCATCGTGGCGTATCATGAAGCTGGACATGCCCTCGTCATGCAAATCCTGCCAAACTGCGACCCGGTTTACAAAGTGTCGCTTAACTCGCGCGGCTCGGCACTCAGTTACACGATGCAACTACCAGAAGATGATCGCTATCTGCACCGGCGAGCCAAGTTCATGGACGATCTCGCCGGTGTTTTCGGTGGACAGGCGGCAGAAGAGATTGTCTTTGGCGATATCACGACTGGCGCTGCAGATGATCTGAAAAGCGCGACGGATCTCGCCCGGGCAATGGTCACGCGGTACGGGATGAGCGATAAACTCGGTTTGCGGACTTTCGGCGCGCGCGAGGAAATGGTCTTCCTGGGGCGTGAGATTTCGGAACGGCGAAATTACGGCGAGAAAACCGCTCGGGAGATCGACGAGGAAATCAAAAAGATTATCGCCACGGCATATGCAAAAGCCACGCAAGTCATCCAAGCATATCGCGATGTTTTGGATGCGATTGCCAGTCGCTTGATGCTCGCGGAGAGTATTGACGGGACTGAGTTGGCGATGTTAGTTAGGAGATCAACAGCTGTTCCAATACCTGCACCTGTTTCAAACAGTTGACCGGCAGGACGGATAATGAACCATGGCGTCAGCACGCTCTGATAATCGGAGGTTCTCATGCAATTCCAGGTTGGAGATAAAGTTGTGCATCCCGTGCATGGGGTGGGTATCATCAAGACCTTTTCGAAACAGTTATTGTCTGGAGAGAAGGTGCGCGAGTACTACCAAGTAATTGCCGGGACCGCCACGGTCTGGGTTCCGATCAATGATCAAGGTTTCGCGGCTCTACGGAAGATCGCACCGAAAGAGAGTCTCATGGAGTGTCGCAGATTGTTAAGGGGGCATCCGGTTCCCCTGAACCAGGACCGTCAACTGAGGCAACTCGAAATCGCCAAGCGTTTGAAAGGCAGATTGCTCCCTGAGTTGTGTGAAATGGTACGGGATCTTAGGGCACGCAGCCGGCAAAAACCGTTGGGCTTAACCGAGGATAATCTACTGCGAAAAATCTATAAAGCCCTCTGTGACGAATGGGCAGCGACGGATGGCGTGTCCGCCCAAACCGCGCTTTACGAAATTGAATCTCTGCTTCAAGCAGCCTCCTAGACCGAGGCATGCGAACTGGATGATTGGGAATCTACGCTCAAATTCAATGCCACGCAAGGGGTGTTCGAAAACGAAAGCACTTGAGGTCATGCGCCAAACAAACAGGTTCTTGCTCGAAACTTAGTCTGCACCGAACTTGCTAGAACCGCTCCGCAGTGATTCGTAGGAACCAGATTCACAGGCGAGCCCTTTGGAGTTGCAGATCAATTTGCTGGCGAGTCGAGAGCGTGTTATCCTTTGTTCAACTCAGGGCGTGGCGCTGTGACAGCCCTTCGTATGTGCTTTTGACTCAGCGACGAGCGCAATTGGGATTTTGTCAGCGAGCACTCGACGCCCGTCAAACCCGCGATCAAAAAAGCGCGACAGGCTCACACCTGTCGCGCTTCTCTATGTTGGAACATATGCGTGATGGAGCACCTGACGACTGTTTCGTTCCGGTGCAGGAATTGACGCGGTTGAGAGCAGAAACTTCGCTAATGTCGTCAATGTGCTCAAGTTGAAACACTGGAGGTCGTTACGAACAAAAGTTGTTGTCGAGCGGCTGCCTCATCACCTCAAGCGAACGCGAATCGAACTCCGGCAATTCGTCCAGGAACAACACGCCGCGATGCGCGAGCGAGATTTCGCCGGGACGGGGCCAGCGTCCGCCGCCGACCAAGCCCGCGTGCGAGATCGTGTGATGCGGCGCGCGGAACGGACGGTGCCGCACGATGCCGTCGAGCGACAATTCGCCGATGATGAGCGCGCGCGATAAATCGGATGCAAGTTGCTCGGATGCCATCAACAGACCGACCGCGATGGGGAGATCGTACGCGGGACCTTCTTTGCGGAGATCGGCGGGCGCGAGATTGACAGTGATGCGCTTGAGGGGATAGGCGAAACCGGAATTTTTGATCGCCGCGCGAACGCGCTCGCGCGATTCTTGCACGGCGGCATCCGGCAAGCCGACAATGGTGAAACCAATTTGTCCGCTGGAAACATCGACTTCGACATCTACAAGCGCACCATCGAGTCCGACGACCGCACAGGAAGTGACTTTGGCGAGCATCGTTGCCGCTCCGTTGTGCAAAGAGTTGGTAGAAAGAGTTTGACGTACGTGTAACGCGATTGTACACGATTGGGCGTGATCCGTCAAAATCGGCGCAGTCTGGTGCGTACCACATCTGCGCCCACGCAAACACATGGACCCAATACTGCGTTCGTAAACGCGACTCCAAGTCAGACGGCGCCACGTTCTTCAACCGCAACGTCGACCAATGCCGTGACCTTGACCCGCACGCTTATACGCTCGTGCAGAATGGCGATGATGAGCGCGCGCGACAGACGCAAAAATGGCAAAAGACCCTATGCACGCTGGAAACTCACTTTCCCCTTCACCTGAAGTAGCAGAGCTACGAGAAGATATTACCCGAATGGATTGCGACTATCGTTCTGCCAGCCGCGTCAGCCCATGCTTGTCGGTCAGTTGGAACTCGGTGCGCGTGATGTGAATCAAGCCCTTGTCGGAAAAATTGTAGAGCGCGCGGCAAACCATCTCGCGAGTTGTACCGGCGCGCGCCGCCATCTCATCCAAGGTGAGATCGCGTTTCAGATGGCTGCCATCCGCGTCTTTGAAATGATCGAGCAATAGCCGCGCCACTCTACCTGCGACCGGTTGAAATGCCAGTTCGCCGAGAATCGCGCTTGCGCGTTGCATCCGTTGAACCAACAAAAGGCAGAGCGCCCACGTTGCCTTGCCGTTTTCCAGCAGAAAAGGCAAGAGCCCGTCGCGCGACCAGAGGTAGAGACGCGTGGCATCGCGCACTTGGAGCGATACGACGCACGGCGCGTCCGCGAGGAAAAAAGCCAGCCCCCAAAATACCTCGCCTGGTCCGATGGTTGCAACGATCAAACTGCGTCCTTCTTCCGATTCCCTCAGCAGATCAATCGCGCCCTCTGCGACCAACAGCAGGTACGGCCAAGGATTGCCGTAATGCGCGACGAATTCGCCTTTCTCAAATTCACGATAGACGGCGCGACGCGCCAGTTCGGAACGCTCCGCCGCGTTCCATTGCGCAAACAAGGGACTTTGTCCCAAAAGGGTATCGGGTGGCTTCATTGGCGCCTCCTGCGATCTACGGGGAAATTATCTCTGTACTGATTCTATAGTTGGATCTTTGCCTTGTCAAAAGAGGTTTCATGCGAACGCGTCGAGCGTGGCGATTGACAAGGGATTCGGCGGTGCCTGATTGAAAACGACGAAACAAAGATGTGCCCCATTTTTAAAGGCGCAGTGCCTTTCGATTCATAACTTGCGTACTCTAAATGAACAGCGGCGCCAACACCAACGTAATCGTCGCCAGCAACTTGATCAACACGTGCAGCGAC
>DYJA01000015.1 GCA_020723345.1 Candidatus Aquidulcis sp. | reverse complement strand
GTACCCCGGCGTCACGTTCACGTTCTGATACATCACGCCCGAGCCGCTGATGTAGCCGACGTTCTTGCCATCGACATACACCCCGATATTCCCCGCCGTGCCGTTCGTCCAGTTCGTCGGCGGCGAGCCCGTGTTCAACTCAAAACTCGGATTCAGCACGAGATTGTTCGCGCAGACCCAACTCGTCGTCTTCTTCAATCCGGCGTCGATCGTCAGATTGTTCTGTCCCGCCGCCAGTGCGATTGCGCCAGTCTTGCCCGTCGTCGCGTTCGCATCGCTATCGATGGCATCGTTCGATCCGACGTTCGCTGTCGTGAAGGTGTACCCCGTCGGCGCAACGAACTGCACATAGTACGTGCCCGCCGCCAGATTGTTGAACAGATACTTGCCGTTCGCATCGGTTGTCGTCGTGGCAAGTACCGTCGTGCCGTCACTGCCGAGCAGTTTCACAGTGACGCCCGCGATACCGGGTTCGCCACTATCCTGCTTGCCATCGCCATCTTTGTCTTCCCAGACAAAGTCACCCAGCGATGCCGTCGGCTTCTTCAACCCAGCATCAACTGTGAGGTTGCTTTGTCCAGCCGCCAGCGCGATTGCGCCGCTCCTACCGAATATCGCATGGGCATCGCTGTCAATCGCATCATTCGATCCGACGTTGGCAGTCGTGAAGACGTAGCCGTTGGGCTTGACGAACAAGACGTAGTACGTGCCGGCGGTGAGATTGCTGAACAAATACTTGCCGTTCGCATCCGTCGTCGTCGTGGCGAGGACAGTGAAGCCGTTACTGGCGAGCAGTTTCACGGTGACGCCGGAGATACCTGGCTCGCCACTGTCCTGGATGCCATTGCCATTCTTGTCTTCCCACACGAAATCACCGAGCGAAGCGGGTTGCCACAGACCGGCATCGATCGTGTTGTCTACCTGACCCGCCGTGAGTGTGACATTCGCGGTTTTGCCGGTCGTCGTATCGGCATTGCTGTCGTTCGCCGCGGTACTGCCGGAGGCGTTCTTCGTCGTGAAGGTATAGCCGGATGGCGCAACAAACTGCACCGAGTACGTGCCCGCCGCGAGGTTCGTGAAGGCATACTTGCCGTTTGCATCGGTCGTCGTCGTCGCAAGCACCGTCGTACCGTCACTGCCGAGCAGTTTCACAGTGACGCCGGAGATACCCGGTTCGCCGCTATCCTGAATGCCGTTATGGTTCTTGTCGTTCCAGACAAAGTCGCCGAGCGCCGCGGTTGCTGGCGGGGGCTGCGCTTGTAGACAGAATGCATCCACCTTGGCATAGCCGTCGTTGTTCGCGGTCACCGAGATTCGCAAGTACTTGGCATCTGCGGGCGCAGCGCTCAACGTCAGCGTGAACGGTCCGCCGAAGACACCACCGCTCAGATTCGTGGTGATCGTGTGAACCGACGGAGTGCCGATTGCCACATTGCTCGCATTGTAGTACTGAAGCGTTACCGTCTGGTTCAGCGGAGCCTCCGAACCCGAGTAGAAAGTCAGTGTGTAACCATATCCCGTCGTCACGTTCACATTCTGATACATCACGGCTGTGCCGTTGATGTAGCCGATATTCACTCCATCCGGCGGCAGCGCGCCGGTGATCCCGGCATAGCCGTTCGTCCAATTCAGCGGCGGTGTACCGCTGTTCAGTTCAAAACTCGGATTGAGGACCATGTTGTTCGCGCAGACCAAAGTCGTTGGCTTGATCAACCCAGCGTCCAGCGTCAGATTGCTCTGACCGGCTGTCAAGGTCACACTGTCTGTACCGCCGGTGATCCGATTCGCGTCGCTATCCGTGGTGTCATTCGCGTTGCCGTTCGCATCTCTGAACGTGAACATGTAACCGCTAGGCAAGACGAATTGAACGCTATACGTGCCTGGCGCCAGATTACTGAACAGATACTTGCCCGTTGCATCTGTCGTCGTGGTCGCGAGGACCGTTGAGCCATCGCTGCCGAGCAGTCTCACGGTGACACCCGCAACACCGGGTTCACCACTATCCTGCAAACCATTCTTGTTCGTATCTTCCCACACGAAATCGCCCAGCGACGCGAATTGCAGCACGCCGGCGTCAATCGTCATGTTGCTCTCGCCGACGCCAAGCGTGATCGCGTCGGTTCGGCCGGTCGATGTGTTCGCGTTGCTATCGTTCGCGGCGGTGCTACCGGACGCGTTCTTGGTCGTGAAGACCGAGCCGGGGGGAGGAGCAAACTGGACATAGTACGTGCCAGCCGTCAGATTGTCGAATCTGTATGCGCCGTTCGCGTCAGTCGTCGTCGTAGCGAGAAGGGTCGTGCCGTCACTGCCGAACAATTGCACAGTGACACCCGAAATACCCGGTTCGCCGCTGTCTTGGATGCCGTTCGCGTTCAAATCTCTCCAGACGAAATCGCCGAGCGACCCGAGCGGATAGAAACCGGCGTCAATGGTGATATTGTTGTCGCCCGCGTTCAGCGTGACCGCATCGGTTCGACCGGTGGTCGTGTTCGCGTTGCTGTCTTTCGCCGCGTCGCCGCCTTGATACTGCGGGCTAGGATTGTAGCCCGCGGGTTTGACGAACTGCACAGCGTACGTGCCGGGCGCAAGGTTTTCGAACTTGTACAAGCCATTCGCGTCAGTTGTCGTCGTCGCGATGACAGTACCGCCACTGTTGAGCAAATTCACCGTCACTCCGGCGATGCCGGGCTCGCCGCTATCTTGCACGCCATTCGCGTTCAAATCTTTCCAAACGAAATCGCCGAGCGCGGCGGGTTGATAAAGACCCGCGTCAATCGTCGGATTGTTTTCGCCGACGGCGAGCGTGACGTTCGCCGTTCTGCCGGTCGACGTGTCTGGGTTGCTGTCTTTCGTCGCGTCGCCGCCTTGACCTTGCGGCGAGAAGACATAGCCCGACGGAGCGACGAACTGCACCGCGTACGTTCCCGGAACCAGTCCGGTGAAACCATACGCGCCGTTCGCGTCCGTGGTCGTCGTCCCGATGACGGTACCGCTGCTGTTGAGCAAATTCACCGTTACGCCGGAGATACCCGGTTCACCGCTGTCCTGCACGCCATTCGCGTTCAAATCCCTCCAAACGAAATCGCCGAGCGACGCGGAGCCGCGATAACCAAAGTCGTAGGTCATCACGTTCGCGTTCGTGACGGTGTTGGTTTGGGTTGGGCTGGCTGTCGTCGCAGCAAGTCCGTAGAGCGGATTGCCGGAGTCAAAGTTGGTGGAATCAACCTGCACAGTGTACGTGCCGGGCCAAACCTCAAATTGATAGTAGCCGCTCGCGTTCGTCGTGGTCGTCGCGAGAACCAGGTTGTTGACATCGAGCAAATTGACTTTTACGTTGGCGATGCCAAGTTCGCCGCCATCCTGTACACCGTTACCGTTGGTGTCGTACCAAACCGTGTCGCCGACGAGGTAGGGTTTGGGACGCGGGAAACAAGGTGTACCATCTTCACAGGTACCGACAACGGCGTGTGGAAAGCGGAAGAAACTCAGGTTCGCAAGATCCAAACCTTTGACTTCAACTTTCCAGAATCCCGCCGGTTGCAGAGGGGGCGCGCTGATCGGGAATTGTTCCCACTGTTGATTTCCCGATGGGTTATCATTCACGTAAACGCGACCTTGCCGATCAACTACTTGGTAATAGACGCAAGGTGTGCGCCGGAAGAAATCAAAATAGTTGTCATCCGCAGGGCTTCCACTCTGACCATCAGCAGGAATAGCATCAGTACCTGTTGCCCAAGGCGGGAAATAACCTGTCTCAGTATACGGGGCAAGCGTATTCTGGCATTGAGTGAGTGCAACTCCCGAGGGGTACCCCGTTTGACGGGGGTTATTGACCGTGCCAACATCAAAATCTCCGTCATAGATAGTAATACTACTGATGCTGACCGGAACATCTAGATGAAAAGTCCAATTTCCATCATATGTGGTCGGTGTCGTGAGGAAAAAATCAGGAGTTGGAAGGGTCGCGCCATCCCATGCAGGATAAATGACTCTACCATCATTTGCGATTTGGCGCGCCGCACCCACAAAACCGATGACATCACTCTGGAAGACGCTCAGGTCAACTGTGCTGCGAATTTTGAACGGGCTCTCCGTGTTGCTATTGGGATCCTCGAGTTGGACCTCTAAGGTGTAAAAATAATTTCCGCTCGGCGCTTGAGCAGCGGGAGAGAGCTGAACGGTCAAAGTCCACCAATCGTTGTTCGGCATAGCCGCGGATGAGATACTCCACCCTGAACCGCTCAACGGATTGGAATCATTTCCTTTCCACTGACCAACCAAAGTGCCGGTGGTCGATCCCGTACCGTCACCATGAGGATCATTATAAAGAGAGAAGATGAGTTGCGATGTCCCAAGATCCCAGTTGCCGCCAGCAGGATTGACTGCACCCGTATTATCTTTTCCGGTATCACCATCGAATATTCCGATTTGGAACGTCGGACCATTGGTACTGGGAACTGCGAATTCAAAGTGCAGAACCGCGCCAGCCAAAGTTTTCAATGGCTTGCCCGACAACGCAAGGAACTTGGCGTCATTAGGCGCGGAGGTTGGAAAACCAGGTAGGTACACGTACCCCGGCCCCTGCGCCGCTGCCGGCGTTTGACCCGGCACCAACACTAGCGTAGCCAACACGATCACGAACATGGCAATTCGGATAAGGTGTTTCATTGTAATTCCTCCTTGGGAAAACAAAACCGGCTCATTGCGGTTTAATGCAACGGCCGGTTACGCCCCTGCTCCCTCTAGTCTTCCAGCGTCCAATGTCCGGTATAATTCCGGAGTGACCAGAGATCAACGCATCCGTTGGGTTTGAATCTTTCGAACCATGCGCTCGTCCCGAAAACTGCCAAGCATGTGCGCTAGTTAATTCAGGATTACGCCCGTGGCATGGTATCTTCTGCGAGCCCCTTAAATAAGAGAGGGCTAAACCATCAAGAAATACAGACTGGAATGAACGAGCGCCATTGGTTGCCAGTCCTCAAACAAAACGATAATGTCGAAACTTGAGCGCCACCCCGCACATCCCATTCGGTTGGGGCTCGGTGCGCACCACGGTACCATGGACAGCAATCCGCGGGGCTTGCCTTTGCTCTCCAAATACTTGAGCCAAGCGAAACAATACGAACATCGGGCTACCTTGCGGCACCTGGTGCGCTAACAAGAGATAGAGGCCCGTGGCACTCAGATTCTCCAGGACGCCTTCTTCCTCAACTTTGCCTTGAACTGGATCAAAGCCACGCACGACCGCCGGGCAAAGCGCGCGAATACGTGGCTTGCCGCGCCGTTCGTCAGCAACTCGCAGGTTCCGTGGTGCCACTGCCGGACTCCAACTAGTTGTAATCACTTTCACATTTTAACATTTTTACCCCACGCACACATCGGAACAAACGATAGCATCAAGTAGGTAATTACTCCTATTTTGACAGGCACAATTGTGCCATTTGAAAAACAAGCGTTTTGAGCAAGGTAAGCCGATCAAGTTCCGGCGCAACTCACAGAAAAACCGGCTTGCGACCAACATCGTCACAGCCGGTTTTTTGTCCGCCAGTTGTCTTCGGTTCAGGGCGAAGCATCTTTTGAAACCCAGGGGAACCAATACCAAAGACACGTGACTTGCAAATCAGCCGACATGCTCGCGCCCGAGTCGCCGATGTTGGTCACACCGATACAACTGATTGCCGTACTGTACCAAGAACTGCTCTCCGGATGAGTCGGCTTCCACCAATTCCGATTATTTGTCGCGCCGGGAAAAGGATCGCCGGTATCTCCGCCGTTGATCCCATATTCCAAATGGCGTGCTCCATCGGCTTGCTCCAGCGCGACCAGGTAATGACTGCTCGGGCACAAATAATGCGGCTCGAATCGACATTCCAAATTATTCGACGACATCAGTTCGTCTATGTGCCAGATGAGCAAGCCGTTGCCCGGCAAATACTCGTCGTACGAGTCGGAGACCTGCTGCCGATTCTCCAACAAAAAATATTCCTGGCTTGCCAACGCCGTCGAACGCAACCGCAGAATCGTTTGCGCGAGCGGATTGTTGTACGCCTGCGGGATGGTTTGGTTACCGATGTTGCCCATCACATCCGTCGGAGTCGCGATTCCCATCCGGATGCGGCTCCACGCGTCGAGCCATGCCGGCGAATCGCCCCAGCGCGCCGGCCCATTCCACACGCCGTACGACATCAGACTCCAGTTGCCGATTCCCCGCGACGACAAATCGGCGTCGTACAAATCCGGGAGGTTCCAAAAGCCATGCCCCATCTCGTGCGCGAAAACGCCGATCGTCATGTCCACGACCGGACCGCCCGACTCTTGCCAATACTCTGGCTGGATGATGTAGCGATCAATCGTAACACCGTCGTAACTACGCGGAAACGCCAGTCCCCAGGAATGTGACCAGATGTCAAGTTGAGGGTATGAGGCTTCCGTGCCGGTCCCGGCATGAATGATGATCACCGGCTCGGTAAAGCCGTCGAGATCATTATCATAGTTCGCAAAATTCACACCCGCCGCGTGCAAGGCATCGACGACCTCCTCCGCCAACGCTTGACAGTTTTGTGGATACGCCCCCAAACAATAATTCGAACCATTCACATAGTACGCATAAGTGGACGAAGCGCGAAACCAACCCAACGTACTGGGCAAATTCAACGTCACGATATCGATCTGACTGTACGACACTTCGTCGAAATAATCGCGCACGGAGCCGCGACCGGCGACCGGCGCGGCGAACAACAATGAGTCGAAATAACTCGCGTCAACCGTGGAGACCTTGTCGCTGAAATCGACCAGAACGGCGAGCGCGCGCACCGTGCCGAGTAGCGCGCGCGGACTCGCCGGCGCGCGACGCACACGCGCCGGCGCGCGATTGGTCAAGACGCGCGGCGCGCGAACTTGCCCACGCGCGATGCGCTCGAGCACGCGCGGATTGGGCGGCGCCACATCGTCAGGCGCGTCCGCGCGCGAGTACGCTTGGCAGCCGGACACCAAAGCCAAACTAGTCAAAACGACCAACGTCAATATTCGCAATTTGCCAACCAATTCATTCATACGCCCATCATATTCGTTTATTCGTTCGATATTCGTTGACGCCCGACCACAACGCGCGCGGGATGCGATACATGCCGCGTCCCAAACGCAACAGATATTGCCACACGAGATCGCGACGATTGCGAATCGGTCCGTGGATCTGCATAAATTCCGGCGCAGGGAACAACGCGCGCCACAAATAACGCGCGCGCGCGCGCCAATCGCGTTGGTTCATGCCGTCGAACAAAAACGCGGCTTGATGCGCGCTTGGTTCGGCGAGCACGCGCGCGAGGCGTTCGCCGCGCGTCGCGCGCAGATCAGCCCATCGCGCGGTCACCGACTCTGGAAGCGTCACGCCAAACGCCGCCTGCGCGCGTTCGAGCGCGACGCGCAGCGACTGTCCCCACTCGAACCGCGCCGCCGTATCGACGATCAAGTTCCAATCCAGCGCGCCGCCGAATTTGTGAATCAACGCGGCGACATCGTACACCCACAGCCAACCCGCGCCCGCGTGGTGCAATTCCAAATGCGCGGCAAGGTGAAGCAATTGCGCGTCCGGCGAAAAAACGCGGACACGCCGCGCACCCAACTGCGCCTCCATCGTGCGCTCCCAAAACCATTCGATTGGCACTTGGTTCGCGTAATATCCCGAATCGACCAGATGCCAGTGCAACTCGATGCCGCCCGGCAATTTCGGCGACAGCCATAACATTTGCGTGCGAATCGTTTGCGCGGAATCGCCGGTCACTTCGCGATAAGGCGTTAGCCCGGCGGCTTGGAGCAATCGCCCGGCGCGCTCGAAATCCGCGCGCGGCACCAGCACATCCACATCTGACATCGGGCGCGACGCCGTCCGTTCGTACACCGACGCGATCAACGCCGCGCCTTTCAAAACAATCGCCGGAATATTTTCCGCGTCAAAGCGCGCCAGCCACTGTTCGAGTTGCATCAACAACAGCGCGTTCTGGATGCGGGTTTGCTGGCGAAGCTCTTCGAGACGCGCGCGCGGATCGTCCGGCAACGCGGCTGCCGCGCGATCAAGTAAAAGTGCGGCGAGACGTTCTTGCCGCGCGGCGGCGACGACCTGATCCCAGTCCGGCGCATCGGACAAGATGGAATCTTGTCCTACCCGATCAAAGCGCAACTGATCGAGGAGCCAGCGCGTCGCGTCAGTTGGCTCGCTCAACGCGACCTTCCTTTCGCGCGGCGGCGTCCCAGCCATAACGCGATGATTCCCAATCCGACTGCGCTCACCGCGACCGCGAACGCGCCAATCGGTCCCGCGACCGACGGCGGTTCAAAACCCAATTCGATGACGCGATCGCGATCCAACGCCATCGCGAATTCCGCGCGGTTTCCGTCGAGGCGCGTCGCATTGGGATACGCGTACGTGATCGCCCAGCCCTCCGGCGCGGTAACGCGCACGGTCGCAGGAATCGCCGGGACGCCGGGTTGTTTTTCCAAATGCAGCATGTAGCGCGATTCGTCCAACACGGTCGGCGGCAAATCATATTCAAAGCGAATCGTCTGCGTTTTGCCGCGCGGCAGAACGAAATATCCGGCAAAGACCGTGCGTCCTTGCTCCGGCACATCGATCACCGGCGCGGGCAAACCTTTGACGCGCACCGGCGTACTTCCGCCCGGCGTAAGCACGCGCACATAATTCCAGTAGCAACCATTTTGCAGATCGACGTACCCCGCCAGATAGCGCGGCACGTGAACGCAAAACGCGCCGTCGTCCGGACTGCGATTCGTGTACGTCATCGTCACAGTCGCGCGCACCTGGCGCGTCGGATCGATTGCGACGGCGTACTCCAGTTGCCGCGTGATGTGGCTGTCCACTTTATTAAAGCCGACGTTGGAATCCACGACCATCAGCGCGTCGCCCGCATCGCGATAGATCGCGCCGCTGAACGTCAAGCCGGTTTTGTTCGCGGGATCGCCGTCGTTCACGTAGATCAACAAATCCTTGGTCGTCATCGCGTCCAACAGTCCGCGCGCCAATTGCGTCCGGTCGAATTGTCCGGTCAACAGACGTTGCGTCAATGCTTGCAACAACTTGCCGATGAAATCTTTACGCCGCACCCACCAATCGGCGGGCTGACCTTGCCCCCACGGCGACACCCAATACTCGTGAATTTTCGACATCGCGTTGTTCGCGTCGATGCGCTCGTTGTACGTGTCCAGCACGACGGGACCGGTCGCCTGCAACACGCGCGGGATCAAATTCTGATTGAGTGCGATCACGCCGTCGGTCGCGATGCCGCGATCAAACTGATAAAGTTCTTGCAATTGCCGCGCGGTCGTCGGAAAATCGGGCGACCAGTTCGCGTCGCGAAACATCCATTGCCACGCGTACATATATTTCAACAGCGGCTCCGGCGCGGTCGGGTGGCGCTTGGTCAGATCGTCGACCGCGAAACTGTCTTGAAATTCCTCCAGCGTGATCTTGCCGCGGTCGACGCGCACGAGCGCGACGCTGCTGACGAATCCGCCGGTCGCGCGCAACTCGTCGCTATTCTGCGCGACGAGCAGATACGCGCGCGGCTTGTCTGCGCCGAGCAGCGTCGGCGCGAGCGCGAGCGCGTCGAGCGTCGTCTGCCACAGCGGCAACCAGCGATCCAGCCGATTCAGCAACTCGCGGCGCGCCGGCGACAGTTTGCCGATGTCGACGCGCGCGCGCGCCTGCATCGCCGCCGCCAAATTTTGCTGCGCCGCGCGAATCGTCGGCGCTTGAGTTTGCGAAACTTGCAAGAGCGTCGCGCCCAGCGGCGCGTTCGCCGCGCGCCCCGCCTCGACCGCCGCGTTGATCGCGTGCGCGACGCTCAACGTTTTTTGCGCGCCCGCCGTGACCTGCTCGCCAAACTCCACGAGCGCGGGCGCGTTCGCGAGATCGCCGCCATAACGCGGCAGCCAACTCAACAGCGGCAGCGCGTCGACGAAGGGACCCAGCACCGCGCGCACGTCGCGGAAATCCTGTTCCGTTTGCGCCATCCACGCGCCGAGATCGTCCGACACGAACAACGCGTCCAACGACGACGCGTCGTGACCGGTCAATGCTTGCAACGCGCGTGCGTCCTCTTCCAATTGACTCGCCACGCCGATCACGCGCGCGGATTGAATCACGACAAGCGCGATCAGAATGAGCAAAACCGGAATCAGCAGACGAGACCAGCCGGAACGTTCCGGCGGCGATTCATTCATCGGCGACGTTCCACGATGCGAAACATTTCTCCCTCAGGTTGAATTTTGTAACCGGCGAACCAACCGCCGTGCGCCGTCGTGTACACCGCGCGCCCGGCGTTCAAATTCGTTTCGACGATTTGCGCGAGCCGCGCGCCGTACTCCGATTCAGGCGCGCCTAACGCCATCGTCTTCGCAATCTTACCATAGTACCAATCGTACTGCAACAATTCCGCGCTGACGACATCGACGCGCGCGCCTGGCGCGATCACGTAGCGATAGTATTGCAGCGCGAACAAGTGCGCGTCGCCGTCCGCGAGAATGAGCGCGTCGTTCGGCGCGTGGGCGAAGATCGCCCGCGCGTAATCGAACGCCTGGCGGTCCCGTGAGAGATCGTGCGCGGCAAAATTCGCGATCAAATTGTACCCCGGCATCAGCAGCAACACGCCGATCAGCGCGGCGCGCATCCACGCGCTGGAAATTCGACGCGCGACATCCGCAAGTCCGAACGCGATCCACCCGGCGAACAACATAAACGCCGGAATAAGATAGACCAGCGAATCGCGCGTGACGTAGACGATGGAGTACGCCGCGATCAAAATGAATCCGAGCGCGAACGCGATTAACTGCCGCCGCGCGCGCGTCCACATTTGCGCGATGCCCCACAATCCGAGCGCGATGCCCCAGACGTTGAACTGCGCGAACAACGCGCGCGCGATTGACGCGACGCGCGCGCCGAGATCGCCGAGCGCAAAGTTGAATAGGTAGGGGCGATATGGCGCCGCGCTGATCGTCCACCCAAAATTTTCCAGCGTGCGCGGATCGCCCCAGTTGATCGGCGGATCAGCCAGCGCGCGCAAAGGCAGATAGAGGTACAAGAGCAGCGGCGCGAGGAAAAAGATCAGCGCGCGCAGAAGATCGCTTCGCGTGCGCGGCAAATCGCGCAAAAGCAACAACGCGCTCGGCGCAAGCAAGACAATCGAAAGGTGATGCGCGACTCCGAGACCAAAAATCGCCGCGCAGAAATTCAGGTCCCACCGCGTTCCGCTGGGTTCCTCTGAGTTCCCTTTGGCAACAGGCCCTTGGAGGAACTCTGGGGAACTCTGGATGGCGAGCAGTGCCGCGACGAGCAACGCGTTGAGCGCGTACACTTCGGCGAGGATCGCTTGCGCCCAGAACAACGGCATGAACGCGACGGTTAGCGCGACGCTCGCGGCGATGCGGCGCGCGTCAGAATCCTGGTTTCCAGCAGAAACCAGGATTCTCGATATGGCGACGTAAAACAGAATGATCGCTCCGGCAGCGCAGAGCGCGGAGAAAAGATTGACGCCGCGCGCCGGCTCGTCGAAAGGCAGGCGCGCGAACGCGGCAGCCAGCAACGTGTAGAGGGGATACCCGGACGGGTGAGGAATTCCGAGCGTGAACGCGGCGGTTACGAGATCGCCGCTGTCCGCGCCGTCGTTGCGCCAGGTGATCGTCGGCGCGAGCGTGAGCCAGTAGATCAGCAGCGCGAGCGCACCGGCTGCGCCGCTGACAATCCAGTTAGAGCGCGCGCTTGCTTGCATCAAAATTCATCGCGCGGCTGTATCGCGTCGCTGGAATCGGATCGCGCCGCGTCAATAGTGACTTCCGGAATCGTTGGGCAACGTGGAAACATGATTCCGCCAATAGGTGCCCAGCGTAGTCAGTCCGATCGGCTGGCTCTGCAATCCGGAATAAAAGAGATTACCGTTAAAGTTCTGACCGTAGGGACCCAGACTGTCGTCGTCCACACTGTACCAAATCCAACGCTGCACCAAGCGATTGCCGTCGGCGGGATAGCCGATGGAAGCATCCGTGTACGTCGAGAAATAATTAAACGAGGGATACAAAAAATCGTTCCAAACACGCGTCGGGGAAAAATCGGAAGAATACCACTCTGAGAGCAACACGCCGTACTCGGTAATGACCAGCGGCTTGTTTTGCTGACCCTGATTCTTCAGCCAAGTTCTGAACGCGATGATCTGATTCCACGCAATCGAAAAATCCTTGTTCTGCAACGGAGTGTAGATCGTTCCGACTGTGTTGGAAAGACCGGCAGGAATTCCCGCGCCCCAATCCCCGGCAACTTCTTGCAGAATGAAAATATGAAGATTCCAGACGTCCACCGGGATCGCCTGACCATAATTTGTCGCGTAGGCGCTCAAGACGCGATCCATGTACTGCTGGCGCAGCGGCGTCCATTCGACCATGCTGCCGATTGCCCCCTTGGCGGTGGGATCAGCGTTTTTGATCGCGGTGTACGCTTCGTGATATGCTTGCGCGTAAAGTTCCGGCACGATTTCGTCTTGCCCTTGATCCGCGCCGCCGGTTACCCACCAATCGCGCCGCTCGACTTCGTTGCCGATCACCCAGAGCAGCCCCGGACGACTCTGCGCCAAGGAGGGCAATTGACTCAGCGCCGGTGAGATCGTGTACGTGTACGGCGTGACGTATGGGCAGGCGTAACAAGGAATCGACGTCGGGCTTCCGTCTTTGAGTTTCAACTGTTTGACTCGCACAACCGGGACGTAATCCATCCCGAGAGTTGGCAGCGCGCTTCCGTTGGCTTGGTAATCGACGTACCAACCCAACCGCAGCGCAGAGATTCCCGCCGATTGATAAGCCAGCGGCGATTGCCGCACCTTCGCTGCGCCAAATCGCCAGAGCGGTGTAAGGGTGGGGACGCTATGGTTCTTGATCACAAAAGGCAGATAAACATACGACGTCGTCACGGCGGAGGCAGACAGATTTGTGCGCGCGTCAGTCAGAGGCGCGCCTGTTACCGGTATCGCCAGACCCGGGCGCGCCAAATTCGCCTCGGCGGGCGATGGCGAAGAATCCGCCCAAACTGTGGCAGCCACAAAGAGCAGGAGCAGCAACAGATTGAGCCAAAGCAAGCCAGTCCAGATTCGTCTGTAGTTCATAACGGCACTATGGGTGAGTGAGTGAAAGATGAAACACCAAACACGTGGAGAAGGGGATCCCAAGATCGCGAGCGCGGCATTGGGATCCCCATCGAGCGTACAACGTGGAACAACAATTTCGATTTGTCCTTGCGAAGGGTTCCGTTCGCTCAGAGCAAAATGTCCCTTCGCAAGGCAAACCTCACGGACGCGGTGTTGGCGCGGGAGTTGGTCGTCGGAACGGGAATGTCGACTGCAGCGGCAAGCCCGTCCACGCCGGGTTATCATCCGGCGCAGTCGAACCGGCAGGCGGCAACGTCAAACGAACCTGGTTCCCACCGTCGGCGTTCGTCGCGTAGGTACTCCAGTTGCCGCCATCGCGATTGGAAACGAACACGATGCGTTCGTAACAACTGGGGCACCAGTACGGGCGGCGATTTTCGCCGGCGTCGGTGAGGCGCGTGACGTTCGAGCCGTCCGCATTCATCACGTAGAGTTGGAACTTGCCATCGCGGTTCGATTCGAATGCGATGCGCTTGCCCTCCGGCGACCAGGTCGGGTGACCGTCGTTCGCGGCGTTGTTCGTCAAGCGGGTCAAGCCGCTGCCGTCCGCGTTGACGAGGTAAATTTCTTCATTGCCATCGCGGTTCGTTTGGAACGCGATTTGCTTGCTGTTCGCCGACCAGGATGGGTTGCTCACATTCGTCAGATTGGCGACGCGCGCCGCGCCCGAACCATCGGCAGTCATCACATAGAGCGTCGTCACGCACGCCGGCTTGCCGGTGGTGCCGCACGTTTTGGGATCAGGATCGTCGCGCGTGGAGATGAAGGCGATGCGCGCGCCGTCAGTCGACCAGATCGGCTCGGTATCGTTGCCGGCGCTCGTCGTCACGCGCTTGGCGCCCGAGCCGTCGGTATTCATCGTATAGATTTGGAACAAACCGTCGCGGTTGGATTGGAACGCGATGAGCGTGCCGTCCGGCGAAGGCGCGGCTTTCAAGTCGCGGGCTTGGTTGAACGTCAAGCGCGTCAGTTGCGCGCCGTCGTTCCGAATGATGTAGATTTCTTCCGTCGCCACATCGCGCGTCGAATCAAAGACGACGCCCGGCACGCAGCAGATCCCCTGCACGCGGAGCGATTCGGGCAAACCCGACCACGCGGGCAAATCGTCCGGCGCGGTCTGTCCTACCGGCAGCGACGTCAGCCGCGTCAAACTCTTGCCGTCCGGATCGATCGCGTAAATCCGAAAGCCCGCGCCGTCGCGATCGGACGCAAAGACGATGCGGTCGCTGCAACCGGGCAGCCAAATCGGATGACGATCCGCCGCCGCGTTAGTTGTGAATCGCACTGGGTTGGAACCATCGGCGTTCATCACGTAGAGTTCATAGTTGCCATCGCGATTCGTCTCGAACGCGATGCGCGTTCCATCCGGCGACCATCCGGGATGCCCGTCGCTTGCCGCGTTGTTCGTCAAGCGCGTGAGACCGCTGCCGTCCGGCGCGACCACGTAGATCTCGTTGTTGCCGTCGCGGTTGGATTGGAACGCGATGAGCGAATCATCCGGCGCCCAGTTCGGGAACAGATTGACCGCTTTGGGATTGCTCGCGGGGTTGGTCGTCACGCGCCGCGCCGCGCCGCCGGTGGCGTTCATCACGTAAATATTTTGCACGCACGCCGGCTTGCCGGACTGACCGCACGTGGCTGGATCGGGATCATCGCGATTGGAAACGAACGCGATGAACGCGCCGCTCAACGACCAGGTCGGTTGGCTGTCTTGGAAGGGACCATCGGTTAGCCGGAGCGGCGTGCCGCCATCGATGCTAACCATATAAATGTGTGAGGCACAATTCGGATAGCCCGATCCACCGCAGTACGGAGAGGCTTTGTCACGCGTGGATTGAAATGCGATGTACATGCCATCTGGCGAAGGCGCGGGATCGCGATCGACGGCAGGGTCGTTCGTCAATCGCGTTACACCAGTGCCATCATAGCGCATGAGATAAATTTCTTCATTGCCATCCCGCAACGAAGTAAACGCCACACCCGGCAAACAACACCACGGCGGCAGACCGCCTGTAACAGGAATCGGAATCGGCGCCGGAGGCGCCGGGGGCTCGGGTCTTTCCGGTGGCTCGGGCGGGGGCGGCGGCGGCGGTGGTGGCGGCGGCGGCGGCGGAACCGAGCCCTGGTGCGGCGGAGCCGCCAGGGTCACACCGGTGCCCGCAAACAGACCCAGCATCACCAATCCTAAAATCAGAAAAACGATTTTAGCGATTTCACGATACTTGACATTCATAACACACCTTCCATTTTGCAAAATGCCACTTGAATCCAGTCGCGCTTTCGCCAGCCGATCGAGCGATCAAGTCAGCCAACGGCTAGACAAGGAACTAGTACTAGAATACCATACCCTAGTCACCACGTCAAGCGGCATCTTTAACCCAATTTAAACGGCACAATCGTGTCACAAGCGCGTCACAAAAGCGTATCGCGATTCGATCAATACGCGCCTTGTCCGCGCAAAACCGCGGGCAGCGTTCGACAAAGCAAAAGGAAATCTTGGCCGATGGAGTAATGTTCGATGTAATCGAGTTCCAGTCGCGCGCGTTCATCCAGCGACAACGCGCCGCGCGCGCGCGTCTGCATGGGTCCCGTCATCCCTGGTTTGACGGCGAGGCGTCGGCGATGCCACGCGTCGTACAGCGCGACGATCCGCGTTTCTTCCGGACGCGGACCGACGAGACTCATTTCGCCTTTCAGCACATTCACGAATTGCGGCAATTCGTCTAGCGACAGCCGCCGCAAAACTCTGCCGACGCGCGTGACGCGCGGGTCATTCGGAATTTTGAACACCGGCGGCGGCAACTGGCTCTGCGCGATCACCGCGTCGAGGCGCGCCTCCGCATCGCGCACCATCGACCGAAATTTGATGATGCGAAAAGGCGCGCCATCCTTACCCGCGCGAACTTGCGTGAAGAAAACCGGACCCGGCGAATCGAGCTTGATCGCAAGCGCGATCAGCAGCATCAGCGGCGCGCTGACGATCAAGCCGGTCAATGCGCCGACGATGTCGACCGCGCGTTTCAGGCGCGCCGACCGCGCGATCTCGCCGAGGAGCCCGGCGAGCAAGCCCGTACCGAGCGCGCCCGCGCGCGCGACGATGAGCGGCAGCGCGACGAGCGCAAGCGCCGGATCGCGGCGCGCGACGAAAACGAGCAGCGGCAGCGCGCTGACAAAAAAAATCGCCGCGAGGAGCGCAACCCATCCCCACAGCATGGGAACGACGAGCGCCGCGCTCATCCCGGCAAGAATCGCCAGCCACAAAACGGTTTGCCATTTCAACGTGGTCGGTGTGTGCGAATCGCGCCACACTTTGTCGGGATGGCGCGCGTGGACGCGCACTTTCCAATAGCCGATGCGAAATTTGCGGCGGACGTACGCGCCGAGCGTGGTGACGTGGCGGTGAAAGACCACGGCTTGCGGGGCAAACACCAAACGGCGTCCTTGTTTGGCGAGGCGAAACGAAAATTCCTGATCTTCCGCCACCGGCAGTGTCTCATCGAAACCGGCGTTGGCGAGGAAAATGTCGCGGCGGTACGCCGCGCTGTACGTGTCGATGAAATCAATCGTCGCCGCGCGGGACATGCGCGCGTATTTTTCGGCGTACTCCAACTGCACGAACCGCGCGACGCGTTCGCGCTGTCGCGTGCGATAAACGCCTTTTGCGCCGACGACGTTCGGATCGGCAAAGGGCGCGCGCATCGCGTCAATCCAATTTTCGGTGGGCGCGCAATCGGCGTCGGTAAAAAGGAGGATCGCGCCGCGCGCCGCGCGCGCACCAGAGTTACGCGCGGCTGCCGCGCCGCGATGCGTCGTCGCAAGCACGCGCACGTCGGGAAATTTTTCGGCGAGCGCGCGCGTCGCGTCGGTCGAGCCGTCGTCTACGACGATGATTTCGTACTGCGCGCGCGCGATGGTTTGACGCGCCAGCGCGTTCAAACAATCGGCAATCGTCGCGGCGGCGTTGTACGCGGGGATGATAACGGATACAGCCGTGTCATTGCGAGCGTCTTGGGCGAAGCAATCTCCAAATCGAGGATTGGGGATTGCTTCATCGCATCCTTCGACTGCGCGGCGCAAACCGCCGCTCCGCTCAGGATGCTCCTCGCAATGACAATCGCTCATCACTGTCTCCACTTGATCCAAACCGGCGACCAGCAATCGCGCGTGCCATCGCCGAGTCTGACTTCGCCGGTGCCGTCCGCACTCATCGTCCAGATTTCGGTGAACGATCCAATGTGCCCGCGATCAGAAGAATACGCAATCCGCTTGCCGTCCGGCGACCACGAGGGGAATTGGTTCCAGTACCAATCTTTGCTGAAGGTGAGTTGCTGGGTTTTCTTCGTGTCGACATCCAAAAGCCAGAGCTCGTCACGACCGGTTTCACTGCTGACGTAGACGAACTTGTTACTCACGGGCGACCACGCCGGCGCGTAGGCAACTCCTCTTTGCACCGCAGTCATGCGTACCGGCGGCACCGGCGGGCGATTCTGGTATTGGTTCCAAATTTGCAACGTGTCGGGGAAATTGTGATCGGGCGCGTTGTAGAGCAAGAACGCGCCATCCGGCGACAAGCGATCGCGCGCGACCGCGCGGTCGTACACGGTACGATCCGTGATCAGTCCCAGGTTCTTGCCATCCGGATCCATGACGAGCACGATGGGCGCTTGCCGCGAACCGCTCAGAAAAAGAATCTTGTTGTACAAACCGGAGGGCAACGGCAGTTTGGCAAGTTGCGCCACGTCCGTCGCCGCCGGAGTTGGCGTGGCGGTGGGCAGCGGCGTGAGACTCGCCATCGGAATGTACAGCGGGAACGGCGTCGCGGTGATCCAATATGCCGGCGCGGGCGTAAAAGTCCCCGTCGTCGCCGCGACCGCGGTCGCGTACGCGGAACGGAACGTTTCAGTTGCCGCGTTCAGCGGCGTCGGCGTGTTCGTCACGATGACGTTGGGCGTGTTGCCCGGCGTCGCCGTGGCGATGGAACGCGGGAACGCCGTCGGCGAACCAAACTGTTTGGCGAATTGGGTCTGCTGCGCGACGACCGTCGCCGCGGCAAACACATTCTCCGGCGTCGGCGTGACGGTGACGACGACGTACGACGCGGGAACTGTGACGAGATACAAGGTCGGCGCGGTCACGCCGGGCCCCGCGTCCCAGGTAAACAAGTTATCATTCGCGCCCGTGGGACCGCGCACGCGCAGAGTGAACGCGCCCACATCCAGTTGCTTTTCGAGCAATTTCATTTGATCGGGCGTGAAGACGATGCGGTTGACTAGTCCGGCGGCGAGTTCCTGCGCGGCGTACGACTTGCCGAGGAGCGCGAGACGCGGCAATTGCACGATCGCGTCATACGACGCATCGTCCCACGCCGCGCCCGGCTGCGCGTCGATCATCTCCACGCTCCACTCACCCGACTGACCCAGGAAGCGCGCGTTGCGTCCGGTCAGTTCGAGCGCGGCGTAGAGAATTTTTGATCCGGGCGGCAAGCCGATCAGATCGAATTGCATTACGCCAACGAGCGATTGCCCTTGATACGCGCCGCTGTGCACATTGCGATCGCGCAAGTGCGGCGCGAGTTCTTTGCTGCCCAACCACCCGGTTCGATCCGGGTTCGGCGCAAAAGTCAACGACCGCCCTTCGGCGGGCGGCGTCGGCATCGTCAACGGCGCTAACGTGGGCGGCGGCGTCGACGATCGAGTTGGGCTACTAGAAGGAGAAACCGTTGGAGAGGGCGAACGCGTGGCGAGACCGCCTTGCGCGAGACTGGTCGGAATGATGGTGGGCGCGCGCGCGCCGGGCTTTGCCCCGGGCACAAATGTCGGAATAAAAACGACGATTGCCACAATCGCCAACAGACCGGCGAGCGCCCACAAGAGTTGTTCCAGGGGCGTCATGTCGCTAATGCGATCACGCAGACGCGCGATGATCCCTTGCGCGCGCGGCTCGATCTCAGGCGGGGGGATTGGATTCATCAATCATTTCCGGACTTGAATCCGGCTCGGTTGATTTGCCAAAGAAGCGCGCGAGCGGCGATGCTTTGGTTTTGTGTTTGCGTTTGCGTTCGCCGTCTTGCGAATAATAGTAGTAGTGATAATAGTAGCCGTTGCCGTGCGAACTGACGCGGTTCAACACGACGCCAAGAATCCGTCCGCCGGTGCGTTCCAACGCTTCCTTCGCTTTGACGGCGGCTTCGCGGCGCGTACTGCCCGCGCCCACAACCAGCAACACGCCGTCGACCCGGCGCGCCAAGATCGCGGCGTCCGCCAGCGGCAAGCACGGCGGCGTGTCGATGATGATCACGTCGGAATATTCTTGCAACGCTTCGAGCAGGCGCTGCATTCGTTTCGACGCGAGCAGTTCCGCCGGATTCGGCGGCAAGTTGCCCGACGTGATCACGTACAGGTTTTCAACCTCGGTCTCGCGCACGTACCCGTCGAGCGAAGGTTCGAGTTGCATCAAGCCGGTCGTGAGACCCAGGTCATTGGTGAGGCGAAAGAGTCGATGCTGGGACGGGCGGCGCAAATCGGCGTCGATCAAAACAGTCCGCAGACCGGCTTGCGCCATCGCGACTGCCAGATTTGCCGCCGTGACGCTTTTACCTTCGACCGGATTCGGACTCGTGACGAGAACGGTCTTGACCGGCTTGTCCACATCCGAGACCTGAATGTTGGTTCGCAAAAGGCGATATGCTTCCGCGTGTGAGGAACGCGGATAGCGCGCGGTCACCAATTTTTCGTCCGGCTTGTCGCCGCCGATCTTCGCAATCAGCGCGAGCACCGCGAGTTTGAGCGAATGGGATACGTCGTCCGGCGATTTGATCGTGTCGTCAATGTATTCGATCAGGAACGCGCCGCCGACGGCGAGGAGCGCGCCAATCGCCGCGGCGAGCAAGACGGTCGTCGGAACGTTTGGCGCGATCGGAGCAGTGGGCAGACGCGCCGGCTCGATCACCGTGAGATAGTTCGGCGAGCGCGGCGACAAATAGTTCAACATGCTCGCGTACGTCAACTGCCATTGATTGATCTGCCCCTGCAAGGTCATGATTTGCTGTTGCTTGTCCGCAATCTCGCGCGCGCTCGAGGTGACCTGGATCGAGCCCTGCAATTCGTTGATCTTTTTCTGTCCCTCTTCGATCTTTTTCTGGAGATCGTCGGCTTGTCTCCTGACGAAATCGCGGCTCTTGGCGACTTCCTCTTCTTTGGCTGCGGGACCTTGCAGGATCAATTGGCGCGCGAGTTCATCCGCAATCGCTTGGGCGCGCGGCGGATCCGTATCCACGACGCGCAGATCGATCAATTGCGTGCCTTGAATGATACTCGCGTTGACCATGCCGCGCAGCGCGGCGGGCGGCATTTTCAAACCGAGCGCCTCGACCGCGCCTTGCAGGATCGCTTCGGTCTTGACGATTTGGACGTACGTCAGCGCGAGTTGCTGGCTGGTGTAAATATCCGCTGGATTGGGATTGAGCGACTGAACGCTTTGCCCGACGAGCAAGGTCGTGGACGCCTGATAAACCTTGGGCTGTTGCGAGACGGCGAGATAACTGGAAACCGCCGCGATGCCGGTCGCCAGTACAATCAGCCACATCCATTTCCAGATGATCGACCAGTAGTGTTTCAGTTCCACCAATACCTCAAATCACGAGGAGTGCAGAGGGGATAAGAGGGCATCAGAAGGCGTAGAGGGCAAAGAAGGGAAAAGAGGGCGTAGAGGGGACGCGCCTCCTCCGCCATCTTCGCCTTCTCCTGCCATCTCATGCCTTCTTCTCCCATCTCATCCCTTCTGAAATCAATACGCTCCCCGTCCGGACAAAACCACCGGCAGGGTCCGGAACAAAATCATAAAATCGAGCCAGAAGGTATAGTTGCGAATATAGTGCATGTCGAGCCGGATGCGTTCTTCGTACGAGACATCACTGCGCCCGCTGATCTGCCACATGCCGGTGATGCCGGGCTTGACCGTCAACAAATTCATTTTCCACTTGCCGTACTTTTCCGCTTCCTCCGGCGCGATCATCCGGGGACCGACCAGACTCATTTGCCCGAGCAAAACGTTGAACAACTGCGGCAATTCGTCCAGCGAGTACTTGCGGAGAACGCGCCCGAGCCGGGTCACGCGCGGATCGTCTTTCAATTTCTGATTGGCGCGCAACTCGGCTTGCAATTCCGGCGACTGCGCCAAGATCGCATGTCCGTTGACCTGCATCGTGCGGAATTTGAACGCGTCGAACTCGGTGCCGCCGCGCCCCAGCACGCGCCGCCGATACAAGATCGGTCCCGGCGAGTCCAATTTTACCGCGATTGCGATGAAAAGCAAAATCGGCGCAATGGCGATCAACCCCGCCAGCGTCACCCCGTAATCCCAAAGCGTCTTGACCCACGTTTCGAAATCGCTCAGGCGCACCTTGTTGATGCTGACGAGCGGGACGTATCCCCACTCTTTCACGCGCGCACCGGTCGTCAAAATTTCGAACAAGCCGGGCGAAAGGCGCAACTCGACCGCCGAAGAGGGGCCGAACGTCTCGTAAATCTGAAGCACCTGGTCGCGCGCGAGCGCGCTCGTCGAAAGGATGACTTCTTCTACGCCGCACTGCGCGACGACTTGCTGGATTTGCGCGACCGATCCGAGCACGGGCGCGCCGCAAATTTTTTCGCCGGGCGGTACGCGGTCGTCGAGAAAACCGATCACCTCCGCGCCGCAGGTCCGCGCCTCGCGCAGTTGTGTCGCGATCGCGCACCCCTCCGCATCCGCGCCGACGACGAGCGTCGGGGTTCGGAGATAACCGCGCCGCCGCGCCAGATAGGCGGCGCGGCGCAAGACAAAGCGGAACAGTCCGACGACGATGATCGAAAAGAACCAAAACAGGACGATCCAGCCGCGCGCGATGACGATGTGCGAAAAGAAAAGAACGATGATGAGCGACATCATACCCAGCGTCGACGCGTTCAGGATTCGCCCATATTCATCCGTGCCGCCGAGCAAATAGTGCAAATCGTAGAGGCGATACCGCGCGAAGAGGAAAATCCACCAGGGGATCAGCAGAGCCGTCATCCGCAAATAAAGCAGCGGGGAGGGATCACCGATTTCGAAAATCTCCAGATTGAACTGAAAGCGGAAGGTGTACGCCAAGGCGGAAGCGAGCGCCAACGCACAGAGATCGCTTACAAAGAGAGTCAACAAGAAAACGCGACGCTGGGCTTTGGGTTCAAGCGCGCCGATCAAGTGAGTCTGCAAACGAGCGTAATCTAGCGTAGTCATTTTCGATCTCCAAAATCAACGAGCCGGCAATCGGGCAATCAGGCAACCGGTCTGTCGCTCAACTGCTGATAGATCTCCTCCAAGCGTTCTACAATTTTGTTCCAATCATGATTGCACTCTACAAATTGTCGTCCTGCTGTGCCAATCCGCCGGCGCAATTCGGCGTCTTGCAGCAAGCGCAGAGTTTGGCGCGCGAACGCTGCCGCGCCGTCGCCAACCAAAAGATGCTCGCCGTCGGTAACCTGAAGCGCCGAAACGGCTTGCGGCGTCGCCACGACCGGCGTTCCGCACGCCATCGCCTCCAAGACCTTGAATTGGGACCCTGCCCCATATACAATCGGAACGACTGCCACTTGCGCCTGCCATAGATAAGGCGGAATGTCCGGCACGGCTCCCGTCACACAGATTGAAGATTGAGGGGCGCGAATCGCGAGATTGCGAACTTGGGACTGCGGATCCTTGCCGACGATCTGCAAGCGAACCCCGGGGCGTTCCCGCCAAATCAACGGCATGATGTCGTTGACCAGAAACAATGCTGCCGTCACATTTGCATGGTAACTCATTTTGCCGGTGAATACAATGGTATCTGGGTCACGCGGCGCGGGGCTGGGGGTAAAGTACTCCAAGTCTACGCCGTTGGGAAGGACGTCAATTGCGTGGTGCGTATTGCATATCGCGTGTTGCGTGTTGCGTGAAGCAAGTTCGGTGAGCGCGGCGGCGTCGATGGGTGAGGTGACGAGGACGCGGTCGAAACGGTCGACGAGCATGGCTTCGTAACGGCGCGTGCGCGCGAGTTCCAAGCGCGTGACGAATCGTCCGAACGGGCTGCGGCTGTGACGCGCGGCTTGCTCGAAGAGGTGCGAGATGCAGTCGACGCTGTCCCAAACTACGGGAATTCGTAATCCGTAATCCGTAGTTCGTGAGGCGTGTTGCGTGTTGCGTAATACGTTTTGCAGCCAGAGTGCGTATTTTGCGCCGCGCAGGTGTTCAACGTGGATGACATCGAATTGCGAATTGCGAATTGCGTGTTGCGTATTGCGTAAGAATTCTGGTTGCCAGCAGTACGCGGCTTGCAGCGGTATCCGGCTTGGGAGCGCGCGGAGCATATTCCAAAATGCGCGGGGCTTGGTCAGGCGCGTGGAGACGACGCGGATGCCGGCGCGTTCCAACTGCGTGAGCGCGGCGCGTTCCGATTCATTTTCCCAAAGCGTTGCAAGCGTGACCGCGTGACCGCGCCGCGCGAGTCCGCGCACCAGGTTGTACGGGCGCGTGCGGATGAGGGTGGGAGTGTAGGGAACGAGGAAGAGGATGTTCAATTTCAGATTTTCGATTTCGGGTTTTCGATTTGGAATTTCGCGGTGAGTACTTTGGCAATTCCAACGCGTTCAGACAAAGCCACCGCCGCCAGCCCAGCGAACACCATCATGATCGCGTCGCTGGGCAGGCGATAGCGCGGCGCAGCCCAGGAGACCAAGCAAAACGTCGTTTCAAACGCGACGTAGAGATAGAGCGGCAGACCGGCGCGCCAATGTTTGCGCGACAGCCACAACCCGTAGAGCATCAAGGGGAAATACAAGCCGAATGAGAAAAGGCGCGATAGATTCGCAATCAAAAGCGAGCTCTCGGTTGGCGCAATCCAAAAGTACGCGCCGACGCGGCTCCAAGTAAGCATCAAGAAACGCGCCGGATCGGCAAGCACAAAACCGATTCCTTCGCGCATCAGCGCGCGATCTATCGCTGGCTCGCCGAGACCCTTCAGATTATCGGGCAGCGGCGCGACATAGTTGCCGTTGAAGGTCGTCCCTTGATTCGGATGGTTGGACGAGTAGAGCCAGAAACCGCCGTTGGAATTGAGGAGCAGAAAATCGTTGAAGACAAGATAGTTGCGGATCGTCCAGGGGAGGACGAGCGCGGCGATGACGATCAGGGATACAAACGTACCAGTGAATAGCAGCGTGATGCGTGATGCGTGTTGCGTGTTGCGTGCTGCGTGATTTCTGGCTTTTGATTTGCGATTCGCCCACCAGATATAGCCGAAGAGGAACGGCGCGAAGAGAAGGATGGTTTGGCGCATGAGCGCGGCGGCGCCGAGGGCGACGCCGAGGAAAAGCCATGGGCTGAATTCGGAATTCGAGATTCGAGGTTCGCAAAGCGTGTTGCGTGTTGCGTGTTGCGTGACGCCTGCCAAACCCAGCGCAATGTCGAGCGCAAACAGCAGCGCAAGGATGTAAAACGTCTGGGTCATGAGCGCGGCGTTGAAGAAGACGAAATACGCGTAGCCAGCCGTGAGGAGCGCGGACGCGATGCCGACCCACTCGCCAAACAAACGCCGACCGATACGGTAGATGAGCCAGCATTGCAAACCGGAGAGAATGACTTGGATGAGGCGCGCAGCGAGCGGATGGTGACCGAAAAGCGCGTACACTCCGGCGAGGTAGAGCGTGTAGAGAAATGACCAGTGCGCGGTTTGCTCGTCGGGCGCGGTGAAAGGGTACCATCGCGTCGGAAAGGAAAAGCCGTGACCGGCAAGGACGCGCTGCGCGAGCACATCGTACGAGACTTGGTCGTACGCGCCGGAAACCGGCAGCGCAGTGTCGCCGAGCATAAACGCGGCGACGAGTCGGATGAGAATGGCTAGAGCGACAATGCCAAATAAGACGCGACGGGGGGAAAGTTTCATCGAGATGCGGTTAGCGATTCGTACACCTCTTCCAATTTCGACAACACGACGCGCCAATCATACTTTTCTTCGACCAGACGCCGCCCATTGAATGACAAACGCTGCCGCAACGCGCCATCGTTCAAGAGCCGGACGACTTGCGCCGCGAATTGTTCCGGCTCATCGGCGATCAGCAAATGCTCGTCGTGCGCCGCGCCAATCCCTTCGACGCCGGTCGTCGTCGTGACGATAGGTATGCCGCGCGCCAACGCTTCGAGAATTCGCACGCGCATCCCGCTTGCCGCACGCACCGGCACGACCATGAGCGCGGCGCGTTCGAGATAGGGCGCGAGATCGGGGACGTAGCCGGTAACCGTGATGCGTGTTGCGTGTTGCGTATTGCGTGTTGCGTATTGCGTAAGATCGCGCGGCGGGCGGGGACCCACAATCGTAAGGGAACTCGCGGGGACTTGGACGCGAATCAGCGGGTAGACTTGATGGATGAACCAGCGGATGCCATCGGCATTCGGCGGGTAGAAGAGTGTCCCCAATGTCAAAATATTCGTCGACGCGTTTAAATGTTGCACTGGTAGCAATTGTGCGGAATCTACTGCAATTGGAATGATCGAGATTTTCGATTTCAGATTTTCGACTTTAGATTTCGGATTTTCGCTCGCGCACGCGGTTGCATCGAGCAACGCCTGCCGATCCACCGCGCTGACGGCGAGAGTGTGATCGAATCGCCGAATCATCGCGCCTTCGTACTTTTTGATGCGGCGCGCTTCCAGGGATAACAACGGACGGAAAGGAAAGACAACGGACGGCTGCGCGCGTTCGACGATTTGCCACACCGCGTTGTGCGCGTCGAAGACAAGAGAAGGTAATGGGCGATTGGTAATTGGTGATTGAGAGTCTGAATTCTGAATTGCGAACTGCGCCATCGTAAGTTGGTCGGCGTGGATGATGTCGAAGGACTGCGCGCGGACGAGGCGGTGGACGAGGTCGAACATCTCGCGCTTGCCATCGCGCGTGACGAGAAACGGTTGACCGGTGCGAATGCTCTGCGCGTACGCAACCGCGTCGGCAACGCGCGAACGACGTATTGGCACGGCGTGAATTTCGGCGCAGTACGGTTTGAGCGCGGCGAGATGCTTCTCCTCCTCCGGGCGCACGAACGACGCGAGCGTGACGCGATGCCCGCGCTCGGCAAGGTAACGCAGGACGTGATAGGTTTTGACTTTGGGACCGGAGTCGGGCGGGTACGGGACGATTTGGGTGAGGAGGAGAATATTCACTTTGCCTCAAACCACATAGTGCCGCCATGCTTGAGTCCAGAGTTCGCTCTGACTCCGGTTGCCCGTCAATCCATAAAACACGCGTTTAGCCAGAATACTTGACGCAAAGACACATTCCAAAAACAAAGCAGAGAAAGCCCCGCGGTACTTTTTGAAATATTTTTTCTTGCTGCGAAACAATTCCACTTTCATGCGCGCGGGCATTTGGATTGCGCTTTGCTGACCCAGGTGAATCACCGGAGCCGTTTTGAGAACATAATTCCGCCAACCCGCTTGCTTCACTCGATATGCAAGGTCTATCTCTTCCGAGTACATGAAATAACTTTCATCCATCCCACCCACTTGGCGCAGAACATCGCGGCGGATCATCAGCGCCGCGCCCTGCACCCAATCCGTTTCTTGGTAATTTTTCATGAACTTGCGTTCACCAGCGTTCCGATGAAAATGTTGCACGGGCGGCTCGCCCGTCGCAGAGCGAGCCAGCGGCTCGCGCAACAGTCCATTTTCAGGAGAGTCCTCTAAGAAAACCTGCGGATGTACCCAGCGCGAAAAGGGCAAATGCGAATCCAGCCCCCACGCGAACACAGTCTCAGAAAGAACCGTCGGGAAATTGCCAAAGCACGATTGCGGCGTCCCATCGCGATTCAAAAGATACGCGCCGACGATGCCTGCCTCCGCGTGCGCTTGCATAAACGCGACCATGTTTTGCAATGCGCCGGGTTGTACGATCGTGTCACTATTCAGCAACAACACATATTGCCCGGCGCTCTCGCGAATCGCTTGATTATTCGCGCGCGCAAAGCCGACGTTCTCGCGATTCTCGATCAACCGCACCTGGGGAAACCGCTCGCGCACCATCGCCGCGCTGCCGTCAGAGGAGGCGTTGTCAACGACGAAAACTTCAGTATTCAGTAAACAGTGTTCCGTATTCAGTTGCAACTGTCCGCTGAATTCTGAATACTGACTTCTGAATACTGACTCAAGACATTGCGCGAGAAGATCGCGCGTGTTCCAGGAGACGATGATGACGGAGAGCGTTGGCGACATTATCCGCCTTGCGCTACTTGACGCAAAAGAGATTGGATCTGCAGAGCAACCACAGGGAAGGACCACTTTTGTTCATAGGATCGGCGAGCGGCAAACCCCATCTCTCGATTAGCGTCCGGGTGTTCGAGCAGATACTGAATCGCTTGGCGCATCTTGGCTACATCTCCCGGCGGAACTAACAAGCCATTTACACCGGGTTCGATCAACTCAGCCGTGGAATAAGTTTCGGTTGCCACAACGGTTTTCCGGGCTGCCATTCCTTGCATCATAACGGATTCGCCCGAAGCATGTTTGGCTTCATATAACGGAATGACCATGAATCTGCATTGGCGCACGAGCGCGAGAAAATCACTATAAGGAACAAGTGAGTTTATCACAACATTCTCAGGGATCGGGCATTGAGGAATATTGAAGGGTTGCGCATTGATGACCACTTTGATCGGCAAGCCGCGCACGGCTTCGATCAAGGTGCGATAGTCACGATGCGACCGCCCCGAAGCAAAAATGAAATCGCCTTCCTGAACCTCTTCTGCGCCATCACGCGAATAGTCTGGCCAAGGTCCTTGCAATCTGACGAACCGCTCACGCGCCAAGCCCAGTTGTGGAGCATAGTCTTCGATTTCGCGCTGGGAGATACAAGTGAGCCGATTGACTGATTTCAAAGCAAACCGGGTAAACCACAACAGATCCAGGACGACTTGCCCTTTGAGCACAAAGTTCAATATCACCATAGGCGGAGCGGACTTGCCGAGACAAGTCCGCAAGAAAGCCAGCGGTACTCCGTTTTTCCCTTCCCAGGTCACAACGACATCATAGTGCTTTTGGCGCAACAATGCCTTGATGCCAAGCCATCCGTACGCCGGATAATATCCCAGCAGTTTCCCATAGCCGGGGAAACGATCCTTGGGGAGTCTGATCGTAACAAAATCTACCACATCTCTATTTTCGGGCAGGTAATCCCAAACCCAACGCCCAGACGGCTGCCAATCGATCAAGCAGAGAATCTTCAATTCGGCTCTCGTTGTTTGACCGCGTGAAAGATCATCACATCGCCCACACGCCACGCATCAAAGAGAAACGACCAGGGCGCGCTCAAGACATCGTCAATCAATTTCAAGGCGGAAGGAATTTGCCAAGCCGGTTTTCCAAACCAATCACACCACGTCAGATCAAGACACTCGGAAAGACAACGCGGCGAAGAGAGAAACGGCAGCATCAGAAGACGAAAACCGGATTTTTCCAAATAGGAGCGAATAGTCGCCGGAGTATAAAAGTAGAGATGACGCGGAACATCCATGCCGGGCCACCATTTGTCTCTGAAGAGTTGGGCTTGGACGCTGGCAACATTCAGCGCCTTGCCGAGCAAGTATCCCCCTGGTAACAAAATCCGATTGATCTCACACAGTAATTCCATCGGATTATGCACATGCTCCATCACATCCCAAAGCATCACCGCATTAAAAAAGTTGGGCGGAAAATCCGCGTCCTTCAATCGACCGAGACTAACTTGATGTCCCTTTCGACGCGCGACGACTGCCGCTTTTGCGCTGATGTCCACACCATACGTTTCCCAGCCGTAGGACTTGGCAAGATCCAGATCCTTTCCCGTCGCACAACCAACATCCAATATCTTTGCGCCTTGCTTGAGATAGGGCGGCAGGCGGAGCAAGCTATTTCGGAATGGATAGAGGAGCAAATACCCTAACAGCCGAGACGGCAGCGCGATGGAATCTTGGACAAGTTCGGTTTTCACATAACCCCGGAAATCTCGCGCGATAATTTCCGACAAGACTCGCTTGACGCGCGACGTTCCCACCAGTTCGGTTTCTTCGTAAACATAGTATTCATCGGGATAATATGCCGCGATTGATTCTTCGGTGGGGCGCGGGTTCACGAATGTCAAACCGCATTTATCACAGCGCACGATCATGAACTGCCCCCAACCCCGCTCGCGGTTTTCAAGCCACGGCGTCGTTTGCTCGGAACCGCAGAGGTTACAGGCAATCATCTCAGATGCCATCTATCTTTCCATCACCCTGTGGAGTGGAGAGCGCGTTCATCCAGCATGCACTTGATCGCCACCAAGCCGCCCAAGAACAACCATCCCAACATGCTCGCGCGAAATCCCGCCAAGCCGATATTGTATACAAATGGCAAAAACCAATCGCCCAAAAATCCGGCGGCTAACGAACCCGCCAAGCCACCCAGACAGCCATTCACATAGCCGCGCGCAAAGCCATTCCCGACGCGTTCGCGCAATCCCCAACCCAATCGAGCAATGGAACCCGTCAACCACACGAACACCGCAAGCCCAACGATTCCCAATTGCGCCACAATGTCCACATACTGATTGTGCGAGTTGAATCTGACGGCAAAGCCCAGAATCGGATAAAGCGGTGTGTAATGATAATAATTTGCGGGTCCCAGTCCAAGGATCGGGTTTGCTTGAATAACTTGACCCAGGATGATTTGCGCCGCAACCACGCGCGTGTCCAGACTGTACTGATCGGCAGTCACGATACGCTGAATCAGCTCGGGATTCATGAAGATTCCGCCCAGAGTCACCAAACCCAGCAAGACACCCGCGCGCCACGAGCGCAATGTGATCAGCGCAAATAGCACAATCATTTCCGGCAGCCAGCCCGACGCCCACGGACGCGCGAGAAACCAACCCACGCCAAGACAAACCAATCCAAGTCCACCCAGCGCCGCACGCCAGCCGATACTTAGCCGCGCATTGAACAGCGCCTGCCCGCCTGCCAACGCAACTAGCCACACCCAGAAGAGACTGCCTTGCGCCCGATCCACGACGAGCGCGCTGCTCACCACTGCAAATGGCGCGAACATCCGTCCCAGCGCAACGAGCGTACCCAAGCCCAAGAAAATCGCGACAATGCCCTGGAGCCAAATCTCTTGCTTGATTTGGTGCCCCATCAACAAGAACACTCCGGCGGATAAAACAAAGATTGCCCACCCACCCAACTGGGCTGGTAAACTGGCAAAATTCGCAAAATAGTTCAGCGGTAGATTGCCGACGATGAGTGAAATCGTCGCGCTGACGACAAGAAGTAACAGTGGAAGATTCGTTGGGGATGGCGCCAATCGAATAGACTGCTGGCGGAACATTTCGGCAACCCACAAGGCAAGCAACGCGGGAATCAAGAAGAGCGCCGCGTGGAGAGTCGTCTCGGTGCCGGTACCGATACTGAATGGGACGCAGAGCGCGGCGATGAGCAAGGCAACCATGCCCAGTTCGGGTCTGCGGAACAAGACCAACGTCACCAGCAAGCCGCCAACTGCGACCAAGTAGTCGGGAGAGGAAGCATACCCAAGATAAGCGGCAAGCACCAACACCGCCGCGGCGATTGCCGCACTGACGAGCCGATGCTTGTTCGCTTCGGTAATCTGTTGAAGGGGCGCCGGGATAATCACATTGTCCCTTTCCGCAACTCGCGCAAACCCTGACGATAACCTCTAAAAATATAGGCACCGATGATCCAGCGATAAAGACGACGCAACCCAATCCGCGATAAGGGATATCGTCCTTCCAATCTCGGCGCGATTTGTTCCATTCCCCAAAGCACTAGCCGCGTGGAAGCCAAACGCCTGGCAAGTTTGCGAACGATTAACGCTAATGGATCGCTCTGCCAAGCGATTGGCATTTTGTCGCGAAACATCGGAATCTGAGCGCGTAGCGGTGGATTCAACTGGAAAAACATTTCCGCTAGACGAGAGACATTGTACATTCGCCTGGAATAGGCGGCGAGGTCTTTCAACGCGTAATCATCGTGGTACGCAATCGCGTCGCGACAACGGCGTAATTCGTATCCCGCCGTATGCGCCCGGTACGCAAAATCCATATCGATCCAGCCGCCGCGCTTTTTATCGGGCGTGGGCTGCATTCCTCCAAGCGTCGAGAAAACATCACGCGGGACAGACAAAACTCCAGCGAGAATTTCGGTGAATGGAACCTTTCCAAACGAACGATAGTGGATGTCATCCGCCATAATCCGACGAAACACCGAGTCATCCGGGTGACGTTTGATGTACATCGTGCCGATGAGCAACGCCTGAGGATGCGCGGTGTGTTCAGCAAACATCGCCTTGAGATAATCCGGCTCGATCAACATATCATCATCCAAAAATACCAACAATTCTCCCTGCGCCAATTCAGCGCCATAGTTGCGCGCAATCGCTTCGCCGTGATTATCTTGACGGTGGTATCGAATCGCAAAGGGCAATGCTTGCTGAATAACCTTATGATATGATTCCGTTGAACCATCGTCAACGACGATGACTTCAAAACAGTCGAGGGAATAGGTTTGCTTGGCTACTGCCTGCAGAGTTGCAGACAATGAATCGGGACGATTAAATGTGGGAATGATGACGCTGACCGCGTAGCGATAGGAATTCGCGCTCATTGGCTTGGCATTGCTCCCACGCGCCCTCGAATAAAGTCAATCAGCGCGCGCGCCAGCGCGTCCCGTTGCTTGCGTTTGTGCCGCCAACGCGGACGGATACTCCAACTGAAAAGGGTACGCAGGTAACCGGGCAAGAGATGAAACCAAATGACTGAAGCAAGACGATGTTTCTTTGCGAACAGCAAACTATTGCGCGCAATGTAGTAGGTAACAGATGGCGAATCGTTATCCCGACGCCGCGTATCCGGGTGCCACACTTTGGCTTGCGGCACAAACAGGACTTTGAACCCGGCGCGTTTTCCCCTGTAGCACCATTCGATATCTTCGTGATAAGCGAAGAAATCGTCGTCCAAGGAACCAATTTGCCCAATGGCTTGGCGGCTGACGAGCAAGGCGCAACCGGACAAGTAGTCTACGTCGGCGACTTGATCAAATTGACCTCGACCATACTCGCCAATGCCACGATGCCGCGCGCGCCATCCGCCCTCCAACATACCACCTGCCGACAAAATACATTGCGCATCTTCGCGCGTGTAGATCATTGGACCTAAAAAACCAGCCATCGGCTTTGCTTGCGCGACTTGCATTAACGCCGACAAAGAATCGGGCGATACGATCACATCATCGTTCAGCAGCCAAACATATTCGCAACCCAGGTTGAGCGCGGTCTCGATTCCTTTGTTGTTCCCGCCGGTGTAGCCGAGGTTGCGCGGGTTTGTTAGAATCTGCGCGTGAGGGAAAACCTCAATTGCCTTTTGCGCAACTGGTTCGGTTGAGCCATTGTCAACGACGAGTACCTCAATCGGCGAATAGTCCAAGTTGGAAACCGCCGCCAAGCAATTCAGAGTGTCTTTGGCGTGATTCCAATGCAAAATAACAATGCCGACCTTGGAGTTTTGCACCTAGGCGTTCTTTCGATCAGCGACATCTGCTAAATGTCGAGTCAATTGCATCGTCGCCTTTTCCCACGTCCATTTCTCCATGACATATTCGCGCGCTTGCTTGCCATACTGCTCTCTGATGCCCGGATTTTCTAACAACCAGCGAATGCTTTCCGCAAATTGCATCGAATCGCGTGGCGTCAGTCGCCCTGTGACATTATCTACGACGGTTTCACAAACGCCGCCTTCGCCGACCGCCACCACCGGCGTCCCGCACGCCATTGACTCGAGAGGGACAAGCCCAAAAGGTTCTAACACTGGCGCATAAACTGTTAGCATCGTGCGATTGTAAAGAGCACAGAGCGTTTCATCGTCAACCAAATGTGACAGATGCAGACTTACCTGGACTTGATTGCAAAATTTCTCCAAGTAAGTGCGCTCCAAGGGATCAATGTAATTACTCACAATCTTTAGCGCGGGACGAATCGCTGGGTCAAGTCGTGCCAAACCTTCGACGATAAAATCGAATCCCTTGTTTGGTCGCAGCGCGCCGACAGAAAGCACGAACTGTTCTTTAGGCAGATTCAGTGGACGAAACAGGTTTGTGTCTACGCCGTGATAGCACACGCGCGGCGAAATGCCATAACTGCTTGCCAAACTTGCGCGCGAGAATTCTGAATTGACTAGAACGCGATCAGCCGATTTCAGATTCGCGCGATCTTCTGCCGCAAGAAATCTGCGATACGCTTTGGGCAAGGGATCAAAAAAATCGAGCGCCGACTGAATCTTGTTCGCTCTGACATTTCTAACCGGATGAACCGAATCATAGATCAGTCGCAGACGTTCCTGGCAATAGAACGCATTGGGTGTACGGAGATAGCGCAAAATTGCAGGGCTATTGGTATATTGGCAAGGATGAACCAAAGCCACATCATAGGCATTCGCATCCACTCGCCGCGCAATCCAAGCGCCGACGCGTCGCAACCGTACTAGATCCGCGATTCGGACGAGTTGGTTCAGCCGACCGAACGGACTGCGGAAAAGAGGTAATGGCGTGAAAGGGAATACTTTATGCGCGTCGCAAAATGGTTGAAGGTCGGCGAACTCATGCTCAGCGCAACTCAAGGTAAAGACATGGACTCGATGATCTTTTGATAAGCGTTTGACTTGCTCCTGAAGCGTCCGCTTTGCTCCCCCGGAGGGTAGATTATGGTAGACAGCAATCCACATAGACCTTTCACTGTTGGTTGGAGTCCTCAACAAACACTTTCTGCCATATCAACCACGCGACCCTCATACGCACTCTGCAGAAACGTTAAGGCCAGATCGAGATTCTGTAATCCTTCCTCGCCAGTCACGATCTGCCCCGCGCCATTCTCAATCGCCGCGACAAAGTTCTCCAACTCGGCGCGCAATGGTTCTTTTCGCTCGATCTTGATCTTGGTCATATTCCCTTCGATGATGTGCGCGCCGGGCAGACCCGACCCAATCACGTAATCGTTCTCGTAAAAGTACAATTCCTGCGTCAGCGTATCCACGACGAACATGCCGCGCTCGCCGACGACAGAAGTTTGCCGCACCTTGGTCGGCACGAGCCAACTCACGTCGAGTAAACCATTCACGCCGTTTTCAAACTGCGCCAAACCGAAAAACGAATCTTCGTACGCGAGATGTACATGGCGCTGAATTTCCGCATGCGCGCGTTTGACCGGCGCGCCGACGAGCCATTGCATCAAGTCAATATCGTGCGTCGCCAGATCAATCACGACTCCGGCGTCTTCGATGCGACCGGGAATCGGACCCAACCGCCGCGTCCTGATTTCGAACAATTTGCCGAGCGCGTTCGCGTCCAGTCGCTGCTTCAGCACCACAATTGCCGGATTGAATCGCTCGATGTGACCAATCGCCAGCATAACACCATTGCGCTTGGCGCAATCAATAATCGCGCGACCGTCTGCGTGCGTCCCGGCAATCGGTTTCTCCAACAACACGGCGACACCGCGAGCAAGTACCTCCTCGGTCACCTGGCGATGAAGCGACGTCGGCACGACAATCGAAACCGCGTCTAGTTTCTCTTGGTCGAGCATCTCGCGGTAATCCGTGTACGCGCGCCGATTGTACTGCGCCGCAAACTTTTTGCCGATGGCTGGATTCACGTCGGTGATTGCCGCGAGGCAGACGCGCGCGGCGTCCATCTCCGCGTACACGCGCACATGGTTACGCCCCATCGCACCGACGCCGATAACGCCTACGTTGAGCATAGCGCGCGCACCTCCCGAATGATTCGTTCCAAATCGGCTTGACTCAGCGCGGGATGCACCGGCAGAGAAATCACCTGCTTTGCCAGCATCTCCGAAACCGGCAGCGTGTCGCGAAAGCCCATCTGCCAATAGAACGGCTGTTGGTGAATCGGAATCGGATAGTAAATCCCGGCACCGATGCCGCGCTCTTTCAATTGCTCGACGATCTGATCGCGGTCGCCGCGCACGCGAATCGTGTACTGATGATACACGTGGCGATAACCCGGCGGGACGACCGGCACGCGCACCGTCGCGCTCAACTCTTTAGAAAAGAAATTCGCGTTCGCGATCCGTTTCGCCGTCATCGCCTCCAACTTGTCGAGTTGCGCGACGCCGATTGCCGCTTGAATGTCCGTCATACGGAAATTGAACCCGAGCGTTTCATGCAAATAACGTTGGCGCATACCGTGCTGACGAATCATCTGCAATTTTTGCGCGAGAGTTGCGTCGTTCGTCGTAATCATGCCCCCTTCTGCCGTCGTCAAATTCTTGGTCGCGTAAAACGAGAAACAACCTGTCCCAAACGCTCCGGCTTTGCGCCCGTCAATCTCCGCGCCGACCGCCTGCGCCGCGTCTTCGATGATGACGAGATTGTGTTTCTGCGCGAGCGCGTTCAGCGCCGCCATATCGCACGGCAAACCGTACAGATGCACCGGCATAATCGCTTTGGTGCGCGGCGTGATTTTCGCGGCGACGAGTTGCGGATCGAGATTGAACGTCGTCTCGTCAATGTCGGCAAACACCGGTTTCGCGCCTGTTCCCAAAATCGTGTTCGCCGTCGCGATGAAGGTGAACGCCGACGTGATCACCTCGTCGCCTGCGCCGATGCCGTGCGCCATCAACGCGGCTTGCAGCGCAGTCGTGCCCGACGTAGTCGCCACGGCAAACTTGATGCCGCAGTACGCCGCGAATCGCTCTTCGAATTTTTTCGTGACCGCGCCTTGCGCGATCTGCCCCGAATCCAAAACTGCGAGAACCGCTTCTTTTTCTTCCTTGCCCATCGTGGGCGCAGCGATGTTGATATTATTCATCCTATGACCTTCAGATCAAAACTTGTTTTCGGAATCTCGTACTCTGCCCTGCACGCCGGACAACGCATCTTGACAACGCTAGAACCAATTTGCGCCATCTCTAGTTTTCGCGCGCACCGGCAAACGAACCCAACGAGTCGCGCCGGGTTACCATAGACCAAACCATAGTCGGGCACATCTTTGGTGACGACCGAACCCGCGCCGACGAGCGCGAATCGTCCAATCGTCACATCCGGTAAAATGACCGCGCGCGCGCCGATAGATGCACCGGTCTTGATCAGAATCTTGCCGACGACCCAATCCGCGTCCGACTTGAGCGTGCCGTCGGGATTGATCGCGCGCGGCAATTTGTCGTTCGTCAAACAAACCATCGGACCCAAAAAGACGCCATCCTCGATGGTCGCGCCGTGATAAACAAACACGCCATTCTGAATTTTCACATTGTCGCCGATACGCACGTCGAAATCCACGTACGCGCCCTTGCCGAGAATACAATTTTTCCCAAGCACCGCGCCTTCGCGAATTTGAACTTGATGCCAAACCTTCGTTCCCTCGCCGATAGTTGCGCGCGGTGACACCTCCGCGGTTGGATGAATCATTTACTCCCCATTCGGCCTAGAATTTCGATGATCTTTTCGCTCGCGTGTCCGTCGCCGAACCGACCGCTGGGCTTGTCCGTCGGCGGATCGAACGTTTCGACCGCGTTCACGATTCGATTCACATCCGTACCGACCAGCACGTTCCAGCCGTCGTCAATTGTTTCCACCCATTCTGTCTCGTCGCGCAAAGTGACGCACGGCACGCCGAGATAGTACGCCTCGCGCTGCACGCCGCCCGAATCAGTCAGAATCCTGCGCGCGTGCTTTTCCAGATTGAGCATGTCAAGATAACCGACCGGCTCGATCAGTCGAATGTGCGGACGCGTTTCGATTTGCGCTTCCTTCAGCGCGGCGCGCGTGCGCGGATGCACGGGAAAAATGACCGGCTCGCGCAACTGATCGAGCGCGCTGCAAATTCGCCGGAGATTTTCGCGATTGTCCGTATTGGCGGAACGATGCGCGGTGACGAGCAAATATTTTTGGGGAACAAGTTGGAGTTGCTCCAACACACGCGACTGCGCCGCCGCGATCGGCGCAAAGCGCAGCGCCGCGTCATACATCACATCGCCGACGCAATGCACGCCGGAGACGATGCCTTCTTGCGCGAGATTTCGCACCGCCGTTTCCGTCGCGCAAAACAAAAGATCGGCAAGCCGATCCGCAAGGACGCGATTGATCTCTTCCGGCATCGCGCGATTAAAACTCCGCATCCCGGCTTCGATGTGCGCGACCGGGATCTGAAGTTTTGTCGCCGCGAGCGCCGCGCCCAGCGTCGAGTTCGTATCGCCGCGCACGATCACCCAGTCCGGCTTTTCGCGCAGCAGTACCTCTTCGGAACGGATCATGATCTCGCCGGTCTGCCGCGCGTGACTGCCCGATCCAACGTCGAGGTTATAGTCCGGCGCGCGCAGTTCCAAATCGCGGAAGAAAACGTCGTTCATCATATAGTCATAGTGCTGACCGGTGTGAACCAAGATTTCGGTGTGTTGTCGGCGAATCGCTTCGCTCAAGAGCGCGGCTTGCACGAATTCAGGGCGCGCGCCGACGATGGAAAGAATTTTCATGTGTGCAATTTGTTAGGCCGTATCACGTCAATGGCTTGCTCGAAAAGGAATACTTGGTGCGCGCTACAAAATGGTCTGAGGTCAGCGAACGCGTGCTCAGCACAACTCAGAGTAAAGACATGGATTTGATGATCTTTGGATAAACGCTTGACCTGCTCCTGAAGTGTCCGCTTTGCTCCCCCGGATGGCAGATTATGGTAGACAAAAATTCTCATGTGAGACAATTCGTCAGTTACATGGCAAAGCGCACTCGCTTGAGCAAGGATCGAAAGAATATAGACCAGACACCACGATTACTCACGAAATCTGGCTTACGGACCAAAGCACGTAGCACCAACATGGGGACCGAACTGAATTGCCCGCGCAGATAATCTTCGAATGCGCGCGCCATGTACAACTCACCCAAATATCTCTTGAAGCGATTTGGATCTGCGCCAAAAAATATTGTCTGCACCCGATCAAGCGCTTGGGCACGTTGCGCCAAAGTGTCGCGACTCGTTAGGGATGCAGGATGCACCCGATAGTCGTACAGAATATCGTCAATCGCTTCAATCCGAAACCGTTGTGCAATTCTCAACCAATATTCGTAATCTTCGATCCCAAATAACTCTTCATTAAAGTCACCAATAACTTGATAAACTTGACGCCGGAATAGAAAGGATGCTCCCACAACACATTTTCTGTTCAGCAATTCGGGGGGCTCGGCGAGAACATTCCGAATAAAGTTCCCATGCTCGTCAATCAAACGATACCCTGAATATACCAATCCCACCTGCGGTCTTGATTGCAGTGCCTCCACCAATACACTCAACGCGTTTGGCGCATACCGGTTGTCGTCCGAGGTCAAAGTCAGATACTCACCCCGGCTGGCTCTAAAGCCGGTGTTCAATGCTGCTGGCAACTTTTTGTTGGTTTCATGTTGGATAACTCGGATGCGCGGATCACTATATCCAGCGAGAATCTCACTTGTCCTATCCGTCGAACCATCATTTACAACAATCAACTCGAAATTTCCGTACGTTTGACTGAGACAGCTATCAATGGATTCGCGGATGTAACGTTCGCCATTATAGGTTGATAAAACAATCGTAACAAGGGAAGTACTCATCGGATTGCTTGACCACTCCGTTTCAATAAGATTTGACCGGACAGGAAGATTTTCAGAAGACCCCGATTTCTCACTAGGTGAATATCTGACCATATTGCGCTCAACGCGGATCGCCATGCCAGAGCGCGTTGCTGTAAATTCAGATGTCTAAACGCTTCCGCCGCATAAAAATTGGCGACTAGACGTTGATGATTCCATTTTTGAAAAGCGTCACCAAGCGGCAGATGCGCGGCAATCGTGTAAAGGTACGCTCGCCAATCTTCGACTAACGCGGTCTGCGCGTGTCCGCACAGCGCGACAACCCAGCGTGGAGGATCGCCGCGTAGCAAATCAAGATCGTACGATACCGCCATCTCCAGCCACTGCCGCCCGCGCTCACCCAAGCCCGCGCCGTACGCGCGCGCCGCCGCATCGAGATACAGATTTCCGAATACTCGGTCTTGCAGCGCGCACACAGCGTCGGGCAGATCGGGACGTGCGAAGAATTGGGACATGAATTTGACGGCAGCGTCAGTCGCCACCGGCACCAACTGCGCGGCGGTAGACATATTCGCTTGATGCCGACGATAACCCAGCAATGTTTCCCTAACCCAGCGCATTTGACATCCGGCAAACGCGATCCGCACCGCAAAATCCCAGTCTTCGTATCGCCGCAGAGATTCGTCAAACATACCAACTCGGTCGAGCCACACGCGCCGAATCAACAATGTGCTAGGCAGGAGTGGATTCCAAAAAAGAACCGTGCGCAAGTCAACCTCGGGAACACGCAGGTACGGCTTTTCCTCTCTCAACACGCGACCCGATTCGTCAATCAATTCATAGCCGCACAAAACTAATCCGATATTCGGTTCGCCTTCCAGTATAGCAACCTGCTTGGCGAGTTTGTCTGGCTTGAAAACATCGTCCGCGTCCAGCAATGCGATGTAGCGCCCCAAAGCAGCGCGAATTCCCGTATTCCGCGCCGCCGACAATCCGCGATTCGGCTGGTAGATATACCGCAAGCGCGAATCGGTAAACGATTCGACGATTTGGCGCGTGTCGTCAGTCGAACCATCATCCACGACGACGATCTCAAAATCCTGGAAGTTCTGATTCAACACACTAACGATTGCCTCGCGCAACCACCGCGCCGCGTCGTACGCAGGAATGATCACACTGACGGTTGGCGATGTCATTGGCGCGCGTTCTCTGAACGATCCCGGAGGGAAACCACACCCAAGTGTGTATGTGCGAGCAAGTCAGCGGGCTTGAGGATCATACTGCCACCGCGTCTTCAAAAAGGTACTACCGATAATGTGTGGCTGAGCCACTGGTGAATTCAACATTCCGGGTTTCAACTCAAATCGTATGGCATGATCAACTTGGCAATAATCCTGGTATTGATCGCCTAACCACAGCGAAACATAGTAAGTGCCCGGACGCAGGGCTTCGACAGAAATTTGAACGCGGACGTTGCCTTCTTGCATTGAATCGGGAAGACTTGCGTGAGGGTCTAGTCTTGGGTTGGTGCCAAAGACAGGAATTCCAAGCGCATCATAGACAACGAAACCCAAAACGGGAGGACAAAGCCTGTGCGGAGATTTGAAAGAAACATCAAGCGTTATCTCGTCTACCCCGGTCAATTCCCAACTTGCCTTTTCAATGGTGGGCTTGTCCACTATACCAGAAACACTTTGATACGTAGAACCGACATTGGAAGAAAGATATTTCTCTACAGCCGTTCGGACAGGGGCATCACATTTCACAGTTCCGCTTTCGAGCAATATTCCTCTGCTACATAACCGCTGGACTGCTGACATAGAGTGGCTGACAAATAACACAGTTCTGCCACTATTGCCAATATCGCGCATCTTTCCCAAGCATTTGGTCTGAAATGCCGCATCCCCCACTGCTAACACTTCGTCCACCAGAAGAATCTCGGGCTCAAGATGTGCCGCCACAGCAAAAGCCAAACGGACGTACATTCCGCTTGAATAGCGCTTGACTGGCGTATCAAGGAACTTGGCAATTTCGGCAAATTCCACGATCTCATCAAACTTGCGATTGATTTCGACCCGCTTCATGCCAAGTACTGCGGCATTCAAATAAATGTTCTCGCGCCCGGTCAGTTCGGGGTGAAAGCCCGTTCCCACCTCTAGTAATGAACCCACTCTTCCACTAATGATTGCCCGACCTTTGGTCGGCTCAGTGATCCGCGAAAGGATTTTCAGAAGAGTACTTTTCCCTGCACCGTTCCGACCGATAACGCCCACAACTTCGCCGCGCTCAATTTGGAATGAGACATCCTTGAGTGCCCAAATCACATTTTGATCTGCGCGGCTTTGTGCTTGGTGCCTCGCTGAAAACCACTTTGCTGACGCGCGCACCCCCTCCATCAAGACATCCCGCAATGTATCTTGTCGTTTCTGTAGCCTGCCGATAGAGTACTGCTTGCTCAAGTTCTCGATTCGGATTGCGCCGTTATTCATCTGTCAAATCATTTGAGACTGTAGCATGTTCACCGATTGAATCACCGCAGAGGCGCAGAGAGCGCAGAGATTTGGATTTTTTCTCTGCGTCTCTGCGGTCTCTGCGGTTGCAATGCTACAGTGTCAATCATTTCGACCATTCGGGGAAAATGTTCATCCAAACACGTTGGGCGCGCCACGTCAAAGCCCTGAAAAACACGACCGGCAGTGCTGCCAGTAATTTGGAAAATGCCATTGTGTTGGGGTTGGCATCACTCAATGCTTGTGCGAGTCTTGTCGCGACCTGTAAATAGATCTGTGGATGCACAACAGAAAACGCCGACATACCCGAATGCTCCAGCACTTTCCTGAACGATTCCGACGGGGAAACCCGACTTCGCTTCACAAACAAGAACATATTTTGCGCATACCAAGGATCAACGGCGTCATTTTTCCAAACATGCTCTCGAATACAATCCACGACAATATATTCTCTTCGCTGAAACATCGCAACCCAATAATCTTGCCATTGTTCATTCACATGATTGAGTCCACCTTGAAAAGGGATCGCCGCAGAAAATAGGATTACAGAGCCAAGCCCAACTAGTGAATCAACGAATTGTTCAGCATAGTCTTCCGGAAGATGCTCTGCAACCTCTAACGAAATCACCAAGTCAAATTCACGATCCATCTTGATGGGGCGAGTCAAATCGAATGGTATGAAATTCTCCGGGGGAATTTCCAACATATCGCGACCCACATATCCACCGTCTAAACCACAAATATCGTGGACGCCTTGTTCTCTAAACACAGATAGCCATATACCTGTGCCACACCCAACGTCAATCACGCTTTTTGGCTGGAGGAGCTGCACCACCAGAGGCACAACAACTCTCGCTGAGGACCGTACCCCGGATGCAAGTCCCTGATAAAACTCTTGTACATATGGCGTTGCATCAGACATGCCGCCGAATCACTCCAAACCAAATCACAACAATAAAAACCAGCAGACCCGCCAACGCCACGCCACCCAACACACTCAAACTCTGATCCAAAGTGGGCGGAACTTCTGAACTAGCCAGTGGCACATTCGCCGACCGGGCCGGCGTCAATGTGGGTCGAATCGTAGACATTGGAGGAGCGGCTACACTTGGAACAGCTGTCGCCGGTCTTGACGCCAGAGTTGAGGGTGCCACCGCCGGCGATTGACTTCGACCATCCATCGTCCACAACGAACCATCGCTGCGTTCCTGCCATGTAACAACCAGACGATTTCCGCCGCTCACAACGATACTTGGAAAATGAGGTGCCTTTTGAGCGACTTTGGTGTTCGCGGCAATACTGACCGGATTCGACCAGACACCTTGCGACAACGACATATAGTACAATTCATCAGTCAAAGTTCCGTTGACCAAGTGGATCACGCCGGCGCTATCCACCGCCATAACATTCGCCCCTGTAAGTCCGCGAAAAGCGCCAAGCGTCTTTGGTTTAGACCAAGTACGACCACCATCTCGCGATGAGATGTAGTGACGTTCGCCCCGCGGCGCGCCATCCCAGACAATGTGCAGTGTATCATCGGGAGTGTGCGCGAAAGAAGGTGAGCCCGGGCCATAGCCGCTCTGATATTCACCAGAGAAGATTGTATCCACTTGGAGCGGCTGAGACCAACTCAATCCCTGGTCCGTCGAGCGCAGATAATAAATCGCACGCCCATAACCACTCTTGGAAAAATCCACTTCCTCCCAGATTACGTGCAGGCGTCCCTTGGAATCAACGAAACTAGTGCTGACGACCATACTGTCTTGTTGTCCCTCGGCAATCTTTCGTGGTGTGCTCCACGTTTGACCATTGTTGATCGAGGATGTATGGAAGAGAGCACCAACTGCAGTAGGTTGGACAAAATAGACATGCAACATTCCATCAGGCGCAATCGAGATATTACCTGACCCTACGCCAAGTGGAACCGGTGTAGTCCAAGAACGCACAGACTCTGCCACACGACTGTCGGCTTGAGTATAGTACAAACCGCCGCTACTTACGAAGACCGCATGCAAAGTACCAAAAGTATCAGCCGTAATCGAAGGACTCCGTACACCGCCTGGCATAGCCAAGACGTCGCCCGGGCGCGCCCACCGCCCACTATCCCATCGCGCATAATAACCGATGAAGGATTGCTGATCCTTTTCATTGGGAGTCTCCGTCCACAAGGCATGCACTTTGTTGTCCGGCGTCACCGTCAAAGATGCTGGATCCGCGTAACCATGCTCCTGAGCCGATAGTTTGACTGGGGTAGACCAACTCCCCACCGGAGTCTGAGAGTAGACAACGTGGGGAGAAAAAACAATGGCTATCGCCAAAGACAGCCCAACAAACAACGTTCGAGCAAGACTATTTGGCAGCGTGCTTTTGCCCGCGCCGTTGCGCCCAATGATGCCCACCACCTCGCCGCGCTTGACGTCGAAGGAAACGTCCTTTAGCGCCCAGATGGTGTCATCGGAGGTTGGAGGTTGGACGTTGGAGGTTGGAGATTGGAGATTGGAGATTGGACGCGCGAGTTGGCTGATCCAACTTCCAACTTCTATCTTCCAACTTCCAATCACATCCCGCAGCGTATCGTGGCGCTTTTGCGCTTTGCCGAGGTGATAGAGTTTAGAGAGGTTTTCGACGCGGATCGCGAGGTCAGACATGGTCAATCAAACCTTGTCGAGCAACTCAAAGTAGCGCTCGCGGCTCATCCCCGCTGTCCTCATATTCGTCAAGATGTGTGTAACGGGCACTTGGTGCGGGCTGGTCTTGATCACGACCGGGCGCTTGATCGCCGACTTGGTTAGCACAAGGTGATCGCCTTTTCGACGCTTGACGACAAAGCCGTCCAACTCAAATACTTGGACAAGTTTCTGATAGGCGATGGGGGTGATTTTACGTTGTGCCATGTTGGGTCTCACATCACCACAAGCAATTCGGCGGACACCGGTTGACGCGACAGCCATGTCCCATTCTGGCGGACGAAACCGGCTTCTTCTAGAACCTCCACGAGTGTGCCCATCGCCGTGCACTCCTCGATAAAGGCAGCCAGTGCCTCTTGCACGGAGGACTTTGCTTCTTCAATCGTTTTTCCGAAACTGGAAACATCCAGGTCGGGACAGAGCCCGATGTACAAATCGCCTTCGCGAAAGATTTCTATGCGCGCAATTAGAGTCTGCATGATATTTCCTCCCGTCGGGTGAACCCGCATTTTTTCATTAGTATATCCTCTGCCAGACGCTCAGTCAACCGCAGCATCACCTTTGTTAGCATCACCTTCCAACAGCGAACCCACGCGTCCGTCAATAATCGCGCGCCCTTTCGTCCTTCGACGCTGCTCAGGACCTCGGTGATGCGCAAGACCTTCGGTTTTGAGCAGTGTGCTTTTGCCCGCGCCGTTGCGCCCAAATCTATCTTCCAACTTCCAATCACATCCCGCAGCGTATCGTGCCGCTTTTGCGCTATCCTGAGCGACAGTCGAAGGACGATGTGATAGAGTTTGGAAAGGTTTTCGACGCGGAGCGCGAGGTCAAACATGATGAAGTTTACTCTCCGACCGCTTGCAACGCTTGACGATACAGTCCCTCATCAATCCAGAATCCGCCCGGACCGCGCAACCGATCCAGTTCCGTCCTCAGAGATGCGATTTTTCCCTCGCGCTTGGCGCGGATGAGTACTCCGATTGCGCCGGTCTTGCGCAAGTTGTAAACGGCAGCAATTTGACGCGCGTCAGACTCATCCAGCAAGACCAATGCCTCTGGCTGCTCGACGGCAAGCGCGATCGTCTGCGCCTCACCTTCGTCCAACCCGTGCTCCAACAAGCGCAGCAAGGGCTGGTTCGTTGCCGATTGAATCTCAATCCATCCGTCGTGTTTACCCCGTTCGACTTCAGCCGCGCCGGCGCGTTCGCGTCCCTGCTCAACCACTTCTTTCCATACAGCCGGGGAAATGACAATGCGACCGTAAAACGCGCGGAGCAAATCGAGACGTCCAATCGCGGCGAGATGAATCAAGGTAGATGAATCGCTAATTACTATCGGCATAGTGGATGTCCTCGGCGAGATCCGCTGCCGTGTAATGACGCACGATGCGACGTCGTCCCAATAATTCCTCAAACTCCCACCGGGTCAGTCCGGCCAGTTCGCGCGCCTTGCCCAACGCGAGCGCGCCGCGTTCGTACAGCGCCAAAGCCAATTCCTGGCGTAGTTCTTTTTCCACTTCGGGACGCGGTAGTTTCACGGCGTCCAAAACATCGCGTGGCACATCAATCACAATCTGCGTCATTTCCATATTCACCTCCTCGCGGATTTCGCGCGGTAGTATACCTCCTGCCCAACCGACAGTCAACTGCAACATCTCCGACTCTCAACCACAAACCCACGCGCCCGTCAATGATCGCGCGCCCTTTCGTCCTTCGACGCTGCTCAGGACCTCGGTGATACGTGAAAGGATTTTGAGCAGCGTGCTTTTGCCCGCGCCGTTGCGCCCAATGATGCCCACCACTTCGCCACGCTTGACCTCGAAGGAAACGTCCTTGAGCGCCCAGATGGTATCATCAGAATTGCGATTAGCAAATTGCGAATTGCGATTCCGCCCAACAAGGTTCGCAATTTGCAATCCGCAATTCGCAATTGCATCTCGCAGCGTATCGTGCCGCTTTTGCGCTATCCTGAGCGATAGTCGAAGGACGATGTGATAGAGTTTGGAGAGATTTTCGACGCGGAGCGCGAGGTCAGACATTGATCAATTTGACAAAGATTCCGGTCTCGCCTATAATCTAGCCAGACTAGACAGGAGAGATAAGATGATCCACACCTGGCAATTGCAGGAAGCGAAGAATCGCTTCAGCGAAGTAGTCAACGAAGCGCTTCGGCGCGGGCCCCAACTCATTACCAAGCGCGGCGAACAGATTGCGATCCTGCTTTCGTATGAAGAATATCGCCGACTTGTCTCCCGCCAGGATAAACTTTCCGATTTCTTCCGTCGTTCTCCCCTGACCCGCGCATCACGCGATCTCCGGCGCGATAAGAGCCGCGCCCGACCGGAGCCCAAGTTATGAACTACCTTCTCGATACCTGCGTCATTTCTGAGTTCGTCGCGAAACATCCGAATCCGCGCGTCGTCGTATGGGTAGATGGCATCGAAGAGACGCGTCTTCATTTGAGCGTGATCACCCTTGGTGAGATTCGTAAGGGAATCGAGAAATCGCACGACTCGCCACGCAAAGTCGCCTTGCGTAATTGGCTTGACGACGAATTACTTGTCCGTTTTGGCGAACGGATTGTGCCACTCGACATTCAATGCATGTTGCGCTGGGGGCAACTCACGGCGACGCTCGAAGCAAAAGGCAAGCCAATGTCGGCAATGGACTCGCTCATCGCCGCGAGCGCATCGTCGCGCGGTCTCGCGTTGGTCACGCGCAATGAAGACGATTTCAAACACGCCGGACTCACGCTCGTCAACCCCTGGGCTTGATGCCGCAAGTTGCCTTTCGCAATTAGCCATTCACCGACTCACACCACATCCGCAAACGTCCGCTCGGTATTGCGAAAGAAGATGAGACCACTCACGACGAGCACCACCACGACGACGACCGACACGAGCAACATCGGACCCGGCGCGTCGCCGCTGCCGGTCAACGCCCAGCGAAATCCTTCGACCACGCCCGCCATCGGATTCAAACCGAGCAGCGGTCGCCAGCGTTCTGGGAACAGACTCGCGGGATAAACGACCGGCGTCGCGTACATCCATACTTGCGACAGAAACGGCAGCAGATGATTCACATCGCGATACTGCACCGCCAACGCCGATAACCACAGACTCACGCCGAGCGCAGTCCCAATCGCCAGCAAGAGAAACAGTGGCAGAGTGATGATGGCGAGACCGGGCACGACGCCGTAATAGATCATCAAGCCAACCAGCACGATCAGCGAGATGCCAAAATCCACCAACCCGTTGATGACGCCGGCGAGCGGAATCACGAGGCGCGGAAAATAAATCTTGGTGATCAAGTTCGCGTTGTTGACCAGACTCGTGCCGGAACGCGTCAGCGCGCCCGCGAAATAATTCCACGGCAAGAGCGCGGCAAACGCAAAGAGCGGATACGGCAGATTGCCCGACGGCATTTTCGCCAACTGACCAAAGACGACGGTGAAGATCAAAGTCGCGACGAGCGGTTGCAGCACAATCCACGCGACGCCGAGCGCGGTCTGCTTGTAGCGCACCTTGACGTCGCGCCAGACGAGAAAATAGAGCAGTTCGCGATATTCCCACAACTCGCGCAGTTTCAGCACCGCCCAGCCGCGCGTCGGTTCGATCACCAATTGCGTTGTGGGTGGTTGCTCTACTTGACTCACTACAGTCATTTACCGATTCTCCCCGCCAACTCCCTTGCCCAAATCGCGCGCGTGCGGTCGCCGTTCCTTTCGTAACGCACCCACGCCTCCGCGTTCAGCTTCGCCGACGCGTCCGGCACGCGCGACCACAGCGCGTACGCGTCGTCCAAACGTCCGTGCGCCAAGTACGCATCGCCGAGCAACTGCCAGGTCATCATATTCTGTGGATCGCGTTGATACGCGCGTTCCAGGTTTTCCTGCGCCGCGTCGTACTCCCCGCGCGCGAGCGCAATCGCGCCCAGCCGCTGATTCGCCGTCACGTTCCCAGAGTCAAACCCCAATGCTTGCCGAAAATATATTTCCGCTTCACTCATTCCACATTTGCCATTCAGGTTTCCGCAATCTTTCCTCACGTTCTCCACCAACCGATTGGGCCACCGATACTGCCCCAACTCGACGCGCGTCTGCGCGACGCTTCCCAGGTTCGCGTACCACAGCGCGGCAATGGAATTGCCGGTAAGCAGTAAACCGTAAACCGTGAACAGTATCGCCAGCGCGACGAACAACATCACGCCAATTGTCGATTTTCGATTTTCGACTGCGAAGCGCGCCTGGGGGGGTTCCGATTTCTGAACACTGAACACTGAACACTGTCCACTGTCCGACTGACCACTGTCCAACTGTTCACTGTTCACTGTTGACTGGCGACTCGCGACTGGCGACTGGCGACTCGCGATTGCTATCCCCATCGGCACGAACATCAACGGCAGCCCACGACTCGAATACAATCCCACATCCACAAAACCATGCAGCAACATCACCGTCGCCGCCGCGATTCCACCCCCCGCCAACCAATTCATTCGTTTATTCGTTCCGATTCGTTGACACCACAGATAAAACTCGACGACGAGCCACGCGAACGCGACGAAACCCAGCAAGCCCTGCTCGATCCAAATTTCCAAAAACAAATTGTGCGCGTGCGTGAGGAACGGCACGTCGATCAGCAGCGCGTACGTCGAAAAGACCATCGCGAACGTACCCAAGCCGCCGCCGGTAAAATAATAATCCTGCGCCAACCCCCACGCTTGCCGAAACAGGGTGAGTCGCGAGACCGCCGAATTGCCCGCCGGGATCGCGCCGAACAGCGCGTCGAGCGCGGACGCAAATGCGTCGCCCATCTGCGCGACGACGATCAACCCGAGCAGCGCGACGATGAGCGCGACCGGCAGCGCGTAGCGTTTCAACAGATCGCGCGCGATCACGCCGAGCGCCGCGCCGACCGCCACCACGCCCAGCGCGAGCCACGCGCCGCGCGAAGTCGACATGAGTAATCCAAAGAAAATAAGCGCGCAAGTAAACCAGGCAATCAGGCGACTAGGCAGCCGGGTGCGCGAACGTTCGCCGATTGACTGATTGACTGACTGACCGATCACCAGCGCCACGTTCACCGGCAGCGCAATCTCCAACGCGCCCGCGACGACGTTGGGGTGCGAAACATGCCAGGGCAATTGCGGCACGACGCGATTCAGCCACAAACCGAGTTGCGTAATCGGTCCAAACTTGGCATCCCCGACGTAATCGTACTGTGTCGCAAAAAAAACTGCCAGCGCGGCGCAGCCGATCAGAAAAACCCAAACGACGATTTCGAGCCAGCGCGGCGCGGCGCGCAGCGCGACGATCGCGTAATAAATCGCGACCGCCGCGCCGATCAGCGCGAACTTGCGCCAACTCGTCGCCGGATCGTACGACGCCCACACGCCAATCAGCGCGCTGACGACGAAAAGCAGGAGCGGCAGGTCAAGTGGTGTACGAAAGAATCGAATCACAGTTGAAGGTAGCGTAAGTATCTGGTATAATATCAATCGCGAGAAGGAGAGAACTATGGCAACTATTCTAACGCATCGCTACGTTGTTTCAGATCCACAACTCCTCAAAGGCGAGCCCATCATCCAAGGAACCAAGACAACTGTCCGGGCGATTGTCGAATTGTGGCGGCTGGGAATTTCACCGGAAGAAATTCCCTCACACTTGCCGCACCTCGCGCTCGCCCAAGTGTTTGATGCCCTCAGTTACTACAGTGACCACCAAGACGAAATCAATCACTATATCGAACTCAACCGCGTGCCCGATCAACTAGTTCACCCAGCAGTCAAACGATGAAACTCTTTGCAGATCTCTATCTGGATGAAGATGTTTCGGTTCTAGTTGCGACGCTTCTTCGTGTTCGGGGCTTTAATGTTACCACTGCGCGAGACGAGGACGCACTTGCATTAGATGATGCCACACAATTGGTTCGCGCTGTAGTCCTGAGGCGTTGCATTTTTACGCACAATCGGCTCGACTTTGAACAACTCCATCGTGACTATCTCGCCGCCAACAAGAAACACTTTGGAATTATTATCGGCTCGCGCCGCAACGTGTACGAACTGGCTCGACGAATTGCCGTACTCCAAAACACCCTCACCGCCGACGAAATCGAGAACCAACTCCTCTACGTCTAGCCCGCGCTTCCCTCAACCAACTAACCAACCATCCAACTATCTCACTACCGCACCATCTCACTACTCCGCCACCCACCCAAAATGTTGTGTCGCGATGCTGAACGCCGACTTGAGCCCTTCCCAGCTATTCATGCTTTGCAAAAACGTCAACAGCGGACGCGGGCGAAACGCCCATTCGCGGAACGCGCGCTTTTGCCAATACTCCAAGCGTTCCGCCGACAACTGCGGATAATCGAGCACCGTCGAACGCTCCATGTCGACTTCTTCCCAACGCGTCCCCGGTCGAAACCAACCATTTTCGACGACCTCGAAGAAGAACGGCGTGCCGGGGTACGGCGCGGCGATGTGAAAGAGCGCGATGTCGAGCGGCAACTTTTTCGAGAACGCAATCGTTTCCTGGATTGTCTCTTCCGTTTCGCCCGGCAAGCCGATAATGAAATAGCCCCAGTTCTTGATGCCGGCTTTGCGCGCCCACGCCAACGCGCGCGCGGCTTTGGTTGGATCCGTCCCTTTGTGCGCGCGCTTCAAAATCTCCGCGTTCCCCGATTCGATTCCCCAGGTAATCATCCAGCACCCGGCTTGCGCCATCAAGCGCAGCATCTCTTCGTCGACGTAATCGACGCGGCTGTTGCACATCCACTTGATGTCCAACTTTTCTTCGATCATCAACTTGCACAAGCCGACCACTTGCTCGCGCGAGGCGGTGAACAAATCGGCGTACATCTGCACGTAGCGAATTCCCAATTTCCGCAGTTCGCGCAATTCCTGCACGATGTTTTCCGGCGACCGCAGCCGCACCGACCACTGATAACTGACGTGCTTGATGCAAAAGATACAGCCCGCGGTACAGCCGCGACTCGGCACGACGAACGAATACGCGCCCTTCATCATCGGTCCGCGATATTTGTCGAGCGGCAACATATTGTGCAGCGGAATCGGCAAATCGTCGAGATTCGGAATGAACGGGCGATCCGCGTTAATTACAACCTCGCCATCCTTCCGCCAAACCAAACCCTTGATCGAACTCAAGTCGCCAGTCGCCTTGTCTTCTTGTGTACTTCTCTCCTTGTCTACCTGTGTACCTGTGTCCTTCAACAACTTGACAATTCGCGGATCCGTCGCCGCGCGCCCTTCCAGCGTATCCAACAATTCGCGCAGCGTCATCTCCGGCTCGCCGCGCAAAACAAAATCGAGCGCGGGAAACGGCAGCATCGATTCGCGCGGCAGCGGTGTGACGTGCGTGCCAAACGCGATTGTGCGCGCGCCAATGGCTTTCGCCAGAAAGACGCCGTACATATCGTTCTGCAACGTCGGCGCGGTCAGGTGCGTCACGTAATACTTTGGCATTTTCGCGCGCAGCAACGCTTCGAATTTTTTCCACGACATCCGCTCGGCAATCGCGTCGACGATTTCGACTTTGTAGTCCATCACTAAAAGCGCGGCGAGTTGCGCGAGCGAAACCTGCGGCCACAGCATATTCTCGCGCGATTTACGCCCGACGCGATGCTGACTGCGAATCCAAATGCCGCCGTCCGGCGCGGGCGGATTGACCAGCAACACGTCGACCGCGTCTGGCGGTCGTTCGCGTTCGACGACACGCGCGACGCGTCCCGCGTCCGGGAATTGCGCGGCGGGCACGCGTTGGCGCGTGCGCGTGCCGAGGTTTACAGCGCGAATATCCTCTGCCATCAATTCTCCGCGTCTTCCAAATCACGCCGCGCCGCCGCCTCACGCTGCGCCAACTGATCCAGCACGCGCATCACCAACCAAAAAGTCGTCAGCTGAATTCCAATGATCACCAAGAGCGCACTCGCGAGCAAATACAACCACAGGCGCGCCAAGTCCCAGCCGTTCAGCGCGAACGCCAACGCGCTAACGCTAAGCGACACACCGCCGATGACGAGGACGATTCCCAGCCACCCAAAATGCCGGTCGAGCGGTGGATCGAAAACCGGTTTGCCGAACAGTCCGCGCTTGATCGGTTGTTGATCGAACAACGCGACCAGATAATTGAACATCGCGCCGAGCGAAAAGATACTGACTCCGGCGAAACCACACACCGCCGCGCCGGCGAGCGCGTACGCTTGCCACGCGTTCAACGTCGTCACGCCGCTCGCGCGCAACGCGACGATGTACAAACCGACGCCGACCGCAATTGCCGCCAGCGCGAGCGAAACGAAGCCCAGGAGGCGCACCGGGTTGTACGTCAGCGCCGTCCACACAATCGTATTCGTAAAACGCACGCCGTCGCGCACGACGTTCAATTTGCTGCGCCCCACGCGCTCGGCGTACGGAATCGGCACTTCGATTGTTTTGAGATTTTCGTGCAGCGCGCGCGTACTCATCGCTGGTGTAAAGTCCAAACCGTCCGAGAGCGGATACAAACACTTGAGCGCGTCGCGGCGCAAAACGCGCATTCCGCTCGTCGTATCGCGCACGACGCGATTGCCGATCAAACTCAACAGCGTCGCGTACGCCAGGTTGCCAACGCGCCGCGTGATCGGCATCTCGCTGCGCGCGCCGCTCATCCGCGAGCCGATCACCAAATCGGCTTGCTGTGCGATTGCCGCGCGGCACAAGTTCGGCAGCGACTCCGGCGGATACGTGCCGTCCGCGTCGATGAACGCGAGCCAGTCGCCGGACGCGCAGCGAAAACCGGTCTTGATCGCCGCGCCGTACCCACGATTGCGCGGATGCTTGATCACGCGCACGTGGGGATACTGGGTCGCGACGCGCGCGGTGTGATCGCACGAGCCATCGTCCACGACGATCACTTCCAAGTCTAATTCCAATTCTCGCAGCGCGGCTTGCGTAGTCAGCGCGCGTTCGATGATTTGCGCAATGCCGTCTTCTTCGTTGTACGCGGGAATGATGAGGGAAAGGGTTTTCATTTTACTCGTTGGACAAATTTGAAATTTGTCCTACTTGACACGGTTCAGCACGAACGCAAATCCTTCGTCCAAGCCGTCAACTTGATGATCGCCGGGAATTTGCGCGAACAATACCGGGTTACCGCGCTTGTTCAGCGCATCGCGCAGGCGCGTCTGCTGCGCTGGCGGAATCATCGAATCGGAGTACGACGCGTACAACGCAACCGGCATCTTGGCGGGCAAGCGGATAATATTTCGCAACAGCGCGCGCTCTTCGTACACTTGAGGTTTTTCGGTTGGCGTGCCGCCGTACGCGACGCGCAGCGATTCTTTGACTTGCGCGTTCTTCGTCTCGGCAAACAAATCAATCACGTCACTTGCGAATGCCGCCGCGACGATGCCATCTACCGCGATGTCCTGCGGCGCGAGGAGCGAATACATCACCGCCGCGGTGCCGCCCATCGAATATCCGGCAACAATAACCGCGCTAATCGCAAAACGATTCTTGAGTTGGCGAATCATTTGCGTCACGTCCGCCGTCGCCGCCGGATTGAGCCACGAGTCACCGCGATACGCGGGGCTGGCGATGATCGCGCCGCGTCGCATCAGATTCGCGACGAGCGATTCTTGATGCGCGCGCCATTTGAGAATTTCGTCCGCGCCATTCCCCATGCTGTGCAAATAAACGATCAACGGCACGCGCGTCGCCCCGAGATTTTCCGGCGCGATCAACAAGTACCGCTGCGTCGTTCCGTCGAGATCGCTGACGAACGAAAGATTCTCCGTACGCGTGATGACCTGGGACGCGCGCGCGGTTTGCAACTGCGTCTGCAAATCGGCGACGCGCGTCGCGAGCATGTTCGCTTGGGTTTGCGCCGCGCCCAACTCTGCGCGATTCACTTGCAACGTTGCCGCGACCTGGGTTTGCTCCGCGCGCGCTTGCTGCACTTGTTTGCTCAGCGCATCGCTCTGCGCGAATTGCCAAGCGACCGCCCCAAGTAATGCAACGAACACCACACCCGCAAGAACCTTCAAACCCAATCGCATCTCAAGCCGCACGCATTACGTATCACGCCTCGCGCCACGTTTCCATGTACACCGGCAACCCATTCGATTCTGTTCCATCAATCGCCTTGATCACTTTCGCCGGTACGCCGCCGACAATCGCGTGCGGCGGTACGTCTTGCGTCACGACCGCGCCCGCCGCGACGACCGCGCCTTTGCCGACGCGCACGCCGTCGAGAATGATCGCGCCCGCGCCGATCCACGCGTCGTCTTCGATCACGATGCCTTGCGCGGTGATCCCTTGCTTGATGATCGGCACATTCGGATCGGTGCAGACGTGATTGATCGCCGCCATCTGCACGAGCGGCGCGGTGTACACATTATCGCCAATCGTGATGCCGCCTTGACCGCGCAGAACGTTGAATTCGCTGATCAAGCAATTCTTGCCGATCTTGATTCCCGCGTTTGGCAAGTTACGAAAATTGTAGACGTGCAGTTCCGCGTGGTGCATCACGAACGTGTTCTCGCCGATCTCGATTCCATTCGGCGTCGCGTGCAAGTACACGCCTTCGTCGAGATAGACGCCGCGCGCGAGCCGGATCTGATCGGCGAAACGGATCCGCACGTTCGCTTCAATCGCGACGACGCCGTCCATTCGCATCATCGCGCGATAAACGACCGCGCGCAATCCGATGCCGATGATCGTCGGAATGCCGCCGCAGAGCCACTGGAGAAACTGTTCGAGGAAATACCGCCCCAGATTGCTCGCCTGGCGGTCGAGGTAAAGTCGAACGCGGGACAATTATCCGGTGTACCCCTTGGGATGTTTTTGCCGCCACTTCCACGCGGTCTCGACCATCGTGGCGAGTTCCGGATAGCGCGGCGTCCAGCCCAATTCGCGGCGAATCCGCTCCGAACTCGCGACGAGTCGCGCGGGATCGCCCGGTCGCCGCGGCGCGTGAATGTACGGAATCTCTTTGCCGGTCACGCGCTGCACCGTTTCGATGACTTGCTGATTCGAATAGCCCGCGCCGTTGCCCATGTTGAACACGCGCGCTTGCAAGCGATCCAGCTGCGCGAGCGCGAGCACGTGCGCGTTCGCAATGTCCCAGACGTGAATGTAATCGCGGATGCACGTCCCATCGGACGTATCGTAATCCGTGCCGAACAAATTGAATCGCTTGCGCTGACCGAGGACGACTTCAAAGAGGATCGGGATGATGTGCGTTTCGGGGACGTGAAACTCGCCGCAGCGCTCCGTCGCGCCGCACGCGTTGAAATAGCGCAGCGCGACAAAATTGATCCCGTGCGCCATTTGAAAGCGTTCCAGGATCCGTTCGAACGCGCGCTTAGATTCGCCGTACGGATTCACCGGCATTTGCCGCGACTCTTCCGTGATCGGCAAATTCACCGGTTCGCCGTACACCGCGGCGGTCGAGGAGAAAACGATGCGCTTGACGTTCGCGGCGACCATCGCGTCCAGCAGATTCAAACCGCCCACGACGTTCACGCGATAGAACAAACTGGGATCGCGCATCGAAACATCCACCAACGCTTCCGCCGCCAGATGCACGACTGCGTCCACCGGATTCGCGCGCAGGAACGCGGTCAGCGCGTCCGCGTCGAGCAATTCCAACTGCGTAAAAGTCGCCGCCGGATGCACCGCCGCGCGATGCCCGTTCTTCAGATTGTCGAGCGCGAGGACTTGATGTCCTTGCTCGATCAGTTGATCGGTGACGACGCTGCCGATGTAACCCGCCGCGCCGGTAACGAGAATTTTCATGGTGACCTCGCGAATTTTTTCTGCTTTAGGCGCGCTCCGCCCTTCCAACAATTTTCGCAATTGCCGGAATGGGTGGTTTTGTAAGGGCGTTTAATTAAACGCCCCTACGACAAAAAACTGCCCGCACACAAGCGCGCCACAACATCAAACGTCAGACGCTTGCAGGGCAGCCACAATGCACTAGAACATCGCTGAACAAAACGAACTGACAGCCGATTACGCGCAAGCAACCAGATCGCGCCGCGGCAACCCCCGGGTTCTCCGCAGCGTGTCCGCTTCGATCGCGACGGGCGTCCAGCGTTGCAGCACCCGGATCAAAATACGGACGCGCCCATCCGGCGACAATTTGCGGTCGAACACCGCTTCCAAGTCCACCAGCGGTCCCGATGTAACCAAGACCCGATCGCCCGGCTGCAACGCCTCCCCCAACGTATCGACCACATCGACGCGCGCCAGCCGTTCGCGAAGCGCGTCGATCACCGCTTCCGCCACGCACGCGGGCTTGCCGCCGAACATCACCACCCCGCGCATTCCGGGCGCGTAATGCACCGTCCACAAGCCAACTGCGTCCAAATCGGTGTACGCAAAGAGATACCCTGGGAAAAAAGCGCGGAATTGCGGAACGCGCGAACGCCGCGGCGCGGGGATCGTCGGGAAATAGACTTGAATGCCGCGATCTTTGAGGAACGCTTCGACCTCACGCTCTTTATGCGGTTTGGTGTTCAAAGCATGCCAATAGTTCATTGCAGAACCGTCGAGTACGCCAGCCCAACATTCAGACCAACCGAACTACTCAATGCATTCGCGCGCTTATTATACCCTGACCAGGGAATATCGTCAATAAAATTGCGTTACGGCTTGATAACAATTCAACAGACGTATCCGTATAATGCACGGGTATGCGCTGATGCGCAAGAGGGGTAACAGTACTCCGCATAGACGCATAACATTTGCGGAACTGTAGCAACCATTCAGGGTGAATGGTATTGGAGAGCTAGCCGGGGCATTACCGCGTCTTCAACTCGGCTTCCAGGGGTTTCCAAAATTCAGAGTAATCGAGCGTGGGCGTATCGATTTTTCTGCCGGTGAGCAGAAACGTCGGCGTGCCGGGCAACTTGAGTTGCAGCGCTTCCACCAAGTGATCGAGCACGCGCGCGGCGTGTCGATCGGAATCGAGACACTGATTGAATTGCGTCGGATCGAGTTTCAACTCACCGGCGTACTGTTTGAGGTTGCCGCGCGTGAACGCGCCGACGTTCGCGCCGCGCTGTTCGGCGTACAGCTTGTCGTGGTATTCCCAAAACTTGCCCTGCTCGTTCGCGCACTCCGCCGCGTACGCCGCCCAGTGTGATTCGCCGATGCGTCCTTCGTCGATCACCGGGAAATATTTGTAGGTGAAACTGATTTCGCCGGGCTGGATGTACTCTTTCGCCAAACGCGGCAGCACTTCGCGCGCAAACTGACGCGAGTACGGACATTGAAAATCGGCGTAGACGACGAGCGTGACGCGCGTGTTCGGATTGCCGAGCGTGCGACCGGGGAGAGGCAGTTTGTGCGCGGGATCGCGCGTGGAGAGGGGCTGAGACGCGCGCGTGGGCGTCGCTGGCGCGCGCGGCGCGGCAAGTGGATCAGCGCCGCTGCAAGACGCCAGCGCAAACCAGAGCGCGGCGAGCGCACCCAACCATCGGTTAGACCACTTCATCGTGTCTCTCAACCCAGAATTTTGCGCGAGCATCTCGTGGTTCGAGATGCCCGCGCAAGATTTTCCGATCCTACTTGAGCAATGTGTCGAACGTGCGCGCGAACTCGGAAAAATCGAGCGAAGTGACGTTCAGTCGCCGCCCGTTGAGGATAAACGTCGGCGTGCTGTCGAGTCCCAGGCGTTGCGCTTCAGCATGATCCGCCTGCACCGCCGACGCATACTTGCTGCTATCCAAACACACATCGAACTTGGCGGTGTCCAAGCGAATCTCCGCCGCGTATTTTTTCAAATTGGCTTTCGTCAACGAATTGCGTCCACCCGGCGACTCGGCGACCAACTTGTTATAGTAATCCCAGAACTTGCCCTGTTCGTTCGCGCACTCCGTCGCATTCGCCGACCAATTCGATTCGCCGTTCGGATCCACGACGAGATAGTATTTGTACGTGACCTTGATCTTGTTTGTTTTGACGTACGCTTCATCAATCCGACGCCCCGCGTCGGCTGCAAATAGCATGCAGTACGGTCACTTGAAATCGGAAAAAACGACAAACTCGAGCTTTGCGTTCGGATCACCTTTGGTTCTTCCGGCGGAAGTACCGCTCGCGGGTGAGTACGCCGGCGCGGTGGGCGACTGGAGCGTGAACAACACCGCTATCCCAACGACGACAGCGGCAACCATCCCAACAGCAATCACCCAGTTGGGTATGCCGCGGTTGGATCGTGATTTAAGTTTCGGATCTGTTCTGCGAGATGGCATCGCGATTCCTCTCTAGCAAATGTGATCGCATTATCCCGAAAATGAAGGTTTTTGTCAAACGAAATCGTTGACACGCTCCTCGTCTGTGATATAATCAAGCCAGCGCGCGTTCGCACCCGCGCAACAATTCATCGAAGGAGATGAGACCATGGCAAAGCACAAGTTCGGTTCCCCAGAATGGACGCAGGCATTGCACGACGAATTGAACGCCAGCCAGGCGTACGAAGATGCCGCCAAGAATTGGGAAGGCGATTTCTACTTCATCGTCGAACCCGAAGGACCCGTGACGAACGCCGTGTACATGTACATGGACCTCTGGCACGGCAAGTCCCGCGAGGCAAAAATCGTTCAAGACCCCGCAGAGAAAAATCCCGCCTTCGTCATGTCCGGCAAGTACGGCAAATGGAAACAAGTTGTCCTGGCGAAACTCGATCCGATCCAGGCGTTGATGACCGGACAACTCAAACTCAAAGGCAACATGACGATGGTGATGAAGAACGTCAAAGCCGCGCAGGAAATCGTCCGCGCCTGCACGCGCATCGAAACCGAATTCGAGATTTAAGATTTCAGATTTATGATTTCAGATTTCTGGCGCGCTAAATCTGAAATCATAAATCCTAAATCTGAAATGAGGCAACATGTGGTTCTTCAACAGCCCCCAAGTCGTCTTTGGCGAGGGCGCGCTCTCGTACCTCGCGCAAATTCACGGCGCACGCGCTTACATTATCACCGATGATCAAATGGTCAGGTTCGGTTTCGTCGATCTCGTGCAAGAGCAACTCACGCAAGCGAACATCGAAACGCGCGTCTTTGCCGAAGTGGAACCGGAACCCTCGCTCGATACGGTCCGCCGCGGCGCGGCGCTCTTGCGCGAATACGAACCCGATTGGGTCGTCGGACTCGGCGGCGGCTCGCCGATGGACGCGGCAAAAGCCATGTGGGCTTTGTACGAGTGTCCCGATTTGCAACCCGATTGCATCAACCCACTCGAGTACCTCGGGCTAGGCAAAAAGGCGCGGCTCATCACGATTGCGACGACGAGCGGCACCGGCGCCGAAGTAACGTGGGCGACCGTCCTCTCCGATCCCGCCGAAAATCGCAAACTGGGTCTCGGCTCGCGCGAGACGCTCGCGACGATTGCGATTGTCGATCCGATTTTCGCGATGAAGATGCCGCCGCGCCTCACCGCCGATACCGGACTCGACGCGCTGACGCACGCGATTGAGGGCTACACGTCGAGTTGGCGTAACGATTTTTCCGACGGGATGTGCCTCAAAGCAACCGACCTCATTTTCAAATTCCTTCCCCGAGCATACGCCGACGGCAACGACGCGGAGGCGCGCGAGAAAATGCACAACGCCGCGGCGATTGCCGGACTCGGCTTTATCAACTCGCTCGCCGCGCTCGCGCACGCGATGGGACATTCCTTCGGCGGCGCGTTCCACGTTCCACACGGACGCGCCGTGTCGCTCTTCCTTCCGTACACGATGGAATTTGCCGCGAACGGCGGCAACTATCGCTACGCCGACCTCGCGCACTTTATTGGACTCGTGTCTGTGGCAGAACCAGCGCGTCCGGCGCCGATCCTCGGCGGCGGCAAGATGCACGGCTACATCGATCTCGGACAAGCGAGTCCGGAACAAATGACGCGCTGCATGATCCAAGCCGTCCGCGAATTGGAAACTGGTTTGCAGTCGAACACGAACGCCGCGTCGCTCGGCATCCCGCGCGACGATTTCGCGCGCGCCATGCCCACGCTGCTCGATCACGCGGAGAACGACACGTCGATCACCGCGAACTCGCGCGTGCCGGAGCGCGCCGAGTTGGAAAAAATATTCTGGTACGCGTACGAGGGCAAGCCGATTGATTTCTGAGATCGGGCAAGGAGCGAAACAAAATGAGAAAAGTTTCCGAACGCAAAACGAAATATCGTCACGAAAAGAAAATTGCGCTGAACGGCTACACATTGCCAATTCACATCGAACCACTGGAAGAAGGCGGCTACCTCGCGCAGAGTCCCGTGCTGCCCGGTTTCCTGGTCGAAGGCGAAACAGTTGAGCAAGTTTTAGAGTGGGCACCCGGCGTCGCGCGCGCGTTGCTCGAAGCAATGCGCGAAAAAGGCATCGAACCACCCGTCGCGCTCAAGACGGTCAAGTTCCCGGTGAACGTCGAAATTCTGGTAACTGCCGTATGAATTACCAGACCCTCACCAAGAAATTGCGTAGACTGGGGTGTGAATTTGTTCGGTACGGCTCGGGGTCGCACGAAATCTGGTGGAATCCCAAACGCAATCGTTTTACGGCAATCCCTTTTCACGGGAGCAAAGATTTCAAGGTGGGAACATTGCGCGCCATTTTGCGTAAATTGGACATCACTCCCGATGAACTGTCCAAAGTATAGGAGCAAACCATGAACTCCTACACCGGCAAACTTCTCATCGTCGATCTCACCACCGGCAAAGTTTTCGACGAAGCATTGAACGAAAATTACGCCGCGCAGTACATCGGCGGCGCGGGACTCGCGGCGCGTTATCTCTATGACGCGATTGACGCGCAGACCGATCCGCTCAGTCCCGACAATCCGCTGATTTTTATGACGGGACCGCTCGCCGCGACTGCCGCGCCGAGTTGCGGACGCTTTGTCGTCGCCGCACGTTCGCCGCTGACCGGCATTTACGGCGAAGCAACCGGCGGCAACTTTTTCGCGTCCGATCTCAAACTTGCCGGGTACGACGGCATCATCGTGCGCGGCGCAGCGCCGACACCGGTCTACTTGCTGATTCGCGACGGCAAAGTCGAACTGCGCGACGCACAACATTTGCGCGGCAAAACGACTTTTGAAACCGGCGACGCGCTTCGCGCCGAGTTGGACGATCAAAAACTCACCGTCGCGGCAATCGGTCCCGCCGGAGAAAATCGCGTCAAGTACGCGCTGATCCTTTCGACGAACGCGCGCGCCGGCGCGAAAAAGGGCATCGCCGGACGCTGCGGCATGGGCGCGGTGATGGGATCGAAAAATCTCAAAGCGCTGGCGGTACGCGCCGGCGCGACGAAAATCGCGCTGCACGATCCTGCGGCATTTCAAGCCGCGCTACATCCCACCACCGAAATGTTGTCCGACGACATCTCTACGCAAATCTGGCGTTCGGTCGGCACGTCGGGTTCGATGGATTATCTCGGCTTGATGGGCGACGTGCCGGTGAAATACTGGACGCAAGGCACGTTCGATTACGCGAGCATCAGCGGCAACACACTTGCCGAAACAATTCTCACCGGACGCGGGACGTGCCACGCGTGCATGATCGGCTGCGGGCGCAAAGTCGCGCGCGCGGCTGGACACGATCTGCCGCACGCCGAAGGTCCGGAGTACGAAACACTCGCCGCGTTCGGGTCGCTCTTGCTCAACGACAATCTGGGAATGGCGACGTACCTCGGCGCGCAGTGCGACGCGCTGGGACTCGACAGCATCACCGCTGGATCGACGATTGCGTTCGCGGCGTTTTTGCGCGAGCAAGGTCTCGTTCCCGCGTCTGCGCTCGACGGCGCGGACTTGCGCTGGAATGATCCAGCCGTCGCGTCGAAACTCGTCGAAATGATCGCGCGACGCGAAGGACTGGGCGACGCGCTCGCTGAAGGATCGAAAAATTTCGGCGCGCGCTACGGCGTCGAACATTTCGCAGTGCAGGTCAACGGGATGGAATTGGCGATGCACGATCCGCGCGCCGCCGCCGGCATGGCAATCGTCTACGCGACTTCGCCGATTGGCGCGAGCCACAACCAGTCCGACTATTTCATGATCGAAATTTCCGGGCGCGTCCTCGACGACCTCGGCATCGGCGCGACGGAACGTTTCGAGAACGCGGGCAAAGGCGCGCCGGTCGCCAAGCACCAAGATTGGCGCGCGTTCACCTCGTCGCTCGCGCAATGCCACTTTCCCAATCCGCCGGTCAAAAATATGATCGCGATGCTGTCCGCCGCGACGGGCTACGACGTCACGCTTGCCAACGCGCTGACGTACGGCGAGCGCATGATGAATTTGAAACGCGCGCTCAATCTGAAACTCGGTTACAACGCGCGCGCGGCTGAAAAGTTGCCGGAACTGGTATTGCGCCCACTCGCCGACAGCGGCAGCGAAGGTCACGTCCCGCAACTCGAACCGATGCTGCGCGAGTATTACGCGCATCGTGAGTGGGACTGGGAAACCGGGAAACCGCGCCGCGAGAAATTGCTCGCGTTGGGGATGCCGGAGATTGCGCGGGATGTGTGGGGTAACCCAGGGAAATAAGGGAACCGAAGGAACTCTGGGACACGCTTCTCCAGAGTTCTCACTCTTTTCTTTCCATTCGGTCTATGTTATACTTAAAGCCAGAGGGAAAATCTATGCAAGTCCTAACCCGCGTCGAAGTGGCGGAGCGGATGACTTCCGCTGAATTCTTCCGCTATGCGCCGGAAGACAAAAAAGCCGAATTGATTGACGGAGTGTTAATCGTGCCTTCTCCCGCAACCGACAAACACGAACGATTGGTGCTCTTTCTCCTCCGCGTACTCGCCGAGTTCGTCGAGCGCAAGAACCTGGGTCTAGTCCGCGGCTCGCGCACGCCGGTAAGGCTCGAAGAAGAACAGATCTTTGAGCCGGACGTTCTCTTCGTGTCGCGCGAACGCGCGCAGATCGTGCAGGAGAAAGGTGTCTTCGGCGCGCCCGATTTCGTCATAGAAATTCTCTCTGCCTCAACGGTGGGCTATGATCGCGGGCACAAGTTTCGCGTCTACGAGCGCACCGGCGTGAACGAATTGTGGCTGATCGATCCCTACGGTCCCGCCGGGACGGAATTCTATCAACGTCAAGCCCAGCGTCTCGCGGCGGTAATGCCAGACCAAAACGGGATACTCAAATCCGTCGCCGTACCAGACTTTGAGATCCAAACGCGCTGGCTGTGGCCCACCGAACATTTTATCGCTGTGCGCGATGCGCTCCGGCAGATGAATGTGAGTTAGCTGGTCGCCAACGGAACCGTGTGGCTCATCTGAAAAGATGAGCCCTCTTTTTGTCATGCACTCCAACTTGTGGTAGAATACGCCCCGTAATCGCATGAAAATCACATTCTACGGCGCGGCGCGCACGACCACCGGCTCGATGCACCTCGTCGCAACAGACCATCAGCGCATTTTGCTCGACTGCGGCTTGTATCAGGGTCGTCGCGCCGAAGCGTTCGAACGCAACGCGCGCCTGCCGTTCGATCCCAAATCGATCACCCACGTTGTTCTCTCGCACGCGCACATCGATCACTCCGGCAATCTGCCGACGCTCGTGAAAAACGGCTACGCGGGCGAAATCCATTGCACGACCGCGACGCGCGATCTGGCAACCTTGATGCTGCGCGACAGCGCGCACATTCAGGAACAGGATGCGGCATACCTCAACCAAAAAACATCGCGGCGCGGCTTGCCCAAGATTGAACCGTTGTACACGAAGGAGGACGCCGAGAACGCGCTGACGCACTTGGTCGGACACGCGTACGATCAGGCGTTCAATCTCGATCACGCTGCGCGCATCACGCTGCGCGATGCCGGACACATTCTTGGCTCCGCGATCACCGTTTTGGAATTGCCCGACCGAGGGCGCACGCTGCGCGTCGGCTTTAGCGGCGATCTGGGACGACCCAACGCGCCGATCATCCGCGATCCGGAAATCGTCGCCGGACTCGACTATTTGATCATCGAAAGCACGTACGGCAACCGCGAGCATCTTTCGTTCGATCAAGCCGCGCAGGAATTGGCGCGCGCGGTGCGCGAAACCGTCGCGCGCGGCGGCAAGGTGATCATTCCCGCGTTCGCCGTCGAACGCACGCAGGAATTGTTATACTATTTGCACCGGCAAATCGAAGCGGGGCAAGCGCCGCGCGTGCCGGTCTTTGTCGATTCGCCGCTGGCAATCGACGCGACGAACGTCTTTCGGTTGCACCTGGAATGTTTCGACGACGAAATGCGCCAACTCTTGCTCGCGCGCGACGATCCTTTTGGCTTTGGCGGATTGAAATACACGCGCAGCGTGGAAGAATCGCGCGCGATCAATACCTTGAAGGGATCGGCGATCATCATTTCCGCCAACGGCATGTGCGAAGCCGGGCGCATCTTGCACCACTTGAAACACAATATCGAAGACGCGCGCAATACGATTTTATTCGTCGGCTATCAAGCCGCAAATACTTTGGGGCGTCGTCTGATCGAAGGCGAAAAGAAGATCCGCATCTTTGGCGATGACTTCACCGTGCGCGCGCAAATCCAGGTCGCCCATGGTTTTAGCGCGCACGCAGACCGCTCCGAACTTTTGAACTGGGTCGCGCGCGCCAAGACCGGTCTGCAAGGCGTCTTCGTGGTGCACGGCGAAGAGCAGAGCGCGTTGGCATTTGCCGACGCGCTGCGACCACTGGGGGGATTCGCGGTGACGGCGCCCCAGCCCCACCAGACGGTTGAACTGTGAGGAATTATCTATGCCAATGACATTTGAAGAAGCAGAATCTAGATTTCGGCAACTCCAAGCGCGCGTGCAGCGCGGCGAATCGATCAGCCGCGCCGAGTACGAAGAAGAAGTCGGCAAACTCGCGGTTCAAGATCGCAACGGCACGTTGTGGGAAATCAATCCACGCACCGGCAAATGGATGTACTTTGACGGCGCGGAGTGGGTCTCCGGCGCGCCGCCCGGTCACGAAAATTCGACCGTCATCCCCGTACCCAAAGAAATTCTCGCCGCGCGCGAAACACCCGCCGCGCCGCCTATCGCGTCCGCGCCTCCCGCGCCCGCGTCGCCTGCGCCGCGCCCGACCGCGCCCGTCGCACCTGCCGCGCCATCCGAGCCGCCGCAATTTGTAAGGACAGAACAGAAACCCAAGCCGCCCGCGCGGCAGAGAGCCGCCGCCGCGCCATCGCTCGCCGGAGCAACCGGTGACAAACCCGCGCGTCGGGTCCCGCTTGGCGGACGCAATCGCGAATGGGTACCACTGGCGATTGGCGCAGTCGTGTTATTGTTTTGCGGTGTGATAGTTCTCGTCGGTGGCAACTTTGCCTTGAGTCAGTTTGGGCCCAAACCGTCTCCAACGCGCGCGGCGGCGCTCGGCTCGCCCACGCTCACGCGCGTGCCGACGGCGATGGTGCTACCTAGCCCAACGCCAATTCCGCCGACGCCGGTGCCGGTCACCGCCAAAGTAACCGCGACGACGCTCAACGTGCGCGCCGAGGCGAGCAGCAAAGCCAAATTGGTTGGCACACTCAAAAAAGATAACCAGGTAACCTTCTTGGCGCAAACCAAAGGCGAAAAGATCGAAGGAACGGACACCTGGTATTTGATCAATCTTCCCAATTCAACACAGCAGGGCTGGGTCTTTTTCGGCAAGAACTTTACACTGCTGAGCGGCGATCCAAACACGTTGCCGGTCGGCGGCGCAGCGACGCCGACCAAAGGCGCGGCGGCGCCGCCTGCTCCCGCCGGAGCCACGGCGACTCCAACGGTTATCGGCGTAATTCCACCCACGCCAAAAACGTACCCGTAAAGGGAATTTAGAGGTTGGAGATTAGAGATTGGGACTTGAGAATTACATTCCAACTGCCAACCTCCAATCCCCAACTTCCAATTCTGCGAAAGGACATGTTTTCGAAATGACGTTTGGGTTTGATCTGGTCGAATTGATAAAGACCATCGGCATGACCGGGATCTTTGCGATTGTCTTCGCCGAGTCCGGTTTGTTCTTCGGTTTTTTCTTTCCCGGCGACAGTTTACTCTTGACCGCGGGCTTGCTTGCCTCGCGCGGTTTGTTCGACATCGTCATCCTGATCGTCGGCGTGTTCATCGCGGCGGTCTTGGGCGACAACGTCGGCTATTGGTTCGGCAACAAAGTCGGTCCGCCGATTTTCAATCGCCCCAACTCGCGCTTTTTCAAGCGCAAGAATTTGCTCAAGGCGAAAGAATTCTACGACAAGTACGGCGCGATCACGATCACCGCGGCGCGCTTTATGCCTTTCATCCGGACGTTTGCGCCGATTGTCGCCGGCGCGGTTTCGATGAATTATCGGACGTTCATCATTTTCAATTTGCTCGGCGGCGTGTTGTGGGGCATCGGGATGACGACGCTGGGATACGTGCTGGGCATGTGGTTCGGCACCGTCGAGGGGATTGACACGTACTTTTCGCTCCTCGTGCTGGCGTTCTTCTTCATTCCCGGCTTGCCGACCGTCTGGCATGTGTGGAAAGAAAACAAAGAGGAAATCCTAACCTGGCTCAAATGCTTCATCACGCGCAAACCGATGCCGGTCAAGGTAGAAAAAGAACCGGAGGCATGACTCACGAAGAAACCAGGTTTCTTGGAGAAACCTGGTTTCTTTTTCGATGTTCACGCGCCGGTCACGCAAATCTGATCGCGCCCGCGCGCTTTGGCGCGATAGAGCGCGGCATCCGCCAAATCGACCAGCGTTGCCGCGTCGGACGCGTGCGCGGGCAGCGCGGCAATGCCCTGACTGACGGTGGGCGGTGGAATCGGCGCGCCGTCTTTCTGCGTCAGCGGCGTGCCGAGCAGCGTCGCGCGAATCCGTTCGGCGATCCCGCGCGCCTGCGCGGCATCCGCGTTCAGCAACGCGATCCCAAACTCTTCGCCGCCCCAGCGCCCGACGACATCGGACTCGTGGATGTGCGCGCGGATCGCGCGGACGATGATTTCAAGCACGCGGTCGCCCAGCACGTGACCGTACGCGTCGTTGTATTCCTTGAAAAAATCGATGTCGAGCATGATCAACGCGAGCGACTGCTGGGCGTGGCGCGCGCGCGTCGTTTCTTCCGCCAATCGTTGCAGGAAATAATTGTGATTGTACACCTGCGTCAGACTATCGCGCCGCGCTTGTTCTTGCATTTCGTTATACAAGCGCGCGTTGACCAACGCCACGGCGGTTTGATTCGCAAACGTTCGCAAAATATTTTTCTCGATCTCGCCAAAGACGTGCGGTTCGGCGTAATTGACGTACAACACGCCCAACGTTTTGCCGCCGTGCTGAATCGGCAGACACGCGACCGCACGAAACCCCCACTGCCGGATGAGCGGATGGAGGTTCTCCGCCAACTCGACATCTTCGATAAAGCGCGCTTCGCCCGTGCGCACGACCGTCAGGGCTAAACCATTTGGGCGAAAAGGCGCGCGGCGCGCTTCTTCGGGTACGCCCCGCGTCGCGGCATATTCGAGCGCGCCGGTCGCATCGTTCAACAACGCAATCGTCGCCATCGGCGCGTGCAACGCTTGAGCCAGCGCGTCGATCACGCGGCGGGGAATTTCCGCGGCGTTCGATTGCGCGGCAAGTTCCGTGCTGATCGCGTACAGCCGCGTCACGTCTTGCAGGGTCGTTTGCGCGTCGCGGTAGAGTTGCGCGTTCTCCACAGCAATCGCGGCTTGCTCCGCCAACAACGCCAACAGGCGCGCCTCTTTTTCCGCGAACGCGCCGCGGGCGTGGTTCGCCGCAAAAATCACGCCGAGCGGGCGGTGGCGGCGGAGCATCCGCGCGCCGGCGATCTGGCGCACTTGCAGTTGGGCGGCGAGCGCGCGCAGCGGCGTGGGAAAAACCGTCAGATCGTTCTCGAAAAAATAGTCGCGTTCCTGCGCGTTCCAGATCGCATCGGTTTGCGCGTCGACGGCAAACGCGCACGCGCGAATTTGTTCGTCGCTCAAGCCATAACCGGGCGGCATCCCGATCAGGCGCGAGCGCGTTTCGTCAAACCGCGCGAGAAAGCAAATTTCCGCGTCGAGCAAGCGCGCGATCCGGCGCGTGATCTGCTGGAAAGTTGCCGCCGCATCTTCGAGATTGGCAAACGCCTTGGAAATTTCGTGCAGCCCTTCCAATTCTTCCTGACGCTGTTCGATCTCGCGGCGTTGCGCCTCGGCTTGCGCGGCGACGGCGCGCCAGCGTTCGCTCAGCGTTTGCGCCAGTCGGGACACCAGCAACGCGGTGAGAAAGTACACGACGGCGTGATAAAATCCGCTCACGCCGATCCGCACCGGATCGCCTTCACCCAGCACGACGCCAAAATGCAAGACGCTTGCCAGCGCGGCGGCGAACAGCGCGACGCGATAATCGGCAACCACGGCGACGGTGATGATGACAACACCGTACAACGGCGAGAGATCCAAGGGGTAGACCGTCGCGTCGGCGACCGCAATCGCGCTGATGTACGCCAGCGTCGTCAGGTAAAAGACCCACGTCCGCGGCCAGGCGCGCGGAAGAATAAAGCGGTGCAGGGCAAAGGTGAAACCACCAAACACAACCGCGAGTCCAGTCAACAAGCCGCGCTGGCTCGCCGCCAACGGCAAGATCTGGATCGCGATCAACCCGCCGAGAAGAATGATCGCCGTCACCCAACTCAGCAGATGAAAGATAGATTCGGGGTATTGATCGTATCGCATTTCAAATCGCTGGGACAACGTGCGGAGAAGCCCTATGCCCAACAGTATAAATGAAAAGCCCGGCTTTACCAAATAGGTAAAATTGAACTTTTTTCCCTCTTGCCAAATCCGAACGCGTCAGATATAATCAGAATCAGTCACGCTCCAGCGATACGTCTGAACAGGGAGGAACCTGTGAACTATCGAGTTGATGAGAAGGGAAAATTCTTCACCGCGCACGTAACCAAACTCCGGCTCCCCATCACGGCTTGCATCGGGAATTGGCTCGTCGAGGGCATCATCCATCTCAAAAGCGACAATCGCCTGAAGGATGAATTGAACGACGGCGAAACCTTCATCGCCATCACGCAAGCGCGCGTGTGGGCAATCGGCACGTCCAACCCTGTCTACGAACCCGAAGTCTTGATCGTCCACAAAAACGAAATCGTCTGGATTTTCCCGCGCGAATCTGCCGTGCCGCCAGCCGAAGCGCCCGCCGCACCGGATCTGCGCTAAGAGACGCGCATGCCGAATCCGATTTCCTCCGCGCTCGCGCCCCTCTTGCGCGAACCCGCCACGCTGGCGGACACGGGGTTGAGTCCCGGCTTGATCTACGACCTCGCGCTCAAACTCATTTACTTTTCCGGCGAAGTGAGCGGGCAAGCCATCGCCGATCAACTCCGTCTGCCGTACACCGGCGTCATCGACCACACGCTCGGCTTTTTGATCAAAGAAGAATTCGTTTCGATCACCGGCTCGACCGGCTTTGGCGAACGCGGCTACAACTACGTCATCACGCAAAAAGGGAGCGTCAAAGCCCAAGAAGTTCTGGCGCGCTCGCAGTACACGGGACCCGCGCCCGTCGCGCTCGACGCGTACATCCAAGCCACCCGCGCCCAAACGATCGGGCAAGTCCATTTTACGCAAGCCCAAGTGCGCGAAGCGTTCGCGCACCTCACCCTCTCCGAAACGATGTTGCGCCGCATCGGACCCGCCGCCAACTCGGCGCGCTCGCTCTTTCTCTACGGACCGCCCGGCAACGGCAAAACGACCATCGCCGAAGCGATTGCGACGATGTTCAAAGGCGAGGTGTACATCCCGTACGCGCTCGAAGTCGACGGACAAATCATCCAGGTTTTCGACGCGCTGAGCCACGTTCCCATCGAACAACCCGCCGCTGAAAAATCGGAGAGCCACGATGCGCGCTGGCTGTTGTGCCGCCGCCCCTTTATCGTCACCGGCGGCGAATTGACGCTCGAAGCGCTCGATCTCATATTCGATCCAATCTCCAAAGCGTACCAAGCGCCGCATCAGATGAAAGCGAACGGCGGCATGTTTTTGATCGACGACTTTGGGCGGCAGCAACTTCGTCCGCGCGATTTGTTGAACCGCTGGATCGTCCCGCTCGAAAAGCGCGTCGACTTTTTGACGCTGCAAACCGGCAAGAAAATCGAAATTCCTTTCGACGTGCTGATCGCGTTCTCCACCAACTTGAACCCGACCGACCTCGTGGACGACGCATTCCTCCGCCGCATCCGCCACAAGATCGAAGTGCCGAATCCAACCTGGGATGAATTTCGCCAAATCTTTTTGCGGATCGCGACCAAGCGCAATATTCCTTTTGAAGAAGAAGGTTTCAAATATCTCGTGCTGGAACACTACGTCAAAGTGAAACGTGAACCCAAGTCGGTTCACCCGCGCGACCTGCTCGATCAGATCATCGATCTGGCAAAATATTTGGAACTCGAACCGCACCTCTCGAAGGAATTGATCGACGCCGCCGTGGAAGCGTACTTTGTTAGGATGTGAAGGACTCGTCAATGCCTAGTCTCCTTGATCGTGTGCAACCACCCAAATCGACTGTTCCGGCGCAACCTCCCGCGCCGCCGTCCCAACGCGAACCTGAGCGTACGTCGCTCAAGCCCGCGCAGCCGCCCAGCCCCGCAACCGATCCGGTGATGTGGGCGAAACTCCGCAAATGGATCCTCGACCGCATCGCGGCGGGACTGGGCGCGGCGGGCGAACTCAAACGCGACGATCAAACGATCGCAATGCTGCGCGAACGGTTCCTCGCCACCTATCAAACGTCGGGCGCGAATCTTTCGCCGGAGCAAGTCCAGCAACTCGAAACCCAAGTCTTGCACGAATTGATCGGCTTTGGTCCCATCGAACCATTGTTGGATGATCCCACCGTGACCGAAGTGATGGTCAACGGACCGGAGCATGTCTTCATCGAACAAAAAGGGCGCATCGTTGAAACCAATGTCAAATTCGACGACGACGCGCACGTCTATCGCGTGATTGATCGCATCATCCGTCCGCTGGGTCGCCGCGTGGATCGCAAGTGGCCCATGGTGGACGCGCGCTTGCCCGACGGTTCGCGCGTCAACGTGATCATTCCGCCTAGCGCGATTGACGGACCCACCATCACCATCCGCAAATTCTCCAAAAAGAAACTCGTCGTCGAAGATTTGATCGAGTTTGGCTCGCTCACGCCGCAAATGTCCGACTTTTTGCGCGCGTGCGTCCTCGCGCGTCTGAACATTATCGTCTCCGGCGGTACGGGCAGCGGCAAGACGACCTTGCTCAACGTCCTCTCCAATTTCATTCCCGACGACGAGCGGATCGTGACGATCGAAGATTCGGCGGAACTGCAACTCGCAAAGCCGCACGTCGTCCGATTGGAAGCGCGTCCCGCCGATCCCGACGGCACCGGGCGCGTGATGATCCGCGATCTGGTGATCAACTCGCTGCGGATGCGCCCCGAGCGCATCGTCATCGGCGAATGTCGCGGTCCAGAGGCGCTCGACATGCTGCAAGCGATGAACACCGGGCACGATGGTTCGCTGACGACGCTGCACGCGAACACGCCGCGCGACGCGATCAGTCGTCTGGAAACGATGTGCTTGATGGCGGGGATCGATTTTCCCGTCAAAGTCGTGCGCGAGCAAATCGCCGCCGCGATCGATCTGATCGTGCAGCAGGCGCGCCTGCGCGACGGCTCGCGCAAAATCGTGCAGATCACCGAAGTGCAAGGCATGGAAGGCGACGTCGTCGTGATGCAGGATATTTTCCGCTTTATCGAGCGCGCGCTAACCGACGACGGCCAAGTCATCGGCGAAATGCTCCCCGCCGGCATCCGCCCCAAATTCACGCCGCGCCTCGAAGCCGCCGGACTGCACTTGCCGCCGGAAACTTTTGTCAGCCCATCGCGAAGGTAAAAGGGACAAGGGACAAGGGATGTTTCACGTCTCACTTCCCCTGTCACTTGTCCCTTGTCACCCGTCACATCGGAGGAGAATATGCCAATGCCGCAAAGCAATGCTGCTCCCCGCGCCGATCATCTCCACACCGCGTTCGACAAAAGCGATTTGCCGCGCGAACGCTTGAAACGCTGCGGCGCGGACGCGCTGACCACCGCCGAATTGATCGCGATTGTTCTTCGCACCGGCACGCGCGGCGAAAACGTCGTTCGCCTCGCGCAGCGTTTGTTGAGCGAACGCGGCGGCTTGCTCGAATTGGCGCGCGCGCCGCTGAACGAATTGACGCGCACCAAAGGCATCGGGCAGACCAAGGCGTTGGAATTGCTTGCCGTGTTCGAACTGGGTCATCGCATCACGCGCGAATCGTTGGGCGAGCGCGTCATGATCAAGACGCCGCAAGACGCGGCAGTTCTGCTCCGAAGCATGGGCTGGCTCGAACAGGAAGAGATGCGGACGGTTTTGCTCGACACGAAAAATCACGTCCTCGCGACGCCAACGGTGTACAGCGGCTCGCTGCACACAACCGTCATCCGCATCGGCGAATTGTTCCGCGAAGCCGTGCGCCAAAACTGCGCGGCGATCATCGTCGTCCACAATCATCCGTCCGGCGATCCGTCGCCGTCGCCGGAAGATGTCGCGGTGACACGCGAAATCGTCCAAGCCGGAAAACTGTTGGACATCGACGTGCTCGATCATCTCGTCATCGGCGCGGGCGACAAATTTGTGAGTTTGAAGGAACGCGGGCTGGGGTTTGGGTAGGGGCGCAATTGAATTGCGCCCGTACTGAACCAAGATTCACCATGAAACACATTCTCATCGCGATTATCGGAACGGTTTTGCTATCAAGTTTATTCGCGTGCGACGCGCCGCCGCCGACTGTCGCGCCGCTGCCGACGAGCACGAGCGCGCCGACCTTTCCCGCGACCTTCCCATCGTCAACGCCGATGCTGCTTCCGTCGCCCGCGTTCACGCCGCCGCCGCGTACTGCCACACCCGCGCTAAACACGGTGGCAGCCGCGCTCGCCAAGACGCAAGCCGCGCAAAAATATCGCGTCGCGCTGACGCTGAACGTCAAGCAAGGCAGCGCGCCGCCGTTCGCGCTCGATCTCAAAGGCGAAGTGAACGGCGCGGACGCGCATTACGCGTACCAACTCGGCAGCGACAAAATCGAATTCACGACCGCGCGCGGACAATTCTTCGTCAAAGGCGTGCGCGCGCTCGGTCTCCCGACGACGACCAAATGGTACAGCGTCACGCCCGATCTCGCGGACGCCGGTCGTCCGCCGTTCAGCCCGGACGATTTGCTCGACGATTTCACAACGCAATTGACGAAACTCGCGTTCCAAGCCACGACGCGCGAATCACTGGACGGACAAAATTGCCAAGTGTGGCGATACGTTCCCAAGACAACTATCGAAACTGGGTTGAGCAACGCGCTCGGCGCGGATCAAGATGGATCGGCGTTTGGCGCGCTGGAGCAAGCCGAGATCAAGGTGTGGGTCTGCGACGACGGCGCGGCGCATCAAATCGCGGCGACGCTGTCCGCGCACAATCCCAAGCAAGCGGCGGAGAAAGGCGCGGTATCGCTGTTGCTGCACATTTGGGATTTGAACGCGGCGATCACCATCGACGCGCCGGCGGGCGCGGAGCAATTCAAGTTGGGCAAATAGCCCCTTGCCAAAAAAGCACTTTTCCGTTACACTGCGGGTAAGGGCGAAGCATTTTTCGTCCTGAGCGGAGCGAAGCAGAGTCGAAGACTCTGAAAAATGCTTCGCCCCTACTCTTTTTGAGGAGGAAGTATGCAAAGCAAAACTATTATCGCCGTCGGCGTCGGATGCGTCGTCGTGTTGTGTCTGTGCGTCGCGGTCTCCGGAGTTGGCTTTTGGTGGCTGAGCCAACAGAGCGGCACATTCGAAGGGATCATGCGGAGTCTGGGCGGGAATCCAGGCGACACTTCGTTCATACCGATGCCAACGGGCGTTGGAACGCGGTTGCCGTCCGGTGTAGCGACCAAAGTCGCGCCGGTCCCCGCACAACCGGGCGCGGGGCTGCCCGGACAATCCGGTTCGACCTCTTCCGGCAATCCGTTCACCGATTTCGTGAACAAAACCAAGACCGCGAACAAATATCGCGTCGAGTTCGTCTGGACATTTGGCAGCACCGATCAAGGGAAATACCAGGAGGTTTCGTTCTTCAACATGTCCGGCGAAGTGGACAACAAGAACTCGCACTTTGTGTCCAAGGGCGGCTTGATGGCGATGCTCGGCGGCGATCAGAACGCGACGATTGAATTCATCGAAGCCGACGGCAAATCGTATGTCAAAGGCATGAGCATCATTCCAGGATTGGATCCGAAAGCATGGTATATCACCGACGACAAAATGGCTTCCGGGTTCAAGGACTATGGCAAGCCGGATGATTTCCGAAATTACGCCGGAGGCAAAGACAGCGACTTTAAAAAAGTCCGCACCGAATCGCTCGACGGACAATCGTGCGATGTGTGGGTGTACGATTTCAAGAACGTTCAGAACGCGGCGATCACGTCCGCGCTCGCGATGTCGAAAGACAAGGGTGAATTTTCCGTGGTCGACACCGGACAGGTTAGCACGTGGATGTGCGGCGATGGTTTCGTCCACAAATGGAGTTTCGAGTTCCGGGGTCACGACGCCAAGGATGCCACCAACAAAGGCGCGTTGATCATGGGCGCGCACATGTGGGATTTCAACAACCCGACGATTGTGGTGACCGCGCCGGCGGGCGCGAAGCCGATGCCGGGGAAATGATTTTGCGATCAGACCTTCCAGGTTTCGGAAACCTGGAAGGTCTTTTTTTGCGCCAGCCACCCCAACACGCCGCCCTCCACGATCACCCCAACCGCATACGCCAGCGCGAGTCCCGGCGCGCCCAGCCAATCGCTCCACACGATCATCAACGCGACGCGCAACGCCATCGCGCCCAGCGCGACGAACATCGGCGTGCGCGCGTCGCGCTGCGCGTAGAAAATGCGCGCGGTCAATTCGAGCAGCGATTCGCCGACGACGGCGAGCGCGTAGAATTGCAGCACCGTCGCGACGAGTTCCGTCGACGCGCCGCCGAACGCGCCGCGCTGCAAGACCAGCGCGACGACCGGACGCGCGAACACGATCAGCGCGAGCGTCGCCGGAATCGCCAAGCCGAGAATCGAAACGAGCGCGCGCTTGTACGTCGCGCGCAGTTCGTCGCGCTTGCCTTCTGCCGCGTACGCCGCGAGACGCGGAAACGCGGCAAGCGCAATCGCGGTACCGATCAACGATTCGGGAAATTGCCAAATCGAGTACGCGTAACTGAGCGCGCTGACGCTCCCTTCGCCCAACCGCGAGGCGAGGTTGGTCATCGCGATCCAGGTTGCGCGCACGACGAACATCGTGACGACGCGCGGACCGAGGAGCGCGAGGAGATTTTGCATCCCGGTCTGCCGCAAGCCGAGCGTGGGAACATAGCGCGCGCCGCGGCGCGCCAAGCCGGGCAGTTGAATCGCCAGATGCAGCGCGCTGCCGGCGACGACGCCATACGCCAAACCGAAAATGCCAAAACGCGGCGCGAGCCACACCACGCCCGCGATGATGCCGAGATTGTACAGCGACGGCGCGAGCGCGGGCAGAATAAAATGATTGTGCGCGTGCAGAATCCCGGTCAGCGTGCCGCTGACGCCGAAGATGATCGTCGAAAGCAAGACGAGGCGCAGCAAATCGGCGGTGAGCGCGCGGCGCGCCGCGGGAAATCCGGGCGCGAGCAAATGATCGGTGAGCGGCGCGGCAAAGATCATTCCGGCGAGCGCAAACAGCGTCACCGCCAGAAACACATCGGTCATAACCGCGCTCGCAAATGCCCACCCGGCGCGGCGCGCGTTATCATCGCGATTGAGATAGCCGCTGAAAATCGGAATGAACACGGACGCGAGCGCGCCCCCGGCGATCACGGCGAAAAGCAAATCCGAAAACTGGGTTGCCGCGAAGAACGCGTCGAGATCGCCGCCGGTGCCGAACGCGCGCGCGATTAGAATTTCGCGCAGCAAGCCGAACACCTTGCTTGAAAAGAACCCGGCAGCAACAATCGCCGAAGAGATCAGCAGGCGGCGATCGGAAAGGATGGAAGTGGAGAGGAAGCGGGGCATAGGAGCGACGACACAAGGTCGCCCCTACCTGGCGGCGTCAATGAGTTTACGGATCGCGCGCGAGACGTTCGAGTCGAGTTTACGCAGATAAGCCAAGTGCGGCGCGGTGAGAGTGACGGTCCGGCGGACAATTGGCTTGCCCTTGGTCTCATGCGACGATAGGGGCTTGCGACCCGCGCGCGGGCGCTTGCCGCCGTGGGCAAAACGGTTGGGCTTGGCTTTGGAGTAATCCAAGTCATAGTGCCGCTTGAGTTCGTAATCGTCCAGACCGGGAATATGTTCAGTCAAATGTACTTTCTTCATAATCTCTGCGCTCCTGGGCATCGGCGTGGCGTGTGCTGATCAAGCGCACGCGGTTTGCCGAACGCTGAACAAAAGAAACGAACAGCAACCGATTGCGGTTGGAATATCCGATGAGAATTTCGCGCGGCTCGTCGTCCGTGTGATCTTCATCGGCAAAGATGAGCGCGTGTGGGTCGTCAAAGCAAGTCGTCGCCTCTTCAAAACTGACACCGTGCTTGCGGAGATTGGCGGCGGCTTTGCGAACGCTCCATTCAAATTCGAGGTTCGTCGGAAACATGACTGCGGCTCGTGAACTATGCTATCATATTTATTCAAGCGCGTCAAATCAGTCAACAGTCAACTAGGGCTTTGTCAAAGTCAGGTGTAGGTTGTCATTTCGAGCGGAGCGAGAAATCTCCGCCTAGGCAGCCGAGATTTCTCGTCGGCACAAACCGCCTCCTCGAAATGACAATGACAAAGCCCTAACAGTCAACAGTGTTCAGTCACGCAACACGCAGCACGTTTTGTCATTTGTCATTTGTTCATTTGTAATTCGTCAGCGCATTCAGCGCGTCGCGATAATTCTTGTTGTAGCGCAGCGCGGTTTCAAATTCGCGGCGCGCTTCGGCGGCGCGACCGAGCGCGCGCAGAGCCAATCCTTTGTAATAATGCGATTCTTCGAGATCGTCGGTTTTGCTCAACAAGGAATCGGCGAGCGCGATCACCTCCTCGTTCCGTCCGACGCGCAGGTACGCGACGTACGGATCGTGTTGGTACCACAACATGCGCCAGGGCAAGCCGAGCGTGCGCGCCTGGTCGAACGCGGCGGCGGCATCGGCGTAGCGTTTCAACCCGACGAGCGACGATCCCAGGTTGAACTGCGCGAACGCGTTCTGCGGATCCGCGGCGATGTCGGCGCGGGCGCGCGCGGCGGCTTGCGCGTACATCGTCTGATCGTCCAGCGTGTCCGCGAGCAACGCGCGGACGCGCGCGGCTTGCGCGTCGTCGTAGATAACGAGATAAAGCCGATTGAAGGTTTCCCATTCGGCGTCGAGATCGTCGAACGAAATCTTGACGTTGGGTCCGTCGTACGAATCCATCGTGTTGAACTCGCGCAGCGTGGCGTCGTAGCCAATCAGCAAACGATAATGTCCCATCCAGCCCTGCGGCTGTTTGACGAGCGCGGTTTCGACGATCACCGGCACGCCATTCGACAACAACAATTTCAAGCGATCCAGCGTGCCGTTTACGCGAATGATCGTATGCAGTCCCGCGCGATGCGCGTACGCGGCAAGTTCGTCCGGGCGGACGTTGCGATCATCGGGATTCGGTTTGGTGAACGCGGCGATCTCCGCTTGCGGATCGGGCTTGCCGAAATATTGCAGCGCCATGCCGAGCGTCGTCGGTCCGCAATTGTTCCAGCGTTGATAGTCCGGCTTGATCGCGCGCAACGCGACCGTCGGCAGGATCGGCGTGATCTCCGGCGGCAAAGTCGTCGGGGTACGCGTGGGCGCGCGGGAGGGAGAGCGCGGAGCGGTGGGAGCGGGTTGTTGGGTGATGGGGTGATTGGGTAATTCGGGTGTCGGCACCGCATCATCGGTCGGCGGTCGTCCGTCGGCGGTCGGCGCGGCAAGCGGAGTCGGGACAAATTGCGGTTCGGCGGAATGAGGCAGCAGCGCGGCGACGCGATAACGCAACGACATGAATTTTTGTTGGAGCAAATCGGATTGTAAATTCGCGAGGACAAACGCGCTGAAAATCGCGCCGATCACCACGCCAATCACAACGGCGCGGAGAAGATCCCGCGCCGGCTTCGGCAAAACAAAATCGTTCATCGAGCCGGATTGTAACACGAATCAACGGGAAACCCAAACCGACTGTCATTGCGAGCGGAGCGAAGCAATCTCCGAGTAACTTGGGGATTGCTTGCTTCGACTATCGCTCAGCACCGCATCCTTCGACTCCGCAGCAAAAAGCGCTGCTCCGCTCAGGATGCTCCTCGCAATGACAGTGACAACGCTAACCCTTGTACTCCCGTACCTGTTGCATCTCTGATCCGACCAAACGAAACGCGCGGCGCTCCGTCTCGCGCATGAGCTTCTCTTCGTCGAGCGTCGTCAATTCGCCTTTGCGAAGCAGAAAGCGTCCATCCACGATCACGTGATCCACGTCGCTGGCGTGCGCGCTGTGAACGACGTTCGCGGCGAGATCGTGGCGCGGACGCAAATGCGGTTTGGCGAAATCGAACAGGCGGATTGTTGACAGGCCTGGAGACCAACTCTCCTGTTGGCATTGTACACAGCCCAATCTCATCGACAAGCCCGCTTCTCGCCCAACTCAAGTGGGTTTGCCTAAAAGCAGTTGATTTCAAGCAGTTCGACTTGGTGAAGCCAACTGCAGAGCATTTGGGGTATAGCATCGGCCGAACGACAAAGCACATGTTTCGACCCAAAAAGCGAACGGGTGAGGTTACAATCGACCTCACCCGTTTTTTTCGAACCGCAAATTCAAAGCCGCGGCTGCATAACGGAGGTCAAACGCTGGGAGTCTCCCCGCCAGAGGCGGGGCTTACCCGTCAGTTATTTCATAGCGCAGCATAGCCGCAACCAAATCTTTTGGACACTGATAAACACTGATGAACACTGATTTTTCTATCTGTGTTTATCTGTGTTCATCTGTGTCCCAAGAATCTTCGCGGTCGTGATAGTTTCTGCGAAGGAATACTGTACAAGTGTGCTCTGTGGTATAATCAGCGTGAGGAAAACCTAAAAATGGCTAACAAGATTCTGGTCGTAGATGACGACGAACTCGTCCGCCGCAGTCTCAAGTACCGTCTTGAGCACGAGGGCTATGTGGTGACGACGGCGGATTGTGGCGAGGACGCCTTGTCGTTCGCGCGGCGCGATCGCCCCGACCTCGTTTTGCTGGACATCGGCTTGCCCGATCGCGACGGTCTCGATGTGGCGCGGACGCTCAAGCGCGAGATCAACGCGCCCATCATTTTCTTGACGGCACGCGGTGAGGAGAACGATATCGTCGTTGGACTGGAACTCGGCGCGGAGGACTATGTCACCAAGCCCTTTGGAACGCGCGAACTGTCGGCACGCATCCGCGCCGTGCTACGCCGCATCGAACGCGCGCCCGAAGTCGCGGGCGAGGAAACTATGCAGATTGGACAGGTCACGCTGAATCCCAAATCGCGCGAGGTGAACGTGCGCGGCAAACGCGTGCATTTGCGACCGAAGGAATTTGAACTCTTGCGTCTGTTGATGGCGAACGCAGGCACGGTTCTCACCACCGATTATTTACTCGACGCCGTCTGGGGCGAGGAATTTGCGGGCGCAGTGCAGGTGCTGTACGTGTATATGGGGTGGTTGCGCGAACGGATTGAGCAAGACCCCCGCCACCTACGCTACATCCAGACCGTGCGCGGCGTCGGTTACATGTTTGCCACGGAGGTAGAGAAATGATATTTCGCTCTCTACGCGCGAAACTTGTCGCAAGTCATATCCTCCCTGTCCTCTTTCTGATGCCGATCCTCACCTTGTATCTCCTCTATTTTCTGGAAGAGTGGTTCGACAGTAGTTTGCTCCAGCAACTTGCCTACCAAGCGCACCTGCTGCAGGATCGCGCCCAGTCTAATCCATCCGTCGTCGAGAATCTTTCAACCGCGCAGAATTTTCTCGCGGGTATATCGGGACTGACCGATGCGCGCGTGGTCCTGCTCTCGCGCGATGCCACCATCTTGGCTTCGACGCGCCAGGAGGATGCCGCGCGCATTGGCACGCGCCATCCTGACGAATCGATCATGCGCGCGTTGAGCGGGCAAGTGGCGCAAGGCATTGGACCTGGATTTTCGACCGAAGTCGCTTTTGTCGTACTGCCCTTGCGTAACAACGATGTCACCGTGGGCGCGCTGCGCCTTTCGTATGCGGTGGATGATGTGCGCGCCCAATTCAATCAATTACGCGGGACGGTTCTCGTCGGCGTAGTGTTGACGGGAATCGTTGGCTTGGGGTTGGCGCTGGGATTAGCCGCGACGATTACGCGACCCTTGCGCCAACTTGGCGAAGGCGCGCAAAGAATTGCCGCAGGGGATTATCGCGCCCGCGTGCCGATGCGGAGCCAGGACGAAGTCGGGCAACTGGCGCAGAACTTTAACGAAATGGCGGCGCGATTGGAAGGCGCGGAACAGGCGCGCACACGTCAACTCGCGGCGATTATTCATGAACTTGGACGACCGCTGGCAGGGATACGCGCCGGGTTGGAGACCTTGCGCGACTATCCGAATGCCGACGCTGAAACACGTGATTCATTCCTGGTCGATGTTACAGCAGAAGTGTCGCGATTGGAACGATTATTGGGCACCCTGCGCGGGGTTGCCAAAGGCGCGCTGCGACCGATGCAACTGCATCGTTCCGAGATCTCGCTGGAAGATGTTGTCCGCGCGAGTGTGGTGAATTACAAGAGCGTCGCCGCAAAATCGGGAATCACTTTGAACATTCAAGTCCCGTCCGATCTACCACTGATTCACGGCGATGAGGATCGCTTGATTCAAGTGATGACAAACCTACTGGACAATGCGCTCAAGTTCACGCCGCGCGGCGGTTGCGTCGGCGTGATAATTGATACAGACAAAGATGCCGTGTGGATTCGCGTCGCTGACACAGGCACGGGCATTGCCCCCGAAGAAATGCCGCATCTCTTTCAGCAATTCTATCGCGGGGGCGAATCGCGCCCACTTGAAAAACGCGGCATGGGGTTGGGGTTGGCAATTTGTCGTGAAGTCATCACCGCGCATGGCGGCGAGATTCGGGTGGAGAGCGACGTAGGGAAGGGAACACAAGTTATCTTTTCACTGCCAAAATGACAAATGGGGCTTGGTTGAAGAACCAAGCCCCATTGTTTTAGGAAAATTTTAGGTTCCTTTTAGTCAGAGTTGAGGAAAATTTTAGGTTCCTTTTAGTCAGAGTTGAGGAAAATTTTAGGTTCCTTTTAGTCAGAGTTGAGGCAACTTTCGTTTTTTCTCTGTATGCTATTCGCAGCATCCCCTCGTCAAGACACTGTTGGCGCACCGATTGCGCTGGGGAAAGGAGGATCAGATGATTGTATGTTCCAAAGCCATTCGGCAACAATTGTGCGAGCAACGCGATACACTTATCAAACGCATTGAAGATGAATCGAAAAACTTGAGTCGCCGGACGGACCGCGATGCTGATCCTGTGGATCGCGCGCTGCGCGAGACGACACAGGTGCGCCAACTTGCGCTCATCGCTCAAGCGCGTTGGCAAGTAGAGCGAATCCAAACTTGTCTGCATCGTCTGCAAGAAAATCTGTACGGCGTTTGCGTTCAATGCGGAAACCGCATCAACCCCGAACGATTGATTGCGATACCGTATGCCACGCTGTGTGTCAAATGCCAATCCAAGCAAGACGAAACGCGGAGAAACTAGGGTGAGCAACCCAACACGAATAGAGCAATTTCCTCGTGCAACGATTAAGACCTTTACGCCACGTACTTTTTACAACATGGCGTCCATTGACTGCTCGGAGAGATGGAGGCAATTTGCATCGGAGCGTTGACAAGCGATTCATTCTTGGATCGGTGTTGCTCGGCGTGGCGATACCCGCGGGGCTCGTCTACACGCAATACCGGCACGCTATGTCTCTGGCATACCAGCGGATTGTGAGCGGCGGTATGATGATTAAGACAACGTGCGGACCGATCGAGTACACCGAATTTGGTGACGGTTCCCCAGTGCTGATTGCGCATGGAGCCGGAGGTGGGTACGACCAGGGCGAATACTTTGCGAGATTAATCGGAGGCAATTATCACTGGATTGCGCCATCTCGTTTTGGGTTCCTGGGTACACCGATTTTCAGAGCGCGCCCAGCGAACCTGGTACGCTCCATACGTGCTCCTCAAGCCCTAATGCCCGATCTAGGAAAGGCAACCAAACAATGAATATTCAAACACTACTTTTCGCCATCGTGCAACATGAAGATTCCGAAAGCGCGACGCGCGCTCTAACTGATGCGGGACTCAAGGTCACGCGGATCAGTTCAATCGGTGGGTTCTTGCGCACGGGCAACGTCACATTATTGCTGGGACTGGCGCGCAAGGATGTCCCGCTGGCAATTCGCCTGCTATCGGAAACCTGTCGCCCGCGAACCGCATTCGTGAACGCCCAGCCATTTGTGCCCGCAGTCGGAATGACCAACTACATCGCGCCAGTGGAAGTCCAGGTCGGTGGAGCAACAATCTTCGCTTTGCCGATCGAACAGTACGTCCGCGTAGACGCGCGCCACAAGGAGTTTACGTTCGAACCGCGGGAAGGAAAAGGAGACGAGATGGATATGAAATTGATCCTGGCGATTGTGCCAGAAGAACTCGCAGACGCAATTCTCGACGCGCTGGTTGACGCGCAATATCGCGCGACCCTCATCAGCACGCTGGGCGGATTCCTGCGCAAAGGGAACGCGACTTTGCTGATCGGCGTCCAGGCGAGCAAGGTGGATGACGCCATGCAGCGCATGGAGCGGCTCTGTGCGGAAATGCTCGCCAGGACCAACGTCGCTGATCCCTCCACGAACATTTTTGTATTGGACGTGGAGCAATACAAGAGTATCGGGTTGGCAGCAGTTCCATCAGCTACTGGCGAAACGACGCCATTGCTATCTGCCGCGTAATCTGCGCCGCCACGCGTGAACGACGTACACTCCGGGGCGATGTGTGGTGGAGCGCCTGTACAGACGCCCAGGGGCTCCACCCCATCGCTACACATTAGACTTTCGGCGGAATTGCTCAGACGGGACGAGCAATCTTGTTCCGTCTGATTGAATCAATTCTAACGGGGAGGTGCGAGATGTTTGAAAAGAAGATTGCAGGTGTAACAGTCCGTTGGTTGGTCGCAGGGGCGATTGCTTTGCTTGCCTTACTCATCATCACTACCCTCGGTGGATATATCGCGTATGCGAACGCGATATCCGCCAGTGCAGCCAACGCGGATGTTTTGCGCAAGGAATTGGACCCGAAGATCAAAGCGCAAGAAGCAAGTCTTGCTCAGTTGCGAACGCAGGAGAACGCATCGGCGGAGAAGCAGAGTCAGCAAGAAAAAACAATCATCGCGCTGCGGAACGACGCGGATAAACTGACCAAGCAGGTTGCCGCGCTGGAAACTGATCGCACGCGCTTGCAGATGCAAGTATTGCTGTTGAAAGCATCAGGCAAAGTCATGCGCGCTGTTGTTCATCTGACTGACCTCAGCCCTGGCTTGGCGCAGCGCGATCTGGCAGCCGCGATTGACGCGCTCGCTCAAGCCCAAACCCTCGCGACGGATGACAAACGCAACGCCATTGGCGAGCTTCGCGCGAGTCTCGCGGAATTGCGCGGGAGCATCGAGGCGAAAGCGTATCCCATCTCCACCTTGGAAATTCTAGGCGACAAGATTGACGATCTGATCGGCCAGTAGCGCGAAGGGAGCCGCTGGAATGATCATGGTCGAGCAGGATTCAAGGAGCAAGATGCGAAAAATAACAAGGTCGAAAAAATCAGACACCCTGGTTGCGCGCAGAACACAGAGAATCACATTGGGGATGGTTCTCGACGCGCAGGAAGCGCAACTCATCCATCTCAGGCAGCGCATCAGGAAGCTCGAAAAACGCGTCGTCGAGTTGGAGAAACGGCTGTTAGAGGAGGAGGACAGACGCGGATGCTGGTCCAACTCCTGCATTCGACAACACGCGCAACCTGACGCTGAATTTGCAGAACCCGCGCGTGCAGGCGCTTCTCACCTGGCTTGCCGAGTGTCTCGAAGAGGTGCGTCAGGAATTGGTGGCGCGCGACAAGCGGCGCCGCTATTCGAGAGAGATGCGCCTGCTCCGCAAGTTTGCTGGTGAGATTCAAGACGTTCTGGACGACGATTTTCGTATCGTGCAAGAGACGCTCCCTTGGGCTACCATGCCCGGCGCACGGCGGCGCGGCAAAACAAAACGACCGCGCTCACCTGACGCGGCGAAAATCGCAGCGGCTACCCAGGCGGAAACGCTGATCGGTCGCGGGCGCGCGTTGATCAATCGCTTGCTGGGTCGCCCTGAGGAGGAGCCGACTGTCGTCAAAGCGCTCCCCAGTTCGCGACGGGGTGGACGCGTGGCGTTCGAAATCAACTACGTTCGGTTGGGGGTGGACGGAGCACGCGCGCGCTACATCGCGAATCGCCACGCCATCTACCTCAATCGCGATCATCCGCAAATGCGCGCGGCGGAAGCCGAAGCGGGTCTCGAAAGCGTAACGTTCAAGATGCTTTCGTTTGACATTGCCGCGACCGAATACGCGCTCGCCGTCGTCTCACAACTCGCCGATCAAGGCGTCGAGGTTGCCGATCCGATTGACGCCAGTGAGATGGTCCAAGAGATTCTGGATCGCTTGGGGCGCAAAGTCGCCGAGATATTCCACACGGAAGGGACGTCGGCTCCCGAGGCAGTCGGGAAGGAAGAGGAGAAGGAAGAAGAAGTATCACGCCAAGACACACAGGAAGGACAAACGGGAAATGCCTGATGTGACCGGCAACCCAACACACATGAGACTTTATCGGCAATAATTTTGGACACTGATAAACACAGATGCACACAGATTGAAAACCTAGAGATCAGTGTTAATCTGTGTTAATCTGTGTCCAAATTCTGGATTGGGTTTATTTCCGATAATGTCTATGGATTGCCGGTCATCACCCGGCGCGTGGAAATGAAAAGTGAGAGATAAGGATGGCTTTCGGATTTGCCAAGCAACATCCTGTGATTGCATTCTACGTACTCGTCTTTGCCATCTATCTGGTTGCATGGAGTTCTCTGCTGTTGTTCAATTTCGATCCCAGGTGGCAAGCGACTATTTTCATCATGTCAGGGACATTGGGACCAGCACTTGCCGCGGCGATTGTGATCGGGTTGGGGAAAAAACATGCGAGCAGTGAGGTGTGAGGGTGACGCTTTGGGGACTGCCAGTCGAAATTCTTTTGGCGCGGATGCCGTAGAGAGGAGTCGCAATGTGTGACTTTACAACCGCCGAAGCCAAGTATCGTGAACTGCGCGCGCGAATGGAGCGCGGCGAATCGATTAGTCGTTCCGAGTTTGAAGAACAGGTCAGCCAACTCGCAGTGCGAGAGCAAAATGGCGCTTGGTGGAAAATTCATCCGTACACCGCTTGCTGGATGTACTACGATGGAGCAGATTGGGTTATGGGGCTCCCACCCGGACGCGAGCGCGCCACCGTAGATATTGACTCAACTGCTGGCGCGATGGCTGCACAACCATCGCCAATGCCCCAATCGGCCAGAGCTTCTGCAGAACGCGTGACGAATTTACCCGATGCTGCCACGCGCAGGTCAAGTCGTCTGACTTTACCCAGGGTGCGGAACGATGGCACAGTACGACTGCCCTCTTTGCGCCGCAAGTATGTGCAAGTATCGAATCGCCGCGCGTGGATTGCCCTCGGCGTTGCGTCGGTGATATTGGTTGCCTGTATAGTTCTGATCTTCTTCGGCGGGCAATTGGTTGTCGCCGCTTTGGTGGAAGATCCGACACCGACACGGGCACCGTTAGTCCAACTGCCTACCCCAACGCCGTACCCAACTGTTGTGCGCCAACCTACGCTGCCATTACCCACCGCGACACCAGTTCCAGTGTTGGCGAAAGTAATTGAGCGACGGGTGAACGTTCGCGCGGGACCAAGTCTCGACGCGCAAATCGTGGGCAAAATCCAGCAAGACGATCTCCTCACCCTGATCGGGATAAGTCAGGATGACGAGTGGTATCGCGTGATGATCGCGGGGAGGACAGAGCCCGCGTGGGTCTTTGCGGAGACATTGGAAGTCACGCGTGGTGACCCAGGTACTCTGCCCATCGGAAGATAGGGCTGCTCGAACGAATTGGGAGGATCAGCGACGATCTCGGGCACACTGTCGGCGACTGAAAAACCCCATGGAGGAAATGTAATTCGAATTGACGGGCTATCCCCACGCGCTCTGCTTCGACACTCGCGCGGGTGAGTTCTGGCTCGCCTTTGTACACGAAGAGAGCGTGTACCTCAAGTTACCTGCGGCGCGTTGCGGCGTATCCTTCCAAGTGTACGCGAGCATGTGGATTTGGCGATCAAAGCATCGCGAGGAGAAATCATTTGAGGCGATTGACTCTCATTCACTATACTGCGCCGCCTGTCATTGGCGGTGTGGAAAACGTGATGGCGCAACATACGCGCTTGTTCGCAGACGCCGGCTATCCTGTCACCGTCGTTGCAGGACGCGGCGGCAAAGACGAATCGCTCGCAGGCGCGCACACGATCGTCATCTCAATGCTGGACTCGGAACATTCTGAGAACTTGCAGATTGCGCGCACACTCGACGCGAGAATTGTCCCGCCTGAATTCAATCCGCTGCAAGAACATATCACGCGTATGCTCGCGCCTATTTGCGCGGACTCGGATATCGTGATCGTTCATAATGTTTTCAACTTTCATTTCAATCTGCCGTTGACCGCCGCATTGCATCGGCTTTTGGACCATGGTTTGATTCGGAGGATGGTGGCTTGGTGTCACGATATTTCGCGGTACGTTAATCCGTTCTCGGGCGCGGAGATGCGATTGGGATTCCCCTGGGATTTGCTGCGGACGTGGCGCCCTGAAGTGACATACGTCACCGTATCGTCGCAGCGGCGACACGCGCTTGCGGCAACACTCGGATGCCCCGAGGAGCGGATTCGCGTCGTGCCCAATGGCGTTGATCCCACCGTGCTTTTGGGGCTTGGCGATCTCGGACGACACCTGGTCGAGGAATTCAATTTGATGAAAGCCGACCTGGTTATGCTGATGCCGATTCGAATCACTCGCGCGAAAAATATCGAATTCGCGCTAAAGGTGACAGCTGCCCTCAAGGCATCCGGCATCAAATCAAAACTGGTCGTAACAGGTCCGCCCGATCCACATGCCCCCGATATTGCGGAGTATTTTGACGCTTTGCTCTTGCAGCGACGTGAACTGGGTTTGCAAGAAGATGCCATCTTTCTGTACAAAGGAACTGGGCGAATGTCGTCGCCGCTCATACTGAATCCAGCGGCAGTCGCGGAACTTTATCGGGTTTGCGACCTTGTATTGATACCCAGTCATCGCGAGGGATTCGGATTGCCCGTTCTGGAAGGAGCGCTGGTCGGCAAGCCGGTGTTCGCCACCGCCATGCCTGCCCTCGATGAAATTGGGCCGGACGCTGCCTATCTCATCGAACCAGACGAATCGCCTGCTCAGGTCGCCGCGCGGATTCAATTGTGGGCGCAGCAAGATACGACTCATTGCTTGAGCCAACGCATGCGACAACGGTACGCTTGGCAGTCAATCTTTAGTCGAATGATTGAACCCCTGATCGCAAACAGTAGTAGCCAGCCGGAGGAAGCAGCGTGAATACGAATCGCCTGATTGTGGTTTCCAATCGCGGTCCCTATCATCTCCATCTGACCAAGCAAGGTCTGAAGCGGGAGAAAACAGTTGGCGGTCTAGTGACCTCTATTCTCCCCATGCTCGAGACAGCCCGTGGGGTCTGGATCGCGTGGGGGGAGCCGGAGGGACGTTTCCCTGGCTCTCCCAAACAGCCATCGTTTGATTTGCGTTACCTCAAACTGACGCCGGATCAAATCCAAGGTTACTACTACGGATTAGCGAACACTGCCTTGTGGCCCCTCTGTCATTATTTTCTCGGTCGCGTGCACTACGACAATGCGCAATGGCAAGTGTACGAGCAAGTGAATCGTCAATTTGCTCAAGCAACCCTGGGAGAAGCAAAGCCGGGCGATATTATCTGGATCCACGACTACCATCTCACGCTTGTTCCGCGCTTTTTGCGCGCACAACAGCCGTCCGCGCGGATTGCTTTCTTCTGGCACATTCCATTTCCCTCACCTGAACTCTTTTGCACACTGCCGTGGCGGCGTCCTCTTCTCGAAAGTCTGCTGACCTGCGACTTGTTGGGGTTCCATATTCCTGAATATGCGGAGAACTTTATCGAAACGGCAGCGGAGGTACTAGACGCGCAGTGCAAGGGCACGACAGTCGAGCATCATGGGCTTGCAACTCAGGTGCTGGCGCGACCGATCGGCATTGACTACGACCAAGTCAACCGCCAGGCGCGTTCGCTCGCCACCGAAAAACGCGTCCGCCGCCTGCGTAAAACGCTCAATGGGCAAAGGATCATCTTTGGCGTCGAGCGCATGGACTATACCAAGGGCATTTTCGAGCGATTACAGGCGATGGAGCACCTGCTTGAGCGCAACCCAGAATTGCGCGGGACGATTACCCTGATTCAACTTGTCACACCCTCGCGTGCCAATGTGGAAGCCTATCGGCAGAAAAAGCGCGAGATTGACGAAATCGTGGGGCGCATCAATGGACGCTTTAGCGATGGCATCTGGATGCCGATTCGATACCAATATCGTTCCTTTTCTCTTGCCGAACTCGCGGCGTACTACCGCGCGGCGGATATTGCGTTGGTGACGCCGTTGCGCGATGGGCTGAACCTGGTGGCGAAGGAATATGTCGCCTCGCGCGTTCAGACGGACGGCGTTCTGATCTTAAGCGAGTTCGCCGGCGTCGCGCATCAATTACCCGAGGCGCTGATGGTGAATCCCTACAACGTTGAGGACATGGCAGCCGCGTTGAAACACGCGCTGGAAATGCCAAAGGAAGAGCAGCACCGACGAATGCAAGTGATGCAAGCCCGAATCAAAGCAGAAGATATTTCCTGGTGGATGAAAGAGTTTCTTGATCGAATGAATGGGGTCGCTGTCCAATGAACCAATCCGTCGCGCTTCCAGCAATCGAACGACACCTGAAATTAGGCAAAGGTGTCTGGCTTTTTCTCGACTACGACGGAACGCTCGTGCCGATTGCGCGCACACCTGACGAAGCGCAGCCCGATGCCGCGCTGCTTGACCTGTTGTCGCATCTGGCAAGCGCGCCGCAAATTCGGACAGTCATTCTGAGCGGGCGTCCGCTTTCCTCCTTGCGCGCGATGCTGCCGGTGCCAAATGTAGTTCTGGCTGGCGTCTACGGCGTGGAGATTCAAACACCGGGCGACGACGTGGTAACGCGTGTTCAAACGACTAACTTGCGCCCGACGCTCGAACGGGTCAAATCGCATTGGACGCGGTTGGTAAACATGAGGAATGGTTTTCTCATCGAAGACAAGGGACTGGCTGTTGCTCTTCACGCACGCTTTGCCACGCCGGAAGACGCAGACTATGTACTGCCACAAGCGCGCGCGGTTGCAGAGCAAACAATGAACCCAGAACACTTCAGACTCTTGGGTGGCAATCGTTTTCTTGAAATTACGCCATCTGCCGCGCACAAAGGTCGCACGGTGGAGTGGCTGATGGATCGGGATGAATTCACAGACGCGCTGCCGGTGTACTTTGGCGATGACGACAAAGACGAGGAGGCGTTTGCGGTCGTGCGTCAGCGCGGCGGGATTTCGATTGCAGTCGGACCATCGCGCGGCCCCACGCAAGCCGTGGAGCGATTGCCTGATCCAGATACGGCACGCGCTTGGCTACAATTCCTCTGGACAGAAAGAATCTGACCCTATACGATCCGGGCAGTCATAGGCGCGGCGACCTGCGTGACTTGCTAGACCCCAAAGTGGATCTGACTCTACGCGGAGGGAAAAATGTTTCGACCGGAACCGCTTGATATTGTCCTCATTCTCATTGTCGCCGCCCTGTTGTTCGGCGCGAATCGGTTGCCCGAAACCGCGCGTGCCCTGGGCAGAGGCATCCGCGAGTTTCGCGACGCGATTACAGGGAAGGATGAAACGAAACCGCATGACAAGAACAGTGCGGCTTCTGATTCTCAGCACAACGGCGCTTGAACTGCTCGCCTGCAACGCGGCGACGCCTGCGCCGACACCGCCATCAATGCCACGCGCGACCCCCGAACTGACTCAAACCGTTGTACCCACCGCGACCTTGACGCCGACTGCCTTGCCAACAGTAACGACATTGCCGCCTGCGCCGACCGCCACGCGCACGCGTCTACCCGCGCCAACACGCGCTCCCACGACAGCGACTGTCACGCCTGTGCCTCTGCCATCTGTGAAATGGGACGCGCGGCTAGATAGTCTTGGGATCAGAGTCGAATCCCCGAAAGTACAACCAGGACAAACATACTGGCGTCTGGTCAAAGCCGAGTTCTGGGACGAGAAAGAGAATCAGGGCAAACATCACATCTTTGTCAACGTGCTTGACGAAAAGGGCACACGGATCATTGGGCAGGAAGTTGTGGTAGAATGGCCTGGCGAAAAACTCGCTATCATCACCGAGAACAAACCGCCGCCCGAATACTCGGCGAACTTTCCGCTCGACGTGAATCACTACCCGCCCTGGGGCACGCTCGGCGCGTTTGCTGTGCGGGTCAATGGTTTGCCAAGTGATATGGTGATCGGAATGGGCTTGCCGCCCAAGAACAAGTTGGTCGTGTATCTGCTCACATTTCAACGAACAGTGGGCAGAAAATGATGACACGCCGATTCCTCTTCCAGGCGAGCAAGTAACTGTCGCTCTCCCGATTTCCCAAGAACTGCAACACCACTACAATTCTTTGCCGATGGAGAAAAAACTATGGTCTGGCTACAATTCGTTCTCTGCGCGATCCTAATCATCGCCGCTGGCTACAAACTATCTCAGTACGGCGATGTCCTTGCCGAGAAATCGGGACTGGGACGCACTTGGATCGGCGTTGTACTGTTGGCGAGCGTAACCTCCCTGCCTGAATTGATTACAGGCGCGAGTGCCATTGCGTTGGTTGGCGAACCCGATCTGGCGATGGGAGGGATCTTTGGAAGTTGCCTCTTCAACATACTATTGATCGCCGTTCTAGACTTGGCATACCAACCAGGGCGAGCGCTTCAAGAAGCGCACGAGGGACATACACTTTCGGCAAGTCTCAGCATTCTATTGATCGGGCTGGCATCCATGCGCGTGTTTCTGGGCAAAACGTGGAACGAGTTTGCGTTGGGCTGGATTGGACCGACCAGTCTGATCATCTTCGTCGTCTATCTGGCAGGCGAACGGCTCATTTTCCTTTTCGAGCAGCGCCGCTTGGCAGAAGCCATAACCGAACGGGCGCGAACGCTAGACTATGCCCATATTTCCACACGCCGCGCCGTGGTGATTTTCACACTCGCTGCGATTGCCATTGTTGGCTTGGGTGTGTGGCTGTCCTTCATCGGCGACGAGATTGCGCGCAGTACAGGATTGGGCGCAAGTTTCGTCGGCAACGTTTTTTTGGCAATCACCACGTCGCTGCCCGAGGTTGTCGTCACGATCAGCGCGGCTCGTTTGATGGCGATCGATCTCGCGATCGGCAATCTTTTTGGCAGCAACCTGTTCAACATCGCTATTCTGGCGATCTATGATTTGTTCTACCTACCCGGTCCGTTGTGGGGATCCGTCGCCCCAGTCCATGCCATCGCGGGTCTCGGCGCAATCGCGATGACCGCGGTTGCCATCGTCAGCATAACCTATCGTGCTTCACCCAAGACGCCCTTTCGGCTGAGCTGGGATGGAGCGATCCTGATCGTAATGTACGTCGTCAGTCTCGGCATGTTGTACTTGCTTGGCAATTCCTGAACGAAGGCGAACCGTGCAAGAGATGACGTCAAACGCAAAACCGCGTATCGCGATCTTGCATTACGCCGCGCCGCCGACGATTGGCGGCGTCGAATCTACGCTTGCCGCGCACGCGCGATTGTTCGCGGATCACCGCTACGCAGTGAAAATCATCGCCGGGCGGGGAGAACCGTTCGACGCGCGCGTGCCCGTTCGAATCATCCCGACGATAGATTCGCGTCATTCCTTCGTGACCGCGGTGAATCAGAAACTGGCGAATGGAATTGTGACGAGCGACTTGAACGCGCTGATCGCCGCGATCCATCACCCGCTCAAGAACGCGCTGGTAGACGTGGACGTTTGCATCGCGCACAACGTTCTGACGCTCCACAAGAATCTCGCATTGACGAGCGCACTGCGCGATCTCGCGCAGACGCGCCCGATGCGTTTGATCGCGTGGTGTCACGATTTCGCGTGGGACGATCCCGTGTACGCCGGCGACCTGCATGCGGGAATGCCGTGGGGCTTGCTGCGGCAGAAATGGGACGGCGTGAAATACGTCGTCGTCTCCGAAGCGCGGCGCAAGGAATTGGCGGAACTCTTGAATCTTCCCGAAGCGGAGATTTCCGTCGCGCCGCCTGGGTTGAACGCGGCGGAATTTCTCGGCGTCACGCCGACGACGGCGCAGTGGACGCGCGAATTGCGTCTACTCGACGCCGCGCCGCTGCTGCTCTTGCCCGCGCGCGTCACGCGGCGCAAAAACATTGAACTCGCGATTGAAATCACCGCTGCGTTGCACGCTCGAGATCTCGCGCCGAAACTCGTCGTGATGGGTCCGCTGGGTCCGCACAACCCTGCCAACGTCGCCTACCTCGAAGAGCTACGCGCCTTGCGCCGCGCGCGCGACGTCGAAGATGCCGTCGTCTTTTTGCAAGAGCGCGGCGACGTGGACGATGCGATGCGGCGCGACCTGTATCTCCTCGCCGACGCGCTGTTGTTCCCGAGCGAACGCGAGGGCTTTGGCATTCCGATTTTGGAGGCGGGATTGGTGCGCTTGCCAATTTTCTGCGCCGACATCCCACCCTTTCGCGAATCCGCGCGCGAGTACGCGCGCTATTTCACGCTCGACGAATCGCCCGCGCAGATCGCCGCACAGATCGCGGATGTTCTCGCGCGCGATGCGCGCTATCAGTTGAAGCAACGCGTGCTGCGCGAGTACGCCTGGGAACGCATTTTCACCGAGCGCATCGAGCCGTTGGTGAACGAGGGGGAGCCAGAATGTCCACACTCGTCCTGATTCGCCACGGACAAACCGATTGGAACGTCGAAGGACGTTGGCAAGGGCAAGCCGATCCGCCGCTGAATGAACTGGGGCGGGAGGAAGCGCGTCGCGTCGCGCGCGAGTTGCGCCAATTCGAATTCGCTACATTGTACAGCAGCGACCTGCGCCGCGCCCTGGAGACCGCGCAGATCATCGCGGTCAGAATCGGCGCGCCGGTGATTCCCGAACCGCGCTTGCGCGAAATCCATCTGGGCAAATGGCAGGAGATGCTTTCGACCGACATCGCGGCGCAATATCCCGACGAGTTTCGCCGCTGGCACGACTCGTCGCTTGCCGCGCGTCCCCCCGGCGGCGAAGATATTCCATCACTTGCCGCGCGCGTTCTGCAAGCCATCCACGAGATCATCATGCGTCACCCCGGTCGGCGCGTCGGCATCGTCGCGCATGAATTGCCCATCGCGGTAATCGTGTGTCGCGCGCGGGGATTGGACTTGCGGCACCTGCGCGATGCGATTCCCCCAACTGGCGCGTGGCAAGAAGTGATGGTAACAGGAGTATTGAAATGATCAGTCGTCGCATCGGTTTCGTCTCGACGCGTTTCAGCGGCACGGACGGCGTCTCGCTTGAAACGAACAAGTGGGCAGCGGTGCTGGAACGGATGGGGCACACCTGTTGCTATTTTGCGGGCGCATCGGACCGAGGCCCGGCGCGCAGTCGCTGTGTGCCCGAAGCGCTCTTCAGCCATCCCGCTGTCCATGCGATCTACGTCACGGCTTTCTCGAACCGCACGCGCCCGCCGGAAACAACGCGGCTCATTCAACAATTGAAAGAACACCTCAAAGAGCAAATCTGCGCCTTCGTCCGCGATTTCGAGATCGAACTGTTGATCTCCGAAAATGCGCTGGCGATTCCGATGAACATTCCGCTGGGGCTTGCGCTGACCGAATTCATCGCCGAGACCGGATTTCCAACTATCGCGCATCATCACGATTTTTTCTGGGAGCGCAAACGGTTTCTGGCAAATTGCGTGTGGGATTATCTCAACATGGCATTCCCACCGCATCTGCCTTCGATCCATCACGTGGTCATCAATTCGTCCGGCGCGAACCAGCTGAGTCTCCGCACCGGCATCTCCAGTCTCCTCGTGCCTAACGTCATGGACTTTCACCATCCACCACCGCGGGACGAGTACGCGCGCGATGTGCGCGCGGCGCTGGGCATTCAGCCCGACGAGTACTTGTTTCTCCAGCCGACGCGCGTCGTGCAGCGCAAAGGGATCGAGCACGCGATCGAACTGATTCACCAATCCGGACTCGACGCGCGGCTCGTGATCTCACATGCGTCCGGCGACGAAGGAGACGCGTATGAACAACGCGTGCGCCGCTTTGCCGCGTTGTTGAATGTCCGCGCGAGTTTTGTGTCCGACATCATCCAGAACGAGCGCGGCTGGACGCCAGACGGTCGAAAAATCTATACGCTGAGGGATGTCTATCCCTGGGCTGACTTGGTGACGTATCCCTCGGACATCGAAGGGTTTGGCAACGCTTTTCTCGAAGCCATTTACTTCCACTGCCCCATCGTCGTCAACACGTATTCGATCTACGACATTGACATCAAGCCGAAAGGCTTTCGCGTGATCGAGTTCGACGGTTTCATCACCGCCGAAACTGTTCAGCGAGTGCGGCAAGTATTGAAGGACGAGCGCATGGCGCAGGAGATGGCGGAACACAACTATGAATTAGCCAAGTGGCACTACTCGTACACAACTTTGGAACGCCGCCTGCAGGTGCTCATGACGGATTGTTTTGGCGAATCGCCCAACAATCGCGCCGAGGGAAATGGTGATGCCAGAAAGTAAACGCCGTATCGTCGTCGCGGGCACAACCGCTAACGAAATTGCGAATCTCGTGCCTTTCGCGCGTGTTCTCGCCCAAGCGCAGCAACGCGAAATCCTCGCGCTGGGTTTGGTCGCCGTGCCAAGCGGACAATCGCTGAGCACAGGCGCGCGCGTTGCGCAGAGACTGCGGGCGCGCCTGGAGACGCGGGCGCGCAGAACCGACGCGCGGGTCGTCGTACGCGTGGGGCACCACATCTGGCATGAGGTTCAGCTCGAGGTCGGGCGTGAGACGGATGACCTTTTGTTGCTGAGTGTGGCTAGCGAACTTCCCGCCGATGCGTTGCGCGAGATGCCGTGCGATGTGGCAATCGTATGCGGCAAATTCATCCGCCGCATAAAACACATCCTCCTGCCGATCCGCGGCGGGCCGTACGCTCCGCTCGCGTTGGAGCTCGCGCTTGCCTTCGCGCAAACGCAGCGCGCGGAAATCACGCTGTTGCATGCGGCACCTGCCGAACGGTTTCAGGATCGTCAATATCGTGAATTCTTCCATCACCTGCGCGCCCTGCCGCAGGTGACGCAAATCGTCAATCTGAGTGGGGATGCTCAAGCCGCAATCATTCGGCGCGCCAGGGAGGATGATCATCAACTCGTTGTGATGGGCGCGATTGCCAAAGCCCAACCAGGCGATCCGCCGATCGGTCCAACCGCAACGCAAGTGATGAACAAGGCGCAAGTGCCTGTGCTGGTCGTGAAATCGCGCCGCGCCGTGTCCGAGAAACCGCCGATGGTGGACTATACCATTTCCGTCGTCGTGGATAAATGGTTCGCGGAGAACACTTTTCACGCACACGAATTCGCGCAGATCAAACGTCTCGTCGCGCTGAAAGAACAGCAAGGGCTGACAGTCAGTCTGGGCTTGCCGGCGTTGAATGAGGAGAAAACTATCAAGCAGGTTATTCAGACCATGCGCGTGGCGTTTATGGAGCGCTGTCCCTTGCTCGACGAAATCGTCGTGATTGATTCGAACTCGACCGATCGCACGGTGGAGATAGCGCAAAATCTGGGCATCCCGGTGTACCGCCATCCTGAAATTCTGCCCGAGTATGGCGCGTTCGTCGGCAAAGGCGAAGCGTTGTGGAAGAGTCTCTATGTACTCAAGGGCGATTTGATCGCGTGGATTGACACGGACATCGTCAACATTCATCCGCGTTTTGTGTACGGCATTCTTGGTCCGCTGCTCCAGGAACCCCGCTTGATGTACGTGAAAGGGTTCTATCAGCGCCCCTTGCGTTTGGGAAAAAAGATCGAAGCGCGCGGCGGCGGACGTGTGACCGAATTGACGGCGCGTCCGTTGTTCAACCTGTTCTATCCCGAATTGTCGGGGATGGTTCAGCCGCTCGCAGGCGAGTACGCCGGTCGCCGCGTCGCGCTCGAGTGCGTCCCCTTCTTCACGGGCTATGGGGTTGAGACAGGTTTGTTGATTGACCTGTTGGGTAAATTTGGATTGTCTGCCATCGGTCAGGTGGATTTGGAAGAGCGCATTCACCGCAATCAGCCGCTCCTCGCGCTCAGCAAAATGTCCTACGCGATCCTGCAGGTCGTGATCCAGCGAATCGGCAGCCGACATCAAATCGAACTATTGAACGCGCTGAACGCGAGTATGAAACTGATTCGCTACTCCGCCGACGAGTTTCACCTTGACGTCGCCGAAATCCGCGATCACGAACGATCACCGATGATCGCGATCAAAGAGTACCGCTCCAAGCGCGGCATCACCTAGCCGTCGTGCTGGCAACGACGTGTTGACACATCCATGAGGCGGTTCCGCAAAAAATGTGCTTGGCATTGAATTGGAGTTCACATTGCATCTTTCATGGTCCGTTGGCAAGACCTGTTCCAGTGAGGCATGGCACCGCTGGCAAGTCGCAACGGGATGACCCGGTTGCCCACCGGTCGGCTTGCCACTCGGTTCTCGTAAACTGCGTGTGCGTGGCTTGGCAATGCCATCACTCGATGGGGGCTTCCGCTGTTGCGACTGTTCTTGCCCAATTGGTCTTCGCGGTGTTGCACGCGCGACTCTAGTTGTATGATCGCTTGAACCAGCTGGGTGATCAAGGTAGCGGACAGACTGAAACCACCCAAAGCTTTGACGCACACCCCACAGATACAAATGGATGGCGCAGATAAAATGGAATGGCGCAGTGTCCGATTAATCCGTCCTCGTCCGTTGTAATCCTCCAGGTTGTCCCGCCCCAAGCGTCATCCTTCGACTGCGCTCAAGATGCGAAGGATTACCACAGGGGGCGGGACGGTTATTTATTTGGCTGAGCGGAACCATGCCCAACCCGGGGCGCAGGTCTGTAGTTTTCCCGGTGACCTCGGCGCGGACTCCGTGGAGCGCGCGCATTACCGATCACGCGTGCAAACGACTGGGCGAACACTCGAAACCCGTTGTTGTGGTTGTCGTTGTTGCGGTTCCAATTATTGCGCGCCGAAACGCTGATTGACCTTGCCCCAGCGCGCGCAGACCTGACAGGTTCGGGAAAACCTGTCAGGTCTGCGCGCGCTTGATTTGATCGCCCAGCAAACGACCGATCTCGTCGGTGCGTTGCGCGCTCTGCTCGTACTGCGGGATGCTGATCAACTTTAAATCTTTGGACAAACGAAAATACAAACGCAGTTGCTCTAACCTGACGTCGGCTTGCGCGAGAATCTCGCGCCGCGCCTCGGCGGGCTTGGTTCGCCGCGCGGTGATGAGCAGTTCGTACAACTCCGTTGCCGCGTCGATGAGCCGCTGCGCCAGTACGAAGCGCTGTTCTTTCGGAAATTTCGCGGTCAGGGGAAAAAGCCATGCGAGCAAGTCGTACGTTTTGGTGTAGATGGTCACAGTGTAATCATTTGGCATTAGGGAGTCGCTCCCGCGCAAACGCGGTTTGGCTGAGCACGCGTTGGCGCAAGCCGTACGTGTCGCCCCAGCGCGCGTGCGCGACCCAACTGATGATCGACGCGTCGAGTTGCGCGCCAGTGAGTGCGCCGCGCGCGTACGCGGCGCGCTGCGCCTTCAAGCGGCGAAACGCGCGGCGCACGTTGGCGCGGCGCAATCGCCGGTGCGTTGGAAACAGACGAAAGCCGAGCCAGTCCACGCCGCCGCGCGTCGCCAGCACGGTGGATTTGCGCGGATGCGCGACGAGGCGCACGCGTTCGAGAAATTTTTGGATCGCGGCGAGCCATTCCCACAACCGCGCTTTGTCGTCGCCGCAAAGCAAAAAGTCATCGGCGTAGCGCAGGTACGCGGCGCATTTCAGTTCGCGCTTGACGAATTGGTCGAGTTCGTTCAGATACACGTTGCCCCAGAATTGGCTCGTGAGGTTGCCAATCGGCAGACCGCGCGGGCGATTGACCGCAAAGAGATCGTCGCCGGGAAACCAGCGCATCGGATACTCGCTCGCCAAAATGCCTTCCCCGCTCGCAAGAATCCGCGCGGCGAGATTCAACGCGCGCGCGTCCGCAATCTTGCCGCGCAGAATTTCGAGCAGGATCGCGTGGTCAATGCTGGGAAAGAACCGGACGATGTCGCCTTTCAGCGCGTAGCGGTACTGCTTGACCCATTCGCTCGCGCGGACGATGGCGCGATGCGTTCCCTTGTTTTTGCGGCACGCGTAACTGTCGTGGATAAAACGCGCCTCCCAGATCGGCTCGATGATATTGCAGAGCGCGTGGTGGACGACGCGGTCGCGGAACGGCGCGGCGCTGATGAGGCGTTGTTTGGGTTCGTAGATTTGGAAATTGGTGTACGCGCCGGGCTGGTACGTTTCGTTTTGCAGATCGCGTTGCAGTTCCAGCAGATTGTGTTCCAGATTGTACTCGAATTCCGCGACGTACGGTTTCATCCGTTTGTGCCGTTTGGCTTGGTCGAACGCGTTCAACAGATTTTCGAACGCGTAGATCTGTTCGTACAGATGGTTGTAGGTTTTCATGGTCGGTGGTAGGACAAATTTGGAAATTTGTCCTACGGATCCAGATGTCAGGTAGTTGGACAAATTTGCAAATTTGTCCTA
>DYJA01000014.1:80352-101270 GCA_020723345.1 Candidatus Aquidulcis sp. | reverse complement strand
CGCCGTTCTCGAATTTCGCGTCGGCTTTGTCGGCTCGCACCGGCAACGCGAGTTCAATCGAGCGCGCGAACGGACCGTAGCGCTGCTCTTGCAGCAAGAATGTGCCTTCTTCGGGCGGCGCTTTGATTTCGCCGCGCAGTGTGACGGTCTCGCCTTCAATCGTAATTTCGACATCGTCCGGTTTGACGCCCGGCACGGACGCGCGAATCACGATCGCGTCTTTCGTCGTGTAAATGTCGAGCGGCAAGTACGCGCCGCTGCCGTCGCGCATCACGCGGGTCGGTCGGACGAATGACTCTTCGAACAACCGATCCATCGCTTCGCGCAGGGTCATCATTTCCTTGAATGGCTCCCAGCGAGAGATGCTCATGGTATCCTCCTTTTATTTTGCCTTGACCTTGATGCTCTTGGGTTTTACTTCTTCGCTCTTCGGAATCTTCAACGTCAGCACGCCGTTTTCAAAAGTCGCTTCGGCTTTGTCGGCTTTCAGTCCGGCGGGTAGCGTGACGGAGCGCGCGAACGAACCCAAACTTCGTTCCTTGCGAATATAGTTTTCTTCTTTGATCTCTTTCTCCACTTTCGATTCGCCGCGAATCGTCAGCGTGTCACCGGTGATCGTTACTTGAGTGTCATCCGGTTTGACGCCGGGCAACGCGGCTTTGACGACGACTTGTTCTTTCGTTTCGTACACATCGAGCGCCATTCCAGCCGCGCTTGCCGGGGCAAGCCAGCCAAAATGCGGCGTCACGAACGAGTCTTCGAAGAGCCGATCCATCGCGTTCCGGAGCGACAAAGTGTCTCGAAACGGATCCCATCTGATCAGACTGCTCATAGTTTCCTCCCAACTTTTCTTCGAGCGAAAGACATCGAACCGGCGATGCTTTCACCCGATCATTTTTCGACTGTGATTATAGCATGGTGATTTGTTATTGTCAATAGGTCTTACAATGACTTTATCAATTTTTTACATTAAAGTTTCTTAATCATATTGACATATATTGGATAGGGTGGTATAATCTCAGCGAAAAGCGGGTAGCATGGAATATCGAGATTACTATAAGATTCTTGGCGTGGACAAGGGCGCGGGCGAGAAAGATATCAAGCAGGCGTACCGCAAACTCGCGCGCAAGTACCACCCGGACGTCAATCCGAATAACAAAGCCGCGCAGGAGAAATTCAAAGAGATCAACGAGGCGTACGAAGTCTTGTCGGACGCGGACAAGCGGCGCAAGTACGACGAACTCGGCGCGAACTGGCAGCAGTACGAGCAGTTTCAACGCGCGGGCGGTCAAGGTCCGTTTCAGTGGGGCGGCGGCGGCGCACAATATCGGACGGTGACGCCAGAAGAATTGGAGAGTATTTTCGGCGGGCTGGGCGGACTCGGCGGCGACGCGGGCGGCTTTTCCGATTTCTTCCGCACGTTCTTCGGCGGCGGATTCGAAACGGCGCGCGCACAGCCGCGCGCGCGGCGCGGCCAAGACATCGAACAGACTGTCGAGATTTCGTTGGACGAAGCGTATCGCGGCGCGACGCGTCTTTTGCAAAAAGACGGACGCCGCTTGGAAATCAAAATTCCTCCCGGCGTCAAAACCGGATCGAAGATTCGGTACGCGGGCGAAGGCGCACCCGGCGCGCGCGGCGCGTCAGCGGGCGATTTATACCTGCGGGTCCAAATCGCGCCGCATCCGACATTTGAACGCGACGGCGATGATTTGCGCTGCGAGATCCCGGTCGATTTGTACACCGCGCTGCTCGGCGGCGAGGTGAATGTGCCGACGCTCAAAGGGCAACTGGTTTTGAAGATTCCGCCGGAGACGCAAGCAGGCAAGACGTTTCGACTGGCGGGTCAAGGGATGCCCAAACTGAATGAACCGAACGCGTTCGGCGATTTGTACGCGCAGGCGCGCGTCATTTTGCCGGAGCGCTTGATTGCCGCGGAGCGCGAGTTGTTCGAGAAACTGGCTAAAATGCGAGGGCGCTAGATGGCAGAAGGGTGATAACGATATGGAATCTCACGATCAGGATGAACCGATTTTTGTGATCAGCGTGGCGGCGCGTCTCGTCGAAATGCATCCCCAGACCTTGCGGTACTATGAACGGGCGGGGCTATTGAAACCGATTCGTTCTTCTGGTAAAATTCGGCTGTACTCGCAGCGTGAGATCGAACGGCTGCGCAAGATCGCGCGGTTGACCAATGAACTGGGCGTGAATCTGGCGGGCGTCGAAATCATCATGGACTTGACGGAACGTTTGGAAAATATGCAGATGGAGATGCGACAGCGCGAAACTGAATTACGCGAGGAAATCGATCGGTTGCGGAGAGAGTTAGTGATGACGCGCGGTTAAAGCCCATCAACCAATTTGGGCTTGCGGGGGAGGACGCGATGATCACTTCAGCGGAGTTGAAAGAGTTGATTCACCTGGATGCTCAAGGGCATCAAGTTCTCAGCGTGTATCTGAACACCGATTTGTCTCAACACGCGAAAGAAGAGCGCAAACTGGCGCTCAAGAAACTCATCGAACCTCTGACGGTGGATCACACCGAAATAGAGCACGTTACCAGATTTTTCGATCGAGAGTACGATTGGCAAGCGCTGAGCGTCGCGATCTTTGCGAGCGCGCCCGCCAAACTGTGGCGCGAAATTCGGCTCGCGGTTCCGGTGCCGGATTACGCGTGCGTGGACGCGCAGCCGAATGTTCGCCTGCTCAGCGACTTGCTCGACGAATACGAATGTCACGCGGTCGCGTTGGTAGATCGCAACCACGCGCGCTTTTTCGCGATTCGTCTCGGCGAGATCCAAGAGTTTGCGTACGAACTGCCCGCGACGCCCGGACGTCACAAGCAGGGCGGCTGGAGCGCGGCGCGTTATCAGCGCCATATCGAAGCGCTCGCGCTGCAAAATCTCAAGCACGCCGCGCGGCTCACCGCCGATTTTGTCAAGAGCCAGGATTGCGCGTGGCTGCTGCTTGCCGGCACCAAAGCCGAAGTCGCGCAATTCCGCGAGCAGTTGCCGAAAGCGTTGCGCGCGTGCGTGGCGGGCGAGTTTGCCATCGACTTGAACGCGTCGGCGCGTCAAGTGTTGGACAAGGCGCGCGAGATCCAAGAACGCAACGAACGCGAAAATGAAGTCGCGCAAGTCGAAGCGTTACAGACCGCCGCGCGTAAAGGGCAGTCGACCGCGACGTTGGGCTTGGCGGATACGCTCAACGCGCTGATGGAGAAAAAGGTCTATATGCTGATTGCCGCGTCCGATTATCGCGCGAGCGGCGCGGCGTGCAGCCATTGCGGCTATCTTGCCGCGCAGACGCTCGTCGCGTGTCCTTTGTGCGGCAACGCGATGAAACCGGTGGAAGGCGCGGTCGATCTGGCGGTGCGCCGCGCCGTCGAACTGGGCAGCCGCGTCGAGTTAGTACGCGATCCTGCCGCGGCGAAGTTGAAACAACTCGGCGGCATCGGCGCGATGCTGCGGTACTGAACGAATGATCCCGATTAGTGACACAAACCCGCTGCGGCGATTTCCAATCGTCAATTGGATGCTGATTGCGATCAATGTGATCGTTTTTCTGTACGCGTGGACGCTAGCGCCGCGCGTGCTCGACGCCTTTGTTCTGAACTGGGGCGTCATTCCGGCGAACCTCATCCTCGCGCTCGCGCGTCCATTCGACGCGACGCCGATGGTTTGGCTGACGCTGATCACGTCTCAATTCTTGCACGCCGGATGGATCCATCTGATCGGCAACATGCTTTTTTTGTGGGTCTTTGGCGACAACATCGAAGACGCGCTGGGACATTGGATGTACCTGATCTTTTATCTCGCGTGCGGCGTTGTCGCGGGACTGGCGCAAGCGTTCGTCGTCGGTCCCGTGTCGCTGCCTTCCATCGGCGCAAGCGGCGCGATTGCCGGGATTCTTGGCGCGTATCTGGTGCTCTATCCGTGGAAGCGGATCACGATTGTGATTCCCGTTTTCATTTTTCCGTGGGTGCTCGATGTCCCGGCGCTCATCGTGCTGGGGTGGTGGTTCGTTCAGCAATACTTTTATGGCGCCGCGACGCTTTCGGAGACGGCAGCGGGCGGGGTCGCGTTTTGGGCGCATATTGGCGGATTTATCGCAGGGATGATCGGTATCCTGCCATTTGTTGGGAGCGTGCGTCGTCGCCGTCGCAGTAAATTCTTGTTCGATGAATTCGATACTCGACACGGCTCGATCTGAGCCAGAAGGTTGATGAAACGTGAAGACCGTAAAACCCGAAATGCAGGAAAGAATCGACAAGAAGATCGAAGAGATCAAGACTGTGTTGGGCAAAGATATTGTGACTTTGCTCAGACAAGTCAACTCGACGCGCCTGGGGGGCAAAGGCAAAGTCACGACGACGCCGGTCGCCGATCGCGCGAGTCTGCGGTGGATGTTGGAATGGAAGCAGGACAAGATTTCGTACGATCTAAACGTCGTCGTGCGATTCGACGACGATGGGCAGACCGCGCGCGTGGCAGGCGTGTGGGTGCATCGTCACGCGTCGACGCCATTGGAATTTGAAGGTCACACTCCGACGACGCGCATGCATCGGCTGACCGGACTTTCGATCAAGGAAATCAAAGAGGCGATTGAGGCGGAGTGGTGACAACGAATGGGGAACGGATAGCAGATCCGGAGAATGAGGAGATTGACTCATGTCAGCAGTACGAGAAAAAGTGCGACGGCTCGAACAATACTTTGCGTTTGACGATGCCACGGCCGATCGCGTCGTCGAGCAGACCGTTGACAAATTGCTCGAACGCGAAACAGCCCGTCTGACCGAACTCAAGACGCGTCTTGAGCATCAACTTTCGGAGTTCGAACAGCAGTACGCGATCAAATCGCCAGATTTCTACGCGCGTTTCGAGCGCGGTGAATTGGGAGATTCCGCCGATTTTGTAGAGTGGTCGGCGACATGCGCGATGGTGGAGAATCTGAATAAACGGTTGGCGCTGTTGAAGTAATCATGCTTATCTATTGTGATACCAACGTGTACCATCGCCCGTTCAATGATTTGACGCAATCGCGCATTCGACGCGAGGCGGTTGCGTTTGTGAATATTATCGAGTGGGTCGAGCGAGGCAAAATCAGTTTGCTCAAATCTGAAGTTTTGGAATTCGAGATCGAGCAGACTCACGATTCAGAGATACGGAGCAAGGTATCAACTTATCTGCGATTGTGCAAATACGATGTGCGCGCGACAGACGAGCAATTGGCATTGGCTCAACGATTAGAAAAGGAGTGTGCGTTAAAAGGGCGCGATGCGTTACATATCGCGGCGGCGTGTTTAGGCAAGGCATCCTACTGTGTCTCTTGCGACGATAGGATGACTAAACGCGTCGAGTGCTGTGCGAAGGTGACACGAGAAAATGGATTCCAGGTGATGTTGATCAATCCCGTGGAGTTGGTGAAAGTTCTGCCGAATGAGGAGATAAACAAATGACGATCCGAACAGCGACACTAAGTACACAGAGACGAGCTTTGCCTATGCAGGCAAAACAGCGTCTTGTCTCGCGCGGGTGGAACGCGCTTGTAGAAAAATTGGGTTATGCGGATGCCACGCGCTTTGTGATGTTGCTTGACAAAGGTTCTGGCGACTCGGTGAAATACTTTCGCGATTTGTGGAAGGATCAAAGCGCAGAAGAAATTTATCGAAAGATGATAGCGCGACGAGGTCGAACAACCGCTTGATTTGGAAGGGGATAGAACGCAACCACCAGGCGGGTCCGCCAGTCCCCGCATCTTCTGTGACTCCCGAAGGAGTGCGTAGCGGCGGAATGTTTCTACCTCTGGTGGTTGACTCCATTATAACATGGTTTTGGCGAGTGTCGACCAAAGAACAAAAAATCGCTGGGCACCTTCGGGTGCTCAGTTTTGTGTGATAGGGGCGAGGATTTATGGCTTTCAACATGAACAAACTAACTGAAAAAGCACAGGAAGCGGTGCTGGCGGCGCAAGAACTCGCGCAAAACAACCAGCACGCGCAAATAGAACCGGAGCATTTGGGCGTCGCGTTGCTGACGCAAAGCGACGGCGTCGTGCCGCAGATCGTCAGCGCGCTCGGCGCGAACGCGGAAGCAATCGCGCAGCAATTCAACGCGGAACTCGCACGGATGCCGAAGGTGTACGGCGCGGCACAGCAAACCGGCGCGTCGTCGCGACTTGGACGCGTGTTGGAAAATTCAGTTCAGCAAGCGAACAACTTGAAAGACGAGTACATTTCGACCGAGCATTTATTTCTCGCGCTGCTCGATCACGCCGACGGCGCGACCGCGCACATTTTGCGCGGCGCGAACATCACGCGCGACGCGGTGTTGAAAGCGCTAACGCAGATTCGCGGCAATCAGCGCGTTACGTCGCAAAACCCGGAGACGACGTACCAGGCGTTGCAAAAGTACGGACGCGATCTGACCGATCTCGCGCGGCGTGGCAAACTCGATCCGGTGATTGGACGCGATGAAGAAATTCGCCGCGTGATGCAGATTTTGTCGCGGCGCACCAAGAACAATCCGGTGCTGATCGGCGAGCCGGGCGTCGGCAAGACCGCGATTGCGGAAGGACTCGCGCAGCGGATCGTGCGCGGGGATGTGCCGGAACCGCTCAAGAACAAGCGCGTCGTGCAACTCGATATGGGCGCGCTCGTCGCGGGCGCAAAATATCGCGGCGAATTTGAAGAGCGGCTCAAAGCGGTGCTGAAAGAAATCACGAGCGCCGAAGGACAAATCGTTTTGTTCATCGATGAGATTCACACCGTCGTCGGCGCGGGCGCGGCGGAAGGCGCGATGGACGCGAGCAATATGTTGAAGCCGATGCTCGCGCGCGGCGAACTGCACACCGTCGGCGCGACGACGCTGGACGAGTACCGCAAGCACATCGAGAAAGACGCCGCGCTCGAACGGCGTTTCCAGCCGGTACTCGTCGGCGAGCCGAGCGTCGAAGATACAATCAGCATCTTGCGCGGACTCAAAGAGCGGTACGAAGTGCATCACGGCGTCAAGATCAAAGACGGCGCGCTCGTCGCGGCGGCGGTTTTGTCCAAGCGCTACATCGCGGATCGTTTCTTGCCCGACAAGGCAATTGATCTCGTGGATGAAGCCGCGTCGCGCCTGCGAATGGAAATCGATTCGATGCCCGCTGAACTCGACGAGATCACGCGGCGCATCAAGCAACTTGAAATCGAACGCGTCGCGTTGCAAAAAGAAAAAGACGACCCGTCGCGCGAACGCTTGCGCGCGCTCGACAAAGAACTCGCGGAACTGAAAGAAAAATCGGACGCGCTGACCGCGAAATGGAAACAGGAAAAAGAAGTGATCGCGCAATCGCGTGCGCTGAAAGAGGAACGCGAAAATACGCAGCACGCGCTTGAGCGCGCGGAGCGCGAATCGAATTTGGAGGAAGCCGCGCGGCTCAAGTACGGCACGCTCGCCGAGATCGGCAAGAAACTCAAAGCGACCGAAGCGCGGCTCGCCGAAATCCAAAAGAGCGGCTCGCTGCTCAAAGAAGAAGTGAGCGAAGAAGACATCGCGCAGGTCGTGGCAAAGTGGACGGGTATTCCGGTCTCGCGCCTGATGGAAGGCGAAATCCAAAAACTGCTCAAGATGGAAGATCGGTTACACAAGAGAGTCATCGGGCAAGACGATGCGATTCGCGCGGTGGCGAACGCGGTGCGGCGCGCGCGCGCGGGCTTGCAGGATCCCAAGCGTCCAATCGGTTCGTTCGTCTTCCTGGGACCGACCGGCGTCGGCAAGACGGAACTGGCGCGCGCGCTCGCGGAATTTCTCTTCGACGATGAAGCCGCGATGATTCGGATTGATATGAGCGAGTATCAGGAAAAGCACACCGTCGCGCGGCTCATCGGCGCGCCGCCGGGTTACGTCGGGTACGAAGAAGGCGGGCAGTTGACCGAGCAAGTGCGGCGGCGTCCGTACGCGGTCGTGCTGTTCGACGAGATCGAAAAGACGCACGCGGACGTGTTCAACGCGATGCTGCAAATTCTCGACGACGGGCGGCTGACGGACGGACAGGGTCGCACCGTGGATTTCAAGAACACCGTCATCATCATGACGTCGAACGTCGGCACCGAGTTCTTGCTGAACGGCGACACGGAGAAATCGCGCGAAGCGGTGCTCAACGCGTTACGCGCGCGGTTCCGCCCGGAGTTTTTGAATCGCATTGACGAAATCGTGTTGTTCCATTCGCTCGGCATCGAACATTTGAAGCAGATCGTGGATATTCAAATCGAGTTGGTGCAAAAGCGGATGGCGGAGCGCAAGATCGAAATCGAACTGACGGACGCGGCGAAAGAGCTTCTCGTGCGCGAAGGGTACGCCGCGACGTACGGCGTGCGTCCGCTCAAACGAACGATTCAACGCTTGATTCTCGATCCGCTCGCGCTACAAGTGCTGGAAGGAAAATTCGCGGAAGGCGATACAGTCGTCGTGGATGTCGAGAAAAGTCAAATCGTGTTTTACAAAGAAGAGAAACGCGCGAAGAAGAAAGCGACGTAAAAGAGAAAATGAATCGACCCCAGACAGCGTCTGGGGTCGATTGTTTCTGTGTTCCATTCACTTATTTTTTTCTTGCCCTGGCGGAACTTTAGATGGTTCCGCCGTCTTTTTTTCTTGTCCCGGCGGAATCTTTGTTGGTTCCGCCGTCTTTCTTTCTTGCCCCGGTGGCGCTTCTGGCGGTCCTGGTGTCTTGGCTTGTCCCGGTGGCTGTCCGGGTGGTCCCGTCGTCGCATCGCGTCCTGGTGGTACGCCGGGCGTGACAAACTTGCCTGGAGGGATCGCAGGCGGTCCCGGTGTTCTTTGCAACCCCGGTGGCTCGATCGGCATTACGCGTGTGGCGGTGGGGAGAACGCCGGGCGAGGTTGACGGTGTCTGGGTTGGCGTTTTCTCTTTGTCGTCTGACTTTGTTTTTTCTTGGATAGTTGCTTTGTCTTTTTTCGATTCGCTGATGGCGTGCGCGATGACGGACCTGGATTGCTCTGGAACCTTTTCCAAAAGTGCGGTCAACACGGCGATGTTTTTTGACAGATCATCATTTGCTTTTGCGCTCAGCGCGGCAGCGCGGCTGGCATCTTCCTGCGCCAGATTCTCTATGGCATTTGTGGCTTGCCGCGTTGCTTTCTCGTATGCGGTTACGGTTGGGGTAATGTGATTGTCGCGACCTGTCGCATTCAATTTCACGATCTCGTGAATCCGATGCTGGGCAATCATAAGCAGCGCTTCGGCTTTGCTCTGGTTATCCATCGCTACTGCCAGCTGCAATCTTTCGATGCTGATTTTGATCGGATACAAAGTGTCGCCTGGAATTGCCTCATTGGCAGCAGCAACTGTGGCTTGACTAAGAACAAGAATGAACGTCAAGAGCAATGCGGCTAGACCGATCGAAACCGCAGGGCGTAATTTTACCTGAAAGAACTCAGACCAGTTGATGCGTTGTTGCGGGCAGGATCGCGGTTTCGCCCGGTGCTCGCGATAGATCATTTGTGCCCGTGCGACCGTAGCCGCGGGAGGATCGTACATAAAATCGGTTCGCAGGAGATTGCGAATGGATCGGAAATGGCGCACCGTGGAATTGCACTCGGTACAGGTAGCCGTATGGGCTGCTACGATAGCCGATTCAGATTCGGATAACTCTTTGTTTGTGTAGGCAATCAGTTGCTCAAAAGGAATGTGAACTCGTTCCATATCACTTCTCGATCGTTTTGTAAGAGAAGGCAGATAGGTCTAGAAATACACCTATGACATAGTTCTTTTGGGCTATGTCTGAGTGTGAAAACCCATAGTGGTCAAGGTCGTCGCTATCTGTCAAAATCATTTTGTTTGACAACGTTTCCCATTTGGCATAGAATCGTTTTGGCTTGGTCAATCAGTCAACTGGACAATCAGTTAACAGGGTGGTACTGATCAACTGATTGACCGATTGACTGATTCACTTTTGATAGGAGGTTGCGATGGCAGAGAAACAAGTTGGAACCTGGGCGGTCAAAGTCGGGTTGGCGCAGATGCTCAAAGGCGGTGTGATCATGGACGTAACAACCGCCGAGCAAGCCAAGATCGCGGAAGACGCCGGCGCGTGCGCGGTGATGGCGCTCGAGCGCGTGCCCGCCGACATTCGGCGCGAGGGCGGCGTCGCGCGGATGGCGGACCCAACCAAGATCATCGAGATTATGGAAGCGGTCACGATTCCGGTGATGGCAAAAGCGCGCATCGGTCACTTCGTCGAAGCGCAAGTGCTCGAGGCGCTCGGCGTAGATTACATCGACGAAAGCGAAGTGCTCACGCCCGCAGACGAAGAGAATCACATCGACAAACACAATTTCAAAGTGCCGTTCGTCTGCGGCTGCCGCAACCTGGGCGAAGCGCTGCGGCGTATCGGCGAAGGCGCGGCGATGATTCGCACGAAAGGCGAAGCGGGCACCGGCGATGTCGTCGAAGCGGTGCGGCACGCGCGCACGGTGATGGGCGAAATTCGCCGCATCCAAAATATGCGCCCCGATGAGTTGATGCGCGTCGCAAAAGAACTCGGCGCGCCGTACGAACTGCTGAAAGAGACCGCCGAACTGGGACGAATGCCGGTCGTGAACTTTGCGGCGGGCGGTATCGCGACGCCAGCCGACGCGGCGTTGATGATGCAACTCGGCGTGGACGGCGTGTTCGTCGGCTCCGGTATTTTCAAGTCCGACGATCCGGCGATTCGCGCGAAAGCGATTGTCGAAGCGACGACGCACTACGACGATCCGGAGATCATCGCGAAGGTCTCGCGCGGCTTGGGCCAGCCGATGTCCGGTCTCGCGGCGCGCACGATTCCGGAGAAAGAGCAGTTGGCGGTACGCGGCTGGTAGAGAAACGGAATACGCAACACGCAATACGTCATCGTGATTCGTGGTGCGTGTTGCGTATTGCGTAATTCGGAATTGAGTCAACTACATGAAGATTGGCGTCCTCGCGCTGCAAGGCGCGTTTATCGAACATATCAAGGTACTGCGTTCGCTCGATGTGGAGCCCGTTGAAGTACGCAAGCCGGAACAGTTGCGCGACCTCGATGGCTTGATCATCCCTGGCGGCGAAAGCACGACGTTCGGCAAACTCGCGGTCGAGTACGATTTGATCGAGCCGATTCGCGCGATGTGCGAGCAAGGCAAGCCGGTGTGGGGCACGTGCGCCGGAATGATTTTTCTCGCGAAAGATGTCGGACGCGCGCAGCCATTGATCGGCGTGATGGATGTGCGCGTCAAGCGCAACGCGTTCGGACGGCAGGTCGATAGTTTCGAAGCCGACCTCGACATTCCCGCGCTCGAACCGCGCGCGCCGTTCCACGCGATTTTTATTCGCGCGCCGTTTATCGAAAGTGTGGGCAAGGGCGTTGAGGTGCTAGCGAAGTTGGATAATGGCACAATCGTCGCGGCGCGACAGAAAAACTTGCTTGCGACCTCGTTTCATCCCGAGTTGACGAACGACGCGCGGTTTCATCGGTACTTTTTGGAGCGCGTGAAGAAAAATGGCTGATGCATACGTCCACGGCTATCACCCGCGCGAAAACATTCGGCTGCAAGACCAAGCCAACGCGTTGGTCGAACTGTTGCACTTTGACACGATTTATTCGGTGGGCAGTCGGGTTCTCGAAGCGGGTTGCGGCGTCGGCGCGCAAACCGTGACGCTCGCGCGCAACAGTCCGGGCGCGTCGATCACCTCGATTGATATTTCCGCCGAGTCGGTCGCGCAAGCCAAGCACACGGTCGAAGCGGCAGGCGTAACGAACGTTCAATTTCAGCAGGCGGATATTTTCAATTTGTCCTTCGAGCCAGAATCGTTCGATCATGTTTTCGTCTGCTTTGTGCTGGAGCATTTGCCCAAGCCGATTGAGGCGTTGCGAATTCTCAAGCGACTGCTCAAAGTCGGTGGCACGATTACGGTGATCGAAGGCGATCATGGCTCGGCGTATTTTTATCCTGACAGCGCGGACGCGCACCGGGCGATCCAATGCCAGGTTGAATTGCAAAAGCGCGCGGGCGGCAACGCGATGATCGGCAGAGAACTGTACCCGCTTTTGCGGCAAGCCGGGTTCGACGCGATCCAGGTTTCCCCGCGCATGGTCTACGTGGATTCGAGCAAGCCGCAACTCGTCGAGGGGTTTACCAGGAACACGTTCACCGCGATGATCGAAGGCGTGCGCGCTGCCGCGTTGAGCGCGCGTTTGATCGAGTCAAGTGTTTTTGATCGAGGTATCAGGGATTTGCGCCGCACGGCGGAATTGGACGGCGTCTTTTGCTACACTTTTTTCAAGGCGCGCGCGCAAAAGTAGGACAAATTTGCAAATTTGTCCTACACGTTAGCAAAGAGTCGAAATGGCGAACAGATGGTTGCAACCGATTGGCATTTTGATCGTCGTCGCTGCCGCCACGGTTGCGTGCGCGCGGGCGGATCGTCGTGAGCCGACTGCCGCACCTCCCGCGAGCACTGCCGTAAGCGTCGCACCCGGCACGCGCGTCGAAGAAATCACGTCGTCCGGACAAGCGCGTCGTTATCGTCTGCGCGTTTCCACGAAATACCAATCCGGCAAGCCCGCGCCGCTCGTTGTCAATCTGCACGGTTACAACTCGAACGCGGAACAGCAAGAAAATGTGAGCCAGATGTCGGTCAAGGCGGACGCGGTTGGATTTATCGTCGTCCATCCTGAAGGACTGGGCGAACCGCAGAGTTGGAAATTCGCCAATCGCACGGAAGGCGCGTCCGATGTCGCGTTCATTCGCGATTTGATTCGGCGATTGTCAAGTCGATTCAGTATCGACGCGAATCGCGTCTACGCGACCGGCATCTCGAACGGCGCGGAGATGAGTTATCGGTTGATGTGCGATTTGTCGGACACGATTGCCGCTGCCGGTCTCGTTTCCGGCGGCTATCCGCCGTTCAAAGATTGCAGCCCGACGCGCGCGGTGCCGGTCGTCGTTTTTCACGGTACGGCGGACAATTTGCTCTCGTACGAAGGACGCCCGCCGTTGATGTTGCCGGTGCGCGAATGGGCGGCGAGTTGGGCGGCGCGCAATGGCTGCGCGGCGAAATCGCAAGTGACATTTCAAAAAGGCGAGGTGACCGGCGAAACCTGGGGCGGCTGCCGCGATAACGCGGACGTGACATTGTACACGATCAGCGGCAAAGGACACAGTTGGCCCGGGTCGAATATGCCGGCGTCGATTACGACGCAAGACATCCACGCGACCGATGTGATCTGGGATTTTTTCGCGGCGCATCCCAAAAAATAAGTTGCGCTCAAGCGCACACTACGAACGGGGGGAGCGATCATGGATCAAAAAATGTATCGTCAATTCATGCGCGAGTATCTGCGCGATGCGCTGCAAAAAAGCGACGGTTCGAACGCGGGCATGTCTCAATACCTGATGCAGCAGATCGAACCCGGTCGCTTTTCGCGTTTTCGCGAAGAAAAGATTCGCGCGCTGAGAGATGTGCAACAAACATTTTCCGAACATCGGCATTGGCCCGTCGATATGGTGTTCACGTACTTGGGAATCAAGCTCGAAGAAGTGCAGCCGAAATAGAGGTGGGCTTGGGCAAAATCCAATGGAGTAGTGCCCAAGAGAAATGTCGTTACGGACGCTTGGCGACCGCGGCGCTCCGGAGATTTGAGTGATTCAGAATACAGATTTTTATCGCGAGATCCTCGATAATTTGTACGACGGTGTGTACTTTCTCGATCGCAATCGACGAATTACGTATTGGAGCAAGGGCGCGGAACGCATCACCGGATTCACTAGCGCGGAAGTAGTCGGCAAGAGTTGCGCGGATGACATTTTGACGCACGTCGACGAAGCAGGCGCGCGCTTGTGTGTCGTCGGTTGCCCGGTCGCGGCGACAATTCAGGATGGGTTGTCGCGTACCGCCGAAATTTTCCTCCATCACAAAGATGGTCATCGTGTGTCGGTGTATGTGCGCGCCGCGGCGTTGCGCGATGCCGAAGGACGCGTCACCGGCGCGGTGGAAATCTTTAGCGATAATTCTGCTCGCCTCGCCGCGTTGGAGCGCATCAGAGAATTGGAGGCGGTTGCGTATCTCGATTCGCTCACCGGACTGGCGAATCGCCGCTACGCGGAGATTGCGTTGCAGACACGCTTTGACGAGATGCAGCGGTACGGCTGGCGCTTTGGAGTGATTCTGATCGATCTGGATCACTTTAAGCAGATCAACGATACGCACGGGCACGCCGTCGGTGATCAAGTCCTCGCGATGGTGGCGCGGACGCTGCTCGGCAACGCGCGTTCGTTCGACGTGGTTGGACGCTGGGGCGGCGAAGAATTTCTCGTCGTCGCGGCGAATGTGGATTGGCAAAAACTCTCCGCCGCTGCGAATCGGTTTCGGATGTTGGTTGAGCGATCGTATCTCATGCTGAACGCGCAGATTGTCCGTACGACGATCTCGGGCGGCGCGACGCTCGCACAACCGGAAGATACTGTGGAGACGTTGCTGAAACGCGCCGACAATTTGCTTTACCAAAGTAAGGCAAATGGTCGGAATCGGATGACGTTGGACTTGCTGTAAACTGCGGACGGACGCGGTGCGCCGCGCTGTTCATAAAATGTTAATAAATACGCCAAGATGTTTAACGCGCGTCAAACATCTTGGCGTTATACTTGTTTCATGCTCTACCCACCTTATGTCAGACACGGAGGACACGATGAAGATTGCAAATGACGTAACCGAACTGGTTGGCAACACGCCGTTGGTGCGGCTGCGCCGCGTGACGAATGGCGCGGTCGCGCAAGTCGTCGCCAAATTAGAGTTCTACAACCCGGCGCACAGCGTCAAAGATCGGATCGGTTTTTCGATGATCGACGCGGCGGAACGCGCGGGCAAGATCAACCAGGATACGATCATCGTCGAACCGACAAGCGGCAACACCGGCATCGCGCTCGCGATGGTGTGCGCGGCGCGCGGCTATAAATGTGTGCTGACGATGCCGGAGACGATGAGCAAGGAACGGCGGATGCTCTTGCGCGCGTACGGCGCGGAATTGATTCTCACGCCCGGCAGTGAAGGAATGGGCGGCGCGATTCGCAAAGCGGAAGAACTTGCCGCGTCCGATCCGCGCTATTTCCTGCCGCAACAATTCAAGAATCCGGCGAACCCGGAGATTCATCGCACGACGACCGCCGAAGAAATTTGGCGCGATACGGATGGTCAAGTAGATTTTTTGGTTGCGGGGGTTGGCACCGGGGGAACGATCACCGGCGTGAGCGAAGTGATCAAATCGCGCAAGCCATCGTTCAAGGCGATTGCAGTCGAGCCGGACGCGTCGCCGATCTTGTCGGGCGGACAAAAAGGACCGCACCCGATTCAAGGTATCGGCGCGGGCTTCGTGCCGGAGGTGCTGAACACGAAAAGCTACGACGAGATCATTCGCGTCAAGAACGACGACGCGTTCGAAATCGCGCGGCGGATGGCGAAGGAAGAGGGCTTGCTCGTCGGCATTTCGTCCGGCGCGGCAACCTGGGCAGCGGTCCAAGTCGCGCGGCGCGCCGAGAACAAGGACAAGTTGATCGTCGTGATCATTCCATCGTTCGGCGAGCGGTATTTGAGCACGGCGCTGTTTGCGAATTTGGGGGAATGAGAAGGGATAAGAGGGCTTGAGAGGGCATAGAAGGCAGAGAGGACAGAGAAGGTGGAGAAGACGCGCTGCCCTCGATCTCGTCTTTGCCTTCTTGTGCCTTCTTGTGCCTTCTTCGCCTTCTTATGCCTTCTTCACCCTTCTTCTTTTGAGGATTGGACAATGTTCCAAATTATTCAACGCGACATTCAATCTGTGTTTGATCGGGATCCGGCAGCGCGAAGTCTACTCGAAATTTTGTTGTGCTATCCGGGCTTGCATGCCATTTGGGCGCATCGCGCCGCGCATTGGTTGTGGGCGCACAATTTCAAATTATTCGCGCGCTGGATTTCGCAGTTGGCGCGCGGTTTCACCGGGATCGAAATTCATCCGGGCGCGAAAATTGGCAATGGTTTTTTCATCGATCACGGCATGGGCGTCGTCATCGGCGAGACGGCGGAGGTTGGCGCGAACGTGACTTTGTATCACGGCGTCACGCTCGGCGGGACGTCGCTCGACAAAGGCAAGCGTCATCCGACGTTGGAAGATAACGTCGTCGTTGGTACCGGCGCGAAGGTGCTCGGCGCGATCACGATCGGCACGAACAGTCGCGTCGGCGCGAACGCGGTTGTCGTCAAGTCGGTGCCGCCGAATTCGGTCGTCGTCGGCGTGCCGGGGCAAATCATCCATCGCAGAGAAGAACGTCCGGCAACCCAACCGGACTTGAATCACGGTGTGATGCCGGACATGATCGGCGCGTCGGTGATTTCGTTGATGGCGCGCGTGAACGCGTTGGAGCAGTTGATCGTGCGGCACGAAACGAACGGGCACGCGCCAACGCCGGAGATGTGGGACGGGCACGAGTTTTCGATTTGATGGATTCTGTTGGCGAATTCCGACGGACGTTTCAAACGTCCGTCTAATCGAGGTGGAAACTCAATAAATCGAGTTAAGCCAATCGGTTTCCAACCGATTTCAACCTCGTTGAGACGCCGAATTGATTCGGCGGCGGGTTCGCCAACAGAGTTTCTAATGTCTACAGCGTCACCTGTCTCACTTCCAGCACCGTCGGCAGCGCGCGCAATTCCGCCATCACCGCGTCGCTCGCGAGTGTGTCGATGTTGATGAACGACAGTTGTTGTTGCCCGGGCGCATCGCGCCCCATGTGCCAATGCGCGATGTTGACGCCGTGATTGCCGAGCAGCGTGCCGACTTGTCCCATCACGCCCGGCACATCACGGCTGAGCATCACGAGCGCGCAGCCGGACGGCAGCGCGTCGATCCGAAAATTGTCGAGCAGAACGATGCGCGGCTGATCGCGCAAGAACAGCGCGCCGCCGATCAGCCGCGTCTCTTTGCTCGAAATGACGCGGCACAGGATGACATTAGAGTACCCCTCCGCGCTTGAATGGTGCGCTTGCGAAACGGTGATGCCGCGTTCTTCGGCGAGGTGCGGCGCGTTGACATAGTTTGCCGCGTCGCGCAGAATGGGATACAGCAATCCTTTGAGCAGCGCGACCGTCAGCGGCTTGATCCATTTTTCGACTGGTTCCCCGCGACATTCCACCTCGACGCGTCCGATGCGCCCCCGAATCAATTGCATGTGCAGCGCGCCGATCTTTTCCGCCAGCATCATGTACGGCTGAATCGAACGATAATCGATCCCTTCGGCAAAAGGCAGATTGACGACGTTGCTAAAGTTCATGCCACGCAGCGCGTCCAGTACCTGGGTTACGATTTGCACCGCGACCTCGCGTTGTGCTTCGCCGGTGTTTGCGCCGATGTGCGGCGACGCGACGACATTGTCCAGCGCCAAAAGTTTCTGTAGTAGTTCGGTGCGCGGCGGTTCCTCCGAGTACACGTCGAGCGCGGCTCCGGCAATTTTCCCCGAAACTAAACCATCGTACAACGCTTGTTCCGCGATGATGCCGCCGCGCGCGCAATTGATCAAGCGCACGCCGTTTTTCGTGCGCGCGATTTGATCCGCGCCGATCATTTCGTGCGTCTCCTCGGTCAAAGGCGTGTGGACGGTGATGATGTCCGAGCGCGCGAGCAATTCGTCGAGATTCGCGACGAGTTCGACGTGGAGTCGTTCTGCGATTTCTTCCGCGATGTACGGATCGTACGCGATGACGTTCATGCCGAACGCCTGGCAGCGCGTCGCGACGCGCGAGCCGATGCGACCCAGCCCGACGACGCCGAGCGTTTTCTCGCTCAACTGCGTGCCCATAAATTTGCTGCGCGTCCACTCGCCGCCTTTGACCGAAGTGTTCGCCCAGGGGACGCGGCGACACAACGCGAGTAGCAATGCCATCGTCATTTCGGTTGCCGCGAGCGTGTTCGCGCCCGGCGTGTTCATCACGAGAATGCCGCGCAGCGTCGCCGCGTCGACATCGACATTGTCCAAGCCGACGCCCGCACGCCCAGCGATCTTGAGTCGGCGCGCGGCATGAAATATTTCCGCGTCGAGCGGCGTGCCCGAGCGCGTGATGATCGCGTCGTACTCGCCGACCATTTCGATCAACTTGTCGCGCTTGGGGAGTTTGACGACGTCGTACTGAATGTCGGTGGCTTGGGCGAGTAGGGCTAGTCCGTCTACGCCCAGATCGTCGGTAATGAGAATGCGGTTCATCGCGTCTCCTCGGTCGAGAAAAAATACAAACGTGCCAAATGCGCCAAATCAGTTTTTGGCAGGTTTGGCGCATTTGGCTCCTTTGGCTATTTTGAGAATTCGTCTATCGTCGTAAGCAACGTTTCTAGGTCAGCCATTTGAATCTCGCCCATGTGCGCGATGCGAAAGGTCGTGTCCTTTAATTTTCCGTAGCCGTCCGAAATTTGCATTCCTTTGCCGCGCAAATGCGCGTTCAGCGCATTCACGTCGAGCTTGCGCGTGTTCGTGATGCACGTGATCGTGTGCGAACGATAGCCGGGCTGCGCGAACAAATCGAATTTTTTCATCGCCCATGCCTGAGTCCGCGCTGCCATTTCCGCGTGCCGCGCAAAACGATTCGCGAGTCCTTCGGCGAGAATGCGATCCAATCCGGCGTCGAGCGCCCACAAAAGCGAAATCGCCGGAGTCGAGGGCGTTTGATTTTTCAGCAAATGTTTTTCCAGATCGACGAAATCGAAATACAAGCCGCGATTGGGTACGCGCCGCGCTTTTTCGAGCGCGCGATCTGAAACTGCCGCGAACGACAAGCCCGGCGGCAGCGCGAGACATTTCTGCGACGATGTGAGCAGCACGTCGAGACCCCAATCGTCAAAATCAATCGCGACGCCGCCGAGCGACGAGACCGCGTCGACCATGATCGTTACGTCGGGGAATCTTTCGCGCACGAGCGCGGCGATCTCACGGACCGGACTGGCGACACCGGTGCTCGTTTCGTTGTGAACGACTGCCAGCGCGTCGAATCCGCCCGCCGAGAGCGCGGTGTTGACCATCTCCGGCAAAATCGCGCGTCCCCATTTCACGTCGAGCCGCAGCGCGTCTTTGCCGTTCGCCACCGCGACTTGGTACCAGCGCTCCGAAAACGCGCCATTGACACAGCACAACACTTTGTGCTCCACGCAGTTCCGCATCGCGGCTTCTTGCAGTCCGGTGCCGGACGAAGTTGAGACGTACACGCGGCGCGTCGTCGCGAAGACTTGGCGCAGTTTAGGTTGAATGCGCGCGAACAACGCCTGAAAATCCGCGCCGCGATGTCCGATCATTTGTTGCGCCTGCGCGGCGAGAACTTGCGCGTCAACGTCGGTTGGACCTGGGATGAAAAGATGCGCCATCGTTACGCCTTCTTGAAAAATAGCCCGTCGTGAACGACTCGGCTAGACCGAACAAGGACGCTTAAGCGTCCTTCGACTACTCAGCCCGAAGATTGATCTTCGGGCTTCGGGCATTTTCTAAAGTCGACCAGACCTTGTGCGATGTCTTCTAGCCCGCGCTGCAAAACGTTTTCGCATTCCGTGCTGATGAGTTTGCGCGTGTCTGTAGTCGACAGCGCGAGCGGCACGACTGCCGACAATCGCGATGCTTCGATGTACACGTCCGCTTCGGCGGCGACGCGCGCGCGGTGGATCACGCCGCCAAAGCCGACGAAGAGTTTGACCGCGTCGCGCGCTTGTAGATCGGTGACGCCGTCGCCGACGAGCATCGTCGCGCGTTCGCCGCCGGATATTTTCGCGATGACGGCGCGCTTGCCGCTCGTTTCGATCAGCGGCGTGGACGCGAACGCGAGATAGCGTTCGTCAGGATTGCCGCCGTACCGATGTTGCTCGTAGCGCCACCATTGTCCTGCCAATTGATCGAACACGACAGGGACGGCGTGGACGTTTTGCGGAGGCAAGCCCAGCGCGCGCGCGAATTCTTGGACGGCGAGAAGCAGACCGCCGCTGACGATGTGCACGCGGCACCCCGCGGCGCGCAGCGCGGCGATCACTTGCCGCGCGTCGGGAACGAGATGATCAAGGTACGCGCGTGCGATCTGACGCAAGTCGGCGCGAGTTGGCTGAAGCAGGCGCAAACGTTCCGCGAACACCTCTTCGAGTTTCAATTCGCCGTCCATCGCGCGGCGCGTCAGATCGGCGATGTGATCGAACTGCCCCTTGAGCCGCGCCAGTTCGTCGATCCCTTCAATCGAGACGAGCGTGCTGTCGCAGTCGAAGCACACCACGCGAAATGATTTTGGCGGGTGACGAAATTCTCGTCCGGTACTTTCTGACATGGCATCGCGCTCGGCAAAAATAAAACGCCGCTGGAGAATCCAGCGGCGCTGCAGGTGCGCGAGATTATAACACCAGTCGAGAGGAATTCAAAATGAAACTGATTTGACACCGCGCCGCGTTACGCATAAAATACGCCCAGTTTCATTTGCGCCGCATTCGTCTAGTGGACTAGGACGCCGCCCTCTCAAGGCGGAGACCAAGGGTTCGAATCCCTTATGCGGCACCAACGATTTTCGATTTACGATTTATGATTTTCGATTGCCCAGATCGAAGGTCACAAATCGGAAATCGAATTTTTTTATTTGGGCGTCGGCTTGACCATCACGCGTTGCGTCAGCCACACCGCGCCCGCGGCGATCAGGATATCGCCGATGCTGAACGCGTTCGAGCGCGGAATTCCTTTGGGAATCGCAAAGATGTCGGTGAGAAAATAGAGTTGCGTGTCGGGTCCCATGCCGACGACGTTGTTGGCGATTTGCCCGGGTACAAGTTCGGGCAAGCCAGCCAGCGCGCGCGCCGCCGGAGACACCGGCATATAGCCGCCGTTCAATCCCTTGGCCACGCACATTAGGTCCGGCCTG